>JBBSAB010000024.1:0-88442 GCA_038252755.1 Polyangiales bacterium | reverse complement strand
CACGCCGCTCGTACCGGCACCACCAACGTCGATAGCCGAGCCCGCCACGCCACCGGTGCCACCCGCGCCGCTCGTCTCGCCGCCGCCCCTCGTCCCTGCCGCGCCCTGGCCAGCGTCGCCCGCGCTGCCACTCTTGCCGCCACTCGGATTCGTGCCGTCGTGGCGGGTCGAGCCGCCACACGCAACCGCGCTCAGCAGAGCCAGCCCAGCAAAGCCGAAGAGCTTCCTCGATCGCTGGCCCACGCGTGCTCCACCCGCCGTCATGGTTGGCAGGATGACACAGGCGTGGGTCCACGTCGTGGCCGCCCATCGCGCCGCAACAAAGCAGTCTGTTTACTGCTGCTGCTGAGTCAGCTCTGGCCGCGCCACTCGACCAGCGCCGGGTGGTATTTCGCGCGCACGATGAACTTGGCTTCAGCGCGGGCGACCCGGCGCTTAAAGGTCGAGACGCTCATGCTGCAGGTCTTGGCGGCTTCATCGAGCGACAGCCCCTCTAAGCGGTGCAAGAGCAGCGCAATCCGCTCCTCCGGGGGCAACCGGTCGAGGATACTGCAGACCTCTTGCACGATATCGACCTGTGATTCCGAGCTGGGTACTGCGCGTTCGGGCAGCTCTTCATTCGGTAGGAAGCTCAGCCAGCGCCGCCGCCAGCGTGTCCGCAGGTGGTCGCGCACCTTGCCGACTGCAATGCCGAGCAGCCAGCTCTTGAGCAGGGCCGGCTCGCGCAGCTTGCCGATCGAGGTGATGGCGGCGACGAACACGTCTTGGACGACGTCGTCGAGCTCGGCGTCGGGGCCGAGCATGCGGTGGACCATGCCGCGTACGTTCGTGACGTAGCGGTCGTAAAGGCGACCAGCAGCCGTGAGATCCTGCCCGCGCAGGGCGTACACCAGCATGGCGTCGCTCTCGGGCGGCTCGACCAGGGGCTGGACGACCACCAACTGCCGGGCTGCGGTCGGCATCAGTTTGGTCACGGTCTGGCGATGGGCCACTCCCGTGAGTCACTCGAAGACGCATTCCCGTGCGTGGATGGTCCATGTTTTTGGAATGAAGACGATTTGTGAACCAGCTGGATTCGAGGCCGGACCCTCACCTCCGAGGCAACCCGGTGACTCGAATATACGCGCGAATTTTGCAAACCAATGCGGGCTCGCTACAAGCCGCATCGGCGATTGCTAAGCCTTTTCGGGGCTTAGCTGCCGTTGCCAGCCTCGTCGCGCTCACGACGGCGTGTCAGGCACAGGTCGACTCTTCCAACCCCGGAAGCCAAGCCGGTGCTGCAGGCATGCCGGTTGGAGGCAGCGCGAGCGGCGGCGGCAGCGGCGGGGGTGCCCCACCGGCGGTCACCTGCCTGGCCCCGGCGCCTGGCGCCGCGCCAATTCGGCGCCTCACGCGCTTCGAGCTAAGCAACACGCTGCGCGACCTGCTCGGTGACACCACGAAATCGGGTGACCGCTTGCCGCCCGAGCTGAAGGGCAACGGCTTTAGCAACGACGCAGCCTCGCTCACCACCAGCCGTGTTCTGGTCGACGCGTATCGGACGATCGCTGACGACCTCGCGACGGCAGTCACGAAAGACGCTGCCGCGCTCGCCAAGCTGACGACATGCGACGTCGCTGGCCAGGGTGAAGAAGCGTGCGCGCACGCTTTCGTGACCGACTTCGGCAAGAAAGCGTTTCGGCGCCCGCTCACCGCCGCCGAGAGCGCGGCGTTCTACGGCGTGTACGTTGCCGGCAAAGAGGGCGCGACGCACGCCGCGGGCCTGAAAGCCGTGATTCAGATGGCGCTGCAGTCGCCGCAATTCCTGTATCGCGTCGAAGTCGGCGTGCAGGTTCCGGGAAAAACCGTGTGGCGCCCGACCTCGATCGAAATGGCCACGCGCCTGTCGTACTTGATTTGGGGCTCTACGCCAGACGCGCGCCTGCTCGACGTCGCCGCGCAAAACCAGCTCGACACCCCCGAACAAGTCAAAGCGCAAGCCGAGCTGATGCTGCAGGACGCGCGTGCACACGACGTGCTGCGCTACTTCACCAACACGCTTTACGGCATTGGCGGGCTCGACGGGCTCGAGCGCAACGCCGCAATGTTCCCGACCTTCAACGCCGGCTTGGGTCCGCTGTTTCGCCAAGAGACTGAGCGCTTCATCGACGACGTGGTTTGGAACGGCGCTGGTGACTTCGCGACGCTGTTCAACGCCTCGTATTCGTTCGTCAACGGCCCGCTGGCGACTTTCTACGGCTTGCCCGGCGTCAGCGGCGACGCCTTTCAGCGCGTCGAGCGCGATCCAGCGCGCCGGCTCGGCCTGCTCTCCCACGCCAGCGTCTTGACCTCGACGACGCCGGGCAGTCGCAACAACCCGGTCGTGCGCGGCAAATTCATCTTCGAAGAGATCCTATGCGGCCACGTGCCTAGCCCGCCAGTTGGGCTGAACGTCAAAGAGCCGCCGGCAGATCCGACGCGCACGACGCGCGAGCGCTTCACGGCGCATCGCGAGATGGAGCCGTGTAAGAGCTGCCACGTCATGCTCGATCCGATCGGCTTCGGGCTCGAGAATTTCGACGGCGTTGGCTTGTGGCGCGATACCGAGAACAGCAAGCCCGTCGATGCCAGCGGCGAGCTGCCGCAAAGCGTCGACATCGCCGGCGCGTTCGTCGGTCCCGCCGAGCTGGCGAAGAAGATCGCCGGCAGCCAGGACGCGCAGCGTTGCTTTGCCGACAAGTGGTTGAGCTTCGCCTACGGCCGCGTGCCGGGTGACGGCGATGCCTGCAGCAAGAGCCAGCTCGAAGGCGCGTTCCAAGGCGCGAAAGGCAACGTGAAAGCGCTGCTCCTGGCCGCGACTCAAACCGACGATTTCCTCTATTTGCCAGCCCCTACGCCCTGAGCCGACCCATGATCACATCGAAGAACCGACTAACGCGCCGCACCGTCCTCCGCGGCGCCGGACAAGTGGCGATCGCGCTGCCGTTTTTGGAGGCGATGCTGCGGCCGCTCGAAACGCACGCGCAAGCTGCCGGAGCGCCCAAGCGTTTCGTGGTCTTCTATTCACCGGGCGGCACGTTGCTCAACCAGTGGCGGCCGTCCGGTACTGAAACGCAGTTCGTGCTCAGCGACATGATGATGAAGCTCGCACCCCATCAGCAGCAGCTGTTGTTTTTGGACGGCTTGGATCTGTCGGTCACCGAGCTCGGCGTCGGTCACCCGCACAGCCGCGGTATGGCTGGCTTGCTGACCGGTACCGAGCTCTTGCCGGGTACGTTCGTGACCGGCGGCGGCGGTGCCAGCTTTGCCAACGGTCCTTCGGTCGACCAAGTCATCGGCGAGCGCATCGGGTCGGGTCTCAAGTTTCGTTCGCTCGAGTTCTCGACGGCTTGGGCGATCTCCGGTCGCTCACTGATGGACGGCGCGGTGGCCGAGACGTCGAACGCTTCGAATCAGCTCACGTTCGCGGGCGCCAACAAGCCGCTACCGCCGATGATCAATCCGAAGGTCGCGTTCAACCGCGTGTTCGGCGAGCTGGGGGTGCAGGACGCCGCGGCGCTGCTTGAAAAGAAGAAGACGGTTTCGATCTTGGACGCGGTGATGGGCCAATACACCAGCGTTTCCGCCCAGCTCGGCGCCGCCGACAAGGCCAAGCTGCAAGAGCACTTGGAGCTGATTCGGCAGATGGAAGCCAGCTTGAATGCCGGAACGTCGGGCGAAAGCTGCGCCGTCCCCGGCGCCCCCACCGACGCCGCCGCGATCGACGTGCCGACCAAGGGCAAGACGATGACCGACTTGCTGGTAACGTCGTTGGCGTGCGATCTCACGCGCGTCGGCACGATGCAATGGGCGGACAGCGAGTCGAAGTTTCCGCTCAATTTCGACCCGCTGCAGCTGCCGGATCACCATCACGGCTACCAGCACGACAGCGTGTACGACCCGAACGCGCTGTTCAAGATCTACCAATGGTTCGGCTCGAACTTCGCGTACCTGCTCGATCGCCTGGCGTCAGTGAAAGAGGGCGACGGAACGTTGCTCGATAACACCGTCGTGCTGTGGGTGACCGAAATTCAGGAACCGCCGACCCACAACCAAACCAACATGCCGTTCATGATCGCCGGCGGCAAGAACGCCGGCATTAAGACCGGGCGCTGGCTGAAGGTTCCGTCGCAATCGCACAACAACCTGCTCGTCACGTTGCTGAACGTGTTTGGCGGAACCGACACCACTTTTGGTCGCAAGGAATACAACACTGGCGCGCTCGCGGGGCTCACATGAAGACGACAAATTGCGTTCGTTTTACGGCTTTTGCGGGGCTCTTTTCGGCCCTGGCTTGTGGCGCCGATCCGGCCGGCTCTGGACCGGTGATGGGCGGAAGCAGCGGCGCTTCGGGCTCGACTAGCACCGCCGGACAAAGTGCTGCCGGCGTGACGTCGAGCACGACCGGCGGCAGCGTTGCAGCCGGCGGCGCTGGCCAAGCGGGTGGCGCCGGCGTGGTGAACGCGGGTAGCGGTGGCGTGGCAAGCGGTGGCGCCCCGGGAGCAAGCGGGGCAGGTGGGAGCGGCGGCGCAGCGGGTGCGGGCGGCGCAGGCGGTGTCGCGGGCGGCGGACCCGACGCCGAAGGTTGGGTCAAGATCTTCAACGGTCAAGATCTGACCGGCTGGTCGCCGCTGATCCACAAGTCTACGTACAAGCAGGATCAGTACAACACCTTCCGCGCCGACCCCGTAAATCACGTGATCAAGGTGACCTACGAAGACTACCCGGGCGGAACCTTCGACGATCGCTGTGGGCTGCTCTACTACGACAAGCCGCTGACCAACTACCGCGTGCGTGTGACGTATCGGTTCCTGGAACCGCAAGCCAAAAATCCCGTGGGCTGGGGCAGGAACAACTCGGGTTTGATGATCTTCGGCATCGATCCAGCGAAGGTCACCGGCGATCCGGAGTTTCCGCCGTTGATCGAGATTCAATTGCTCGGCGCCAACAGCTCAGGCGGCTCCACCACCCCGAACGTCTGCGTGCCCGGCGGCATGACGCTGTCGAAAAGCAGCGCCGACTGCGGTGACAACCACACCGGCGTCGCCCCACCGCCGGCCGCCGACTGGACCACGGTCGAAGCCGAGGTGCACGTGACCGGTGACACTAAGGTGTTCCAATACCCGAACAAGACTACGCCGATCATCACGATGAGTGGCCCGACCTACCAAGGCAAAGCGGTCACCGGTGGCTACCTCTCGCTCCAATCCGAGAGCCAACCGCTCGAGTTCAAAGACATCGAGCTGATGGAGCTCCCGTAAGGCTCGAGATCGAGATCGAGATTAACAGGGAGACGGGGAGACAGGGAGGGCGAGAACGCATTTCTTGTTTGCTGGGCAAACAAGAAATCGTTGGCTCCGCGTGGAGGCGGGATGAAGCGTGCGCTTGAGGCGTCGACGCAACTTGCGCCCATCCAAAAACCTCCCTACCTCCCCGTCTCCCTGTTTGCTCGTGCTTGCGCTGGCGGCCGTTAGCGACCGAGGGTCCAGCCGAGGCCGAGTAGGATGTGCTTTTCGCCGAGCGTGGCGTCGCTGAGGTCGGCGGCGATTTTGGCGAAGTTGGTGTAGAAGACGCGACCTTTGCCGGGCGTGCGGTACCACGAGACGGCGGTGTCCTTCATGTCGCCGCCCGACCACTTGCACTTCACGAGCACCTTCGAGTCCGCCGCCAAAAAGTCGGCGTTGTCGAGGTTGCCGGTGAAGTCGAAGGTTGCCGGCAGCATCGCGGTCGTGACGTGCGCCTCCTCGGTCGTGCGGCACGCGCTCTTGCCCTCGAAGTAGCCATGTCCGCCGCGCCCGCCGATCACGCTGTTGTACGGATTGGGCGGTTCAGCGGTTTGAAAGGTGACCGTCGCGCAGTGGGTGCCGAACAATCCGCCGCCGTTTTCAACGAACGCTTTGAGTGCAGCCGTCTGTGTCGTGCCGGTTTGTCCCGCGCCAAACGGCTCGAAACACGTATTGATCATGGCGACGCCGCCGAAGCGCGCCAAGTTGGCGGTGCTGACGTCATCCGGCTTCACGCTGTCTTCGGCCTCGTAGCCCCAGGTCATCAGCTGTGTTTTGAGCAACGCCAGTTGCTCTGGCACTGTGTCGATCGCCGCCGTGCTGAAGTGATACAAGAGCACGCGTTTTGGCAGCGACGGATTCATGCTGCCACCTGCGCCGGCGGCACCCGCAGCACCTGCCGTGCCGCCCGCTCCTCCGCCACCGGAAAGCGCGCCACCGGATCCAGCGCCACTTCCGCCCGCCGCACTTTGCCCCGCGCTGCCCGATACGGATGACGAGCTGCCGCCCGTTCCGGTGCTCCCGGCGGTTCCGGCTCCAGCGGTTCCAGTGCTCGCGCCGGCGCTCCCAGCGCCGCTACTCCCGCCATTGGCGTCGCCTGGCGCGGCTTCGTTTCCACACGCCAGCGCACAGCTGGCGACACCGAGCAACGCCCAGCCTCGCGTCCGTCGGTTCATCCCCGAAGACTACTCGCTACCTCCTTAATGCTCTTGCACGTTCGAGGCGTTTTCTTGCAGATTCGCCGCAGACTCGCGCTTTTCTAGGGAGGACAGCAAGCGCCGTACTTCGAGCCTGGTACGAAGTTGACACTCGCGCACTTGCTGCCGTGCGCGGCGTTCAGCGTGCGGAACGCGCCGGTGTCATCGCATGCATACGCTTGGGGTCGAGCCGGGTCGGGGGGCTCGGCTGGGTAGAAGTCGGCACAGTCGGCGTCGCCGCTCGCCGCGCGTTTGCACATGCCGGCCGGCTTGCTGCCACCGCTGCCACCGCTGCTGCTGCCAGAGTGACTCACCGCACCGCCCGCGGATGTTCCTGCGTGCTCGACTCCGCCGGAGCCGCTGCTCGCGCCGCCGGCTCCGCTCATTCCGCCAGTCCCGCCACCAGCAGCGCCGCCGCCCGAAATTCCAAGACTGAGCGAGCCAGCTTCGCCACCCGTGCCGCCACTGCCGCCTTTCGGGTGCGAGATCGTCGAGCCGGGCGCGGGGTCGTCGCCGCTACAGCCGCATAGCGCGCTCACCAGAACCGTTCCCACACCCAACCAAGTTAGTCTTTGCATCGAGCCCTCCGCACTTAGACGTCGCACCAGTCAGTATGGTGCATGAGCCTGCCGCTCAGCGGAATGCCGTGGCGGTGCCTGGAAAAACGAGCGCTCTTTGCGCCTCCGGCATCGGTTGGCGCGTCCGGCCTGCTAACAGGTTTCTGACGCATGTCCGTATTCTGCAGGCTGCAAAATTGAGCTTTGGGTGTAAGCTGTCTACGTTCCGGTTGCGCTGCTTTTGGGGATTACGCCTTCTTTTTGTGCGCACCGGCGGAAGGACTTCGCTCATGCGACTCAAGGCCCACCAGTACCTCATTTGTTCCGCTCTGACGCTCGCCGCAGGCTGTTCTGGCGACCCGACGCCTGCCGCTAACGGCGCCGCCGGTGCAGGTGGTAGCGCCGGCAGTACCGCCGGCTCGGGCGGCAACACCGCTGCTGGGACGAATGCCGCAGGCGGTACTTCGGCGGGCAGTTCCTCGGCTGGCACAACCGGAGTTGCGGGTAGCGTCGGCACGAGCGGCAGCGCCGGCACGAGTGCTGGCGGCGGTGGCGCGGGCGGCGGTGGCGGGAGCGGCGGCGACATGGCCGGCACCGCCGGAACCGGTGGCGCTCCGGTCGTCGCGGTTTGCGGCAACGGCAAGAAGGAAGACGCCGAAGCTTGCGACGACGGCGGCAAGGCGCCGAATGACGGCTGCTCGGCGACGTGCACGATTGAGACCGGCTACGCCTGTCCGACCGAAGGCGTCGCCTGCACGCCGGTCTGCGGCGACGGCATGCTGATCGCGCCAGAGAAGTGCGACGACAAGAACACTGCTGCGGGTGACGGTTGCGGCGCGACTTGCGCGCTCGAAAAGGGTTGGGAGTGCAAGACCGTCGGCCAAGCCTGCACGACGATCTGCGGCGATGGCACGTTGGCCGGCGACGAGCTTTGCGACGACGGCGACAAGGAGCCGAACGACGGCTGCTCCGCGACGTGCGTGCCTGAAACCGGCTACGTTTGCGATTTGCCCGGCGCGCACTGCCGCAAGAAGCCGGACTGCACTGGCGGCGCTTGCACCTCGACCTGCGGTGACGGTCTCGTCATTGGTGAAGCTTGTGACGACGGCAACCTGGACAACGCTGACGGCTGTTCGTCGACGTGCACCGTCGAGCCGACGTACACCTGTCAAACCGTGGCCGCGGCGCTGCCGGCGCAGCTGGCGATCCCGGTCACGTACCGCGACTTCGTCAGCGTCGCGGCTGGCGGCTCGACGAAATTTCCGGATCAGCAAGCCTTCGGGGGCAAAGGCATCACCCCCGGGATGCTGGAAGCGTCGTTGGATGTCGGCGGTTTGCCGGTGTACACGGGCGTTTGCGAGCTGGGCGGGCCGAACGTAGCCGACGCGCTGAAGTGCCCGTACGGCGCGCAAAGCACGAGCAAAGCGAACTTCGATATGTGGTACCGCGACACCGATACCGTGAACCTGGCGTTCCCGGGTGTCGTGCGGCTCGATCGCGTGGGCCAGACGGAAGCGTACGTGTTCGACGGTGGCGCGACGTTCACGCCTTTGACTGGCAAAGGCTGGGATAAACAGGGCAAAGAAGGCCTAGCGGACGGCAAGAACTTCGGCTTCACCACCGAGCTTCGCTACTTTTTCGCTTACCAAGGCGACGAAGTGCTCGAGTTCTCTGGTGACGACGACGTGTGGGTCTTCATCAACGACAAGCTGGCGGTCGACATTGGCGGCCTGCACCCGAAGCAGACCAAGAGCGTCACCTTGGGCGCGCAGAAATCGGCGGAGCTCGGTCTGACCATCGGCAAGATCTACGCTCTTACGCTATTTCACGCCGAGCGCGCGCCCGGTGAGTCCAACTTCAAGCTCACGCTGACTGGCTTCGTCAACACCATCAGCAAGTGCACTAAACCCTGATGCGGTAGCTTCAGTCGCTGTCGGTAATTTCGCGAAGAACGCGACACGGATTACCGGCAGCGACGACTCCGCTCGGCACGTCGCGCGTCACCACGCTACCGGCCCCGATCACGCTCTTCGAGCCGATTTTCACGCCCGGCAAGATGACGGCGCCGCCGCCGATCCAGCAGTCGGAGCCAATCTCGATCGGCTTCGCAAACTCCTTGTGGCGTCGCTGGGCTGCGTTCAGCGGATGTGACGCGGTGTAGAGCTGCACGGCCGGGCCGAACAGCGTAAATTCACCGATCCGTACTTCGCAGACGTCGAGCACGACGCAGTTGAAGTTGAAGTAAACCTTCTGCCCAAGGTGAATGTTCGAGCCGTAGTCGCAGAAGAACGGCGGCTGAATCCAGGCAGAGTCGCCGCCACTGCCGAGCAGCTGCTCGAGCAAGCTGCGGCGAGTCGTCGCAGCCGATTCCTGCGTCGCGTTCAGCGCCCAGCACAAATCGCGGGCTCGTTCGCGCATGCGCACTAGCTCCGGATCTTGTGGCTCGTACAGCTCGCCCGCCACCATCTTCTCGCGCTCGGTCTTCACGCGGCCGACCGTATCGCGGATTGGCGTTGCTCGCGACTACGGCTTGAACGGGCTCAGTTGCTGGCCGGGCACGATTTCGGAGGGAATCGCGCCGGCTTCGCCGGGCTTGAGCCAGCCCACCGCCAGGTGATCTTCGGCGATGTCTTCTTTGAGCAGCGCTTCGACGTAGTAGCGCTTGCCCGCAACCAGCGATACCGGTGCTGATTTTTGCGTGGGGAACTTGGTCCACTCGACGTAGTCGGTCCACGCCGGCGAGCCGCTGACGAACGCGATGCGCTGCTTGCCGCTCGGCGACTCGTCGCTGCTGATGCTCAGCTCGCCGTTGTCATCGCACGAAATCCAAAACGTGTAGTCGCCCGTCACCGGCGCCGTCAGAAACCCGCGCACGCGCGCGCCAAAATCCTGCCCGACGTCGTCCGGCATCTGAAACTTCGAAAGCTCCATCATCGCCGCCGGCGCTTCGTTCACCGGCACCAAGCTCACCGCCTCACCCTTCACGCCCTCCCACCGCTCATAACTGATCGTTCCCGTCCCCACCAACACCAACGCACCGCCGCTCCCACCCACGCCCGCACTGCCTCCACCAGCCACTCCCGCGCTTCCTCCGCTGCTCCCACTCATTCCGCCCGCGCCACCAGCCACTCCCGCGCCGCCGCCACCTCCGCTCCCACTCGCACTCCCGCTGCTTGCCGCGCCAACACCGCCGCTGCCTCCCGCGCCGCTTGGACTCGTGCTCCCCGCCGCGCCCGCCACGGCGCTTGCGCCCGTGCCCGTCCCCCCGCTTCCTCCCGCCCCCGCTTCTCCCCCACCGCACGCGACCAGCGCAACCAGCGCCGCCGACTGAAAACCAATCCTTCTCATCGCGCTTCCGAAGTCGCGCCGCCCGCCACTTTCCAGACGACCATTTGCACCAATAGCCGCCCCAACAGCTTCTGCAAGGCGAGCTGCACGGCGGCAGCCCCCACGACTGGGCCGACAAGACTCGTCCGTTCGCGCCGTTCGCGCCGTTCGCGCCGTTCGCGCCGTTCGCGCCGTTCGCGCCGTTCGCGCCGAGAGGTGCACTTTGGCGGCGAGATCTGTGTCGCACTTGCGACACGGATTGCGCAATGAATTCGCGGCCATCTTCGGATGGCATGACGGTGTCGCAAACGCGACTCGCTCTTCCCGGGGGCGTCATGGGTGTCAGGTGCCAGACCGTCATGCCAGCTTGAGCGACGCGCGCAATCATTGAGGAATGTGTGTCGCAAGTGCGACACGTAAGGCGACTGAGAAACCCCCGCGGCTCCCGCGGCTGGGCTGCCTGGCGGCCGTGTGGGGAAACGCGCGCCGGTGAGTTGCTCCGGGCGGTTGAGTTGCTCCGGCGGGTTGAGTTGCTGCGGACCGGACTCAGTTACTCCAGCGGATGCCGAGGGTGGCGCCGAGTTGGAAGAGCAGGGGGCCGAGGTGTTCGGAGTTGGTGGGTGAGGTGGCGATGTTGATGCGCGGGAGGATGGTGCCGACTTCGTAGTAGGCGCGCAGGAACCAGGCGGTGTCGCGCGGCAGCTCGAGCGCACCGCCGGCGGAGATGACGAACGCGGTGCTGCGGCGTGTGGTGCCGATCAGTGGCGGCTGCGCGTGTGAGTCGGCCCATACCAGCGCGGGGCCGGCGGAGAGTGAGGCGTTGACGTGGGTGATCCACATTGGCCAGCTGAGGCTCGGGCCGGCGCGCAGCCAGGCGATGTCGACGTCGAGCGTGCGATCGGCGCGCTCGAGCCGATGCGCGCGCACGGGTACGAACGCATCAAGGTTCAGCGAGAAGCGTTCTGAGAGGCCGGACTTGAGGCTGGCGGTCACTCCCGCGATCGGGCCGATGCCGAGCGGGTCGAAGACGATCGCGGCGCCTGCGGTGATGGCGTTGTGGAGCGATGGCCGAGGCGGCGGGGGCTCGACTTTCAGAGGTGCGCAGGGGGCCGCGGGCGCAGGCTCGGCGCGCAGGCCGTTCAGGGCTTCGACGCTGGCGAGCGCGCCGCGATCGACGTCGGTGGGCGTAATTTCGAGCACGCTGCGCGTGAGGTGGCCGGTGCTGTCGCGGTAGCAGAGCAGCACCGACAGCTGAGGTACGGCTTCGGAGTCCGAGACCTGTACCCACGCCGATTCGCCGTACGAATCGAGTGAGTGCGCGATTGCGCTTCGGGGCACGCAGGCGACGTCGGCGGTCGTGTCGGCTTTGTAGACTTGGTAGCCGGCGCTTTGCAGCTCTGCGCCGAGCCGGTCGCCGACGTGCAGTTCGGCGGCGGAACCGCCGGTCGCGAGTAGAACGGTGACGACGCGAGCCGCAGCCAGCAACCTACGGAGCCTTGCTCAGAGACCGCGCCAGGCGCACGTACGGACCGCTCGGTTCCCGCTTCAAGTAGCTTGCCGCCATCTGCGAAGCTTCTTCGCTCTGCCCGCGGCCCGCGTAAAGCTGCATGAGTCGACCGATGGCTTCTGAGGCGAACGGCCCGTTCGGCGCTGCACCCACGTACTTTTGGAACGCGCTGATCGCGGCGCCCTGGTTGCCGCTGCGGGCGTCGAGCGTGCCGAGCAGGAAGATGGCGCGCAGCGCCTGCGAGCTGCCGGGGAAGCGGCTCTCGACGGCTTTCAACGCCGCCCTGGCGCCTGCTTCGTCGCCACCCAGGCGCGCAGCGTCGGCGAGCTTGACCAGCTTGGCTTCAGGCAAGGTCGCGATCAGGTGCTCGAAGCCGGAGCTGTGCGCGAGCGCGACGGCTTTGCGGTAGTCGCCGGAGCCGTAAACGGCTTCCCAATCTTGGCTCGGCTTCTTGTTCGCGTCGTCGTGGCTGGGCGTGGACGGCTCCGTGCTCGCGGAGGCGTCGGGCGGCGCCGTGGCGTCGCTCAGTGGTTGCGCGTCGCCGTGATCGACGCTGAAGGAGTCGCTCTGCACGCGCAGCCGCGCGCCTTGCTCGAGCCGGACCGGCGTCGACAAGCGCCCGCCGGCGACTGACACAATGCCGTGCTCGACCTCGACGACCAGATTGGGCGGGTTGAAATCGACTTTGAAGGCCGTCCCGATGACGCTGACCACGTAGGGACCGGCCGAGATGCTCCAGCGGTGGCCGACCTTCGGCACGACGCTGACGTGGGCGCGGCCGCTCACCAGCTCGTAGCTCAGGTCTTGCGCGGTGCTGGCCAGCACCCGGCCGAGGCCACCCGGTGCGAGCTCGACGAAGCTACCGTCGGGCGCGCGATGGCCCATTGCCGTGACTTCTTGGACGGCGACGCTGCGGATTGGTGGTTGTGAGCTACGCCAAACACCGAACCCGCAAACCAGCGCCACGGCGGCGACGGCGAAAGCGAAGGCGGCGTACGGCGCTGAAAACCAGCCTTTGTGGAGGCGTGCGCGCGGATCACGCTCCAGGCGCCGTCGCTGCTCGGCGAAATCGACGTAGGGTGACGGTAGCTCCGCGCGCAGTTGCAGCGCCAACGGTTCGAGGTTGTCGGGCGGAGGCATCATGACTTGTGACCTCCCAAGATGGCGCCGTCTTTCGGCAGCCGCGCGCGCAGCAGTGGGTCGCGACTGGCGATGCGTTCGAAGCGTAGCCGCGCACTTTGCAAGCGGCGCTTGGCGGTACGGGTCGAGCAGTCACACAGCGCGGCGATCTGCTCAATGCTGCTCGCCTCGAATAACCTGACGGACAAGACGACGCGCTCCGTGACGGGCAGCTGCTCGAGCACTTCGTACACGCGGCGCACGAGCTCCAGGCCTTCGAGATCGGGCGAGTAGCTGGGGTTGTCGGCTTCGCGCGTGGTTTCCCACGGAATGAAGCGGCGAAACTTGCGGCGTCGTAACTCGTTTCTAACGGTGTTGACCGCGACTTGCGCGATCCAATCCGGCAAGCGACTGGCTTCGCGCACGCTGGCGACGCCGCGGTAAATGCGGATGAAGGCGTCGTGCACGATGTCGGCGTGCTCGGAGTCGGGCCCGAGCACACGCCACACCAGTTTGTTCACGAGCGGCGCAAAATGGCCGTGGATGGCACTGGCGGCGGCTTCGTCACCGGACTTGACCAGTGACAGCAGGTGCTCGTTGGTTTGCGCGCCGCGCTCGAGCCTTTTCGAGGTTTGCGGCGGGCTTTCGGGGACCGCTTCGGCCAGCGCGGCGTTGCCGTGAGCTGAAGGTGGCATGTTCACTTCCCGCCAGCCGCGGCACCCGCGGGAGTCAGCTCACAAACGTACGGCAGTACCAATTCACAGTAGCGGTCGACCCAGGTGCCGATGCCGACATTGAACGTACCGCACCTCTCTTCCATCCGCACGGTGTCGCTGGTGTTGTCGGGCTCGCCGTCGTTCCAGTTGGTGTAGGCGCCTGGTTCGGCCGTGCCATGGGCGTCGCCGTGCCAGAAAGACGTGCCGTCGGCCCAGCTCCAGTCGAAGGTCGCGTTGCGGGTTGCGCCGATCCAACCCCATTCACGGCCCGCGAACGACTCGCCTTTGAGCAAGGCGCTCTCTTCGCTGCCATCGACTTTGATCAGCGTGGCGCCGACTTGGGCGCAGTCGACGCTGGCCTCGGCGAAGGTACGCCACACTGAGCAGCCGAAGTACTGATGATCGCCGAGCATCGATAGGGCGCAATCGGTGAGCGAGTGCGGCTTGATCACCGGATCCATGCCAGGGCGTTCGCCGTCGCCGCCAGCGCTCGTGCCGGCGCTCGTGCCGGCGGCGGCGACGTTGCTGGTGCCGCCGCTGCCACCCGCGTTGAGCGTAGGCACGGATCCGTCGAGTGTCGGATCGAGGGTGGTGGAACAAGCGATGCTGAGCATGAGCGAGCAAGCCTGAGCGAGTCGGTACAGGACCTGTTCCGGCCTGTCGTGGGGCGGCCGACTCATTGCGAGCAGTTTAGTTCGGAAGTGCTTGGTCGTCCTCTGTTCGTGGCGGAACCGCCCGAAGTTTTGGCGCGAAAACTGCGAAAAGAAAGTTGGCCCGCGATGCTTGCGTGATGTGTCGGTGGGTAGCGTCCATGTGTGTGCGCGAAACCTGGCCCCGCCGCGCGTGGTGACCCGTCTTGTTTGAGTAATGGCGGTGCTTTCGATGATGCCCAGAGCGCGGACGTTCGCGCTCGCGGGGGCCTGGCTTCTGGCACTGCTTTCGTTTTCGTGCACTGCGCTCGTCGACAACAAACAGTCGGGTGCGTCGGGCACGGCGGGCGGCCCGAACGCAGGGGCCGGTGGCGGCCCTCGGGAGCAACCTGTTAGCTGTCTGCATGCGCTCACGCGCCGCGTGCGACGGCTTTCGGCGCGCGAGTACCTGAACGTCTTGACGGATCTTTTGGGTGAGGGCGCAGCGACCGCAGCCAAACCGCTATTGCCGTTCGAGCCGCGCCTGGCAGGGTTCGACAATCAAGATGGTGGGCTGTTGGTGTCGGCGGCGTACCAAGAGGCGCTGTTCAACATCGCCGAGAAGGTCGCGGGCGAGGCGGATCCGGCCAAGCTCGCGCCGTGCGCCGCCGGTGCGGACGCGGCGAGTTGCTTGAGCGCGTTCGCGCAGAGCTTCGCGCGCCGCGGCTACGGTCGCGCGCCCACCTCCGAGGAATTGAGCCGGCTGCTGGCAGCAGGCGCCACCGGAACCGACTACGCAACCTCGGTGCGGCTGGTGATCGAAGCGGTGTTGCAGTCGCCGAACGCCGTTTACGCGACCGAGCTCGGGTCGCCCGACGCCGGCAAGAGCGACGTCGAGGTCACGCTCGCGCCGCACGAGGTCGCGACGCAAATGTCACTCGTGCTCACCGCCGCGCGGCCCGACGAAGCGCTCTTGGCCGCTGTCGACGCCGGGCAGCTCAGCACCGCCGACCAGTTGCGCGCTCAGCTGACGCGGTTGTTGGCGACGCCACGTGCACAAACGCAGCTACGCCACTTCATCGACGGCTGGCTCGACATTGGACCTGTCGCGGACGCGCCCAAGGATGCTCCGACTTTCCCCGAATACACGCCCGAGCTGGCGCAAGCGATGCAGCAAGAGCTCGACCAATTCATCGACGCCAAGATCGCCGGTGGCAGCGGCACGCTGTTGTCGCTGCTCACCGACCCGAGCACCAATATTCCGCCCGCGCTCGCGTCGATTTACGGCGCCAGCCTCACCCCGACTGGGCTCGATCCGGCGCGCCGTAAGGGCATTCTCTCGTTGCCCGGCCTGCTCACTTACCACTCCGCCGATCAGCATTCGGGCCCGATCGAGCGCGGCCTGTTCGTGAAGCGGCAGCTGTTTTGCCAGGTACTGCCGCCGCCGCCGGCCTCGGTGCTCGATCGTCTGGCGCGTATGCCGCTCGACACCAAGGACAAGGCGCGCACTACCCGCCAGAAGTACGAGATGCACGTCAATGAGCCGTTGTGTGCCGGTTGCCACGACCAATTCGACGGCATCGGCTTCGGGCTCGAAGAGATGGACGCGCTCGGTCGCTACCGCACGACCGAAAATGGTTTGCCGGTCGACTCGAACGGCAACCTGGCTGGTACCGACGTGGACGGCGTCTTCAACGGCGTCGTGCAGCTGACCGACAAGCTCGCGCAAAGCGAGCAGATCAAGACCTGCTTCACCCAGCACTTCTTTCGTTTCTCGGCCTCGCGCCCACCGAACGCCGACGAACAGTGCGTGATCGACGCCTGGTCGAAGACGTTCAGCGCCGGCGGTACCCATCTTCAAGACTTGCTGACGAGCTGGCTCACCGAACCGCGTTTCGCGGTGCGTAAGGAGGACCGATGAAAACCAAACAGTTCGGTCGCCGCGAGCTGCTGCGGGCCGCGGGCGCCACGCTGGCGGTGCCGTTCTTCTTGAAGCAGGCGTTCGCCGGCGCGGCGCCGCGCCCGCCGAATCTCGTCATGTTGATGCAGACCAACGGCACGAACCAAAAGAACTACTGGCCCGCGGCCGGCACGTTCGATTCGCCGATCTTGCATGAGCTGTTGAATGATCCGGTGTTGGCCGCCAAGACTACGCTGCTCCAGAACATCAACTTCGACATGACGGGCGGCCCGACCGGCAACGGCCATGATTGGGGCTTTCACGGGCTGTATTCGGGGTTTGCCGCGGTCAACAGCGGCCCCGACCAATTCGGCGGTGGCATCTCGCTCGATCACGTCGTGACGCAAACCGTCAAGCTTGGTCGACCGATCGACAAGCTGCACTGCGGCGTGCACGCGGTCGACTACAAGATCATCAACGCCGGACGCGCGTCATTCAGCGCGCTCGGTCCGCACCAGCACGTGCCGTGTGAGCTCGATCTGTACGCGCTCTACGCCAAGGTTTTTGGGGCGCCGACCGCCGACACGCCGCAAGCGCGCGCGGCCGCCATGCAGCGCATCGTGCAGAAAAAATCCGTGCTCGACGCCGTCGCGGGCGACTTGCAGGCGCTGCAGGGGCGGCTCGGGCCGAGCGAAAAGAACAAGGTCGACATTCACCTGACGGCCGTTCGTGATTTCGAAAATCGGCTTTCGGCGGTCATTCCCGCGCAGACCGGCGCTTGCGCTGTGGTGAAGCCGTCGCGCACTGACGTGCTGAGCGAGGGCCAAGGCAACGAGGCCAACGCCGAGGCGCTGCTGCGATTGTTCATGGAGTTCATCGCCAACGCGGTCGCCTGCGACATGGTCGGCTGTCTGTCGTTTCAGTTTGGCCGCGGCGGTGACCACTTCCACTACCGCTGGCTCGACATTCCCGGCATGCCCGAGGACGCGCACGACTTGGTCGCGCACCTGGACGACGGCAATAACCCCGAGGTTGCGCGGATCAATACCGCGATCAAGCTCTGGTACACGACGCTGGTTACCGATTTGGCGCGGCGTCTCGACGCGTTTCCGCAGGCCGACGGCGCGACCGCGCTCGACAACTCGCTGGTGGTTTGGGGCAACGAGATCGCAACCGGCACCCACGGTATGGACAAGATACCGCTCGCGCTCTTGGGCAAGGCCGGCGGGCGCCTGAAGAAGACCGGCTACATCGTCGATTCGGGGGTGCAACCGCACCATCGCCTCGGCGCCACCGTCCTCAACATCATGGGCAATCCGGTGTCCGGCTTCGGCAACCTGCCAGATTGTGGGATGCTGAAAGGGCTGGAGCTCGATTTACAGACATGAGCGCGCTCGGGTTCGAAGGCCAACGGATGCGGAATCGTCACGTCGCTGTTTGTGCTTTGGGCTTGCTCGGCTGGGCGTGTGACGGCAACCCAACCACGCCGAACGACGGTTCGAACGACATCGCGATCGGCGGTGCCGGGCGACCCGGAACCGCGGGTGACGCGGCGATTGCCGGCACGGTTGGCGTATCTGGTGCGTCAGGCGCGAACGCAACCAGCGGTGCAGGCGGCATGCCGAGCGTGGCCGGCACTGCAAACGCAGGCGCGAGCGGCGCCGCCGCGGGGTCCGGGCCGACGTCGGATTGGTGGGATCAAGGCTACGCCAAGCGCGCGCGGATCGACGTCGACAACGCCGACGGCGCTGAAGCGCTGAAAGATTTTCCAATCTTGGTCGCGCTCGACGCGGCACATTTCTCGTACGCCGACGCGGCTGCCGACGGGCACGATCTGCGTTTCGTCGACGCCGCCGGCAAGCTCTTGAAGCACGAGATCGAGGCGTGGGCCCCGGCCGGCACCAGCATTGTCTGGGTCAAACTGCCGGAGCTTGCCGCCAAGTCGAAAACGACGATCTCGATGTATTGGGGCAATCCGCAAGCCGAGCCATTGCCGACGACTGCCGCCCAAGCGGTGTGGAGCGCGGACTACGCCGGTGTCTGGCACTTTGGCGACAACGGCAAAGATGCGACCGGCAAGCACGACAGCCCAGACGCCACGTCGCCGTTCGTCGCAGGCCAGGTCGGTAAGGCCGCCAGCTTCGACGGCTCGACGCAGTACTTTGCGCTGCCGGGCGCCAAGTACGTCTCGGCGCTGCCGGCGATCACGTTCTCGGGCTGGGTGCAGCACAAGGGCTCACAGCCCGACGGCAAAGGCGTGATCATCGGTATCGGTGACGAGCTCGCGACCGGGCACGCGTCGTGGACTTCAGTCACGTTCGTGAACGGCGCCATCGTCGGCGAAGCCAACCCCGACGACATCGCACGCGCCGAAGCGCCGTCGGGCAACGGCACGTTTCCGAACGACTTGTGGAACTACTTCACGGTCGTGATCGACATCGCCGGCAAAAAGATCACCAACTACAAGAACGGCGCGCCGGTCGGCAGCGTCTTCCAAGGCGCCTGGACGGCTACGGCATTCAAAGACCTGGCCAGCAACCGCGCCAGCATCGGCGCCGAAGAAGACCATGGCCCACACTGGTTCATCGGCTTGCTCGACGAAATCCGCGTCGAGACGGTAGCGCGCTCGCCGGCTTGGATTGCCGCCCAAGCTCACGCCGAAAAAGCCGACTGGCTGAGCATCGGACCTGCGGAATCACGTAAGTAGCCGGGGTTCCGCTATTCGGCGGCGACGGGCTCAGCGTCGCCGTGGTGGTGCGCTTCCGGCGCCGCTGCGGTGACAGTCGCAAACTTGGCGCAGCCGAACAGCACGCCCGCCACGCCCAAGTAGGCGATCGTAACGAGCGGCGATTGACCGATGCCGATCGCTTCGCCGTGCATGAAGCCGAAGAAAGTCATGCCGGCCGCGACTGCAGCAAACGCTGCGGCCTTGCTGAAGGCGCGGTCGATTACGAACGAGGCGATCGCGCCCAGCATCAAGCCGCCCAAAATCGAGCCGCCGCCCATCACCTCCAAGCCCTGATAGAGCACGCCGACTTGGCCGAGCTTGGCTGCGCCGAGCTCGTGTGCGCTGGTGCCGGCCGCGCCGAGCGAGTTGTCGATCAGTAGCTTGCCCCAAGCCGCCAAGTGCGGTGTGAGCGCGAGCACGATTGCCGGAGCGTGCGCCCGCGGGCTCTCTTGAAAGGCTTGCGAGCCGATCAGCATGCCGATGTAGAGCAAAATCGGCGAGATCGCGACGACCGGGATCAGCGACGACATCACCGAGATGATGCCAAGCCAAGCCAGTACGATCACGGTAACCCCCGTGGCGGCCGAGTAACCGATGCGGCCGCCCATGGCTTTCCAGCCCGGGTGGCCGATGTACACGGCGTTGATGAACGGATTGCCCATGCAGCAACCGATCAGGCTGACGACGCCGTCGGCCGTGAGCACGCGCGTGGTCGGAAAGTCGTCACCCGCGACGGCCGCGCTCTCGACGTTGTCGAGCGCTTCGACCAAGTCGTAGATGCCGAACGGAATCGCGGTCACCAGGATCACGCCCAGGAACTTGAAACCGTGAAACACGTGGTCGAACGCCGGCACCGGCACCGAGAAGCCGAAGTTGGCGAACGAGTCGCCCAGGTTCTTCACCGACATGCCGCCGAAGTTGTAGCCGAGCGCGGTCGAGCCCCAAGCGATCAAGCTGCCGACCGCGATCGCGACCAAGCCCGCCGGCATACCCTTGAAGTAGCGCACGCCGCCGAACCAGCTCGCCAAGATGATCGTGAAGCAGATGAGACCAATCACCGGTGTCATGAACATCTCCAGCGCGGGCCGCATAGAGATGAACGAGACCGACACGCCTGCCAAGGTGCCGAGCAGGGCGGCGCGCGGCGTGATCTTACGAATGATCGGTGCGATGAAGCCGCCGGCCATCAGCACGAAGCTTTGGACGAACACCCACGTCAGCCCTGCTTCCCAGCCAGCGATCGGGTCGTTCATCTTGCCGGCGATTGGCAGCATGATCACGAACACGACCACGAACATGTGCGGCACGCTGATGCCCGAAGGCAGCGCGCAGACGTCGTTTCTGCCGGTCTTTTCAGCCAGCTTGTAGGCTAGCCACGCGTAATACAGCGTGCTCATGCACAGCATCAGCCCGGTCGCGGGCAAGATGCGCCCGAACACGATGTTGTCCGGCATCTTCAAGACGAAGCGCAGTAGGCCCGTCAACACCAACAGGTTGACGAGAATGTTGGTGCCAAACCCGAAGTAAGCGTTCCAATCTCCGGGCGTCCACAGCTTGGGTTTCGTACTTTCAGTCATGGCTAATCCTCCGTCACGGCGCACGTGCGCGTTCCGCTTCGAGAATTGTTTCCGAAGCGTTTTCAGCTGTTGTCGGGTGATGCGCGGGTGGGGCTGCCCACCGTCACGAGCGAAGCGCAAAAACCACTACGTTACTTGTGTACGCCCCTCACTCACCCACGACTAGCGCCAATCCGCGAGCACCCCGCGCTCAAAACCAGCGCACTCGACACAGCTGTTGGCTGCCCAACCGGTGCCCGTATGCAGAAGCTCACGTGACGACGTCGGGCATACGCCGCGCGGCTCGAGAAGTTCACAGGAGGGGGGAGGTTGGGAGGGCTCTTCGAGTGCGAGCCAGTGGTCCCGACGCTCGGGTAGCGGGTTGGTCGCGGTTGGCGTGGTTGGGGGCAGCTAGCGCGAGGCGCCGCGACGCGATCCGGAAGGATCGACGCCATCAGTCCCACCTCAAAACAAACCTCCCCAAACTCCCCCCTCCCTGTAAATTCTCGAGACGTTACAGGTCGTCGAAGAGCGCGCTGAGTTGTTCGGCGAAGGCGGCGGCGGCGACGGGCAGTACGCGGCCGCGGCGGCTTGCCAAACACAGCCGCGCTTCGGCTAAACCGGGGTCGCTGAGCGGGATCGCGACCATCCCGGAAACGTCCGGCTTTTTGCCGATCTTGAACGAGAAACACACGCCGCCGCTGGTGCGCGCGAACATCTTCGTTGTTTCGATCGAGTTCGACAGCAGCGCGGGCTCGAAGCGGATCGAGGCGCCGCCGAGCGCGGCGTCGATCAGCGAACGCGCCGCCAATGTCTCGTCCGGGAGCGCCAGCGGGTACGCGACGCACTCGCGTAGCCGCAGCGATTTTTTTGTGGCCAACGGATGCTCGGGCGAAACCAAAGCGCACAGCGGCTGCGGCACCTCGGCCAACACGTTGACGTCGGCTTCCTCGGTGCGCTCGTGGGTCAGGATCAAATCGACTTTGTCGCGGGCCAAAGCTTGCGAGAGCTCGCGCGGACCGCCGACCGTGACTGCGAAGCCGACGCCCGGGTGACGCTGATGATACTCGGCGATCGCGTCCGGCAGCATGCGGCCTGTGACCGACTCGGCGACCGCGATCCGCACGCGCCCGTGCACTAGGCCGCGCAGACCGTCGATCTGCGCCTCGACCAGCCGTAGCTCTTTCAGCGAGCGACGCACGTACGCCAAGAACAGCTCGCCAGCCGCCGTCGCACGCACGCCGCGCGGCAAACGCTCGAACAACGGCGACCCGACGTCGGCCTCCAAGTCGAGGATGCGCCGGTTGAGCGCCGACGAAGCGATGTGTAGCGCCTCGGCCGCCTTGCGGATCGAGCCGTGGTGCGCGACCGCGTCCAAGTAGGAAAAGATACTAGGTGGCTGCAGTCGCCAGCTCTGCACGCCGGCGGGCGCCTGCTGCGCGGGCTTGGGTGTCGCGCGACGCGGGGGGCTCACGTTCGGAGTTTGCGTGGGCATTTCGATCGTGAAGGTTTCGGAGATAGCGAAATTATCGGGTTGGGCGGCCTTGGCGCCTAGCCGGGCGCATACTCACGCCGAATGAGCTTGGGCTCGGCCCTCGAAACCTGGCGCCGCATCTCGACCCGCGCGGAGGCGAGCCTGCGCGGCGTGCGCGTCGAACGCGTTGACCGACCGGTGTTTCACGCGGAGCTCGAGCTGTCGGCTGCGGAGCGCATGAACGGCTTCTGCTGGCTGCTGTTCGTGATGCACGCGGTGCTGCTGGTGCGCGATGTCACGCTCGATGCGCGGGGCTTGCCGGCGCAGGAGCTGTCGTGGTCCAGGTGGCTATTCGGGCTGCACGTCGCGTTGGTGCTCGCGAGTGGCGCTGGCCTGCTGTTGCTGGCGCGACGGAAGAGCCAGCGCGCGCGCTCGCAGGTCGCGTTTGCGATGATGAGCTTCTTGCTCGTCTGGTCCGGGCTGGTGTCGGGTGCCGACCAGCTGATCGGCGCCGGCATCACGCTGTACCTGATCATCAATCTAGCGTCGGCGCTGTTCGTGACGTTCAATCGTGGACCGACCGCGCAGGCGTTCGCGCTGGGCTTTGCGGGCTTCGCGTTCGGTCAATTTTGGTTCGCGGCCCGGCCATACTAGACCGATCGCACCAGCTGGGGAGTGTGGTGGTGCGCGAGCTCAAGGGTAAAGGCCAAGTCGCGACGCGAGTGGTCCAGTGTGCGCGCGAAAAGCTCGTGCACTACTCCAATGTCTTGTGATCACCGCACGCCGCACGATCAGGCCCAGAACGTTGGCCGGGGTTGCCCGTGAGTGGCAGCGCGGCCAGTTACCAGGCGAATTCGGGGATCTGACCGGCTTCGCTCGGCGCTTCGGATGGTGTCGATGCGGCGGACGCGAGCGCACCGTCGACTAGTGTGAACGACCGACCGCGGTGCGCCGGCACCCGCTCGCCCGGCAACACGATGCCGACCAGGTTCAGCGGATCGCAAGCCGAGAGCGTCACTTGCTCGCCGCTGTGCGGAACGCGCCTAACGCTGCGCAGCATATCGACGGCCTCCGGCAATGCGTACTGCTCGCCGACGAAGCCGTGGATGAAGCGACCGCCGCGCACGACGCCGCGCGCCTCCAATCGCCGCAGCGCCCAGGTCAGCTCGCGGTACGGCAAGGCCAGATTTTCACGCGCCACCACGTCCGCAAACACCACACCCCAACGCGCGAGTAACTGCTCGGCCACGGCTTCGGCGAGCGCGTCGGGATCCAGGGTTGCGCGCGGCAGTGGCAGCAATGCCCAACGGCCTTCGCGCAACAGCTCGGGGCGGGCGCCGCGCCGCAACCGTGCGGCCGAGCCTGAGGGCGACGGCTCATCCAGGCGACGTCGCATCAAGCTGCGCAGCGCGCCGAAGCCGTCGGAGGTGACCAGCCCGCGCGCAACAGCGTCCCACAGCGCCTCGTTCAGCTCGCGCCACGAGATGCCGAGCTCGGTGAGCAGCTCGCTCGAGAATAGGGCGCCGCGCGCCTTCAAACAGCGGATCAACGCCGCACAACCGCTCGGCAGCTCATCTTCCGCCGTTCGCGCTTCCGGCGCCGCGCGCCGCGACTGGTGGAGCCAAGCCAGATCTGCCCGGAAGGCCAGCGTGACCGGCGTGGCGCGCGAAATCGTCGCCGTGCGCAGTGCATTGCTCGGCGTGCTGCGCGGGCCCAAGCGTCCCCAGACCACCTCGCCCGAGAAGCACAAAGCGTCGAGCCATTCGGATCGATAGCCCGCCACGCGCGCGGCCAACACGTCGGCTTCCCAACTCGCCACAGCAGCTTCGAAGCCCTGCAGTTGCTCGACGACCGCGGACAGCCCGCGCGAGCCCGCGCGGCGCGTGTCGCCGGTGACGCCTTGCCAGCGCAGCAGAAAGCGCATGAAATCCTGCGCCGAAACCGGCTCGATTTCTCGACGCAGCCGATCACGCGTGTAGCGATGGATGCGGTCGAGCAGGCGCCGCGCGCAAAACTGCTCAGCAGTTTGCGCCTGCTCGAAGAAGCCGGAGAGCGCAAAGCCTTCGTGGCGGAGCTGAGCTAGCGCGGGCGCGATCGCGGCTTCGTCGACGCCGGTCAGGCTGGCCAGGTGAGCAACCGTGGCGGGGCCACACAGCTCGAGCTGCCCGCGCACGGCGCGCGTCACCAGCTCTTCGCGCGCCGGTACGGGCTGCGCGGCAATGTGTTCGGGCGGCTGCCGATCCGGGCAGAACTTCGCGGTTGCGAACAGCATCGTGGCCGCGCCGCGCAACTCGAGCGTGCACCAAAAGCTGCCAGAATCCGCCTCGAAACGCACGGCTCGCCCAGCTGCGACCAGCGCCTCGAACAGCGGAGACAGCTCCGGGTCGGCGCGCAGCACGACCAGCGAAGTCAGCAAATCGTGCAGCTCTTCGGCGTCACGCGGTGCCGGTCGGGCTTCCTCGCGCACGCGCGCGACCGCTTCGGGGTCCAGCGCGGAGAGGTCGCGCGCTTCGAGCGGCAGGCCGCGCCGCACCTGTACCGCCCGCGTCCGGCGCTCTTCGAGCGGCGCGTCATCGAGGAAAGTGTAGGGCCGCGCGTTCAAGATCTCGTGCGAAAGCGGCGACGGTTCGGTCGTGTCGCGGAAGTGCACGCGCACTTCGCCGTTCGCGAGCGCGTCGAGCAGTTGCTGCAGGCCCGCCAGATCCATAGCTTCGTTCATGCAGTCGTGCAGCGTCTGGCGCACGAGTGGGTGATCGGGGATCTCGCGCGGGCCGGTGGCGTTGTCTTGGCAGGCGGCTAACGCCGGAAACACCGCGGCGGTGATGTCGTCGGTTTCCATGCGCTGGATCGGCGGCGGATTGCGCCGGCCGCCGCGGTAGCGCAGCACGACCAGCGAGCGGTTGAGGTTCCAACGCCAGCGCACGCCGAACATTGGCGTGACCAAAACCGCGTGGGTGAGCGCGGTCGCGATGCCACGCGGCGCCAGGAAAGCTTTCAAATCTTCGAGCGGGAACGCGTGCGACAGACCGAGTGACAGCACGATCGAATCGTCGCTGGCCGCGGCTTGCAGCTCGAAATCGAACGAGCGACAAAAGCGCTTGCGCAGCAGCAAACCGAGGCCGCGGTTGATGCGGCCGCCGTACGGCGAGTGCAGCACCAATTGCATGCCGCCTGAATCGTCGAAGAAGCGCTCGAAAACCAAGTCCTGGTGCGTCGGCAAAACGCCGAGCGCGGTGTGCGAAGCGCGCAGGTAGCGAACGACGGCGTCGGCGACTGCGTCGTCGACCTGCGCCTCGGCTTTCACCCAGCGCGAAGCCGCTGAAATGCCGCCGAGCGTGAGCTCGCGCCCAACCGCGGCACGCAGCACCGAGACCTCTTCGGAGAGCTCGGCCGTGCGCGCTGGGGCTTCGCCGAGCCAAAACGGGATGGTCGGCGAGGCGCCTTCGGCGTCGACTACCCGCACCGTGCCGCTCTCGACGCGCCGGATGCGCCACGAGGTGCTGCCGAGCAAGAACACATCGCCGGCCATGCTCTCGATCGCAAAGTCTTCGTTGATCGTGCCGATGAAGGTGTCGTTCGGCTCGGCCACCACGCGGTAGTCGGCGTTGTCGGGAATCGCGCCACCCGACGTGAGCGCCGCCAACCGCGCACCGCGTCGACCTTTGGCGAGGCCGTTGATGCGGTCGCGATGCAAAAATGCCGCGCGTTTGCCGCGCCCGGTGGTGATGCCCTCCGAGACCAACTCCAAGATTTCGTCGAAGTTTTCCCGAGAAAGCGCCGCGTACGGCGCCGCGCCACGCACCAGATTGAAGAGGTTGGTCTCGTCCCACTCTTCCGCCGA
Organism: Polyangiales bacterium; assembly: GCA_038252755.1. Classification (GTDB taxonomy): domain Bacteria; phylum Myxococcota_A; class Polyangia; order Polyangiales; family Polyangiaceae; genus PMG-095. The sequence continues at coordinate 62,589 of JBBSAB010000024.1, read as the reverse complement.
GCACTCGGCGACAATTTGCTGCGCCAAGACGTCGAGCGGCGCGACCGGCACGTTCAGCGCGTCGAGCCGCCCGCCGTGGACGGCGCGCAACAACGCCGTGCACTCGACCAGCTCGTCACGCGTCAGCGGGTAGAGCTTACCGACCGGTGTCGCGAAGCGGTTGTGACCGGAGCGACCGACGCGCTGCAAGAACGCCGCGATGCTGCGCGGCGAGCCGATCTGGCATACCAGCTCGACCGGCCCAATATCGATGCCGAGCTCGAGCGACGCGGTCGCGACCAGCACCTTCAACGAACCTTCGCGCAGCAATTGCTCGACGCGCGCTCGGCGATCCTTCGAAAGGCTGCCGTGATGCGCGGCCACGTTCTCGGTACCGACCCGCTCGGCCAGTAAATGCGCCAGCCGCTCCGAGAGGCGCCGGGTGTTGACGAACAGCAGCGTAGTGCGGTGCTGCTTCACATGCTCGGCGATTTGGTCGAGAACTTCTCCGAGTTGCTCGTGCGACGCCACCGCGTCGAGCTCGCGGCGCGGCAGCTCGATCGCCAAGTCGAGCTTGCGGCGGTGGCCAACGTCGACGATCGCGCAGCGCGGGCCGCCAGTAGCGTCGAGTCGCTCCGGTGCCGTGCCGACGAGCAGCCGCGCCACGCGCTCGAGCGGGCGCTGCGTCGCCGAAAGGCCGATCCGCAGTGGGCGTGTGTTCGCCACGTGTGCCAGCCGTTCGAGCGTCAGCGCCAGATGCGAGCCGCGCTTGTCGCGCGCGACGGCATGGATTTCATCGATGATCACCGTGTGGACCGTGCGCAAGAGCTCGCGGCTCTTGCCGGCCGTGACCATCAAGTACAGCGACTCGGGCGTGGTGATCAGGAAGTGCGGCGGCCGCTTGAGTAGCGCGGCGCGCGCCGAAGCCGGCGTATCACCACTGCGCGAGCCGACGCGAATTTCTGGCGCTGTAAAGCCCAGCTCACGCGCCACCTCCGCGATCTGCTCCAACGGCTCTTCCAAGTTTTGGCGAATGTCGACGACCAGCGCCCTGAGCGGTGACACGTAGACGACCTCGACCGAGCCGTCCTGCAGCTCCGCGCGATCTGCCGCGCGATACAGCCGGTCGATGCACAACAAGAACGCCGATAGCGTCTTGCCGGAGCCAGTCGGGGCTGCGATCAACGTATCTTCGCCGCGCGCAATCGCGGGCCAGCCGTGCGCCTGCGCTTGCGTCGGCCCATGAGGAAACCGCCGCTCGAACCACGTCCGCACTGCCGGATGGAACAGCGCGAGCGCCTCTTCGCCTTGTCGCTGTTCGAGGCTGACCGGCGCCGCGTCGTGGCTCCAAGGCAAGCTTTCGCGCAGGGACATGGGCGAAGCATTGCGGCGTCGACCGCTGCTGGCCAGCCCCTCCTGCAACTGCGCGAAATCAGCCGCGCCCAAGCGCTGTGAGCCATGAAGTTCCTCCGGAAATCCGAGGCTGCATTCGGTGTGGCACGAGTTGACGCGAGGCGCGGATTGGCCTTGCGCCGGCACGTGAGCTTCTGCGAGGCAGGCTGCGCGTTGGCAGCCCCCTAAAAAAATCACCAATCAAAAGCCACCCATGCAGGCACGAGTGGGGGCCAGAGATTTGAGACTGATTTGGGTTCGTCGGTGCGCCGTCCTGCGGCGCGGCAGGAGTGGTCCATCATGCGTAGGTATTCGTTTGGTTTTTCGGCAGTGTGTTCCATGGCGTTGGCCTGGGCTTGTGCGGATGCGCCGCCGTTGAATGGTGGCGTCGCGAGCAGTGGAGGCATTGCCAGCGGTGGTGCAGCGAGTGGAGCCAGCGGCAGCGCTGCCAATGGCGTGAGCGGCAGCGTTGGTGTCTCCGGGGTAGGCATCAGCGGTTCAAGCGCTGGTGGCGTTTCCGGTGGCGTGAGCAGCGTCGGCGGTGCAGGTGGCGTGAGTGCGGGCGCAGGCGGTGGCGCGGGCGTGGCGGGCATCGCGAGCAACGCGGGTAGCGGTGGTGCCGTCGTGGTTCCGCCCCATGTGCCGCCGGTTTCGCACGTGAATTGTGGCCCGGCGCCGGTCGGTGGGTTGACGCCGTTGGTCGCGGATTTCGAAGATGGGCTCAAGATCATTCCGCAAGACGGCCGCGGCGGGATCTGGTTCGAGTACGCGGACGGCAGCGGCACACAGACCAACCCGATCCCGATCGTGGCATCCGACGCGGGCGGCCAAGCCATGCATGTCGTCGGCAAGGGTTTTACGAATTGGGGCTCGGGCATTGGCTCGGCGATCGCTTTCGACTTCGGCAAGAACGTGCAGTGTCCGTACGACGTCTCACTGTTCGACGGCATCAGCGTGCGCGTGAAGGGTACCGGCACCGCGCACTTGCGCATCACGCAGGTGGAGATGACTCCGGCGACCGCCGGTGATCGCAAGGGTAGCTGTGACCCGAGCACGGACGTGTGCGAAGGCCACTACGAGGTGGCGATCGAGCTCACGTCGACTTGGACCGTGCACCGCTACAAGTGGAATGAGCTCGCGCAGCCCTTCGGCAACCCGCAGCCGTTCAATCCGAAGAGCGTGCTCGGCGTAAGCTTCGAGTTCCACGCACCGATCGACTACGACTTCTGGCTCGACGACGTGGCGTTCCTCGCGACTGGTTCCGCGGGCGAAGGCGGCGCGGGGGCCGGTGGTGCCAGCGGCTAGCGTAGCAAGTTCCAGCTGTTAGGACGACTGTTGCTGCACGGCGAACGATGTTTGCCGAGTGGTAAAGATCCGCTTTCTGGTCGGCGCGGGGCCGGCATTCAGTAGGCGAGCGGACCGAAGCAGAAGCCCATGCCAGCCGCGAAATACGCGGACGTGCCGCCACTGCCGCGCAGCGGCGCCACATACGTGAACTCCGGCTGGACCGCGAAGCGCTGCGCGATGCGAAATTGCGTACCGAAACCGGCGCGCAACAGCAGGCGCCCCGCGGGCGGGTGATCGTGCACGCCATCGTCGTACGTCTGCCGGCTGTCCATCGTTGGTTGCGTGCCTTCACCGAGCGTGATGCCAGTGCTGGGCAAGAGCGAAACGGTTTGGCCCAAGTTGATGCCGAGCAGCACCGGTAAGTCGACGTAGAAGGTTTCGGGCAGTAGCTCGACCCCGCCATCGAGCGCTAGATCGAAGTACCGCGTGCGGACCGCGTTCCACTTGATGTCTGCTCCAACCGAGGCGAGGTTGGTGCGCACGCCAGCGTCGAAGCGCGGCGCGAGACCCAACCGACCAGCGAGCAATATTGCGTTGGCCTGCTGGACTTGCTTGGGGCGCCGGACGAGCTGCGGAGCGACGACACTCGTGAACTTGCCGAGCGGCGCGGCACGTGGCGTCGTGTACAGGTTGGGCGCAGCGCAGCCAGCGCAGGCGACGAGCGCTAGCGCGTGCCACGCATCCGCCCGAAAAATCCCGAACGCTGTCGCCATGCCGCCTCGCTCGCCTGCTAACACGGTAACAGTGCTGGTCAGCCGCGGTCAGTAGAAGTTTCCAGGAGCGCGCGATGGTGCCTGCGTTTTCTATGCCGCGTGAGCCGCATTTAAGAAGGAGTGGCATTGATCACGACGCCTGCAGCGCGTTTTCTTGGAGGCACGATGCTGCGACTCGCGAACTTCATCCTCACGCTCGGGCTCGTGGTGCCGCTCTTTGGGTGCTCCGGCAAGACCGAGCATGGTGGAGGCAGCGCGACCGGCGACGCCGCGCCGGTTCAGAAACTCGCGGCGGGACCGGCGAACGTAGAGCCGGCGGGCGCGGAGCCCGTGCGGCATCTGTTGATGGTCGTCGAGCTCGAGCCAGCGACGCATGTGGCGCGCACGCTCACGTCACGCTCGGTTAATTTGCCGTTGCCGCGGCGTCGTGGCCCCGCGCAGCAAGCTCCGTGGCGTGTCGATGTTGTGGGGCAGAGCGGCGCCGTGCTTTATTCGGCGCCCCTCCAGGACGCGGCCACGGTGCGCGGTGAATTTCCGGACGCGAACGGGCAGCTCAGCGGCGTGACCGCGCAGAAGAAGGTGGCGGCCGTGACGTTGCGGTTGCCGTGGCTCGACGGCGCTTCCGAAGTGCGGGTGGTCAAGGTGGCTGAAGCTGGCGACCTCGAGCTGGGACGCGTGGCGTACCCGAAGGTTGGGCCATGAAGGCCATCAAGCACTGGGTCGCAGTCTTGACGCTGTTGGCGCTATCGGCGAGCGCGCCGGCCGCACGCGCGGCTCAGGTCGAGTCGCTGCGTGAGTCAGGGCCAGCCGACAAGCGCTTCAACATCGCTGTCTTGGGTGACGGTTACCGCAGCGGTGACCAAGCCAAGTTGAAGACCGATGCGCAGGGCATCATCGACTACGTGTTTGGCGTCACGCCGCTCAAACAATACGCGCAGTTCTTCAACGTGAAGCTGGTGCACGTGGTCTCGAACGACAACGGCGCCGACAACGGGACCTACGGCGCGACACGCGACACCGCGCTGGGCGCCAACTTCAACTGCGACGGTATCGATCGGCTGCTGTGCGTCGACGACGGCAAGGTCGCCACCGCCGCCGCGCAAGATGTGCCGGAGTACAACTTTGCGATCGTGATCGTCAACGATCCGAAGTATGGTGGCTCGGGCGGCTCGGTGTGCGCGTCTTCTTCCAACGAGCAATCGTTCGAGGTGCTGGCGCACGAGATTGGCCACAGCTTGGCGCGGCTGGCTGACGAGTACAGCTACGAAGGCAATCAGCCGCCGTGCAATCAACAGCAGGATTGCAACGAAGCCAACGCCACCGTTAGAAATTCGCGCGATCAGATCAAGTGGAAGGATTGGATCGACGCCGCGACGCCGGTGCCGACCCCTGCCACCCAACAGTACGGAAGTGTCACTGGCTTGTTCGAGGGTGCGCGCTACACGCCAACGGGCATCTATCGGCCGCAATTGAACTGCAAAATGCGCGATCTGGGCGCCGACTACTGCTCGGTCTGTACCGAGCAGTTCGTGCGCTCGATCTGGACCGCCGATAACATCCAGATGGTCGAGTCGACGCTGCCGGCGCAACCGAACGTGCACAGCGACACGTGCGACCCGATCCTGCTCAGCGTCACTTCGCCGCCGATCTCGCCGTCGACCTATCAGTACGTGTGGACGGTGGACGGCAAGCTGCAGATGCAGACGACCGGCTCGCTCTCGCTCTTGCCCGGTGCGCTGATGCAGGGCCAGCACAAGGTCGATGTCGCGATCGAAGACAAGACGGCAATGGTGCGGACGGATGCCAACGGTGTCTTGAAGGAACAGTTTTCGTGGACGGTGTCGGTGAGCAAGAGCGACTGCCTGATTCAGGGCGGTGGCGGCGCTGGTGGCGCAGGCGCTGGTGGCGCGAGCGGCAGCGGTGGCACGCTGGCAGGTGGCGGCGTGAGCGGAGCTGCCGGTAATGGCGGCGCTGCCGGCGCTTCCGGCGGCGGCGTTTCTGGCGGGCCGAGCGGCGGCGTTGGCGGTGTTGTGAGCGCGGGCGGTGCCGCTGCGGGTGCCGGAACGAGGCCGTCTCCGCCTCCGCACGATTCGTCGGGTTGCGGCTGCTCGGTGCCCGGTACGAGCTCGCAGCTGGGCGCAGCTGGGCTCGGGGCTTTGCTGCTGGGTGGCGTGCTTCAGCGTCGCCGGCGGCCGGCTACTTCGCGACGAATTGCACGGCGTCGATGATCACGTAGCCGTTCGTGCCGGTCGTCGATACTTGGACGGCGGCGCTGGTTCCAAAGTCGTAGTCGCCCAGGACTGCGAACACGCCGGCGACGGTCGGCGGCGTTTGCTGGTTGACGACGACGTTGGCGGTGCCGGCCGAATGCTCGATGGTGACTGGCACGTTGGTCGCGCGGTTGACGTTGTTCGTGTACGCGAGCCGCACTTCGTAATGGCCGGCTTTCGGCAACGTGGCGACGAAGCGTGCGGTTTTGGTGCCCTTGGCGGCGTCGCCGTCGTGCTGGTACCCGGCGCCGACGAACGGCTTGGTCGCGGCAGCGGCCGTCCACGCTCCGGTCAAGGTGGCGACGCTGTCGTCGACTACGGTGCCTTCGAAGTTGTCTGGCACCATGCTGTTGCCCAGCACCTGCTTGTCGGCCAGCAGCCGCGTGCGCAAGTCCGCGTACGTGATGTCTTGCACGGCGACGCCCGCGTCCAGCGCCAGCACGGCGGCGGTGGCGGCGGATTGGCCCAAGATCATGAACACCGGCTCCATTCGGATCGAGCCGTAGGCGATGTGCGAGCTCGATAAGCACACCGGCACGATCAAGTTCACCGCCTCGGTCTTTTTGGGCACGATCGCGCGGTAGGAAATTGGGTACGGCGCACCGGGATTGACCTGCACGTCGCCTTCGTTGCGCACGTAGTCGCCAGCCGCGTCGTGGACGACGTAGCGCTGCGTGTGGTGGCTGTCCATGTTGTACGAGCCCATGCCGATCGGCTCCGGCGTCGCGGTCGTGCCGCGCAGGTGCTTTTCGGTCATCACGAAGTCGCTCAGCATGCGCCGCGCCTCACGCACGTAAATCTGCTTCGGCCAGCCGCCGTTGTCGGTAAACTCGTCCTTGGCCAGGCCCCACGTCGCCATCTTGGTCCGTACGTCGGCAGGCACGCGTGGATCATTGGCGATGAAATAGAAGTAGCCCTTCTGATACGTCTCGTGCTCGAGCAGGATCGCTTTGCGTGCTTCGTACGAAGCCTCTGGATAGTCGTAGTTCATACCGATGTCGTCGGTGCTGAACGGGCCGCTGTTGTTGGTGTCGGTCTTCTTGTTCGGCGCCGGATCGAACTTTCCGAACACGTGCTGTGAGCCCGCCAGCAAGGTACGCAAGAGGATCTCGTACTGCTTGGCGTCGTAGCCCGCTGGTTTTGCAAAAGGGATGCGGTTGGTGGCGTCGTTGGTCATGCAGACGCGGTAGGTGTAGGCCTGTACGCGCTTGTCGCCCTGGCCGTCGACGCCCGGTGGGTCGGCACTCACGCGCGGCAAGAGCCCGCTTTTGGGATCGCCTTCGACGACGTAGGGCGAAATCTTGGTCGTGAATTGGTGGCCGCTGGCGGCTGCAGTTTCGACGCCGTCCAGGGTCTCGCCATACGTTGCGTTGGCTTCACGGCCCACGGCATACGAGACACCGGCTGCAGCCATCATGTCGCCTTCGTAGCTGGCGTCGATGAAGATGCGGCCGGCGTAGCGCGCACCGCTCAGCGTCGTGATCGCGGTGATGCTGGCGCCGTCTTTCTCGACGCCGTTGGCGCGGTCGAGCCATTCGTCGCGGCGCACGTCGAGCTTGTTTTCGGTGACGAACGCTTCGAAGAGTTCTTCGGCGACGTGCGGCTCGAACACCCACATGCTGTCGGCGGTCGCGCTGTAGTGGCTGTACGACGCTTTGGTTTGCTGCTTCCAGCGCGCGTCGTCGTCGTACGCTTTCTTGATCCGCGCGTAAAAATTACGGCTCAATCCGCCGATCACCGAGTTATCGCCGGTGTCGGTCCAGCCCAAGCCTTGCGTGGTGAGCCCACCCAAGTACTTCTCGGGGCAGACCAAGATCACGCTCTTCTGCATCTGCGTCGCTTGCACGGCCGCGATCACGCCGGCCGACGTACAGCCGTAGATCACGATGTCGTGTGCTTCGCCCGGCGTCGCGTCGCCGCTGCCACCGGCGCCGGCGTTGCCGTCGATCGGACTACCGGGCTCACCGGCGCTCGTGCTGGGCTGACCCGCAGGGTTGCTGGCGCTGCCGCCGTGCGCGGTGCCGCCGCTGGCGAGCCCGGCCGCGCCGGCGCCGGCTTTGTTGCCGCTCGAAGCCTCGTCACCGCAGCCGGTCGCGCTGAACGCGCCGGCCAGCAACGCCACGGCTAGTAATGATCTCGCGCAAACAGCCGAACGCCTCATTGTCTGAATATAACATCACCTTCTGACGAAGGCGGTCATGACAGCTTATGGTTTTAGCGCTCGCCGTGGCGCTATGGAGCCGGCCTGCCTGTTCTCTCGATGTTGGGAATGTTCGGCAATATTGCTTGGCGCAGCCCGTACACCGCCGCGCCTAGCACCAGCAGATCGAAGGTGATGCCGATCACGTAGTGACGTCGGCCTTTGCCGCTGAGCGCCGACCACGGCGAGCGTACGAGCTTCACGAACGAGATCACGTGCGCCACGACCGGGAACAACATCAACCCAACCAGCGCCAAGCGGTACGCTCGCGCGACGCGCTCATCGGCCGTCTCGGTGCGCCGCCGTTCGGCGGCCAGTGCCTTCTCGTGCTGTGCGATTAGCTCTGCCGCGCGCTCGGCGTGGTCCGCGGCGACTAGCACGCGCACGCCGCCGAACGCCGTCTGCAATGGCAGCGCAGCACCCGCCAACATGTCGCCCTCGAGCCGCGACGCGATCTCGTGTTGATCGAGTAGGGTACGTGCCAGCTCGGCATCGAGCGCAGTCGTAAACGACGCGACCAACATTGTTAGTGGAGTATTCGATTCCCGGCCCACGACTCAACGTACCACGATCGAACAAAAACAAACATCGACCACATAGGTTCGTTCCAAACTGGGCGCTACTTCGGCTGCTATAGCCAAATGGATGAAAGCCGCTTGGCTCGTGCCCGTGTTGCTGTCGGCGTTCGCTTGCGGCAGCGGTGAAGACGGCCCGCGTGGCGCGCAGAACCTAGTCGGAGCTGCGGGCGCGAGCGCGGGCACGAACCCCGGTGTGGGAGGCAGCGGTCTGACCGCACACACCGCCGGTGGCGCCCCGAACACCGGTAGCACTGGCGTGGCCAACGTCGCCGGCAGCGCTGGTAGCGGCGCGCTGGGCGGCGGCGGTGCTGGTGGCTCGAGCAATCCAGGACCGCTCGTGCATCCGGGCCAACGCACTGTGGTTTACCTGCCGAACTGGCGCGGCGCGCTCCCGACGTGGTCCGCGAAGATCGATTTTTCGCGCATCAGCTATTTGAACCTGTGCTTTGCGGACGTCGACGCTGCCGGCAACGTCTCGTATTCGGACCCAGCGCTCGACGCGTTCGTCGCGACAGCGCACGCCAAGGGCGTCAAAGTTTGCATGGCGATCGGCGGCGCTTCGGTCATTGACAACGGCGGCGTCTACGCGACCGTGCTGCAAGACGCCACGCGCCCCACGCTGGTCAACAAGCTCGGTCAGTACGCCGTCGACCACCAGCTCGACTGCATCGACGTCGACCTCGAGGGGAACGGCGTCAACCAATATTACGAAGCGTTCGTCACGGCGCTGGCAACCAAGCTGCACGCCGAAAACAAAGAGCTGACGTCGGCGGTCTCGAGCTGGTTCGGCGACAAGATCAGCGTCGCGGCGATTCAAGCCTTCGACTTCATGAACATCATGGCGTACGACCTGCACAACCCCGGCGGCGCCAGCCAGCCCGTGCAGTCGTCGTCGATCGCTGACGCCACGGCGGAGGTCGACTATTGGGTGGGGCGCGGCTTGGCCAAAAACAAAGCCGTTTTCGGCGTGCCCTTCTATGGCTACCGCTGGAACGCCGCCAAGGGTGAGGCGCTGACTTACGCGGAGATCTTCAGTCAAAACGCTGCCGCGGCGACGCAGGACCAACTCACGCTCGCGGGCGCCACCGTCTACCTCAACAGCCGCGCCACGATCGCCGCCAAAGCCGCGCTGGCCAAAACCTACGGCGGCATCATGGTCTGGGAGCTCGGCCAAGACGCCGCAGGTGACGCTTCGCTGTTGAAGGCGATCAACGACGCGACGCCCTAGCAAGCTCGCCTACCCTACCAACTAAGCGTGCAGCTCGGTTAGAGCGCCGCCGGAGCCGGCGACACCGAACGTCGTGACGGGGACGTCCATGGCGTTGAGCAAAGAGACGAGCAAGCGATTGTGCGCGACCTTGCTGTACTTCTGAACTTGGCCGGTCTTGAAGAAACCGCCGCAGCTGCCAATCAACACGAACGGGATCTTGCCGACGTAGTGGCTGGCGCCGTCTTCCATGTCGTTGGCGGTGACGACGACGGTGTTGTCGAGCGCGGTGCCGTCACCTTCCTTGGAGCCGTCGAGCTTGGCGAGCATCAGCGCAACTTGTGAGAAGATCCAAGCATCGATCTTGGTCTTCTGCGCGGCCATGTTGCCGCCGGCGTGCGCGACGGTGTGATAGTCGTCGCTGATGCCGAGCCAGGGGAAGTTGTTACCGTCGCCACCGCCGTCGTCGTACAAATCGATGGTGATGACGCGCGTGTGATCACAGTTCAGTGCGATGCCGGCCATCTCGAACATCAACTTCATCAACGTCGGCACGTCTTTGGTTGCTGCGGGCTCGGCCGGCGCGGTGCACGCCAGGCCGGGTCCGGCGCCGCCTTCGAGCTCCTTCTCGAGATCGCGGATTGCCTGGAGGTGGGCTTGAACCTTGGCTTTGTCTTCGGTGCCGAGCTTGGTGCCGAACGCTTCCAGGTCTTTACCCAGGAAATCGAGGATACTCTTGCGACGCAAAAGCAGCGCATCGACCTGCGGCGCAGGCGTCGACATGCCCGCGAACAGCCGCGTGAACAACCGCTTCGGATCGGTCTCCGGCACGTTCTTCTGGCCGGGGCCCTTCCAGCTGGTCGGTTCGCCGTCGCCCGCCGAGCGCACGCCGAGCTGCAGGCTCGGAGCGGTGAGCTTGGTGGTCTTGGCGATGCTGTCGGCGATCACTTGGTCGATTGAAGGACCGAGCGGCTTGCGGCTCTCGGAGACGTTTTCGCCGGTGCCGGTGAACAGCGTCGGGTAGGTGAAGTGCCCGTCGTATTCACGGTTGTTCAGGTCGAGCAGCACCTTCAGGTCGAGGCCCTGCGGGATGATCACCTTCGACTTGTACGGCTCGAGCGGCGCGAGCGTGGCGCCGAGCTCGAGCGCCGTGGTCTTGGGGTAAAACGTGTCGGCGATCACGCCGTTGCCCCACGTGACGGTGACGATGCGCTTCGGAAACGCAGCGCCAGCCGCGGGAGCTCTTTCGGCGTGCAGCAGCGGCAGCATGGCCGCGCTAGCACCGAGACCAGCCAAGACTGCACGACGCGAGAATTTGTTGGATTGGGTCATTAGCGTGCCTCCCCTTCGGCGAGGCTTCGGTACAGAAACGAGCGCGAAGTCGCGACGCTCAACAACATGTCAGGCACTTTCAGCCCGCTCTGCGTGAACGCGGCTTGGGCGGTTTGCATCGAGTAGCGATCGGCGTCGGTCAGGTCGCGCAGCATAGCGAAGCGCGCCCACTGCGCGGCGAAGCAGCCCTGTGCGGTCGGGCTTTGCGCCAACAGCTTCGACAAGTCGACAGCGTCGGTCACCGCGTGCGTCGTGCCGTCGAGGCTCAGGCTGGTGCTCGAATCGACCGGCAAGTTGTTGTCCATCGCGCGGTAACGGCCGATGCCGTCGTAGTGCTCGAACGGGAAGCCGAGCGGATCCATCAGCGTGTGGCAGCCCCGGGCGCACGGATTCTTGTCGTGCTCCTCGAAGCGCTGGCGCGTGGTGCCACCGGCCGACGCGGGCTTGGTCGGCGGAACGTTGTTGGGCGGAGGCGGCAACACACCGCACAGGAAACGCTCGTACACCTTGCGGCCACGCTTGACCGGGTGTGAGCCCGTCGTCGAGCCAGTGACCGTCAAGAAGCCAACGCGCGTCATCAAGCCCGAGCGCTGCGACGGGTCGAGCGACATCGCCCCGCTCTGTGCGCCGTAGAGCGGCGCGACGGCGCTCGATAGGTTGGTGGCCGTGCCGGTCATTAGCGCCGTGAAGGTGGCGTCCGCGCCGAACACCACGTTCTGGACGAAGGCGTGATTCTCGTCGAGCATCGCGTTGGCGAGCGGCTCACCGAACTCGGGGTACACCGCCATGTCTTTCGGACGCTCGGGCAGCTCTTCCAGGCCCAGCCATTCGTCGAAGAACGCCGAGATGATCGGCTTCGCCTTCGGATCGGCGAGCAGACGCTTGGCTTGCTCGGTGACGCCGGCGGCGTCCTTGAGGCTGCCCTTACCGGCGGCGTCGAACAAGGTCTTGTCCGGCATCGAACGCCACAAGAAGTACGATAAGCGCGACGCGACTTCATACGGCGTCAGCTTGGCGACTGCGCCGTCGAGCGTCGCCGTGGCGTTGCCGAGCTCCCAGCGGTACAAGAATTCGGGCGACTGCACGATGGCTTCGACCACCACCCGGATCGACTCGTTGAAGTCGAGCATCAGCGTAGTGCGGGCGGTCTTGAACAACGCGCTGAGACGCGCGCTCTCGTCGGCTGCAACGGGTCGGCGGTAGGCCTGCGCGCCGAACGTCGAGATGAACGTCGCGGCGCAAGCGTCTTCAGCGCTGCTCGCCTGGCACGGCAACAGCTTGGCGATGTCGAGCTTCTTGACCAGCTCTTCGGCGGCGTCGCGCAACGTGCTGGCGTCGAGCGACGACACCACGCCGGAGCGGTGGAAGAGGAAGGTGCCGTCGACGTCGAGCGGGAAGGCGTCGGCCGGATTCGACGTGACCCCGAGCAGGTCGCGAACGGTGTTGTTGTATTCCCGATGGGTGAGACGCCGCAGTGGCATCGGACCGGCCGCGAGCGGATCTGCCGGTGTGCCCGGATCACCACCCGGGATACCGACGACGGGACCCGGACCTCCGACGCCGCTGCTGCCGGCGCCGCCGCCGGTCAAACCGGGGCCCGAGCCCGGACCCGTGTAGCCGGGATCACCAGGCTTGAGTCCACCATTGCCACCACCCGAGATGTCGGCGGTACATCCACCTACACTCAGTGCCAAAACGACTACGGAGCTTGCTACGCGCAGAGTCATGCGACCTCACTTGAAAAATGGTCGCCGTCGGCGCGCATCTTCAGACTGATCGCGCCAAATCCGAATCGGTCTCGAGCGATTGTTTCGCTCTCCGGACGATTTTTACGCTGCGAATCGCCGTCGCAGATTTCTTTGAAACTTCGGCGTGCGAAGTCCATTAGCCGCGGCGCGAAGCAGCTCGGGCATGGATCGCTCGAATTTTCGCCGGCTGCTCGACCGTCACGGCGTGCGTAGCATCGCCAGCTGAGTGTTCGGGAATTAGGCGGCGCGCGCGCGCCGGCGCTGGCTGAGCAGCACGAGCGCACCGCCGAATAGGACCGCCGCCGACTTCGAGCTGCGCCCGTCTTCGGATGCGGGCGCGTGAATGCTACAGCTCGAATCGTCGCCGGGATCGGTAGCGGCGACAGAGCTGCTGCCGCCGGTGGCAGTGCCGGTGCCTGCGCTGGTGAGCGAGCCCGCGCTGCCGGCCGTGCCGCTGCTCACGGTGCCGCCGCTCGGCGCACCGGCGGCCGTGCCGCTACCGCCCGCGCCTGCGCTCGGGGCCGTGCCGCCTGCGCTGGCGCCGGCAGCTGTGCCGCCGGTACCGGCGCTGCTGCCGCTCATGCCGCTGCCGCCACCACCACCGGCGCCGCCCATCGCGGGCGACTCTTTCTTGTTGGTGAACAGCCAGTCGACGACCGCTTCGTTCGCGTAGGTCATCGTCCACGAGTCGTGGCCGACACCCGGGTATTCGTCGTGCTTCACCGTGCTGCCCAACGCCTTGAGGGCGTCGACCATGTCGTGCGTGCCCTTCGGCGGCACGGTCGTGTCGGCGCTACCATTGGCGGTCCAAATCGGTAGCAGCTTGATCAGGTCCGCCTTGCTCGGATCACCGGCGCCGCAAATCGGGATTGCGGCGGCGAACCGCGTCGGATTGCGCACGATCGCATCCCACGTGCCGTAGCCGCCCATCGACAAGCCGGTAATGTACTGGCGCGCTGGATCGGTATTGAATTCCTTGGCGACCGCATCGGCGATCTCGAGCGCGGTCGTCAGCTCATCACTTACGGGCACGGTCGTGGTGGAGTACGAACCGTTGCCCCAAGGGGTGTCGACCCACTGCTGGTCGTTCGGGCACTGCGGCGCGATCACGTAGGCTGGATTTTTGGTTTGGTGGGCGTCGGTCGCCCAAACCGTGGCGCCGGCGTTGGCCATCAGCTGCGAGGTGTTGTTGGTGCCGCGCTCGCCAGCGCCGTGCAGAAACAAGATCAGCGGGTACTTCGTGCCGGCGGTCGGGTTCTTCACCTTGAACAACCGGTACGGCAGCGTCAGGCCCTTGGTGCCCTGCAAGGTGCGTGGTTCGAATCCGTTCACGTCCTGAGCGTGGCCGCTCAGCGGCAACAAACCCACGCTCGCAAAGGCGACAATCGAGAGGATGGCTCGCATGGCAGACGCGCAGTTTAGCATCTAGGCCGGCATTGTTCTGCGAAACGCGGGCTTTGCGCCCGTAACCTGTCCGGTGACTGGCGCGGTCGGCGCCCGCGCTACTACGATGCGGCAGCCCGTATGCGCAAAGCTGCATTCTTCCATGATTATCCGGCCAGCGATGGCGACGTGTTCGGCGGTGGCCGGCGCGAACGCATCGCGGAGTTGGTCACGTTGTTTCCAAAGGTGGTGACGGGTGCGACCTTTGCCGCGCACGCACCAGCGCTGACCGAGGTCGAGGTGATTTTCGCGACCTGGGGCATGCCGGCGTTGACGGAAGAGCAGCTGGCGCAGTTGCCAGCGCTGGAAGCGGTCTTCTACGCGGGCGGCAACGTGAAGGGCTTCGCGCAGCCGCTGGTCGATCACCACATCGTCTTGGTCTCGGCTTGGGCAATCAACGCGATCGCGACGATGCAGATGGCATTGTCGCAGGTGCTGCTGACGTGTCGCGGCTATTTTCGGTCGGTGCGCCGCTACGCGCAGACCCACGAGCTGCGTGCGGCCAAGGACTTTCACCGCCCCGGCGCCGCCGGCGAAATCGTCGGCGTGATCGGCATGGGCTGGATTGGTCGGCGCCTTACGGCGGAGCTGCGTACGTTGGGCTTCCGCGTGCTCGCCAGTGATCCGTTCTTGAGCCCGGAACGCGCGCAAGAGCTGGGCGTCGAGAAGGTGTCGCTGGAAGAGTTGTTCCGGCGCTCGTACATCGTAACCAATCACATCCCGGATCTGCCTTCGACCAAGCAGATGCTAGGCGCGTCGCTGTTCGAGTCGATGCGCGACGGCGCGACGTTCATCAACACCGGGTGCGGGGGCCAAATCGTCGAAGCGCACCTGGTACGCGTGCTCAAGGTGCGGCCCGATCTGACGGCGCTGCTCGACGTGACCGACCCCGAGCCGCCGGCGGCCAGCTCCGCGCTGTGGACCTTGCCGAACGTCGTGCTCAGCCCCCACATCGGCGGCACGATTGGCGACGAAGTCACGCGGCTGTCGGACGCGATGATCGAAGAGTTCGTCGCGTGGGATGCCGGCAAGCCGCTGCGCTACCAGGTCACCAAGGAAGTCTTGGAAACGATGGGCTGAGCGCCTCAGAGCCGGGCGGCGGCTTGCTGTAAGGCGGTCGCCGCGTCTGATGCGATGACGTTGCCGTGACCGGGTACGAGTTGTGCGAGGCCGGATGAGCCTGCCAACTCTTGCAGGTGCTCTTTCAGCTCCGCTCCCTTCTGCATCAGCATCCAGCGCGTGAAGCGTGGCACGCCGAGCCTCCCAAAAGGGAAGCCCCCAACATCTGATATGTTTTCCGACAGATGACTCAGGAACAGCGCCCGCCGATTCCAAAGCTTCTGTATGGCACCGCTTGGAAAGAGGAGCGCACCGAAGGCCTGACGACGCTCGCGCTCGAGGCCGGATTTCGCGGCATCGACACCGCCAATCAGCGCAAACACTATTTCGAAGTGGCGGTCGGCAAAGCCGTGCAGAGCGCGATTGGCAAAGGTTCGCTCGCGCGCGCCGAGCTGTTCCTGCAGACCAAGTTCACCTTCAAAGACGGCCAGGACGAGCGGCTGCCCTACGACTCGAAAGCGCCGATCGCGACCCAGGTGCGGCAGTCTTTCGAAAGCTCGCTCGAGCACTTCGGTACCGACTACGTCGATTCATTCGTGCTACACGGCCCCAGCTCGCGCGACGGCTTGAAGCCAGCCGACGTCGAGGCGTGGCGTGCGATTGAAGCGCTCGCCAGCGAGGGCCGGACGCGCTTCATCGGCGTCAGCAACGTCACGCTGGGCCAGCTGCGTGAGCTACTGAAGATGGCCACGGTCGCGCCGCGTTTCCTACAGAATCGCTGCTACGCGAAGACGGGTTGGGATCGCGCAGTGCGCCAACTGTGCGTCGAGCATGGCGTCGTGTACCAAGGGTTCTCGCTGTTGACGGCGAATCGCGCAGAGCTGCAGAGTGCGGCGATCAAGTCTCTGAGCCTTCGCACGGGGCGGAGCGCGGCAGAGTTGGTGTTTCGCTTCGCGGTCGAGGTCGGCATGTTGCCGCTGACCGGAACGTCGAGCGCCGAGCACATGGCGCTCGATCTCGGCGCGCTCGATTTTCCGCTCGAGCGCGCCGACGTCGAATTGATCGAGAAGCTGGCCGGTTAGCGCTCAGACGCGCTGATCGGTGCTGGGCTTCTCCCAGAGGTTGAGCTTGCCTTCCTTGGCGTACTTGTCGATCGAGGCCAGCTCGTCGTTCGTGAACTTGAGGTTCTTGAGCGCGCCGACGTTCTCTTTCAGTTGGTCGGGCGAGCTGGCACCGATCAACGTCGTGGTGACGCGCGGATCCTTCAGCACCCAAGCCAGTGCCATCTGCGCCAGGCTCTGACCACGCGCTTTGGCGATGTCGTTCAGGGCGCGGACGTTGGCCAGGTTTTCCTCGCTTAGGTGGTCCTTCTTCAAGCTGCCGCCACCCGCGCGGTTCATGCGCGAGTCTTCCGGCACGCCCTTCAGGTACTTGTCGGTGAGCAGGCCTTGCGCGAGCGGGCTGAACGCGATGCAGCCAACGCCCTCTTTGCCTAGCACGTCGAGCAGGCCATTCTCGGGCCAGCGATTCAGCATGCTGTACGAGGGTTGGTGGATCAGCATCGGGATCTTCCACTCGCGCAAGAGCTTGACCGCTTCTTCGGTCTTGCCAGCCGAGTACGAAGAGATGCCGACGTACAGCGCCTTGCCTTGTTGCACGGCCGTCGCCAGCGCGCCCATCGTCTCTTCGAGCGGTGTGTCGGCGTCGAAGCGGTGCGAGTAGAAGATGTCGACGTAGTCGAGACCCATGCGCTGCAAGCTCTGGTCGAGGCTGGCCAGCACGTATTTCCGGCTGCCGCCGCCCTGCCCGTACGGACCCGGCCACATTTCCCAGCCGGCTTTGCTCGAGATGATCAATTCATCGCGGTACGACTTGAAGTCTTGCTTGAGCAGCGTGCCGAAGTTGATTTCCGAGCTGCCAAAGGGCGGGCCGTAGTTGTTGGCGAGGTCGAAGTGCGTGATGCCAAGATCGAAAGCGGTGCGCAGCAGGCTGCGTTGCTTCTCGAGCGGCGTGGTGTCGCCGAAGTTGTGCCAAAGACCGAGTGACAACGCGGGCAGTTTCAAACCGCTCTTGCCGCATTGGCGGAACAACATCGTTTCGTAGCGACTGGGTGCTGCAACGTAGCTCATGGATCGTCCTCGTTTGGGCCCGTCACGGACGGGGGGAGCAACCGCGTTAGCACTGCTCCCGAGCGCGTCCAAGAACCACACGGCACGCGCACCGGGGTCGCGTTCTGACCGCGATTTCGGCAAGCTGTCAGTTAGCTGCCCCGGACCAGATGCGGCTCGGATGCCGCGAAAAGCAGGCATCCGCGCGTCGCGTTGACGCGCGCCGCGGAGCAGAGCATTTCGCGTTTCTCGATGGCGCCGCGGAAGCACAACTTGATCAGCTACGCCGGCGCGCTGCTCGTGTTTATCGGTGTGGTTTTCCTGCGCTTCAAGGCAGCGGGAGATCTGGGGACGCAGCACGAGCTGTCGACGCAGGCGCTGGTGGGATTCTCGATGTGGACCTTGCACTTTGCGCGCCGGATTCATGAGTCGGCGTCGGTGCATCGCTACAGCAAAGCCAAAGTACCGGTCGGCGATGTGCTGATCGAGTACCTGTATTATTGGGGTTTCGCGGCGTGGAACGCGGTGAGCCTGACCCCCGAGTACCGTCCCTCGACAGGCTATGGGTGGATCGCGCTCGGCAGCGCGGTGTTCGTCGTTGCCGAGTGGGGCAACGCGCGCGCGCACCGCATGCTGCGCGAGCTGCGGCCCGAAGGCTCGAAGCTGCGGGTGATTCCGCGCGGGTTTTTGTTCGAGCGCGTTTCGTCGCCGCACTACTTGTTCGAAATCTTGTCGTGGCTGGGCTTCGCGCTAGTCACCCGGACGTGGAGCGCACTCGCGTTCTTGGTCGTAGGCGCCGGCATTCTTGGCTCGTGGGCGCGCGTTCGCCACGTCGCGTATCACAAAGACTTCGACGGACGCGAAGGGCGTGAGGCGTATCCGGCGTCGCGCCGCGCGTTGATCCCCGGCGTATTCTAGTCGCGCGGCTTCAGGGTGCTGGCGGCGGCGCGCTTTTCAACGCGTCTTCGAACGCGAGTCGGACGCGCGCCGCTTCGGCCGGGTCGACCTGCACCTCACCGGCTTTGGCTGCGCGCTCGAGATCGAACACGGGCCAACCCTTGGCGTCGTTGGGCATCTGCGCGTAACGCGGCACCAAGTGGCCGTGAAAGTGCGGCGAGCTTTCGCCCAGCGCGGCCGTGTAGATGCGCAGCGCGCCCGTGACCTCGAGCAAGACGCGTTGCAGGTGACACCAGGTCGGCCCGAAGCTTTGGATCTCCCGCGCGTCGAAGTGCGAAGGCCCGGAGACGTGGCGGCGCGCCACCATCATCATCCAACCCGCTACGCCGCTCGGCGGATCGATCGGGCGAACGTGCCAGAGCTCGTTTTCGAATACCGGCTCGACATCGGTCGTTGCCATGCGCGTGCACATGCCGCAGTTGGCGTCGAAGGAGGCGTGGGCCATGGCCGCGAGCTTAACCCAAGTCAGTGACGCGACGCCGCTTCAGTCCGGGCGCGCCATCGGTTTGGCGCAGCTTTGAAACATGCTCGTTACCGGTCAGAATCCACCGCGCAGATCTGCGAGCCAGCCGTGCCACGGCCGACTAGCGCATCACGCTTTTCTTTTTTGGGAGTGGGCTTTGCGCGCCGCGCGCGACTTCGCGCCGCCGCCGCCGCGCTTGGCTTTGGCTTTGGCTTTGGCTTTGGCTTTGGCCTTGGGGCTGGCCTTGGCTTTGGTCTTCTTCTTGGCCTTAGCCGGGGTGCTGGCGGCTGGACTCGCGAGTTGAGGCTCGGGTTCGGGTTCGGGAACGAAGTCCTCGAGCTCCTCGGAATCCAGCCAAATCGACTTGCGCTCGCTGACGGGCGCGTCTTCGACCACGTGGCTGACCAGAGGCGGGGCGACGGGTGCTGGGGGGCTTAGTACCTGAGGAGCAGGGCGATCGCGCGGGTTGGTAAAGCGCTTCAGCAGTGACGCTGCTCGGCCCCAAGCCGTGGCAAGTGCGCTCTTTCGCTCCGGCGTTTCTTTGCTAGCGCCGGCGATCGGCCGCGCTCCGGACGTGTCGGCGGCAGCGTTCGACCACAGCTCGCCGCGCAGCGCGGCCGCGAGCGCGTCGTAGAAGTCGCGACCGGTTTGAAAGCGATCGGCAGCCTCGATTGCCAGCGCGCGGCTTACCCAAACGTCGATCGCCTCTGGCAGCTCCGGACACAGTGCGACCGCGCTCGGCCGCCGAGCGCTCGTTACCGCGGTCATCTTGGCGATCAGATCGAGTTCGTCGAATGGGAGCGCACCGGTGAGCCAGCGAAAGGCGAGCACCCCGAGCGCGTACAAGTCGGCGCGTCCGTCGAGCGTGGCCGATTGTCCCCGCCACGTCTCGGGTGCGATGTAGCTGGGCGAACCCATCACGATGCCCACTTCGGTTAGCGGTGCGGCCGACTTGATGCGTGACAGCCCGAAGTCGAGCAGCCTGACGCTCGGCGCTGGGTTGCGAACCATAAAGATGTTCGCCGGCTTGATGTCGCGATGGACGATGCCAATCTGGTGCGCGCGCTCGAGCGTTTCGGTGAGCGGCTTCAACGTTTGCAAGAGCTGCGCGTGACTACCGCGGTGCTTGGCTGCCTCCCATTCGGCCAGCTGCTGCTCCAGGTCGCAGCCGTCCAACCACTCCATCACCAAACACGGCGCGCCGCTGTCGAGTCGGCACAGATCGATCGCCGTGACCGCGCAGGTGCCCGAGAGCGCGACCAACGCCTGCTGTTCGCGCAGCATGCGTTCGACCAGATCTGGATCGCGCCCGGCTTCCGGCGACAGCATCTTGAGCGCGACCTTTTGACCAGTCTTGCGATCGAGCCCGTGGCACACCATGCCGTAGCCGCCGCGTCCGACGACCGCGCCCACCTCGTACCGTTCGGCTGCCAGCCAGGGCACCTGCTGCTGCATCTAGCTTCGGGAGTATAGCCAGCCGGCGACTCGAAACACGTACAAGGGTGTTTTTCCGGCAAGTCGCGTAGGCTTGGCGCGCCCGGTTTGATAAGGAAGGTCTGATGAAGCGTCTCGTCGTCATGCTTGGCCTGTTAGGGATTGGGATTGGCAGCGCGAGTGGTTGCGCTGATGACAACCGCCCGGTCGTCGGCATCGAGCCCCAAGGAAATGCGGGCGAAATGTCACAGGGTGGCGAGCCAGTTGCCGGTGGTGGCTCTTCACATGCCGGAACGAGCAGCGCGGGTTCGCTCAACCGGGGTGGCAACATTTCCGGCGGCGGTACGACGCCGAACAGCAGCGGTGCGGACACCGGCGGTGTGAGCTTGGGCGGACAAAGCGCAGGCGGCCAGGCTCCGGAAACAGGTGGCGCAGGCGGCGCGGTCGCTAGCGAACAGCCGCCGTTCGCGGCTCCCTACGCGGTCGTTTACGCCGCTCCGATTGAAGGCGTCGACACGCGGTTCCCGAAGGTCGCCGCTTGGGAAGACGGCGCGCTCGCGCGTTGGACCAGCGAGCTCGACGAGATGCACGACATCGGCTCGGCGCGGAATCTCGACACGGGCCTCGACGGCGTCGTGCAATGGGGACGCTGGGCGAACGGCACGTTGACCGCCAATGACGGCCTCACGCTAAATGCCAAGCAAGGCTTTCACTACGCGATCGGCTCACTCACTCCGACCCTGCCTGTGAATGGGACTCAAGAGTACGTGGTGTCCGGCGCGACGGCGGTCACGGTGGGCGACGGCAGTGTCGATGTCGGCGTGGCAACCGCGGCGGCCACGGCGGCGTTCGGCGCCACCACGAAGCTCGGCGTCGCGATCGGGCTCACGATTGGCAACGTGGCGTATGCGCTCGCCAGCACGGGTGGCGTCGCCACGCCTGCCACGAGTGAGGTCACGGCGTGGGACGCCGCGCATCCGGCGCGCTTGGGCGGGGTACCGCCGAAGCCCACCACGGGTATTTGCACCGACGGCTGCGCGGTGTCGGTGCAAGGCTTCTTTGCCGGCGCGAACGCGGCCCAGCTAGCGTTGGTCGTGCACATTTTCGATGTAGCCGGCGGCAGCCCCACCTCGATTTCCGCGGTCATTGTCATGAAAAAGAAGCCATGAGCCTCGAGCCTGAGCTCTTGCAGACGAGCGACACCGGCACTTTCCCGAACAGCCACTGGCCGGCGCTCGTCTACCGCGGGGTGTTGCGCGGCGCGCAGGACTTGGCGTCGACGTTCGAGGCGTTGTTCGCCAGGAACGCTTGGACCGGCTCGTGGCGCAACGGCCTGTACAGCCGGCATCACTATCACAGCACCGCGCATGAGGTGCTTGGTGTGTACCGTGGGAGTGTGACGCTGCGGCTCGGCGGACCCGAGGGAGCTGTTGTCGAGCTGCACGCGGGCGATGTCGCGGTGATTCCCGCGGGAGTCGCGCACAAGAACGAAGCGCAGTCGGACGACTTCGCCGTCGTGGGCGCCTACCCGCGCGGTACCGGGGCAGATCTGCAATACGGCAAGACGGGCGAGCGTCCGCGTACCGATCGCAACATCGCCGCGGTCCCTCCACCCGAGCTGGATCCGATCGCCGGCGCCGCCGGCGCGCTGCTCCGTCACTGGCGATAGCGCGAGGGCACGTCAGGTCTATTTCGCGACGCGCACGAGCGTCGAGTCGCCAAAGCCGGCGCCGGCCGCGAAATAGACGTATTTATCGTCGACGTGAAAGACCTGGGTTGCCTGCGTATCGTTTGCGGGCACGACGGGCGAGAGCTGCACCGGCGTACCACCGGCGAGCGGCACCTTGTACAGCGCGTCGAGTTGCTTGAAGTACAGGTACTGTTCGTCACTAGCGAGACCCTCCGGAAGATTCAATCCGCTTACGACGTCTTCGGCGGTGGCGGTATCATCAGCGTACTTCAAGCGTTGCAGCTTGCCGTTGGGCGTCGCGCTCTTGATCGTCCAGTAGACGTAGTCACCCTGTTTTCTCAGGTACGTCCCCGAAGTGACCGTGGCGACGTCTTCCAAATCAACAGCCGCTGCACCGGCCAGGGGTGCGCGATAGACGTGCAGCGCGCCACCTTGAGTGCGCACTTCTCCGAACACGAGCTTCGTCGGTGTGACTTGTAGGTTGTAGGCAAGCCCCAGCCCACTGATGAGCATGGTGGACGCGACGTCGGTTTTCGAGCGCTTGTAGACGGTGGCCCCGCTGACCAGACCGGCCGCCGTGTGGTTGTTGTCTTCCCAGTAGTAGGTGTCGCCCACCAGTTGCAAATCGTCGAAGCGGACGGCGTTTTCGGCCGTGAGCGCGGTCGTGACGTCGTTCGTACCGGTGGCGTCGAGCGGGAACTTGAACAGGTTGCTCGGGCTGCCTTCGAGACCGTAAAAGACGTTACCGCCATCGATCAAAATGCCGCGCAAGGCACCGAGCGGCACGTTCGTGTAGTGCCGGATACGCGTGCCGCTGATGTCGGCGCCGGGCTCGAGCAACGCGGTCCGCACTTCGGACAAGTTGTTGTTGCCCCAACACGTGATCATGTACGCCTTGGTCGCCGAGAAGGTTCCGCCGCACCAATTCGAGTAAACGCCCGCCGGCGGATCCAGGAGCACCGTCGCGTCGCACAGCCCGCTGGTGCACGCCGCAGCAGCGCCGCAAACGCGATCGCAGCGGCCGCAGTTCAGCTTGTCCGTCGCGGTGTTGGTTTCGCAGTCGGTCGGATCGTCGTCGCAGTCCGCGGTGCCGACGGGGCAATCGAGGGCCGATGCACCGGCTGTGCCGCCTTGTGCTTCGGGCCCGCTTCCGGCGCTCGCGCCCGCCGTCCCGGTGTTGCTTCCGGAGATCGGCTCGCCGCCGTCAGGCGCACCTGCCGCGCCGCCGAGCGCCGCGCTCCCGGAAGTGCCGGCGCGCGCAGCGGTCCCGTTCGGGCTGCCAGCGTCGAGGCTGGCTGCACCGCCGTCGTTGGCACCGCCATCCGCTTGGCAGTCGTAAGCGTCCGAGCAGCGTGCCTTTTTCTGCCCGTCGTCTGATCCACACGAGCTTGCGGCCAGCGCAGCCCCAGTGGTCCAAATCGCGATCGTACGACCAAGAAAACGCATGCCCATGGCCGCGAGGGTCGTTCGAACTCGGTGCGAATGCCAGAGTCTGATCGGCCCCGGCCCGAGCGCGCCGTTTTTCCACCACAAAAGCCCTGCAACGAGCATGACCGAGCTCGAACTCCACCTCCGCGCGCTCGCCCGGGCGGAGCATGCGCTCAGCGAGGAGCAGCTTGCCCGGCAGATGAGCCAAGGATCTTCCCTTTGCGGCGCCGCACAAGGGCCACGAGCGCGCACGCCAACGCCGTGAGTGCCGAGCAGGGATGTGGAGTCGTCGAATGCCCTGCGCCGACGACCGTACAGGTGCATACGACGTCGTTGCTCGGCGCGGTGCCGTCCGTTGGCGCGGTGCTGCCGCCCACATTAGCGAGGGTCGTTGCGCCGCCGCTACCTGCAGGCATTCCGCCGGCGCCGCTTGCCACCGTCGCAACGCCGCCGGAGCTTGCGGTTCCGCCCGCTCCGGCTCCGCCGCTCGCGGGCACTGCCGTAACGACGCCGTTCAACGGCGCCGGGTGACGCATCCAGGTCACGATGTCGGACACGGGGCGCAGGCGTACGACCGATTTAGTGAGCGCGTAGTGAATGAAATCTTCGAGCGCGTGTTGGCGCACGCTGGCCTCGGGCGCTTTGGGCGCGGCGCCGTAGTTGGAGGCGTAGACGTGCGAATGACTGATGAAGATGAACGGCGCGCGATTGCCCGAAAGTCGTAAATCGAGCGTGTATTTCAGGGTTGCGAGCACTTCAGTCGCGCTCAATCCGGCGTCGACGAACAGCGTGATGTCGAGCGGCGCGATGCGGCCGGTCGCCGGCTCGTAGAAGCTAGGCGCGGGCATGTCGGTCGGAATGCGTTGGCGCAAGCCGGGGTCGAAACCGTACTGCGCTGCCAAGTCATCGGGCGGTACGAACAGCGCCGAAGGCGTCACCTCCCACAGTCCAACCGTGGCCGGCACGCTGGGCGTCGCAAACTTGGCCGTCAGGTCGGCGGCGTCGGGGCTGCCTTGGTCGAGCGTGTAGGGCCACGCGCAGCTCTTGCCGTCGTCCGTGGCTCCCCAGCAACTTTGAATCGAGGTGTCGTACCAGAGGCCCTGAGCTTTCAGCGTGCTGAACAGCTCGCTCGAGTACTCGAGGTAGGGCGAGCGAAAACCGCGCACGTCGTCGACGCTCACTCCGACGCCATCGTCCGGATTCGTGAGCGCTGCGGTGCACGGCGCGATCTCGTCGGCCCACTTTTGGGCCGTGAAGGCGCCGCCGTGTGGGTGATTCACGGTGTGGTTGGCGATCTCGTGTCCGTCCTGGCGCGCGATGGTCCACGACTTTCGGGTGCCGTCGTCCTGGAGGTACACGCAATTGTCGTAGAAGCTGGTCCGCACCGGTGCGCCGTCGAACGTCGGCAAGAAGCCAGAACCGGCTAGATTCTGCAGCGGCTTGAAGAACGTTGTCACCCAAGTCATGCCGCCAGACACGTCACCCAACCCCGACACGAAGTTGTCGTCGAAGGTGACGGCCACGAATTGCGGCACATCGATCGGCTCCAGGCCGGGCGGTTTACGCGACCATGCGACTGCGTCCGTGTAGGTCGCCAGCGCGGCGCCTTCGCCGCCGATCGATTCGTGACTCGCCGCGCAACCCACGGCGTGCACGGCGAGCACGCCTACTGAGATCGCGCGGGATCCGAAGCGCATTCGTGTAGCCTAGCCAGGTCTCTCGCACTTCGCGCCTGCACGAGAGAAAACGGACACGGTTACGAGCGCATCGGAGCGTCGCTCGCTCGCGCTTGCCTCGAAATGTCGGTTCGTGGTGTAAGGCATGGCGTATGGAACGCCTGGGATGGTCGCTGGGGTTTGCGGTCGCGATGTCGAGCGGTTTGGCACACGCGCAAGCTCAGCCATCGCCGACTTGGAAAATGACCGATGCGCACGTCATCGTCGGCGTCGAACGCCTCCCGAGCGTGCTGTATTGGCGCAGCACGCGCCACAATGCCTTTGGCGATCGCGGTACGCGCAAAGGCACCAACGTGTCGTTGCTCGGCGCCGGTGGTGCGTCGAATCCGTTTTCGTCGCCGCGCCTGGCGGTGGACGCGATGCTCGGCGCGCATTTCACGCTTGGTGGCGCGCTCGGGTACTACTCTGGCGTGGGCGACGAAACGATCGAGTTCCCCGATAAATCTTCGAGCGATCCCAACTCGCCGACTCCGCTGCAAAAGTTCGCCGGCGACCTGCCGAGTACCAGGATTTTTGTGGTGGCGCCGCGGTTTGGCTACCTCTGGCCCGCCACGGGTCGACTTTCGCTGTGGGCGCGCGCGGGTATCACCTACGTTTCGGCGCGCACCAAGGTCGAGACCGAGAGCTATGTGAGCGCCGTACCGACGGCGGTGACGGAGAAATTGTCGTTTCTCGACCTCACGCTCGAGCCAGAGCTGGTGTTCGCCTTAGCTCCGCATGTGGCGTTGACGCTGGGTGCCGCGCTCGATTTGGGGCTCACCGGTAGCGCGAAGCGAGACTTCGTCTACCCGGGTTTGGGGCCATCGTCGGACGAGCGCGACGCCAGCGCGTCGTCGTTCGGCGCCGCCTTCGGGATGGTCGCGATCTTTTGACGGCCGCTGGCTGAGTTTAGAACTCGCGGCAATCGGTCGGTGCGTCGATGTTGCCGAAGTTGTAGGGTCGCGCTTGTTTGATGAGCAGGCGCCGCTCGGGGCCGACCAGCTTCCATTCGATCTGCATCGCGTACAGGCGATTGGTCGCTTGTGGGTCGAGCAGCGGCCGAAAATGCAGGTGAATCGACTCCAGCGCGCAGCCAAGATTCTGAATCTCGGGGAACGAGAGCACGTCATGACCACGCGACAAGCTCGAGCGCGCCTGGAAGTCGGCTTTCGGGCGTCGCGGGGGCGGCGTGTAGACAATTTCGTCGCTGGTCACGCCCGGCGCAGGATTGGTGACTGAAGCCTCGCCGATTTGCGCGTTGATGTAATACTGGCTGTCGCGCGTCGCGTGCAGCGCGTTGCGGCTGATCGCGACACCCTGAGCGGCTTCTTGCCAGGCTTGGTGCACGAGCACTCCCATCGCGGCTTGCGCTTGGTCGACATGGCCGAACTCGCGCTCGTCGTAGGCGCGCGTGTTCCACAGGCTGGCCCACACCGTGCGCAGCGCGTCCTCGACGGTGCTCGATGAGCCGTCGATGTCGGCACTGGTCGACGTGTGCAAGCCGGCGCCGTTGAAGGTCGAAAGGTCTTCGGTATTGCTACTGCTGCGGAAGCGAACCTTGAGCGTACCAAAGCGCTCGGTCAGCGTGCTCCTGAGCTCTTCGAGCAGCGCGGGGTCGACGGGGTGGCTCAAGATAAGCTCGCGCACGCGCGAAAGGCCGTCGGCGTGCGCGGCTGGATCGGCGCGAAACTCCGGATCTTGCTCCAGCTTTCGCAGCAGCGCTCGGGCGCCGCTGTCCGCGAAATGCTCGACGTAGTGCACGAACGGCACGGCAAACGCTTGCGGCGGCACGAACAGCGGCAGGGCCGTGCTCGGGCAATAAATGCCGAGCTCGTTCACGCGGTACAGCTCGGCGATGCCGGCAGCTTTCGAGCCCACGCTGGAAATGGCCGAGTAGTCGACGCTGTCGAGCGAGACTACGCCGCGCACGCTCAGATCGCTGATCGGTTCGAGCTTGTCGCCCTTGGGCATACGCGCTTGCCAGTACTCGTCGGCTTCGGCGGCGTCGGCTTCGCGGATCGTGAAGTCGCTCGAGCGCACCTCCAACCGCACCAGTTTACCGAATAGGTCTTTCAAGCGCGGATCGTTGGCAGCGTCGCGCAGCGCCATGTTCGGCGTGCCGCGGCCGCGCGCCAGCACGTTCACGTGCGCCAGCGGTGTCTGAAACGCTTCGGTGATCAGCCCGCCCATGAAGGCGGTGCCGTTGGGCACGTCGTCGGTGACGACGATCACGTTCGGGCCAAGCTCGGCGGTCTCGAGCTCGTGGGCGGGCACGAATTTTAGCGTACCAAAGCCAACAGCGGGGTTGAGCGGCTGATAAGTGAGGCCGATGTAGGGCGCGTTCGGCCCGACCAGCGGCGCCGAGCCCTCGATTGAACGAAGCTCGTTGATCTGCCGGCCTTCGCTGGGACGGATCGACCACGCGCTCGGATCCGGCACGACCTTCATCACGGCGAAAAAGGCGCGCTGCATCTGGGAGCCGATGATCGCGTCGCCGGGCGTGAACTCGACCGTCTTGCTGCCGTTGTTGTGCTGGATCAGCGTGCCCAGCAGGTAGCGGCGGCCCTCGACCTGGAAGTATTCGGTTTGGCTGAACAGGCTCCAGCCGACGTCAAACTCGTGGGATTGGACCGGGTCGCAGCGATCGAGGTGCGCTTCGCCGTTGATCAGCTCGCGGATCCAACTGTAGTGCAACGCCCAGTGTCGGTTGTCGAGTAGGTGCACAACGTCGCCGGCCTGCATGTCGACGATGAACTTGACCGCGGCTTCGCCGACCTCGGTTCCGCCGTCCGCGAGTGTCGCAAAATCGGCTTCGGTGGCGATCCGGCGAGCGCGGCCGGTAGTTAGCGGGCGCTCGGCGAGCTCGACGCATTTCTGGTTCGAGGCACCGGGGCTGGGGGTCTCGCAGAAGCGCGGAAATCCGTCCGCGTCCGGCATGCGCGCCAACGTGGCTCCCGCCGGCCAAGCCATGAAGTCGAGTCGATCGGCGGGCACGTCTGCGTCGGCTTTCCAAATCGTGACCACGCCTTCGAAGTCGGTCGATGCTTCCAGCTCCGCCGTGTCGGTTTCAGCGACTGGCACGACTGCGCGCTCACCGGGAGCCAGCGTCGTCACGTCTGCAGGCCAGGCGAGCACAGCACCGCTGCCAGCCACTGGCCAGGCCGCGCCGGGGGGCATCGACGCGAGCTCGAGCGAGAAGTCGGCCAAGTCGACGTCGGCGTCGCTCGCGTTCAGCACCTCGACGAAGCCAGCCGGGCGCAGGGCGAGCTCGGACAAAACCAGTGGACCCGCGAGCTTCGGAAACGGTTCTTCCCAGGTGTAGGGCGCAAAGTTTAGGTCTTCATTCAGGTTCGGTGGGTCGGGCGGAGTGCACGATTCACCATTCTCGCGCTCGGGCGTGGCGTAGCGGCAGATTGAAAAATCACCGGTACCGTCCGGCAGGCGTGCGTAGCTCTCCGAGCGCGGCAGCTCCGGTACCTCCACCAAATCGACCAGCTCGCACGAGTTGGCCCACAGCAGCACCGGCGTGCCCGAGTTGGAGAGTTTGAACGGCAAGTGCAGCGTGCCCTGCTCCGGGTTGCTGTCCGCCCACACCAACAACGTGCCGCCGGCTTTGAGCTCGATCTCCGGGAGCGGAGTCGCCTTGTCGGGTTTGTCGCCGAGCGAGTAGTCACTGAGCGTGATCGCTTCGTCGCCCGTGTTGACGAGCTCGATGAAGTCGTCGGTCTCGCCGAATTCGTCCACCCAAGCCCCATCGTTGCCGGTCATCACCTCGTTGATGCGCAGCGGAAAGGCGTCGGCGCCGTCCGTCGCATCGACGAGCGCGAAGCTGCAGGTCTCGGGCGGCTGCGGGGTTGGCTTGGTGGGGTGAGTGGTGCGAGAGCCCGAGCAGGCGCCGGTGAGCGAAAGGAGCGAGAGCGCCGCTAGCAGGCGTGCGGAAGTGAACACGTTGGTAGCGAAGGGGCTCATGAGTCGTTGGCTTCAAACAGCACGCCGCATGCCAAGTTAGCGCGTCTGGCAACTGGCCCAGAATCCAATCAGTTCATGATGTTACACGCCGCGGCGCCGGGCGGCGCTGCGCCAAGTGTGCCAATTGGCGACTGGATTGCCGCGCCGGGCGTGCGCCACAAAATGCGAGAGGCGAGCCCCTTTTCGGGAGCTCGCCTCTGAAGGCCGAGAACGTTTGCTGGCGTGAGCTTAGTTGCCCGCGCCGCCCGCGCCGCCCGCACCAGTGTCGGTACCGCCGCAGTAGTCGGCAGCGGGCGCGTCCTTCACGAACTGAATCTTGTCGATGAAGAACTCGGTCAGGGCCGGTGCGCCGGTCGTGGCCGGGTCGATCTTCCAGACGAAGCCGGTCGGGACACCGTTGGCGTCCGTGTTGTAGTTGACGCCGGCCAGCGGGACCGTGAACGTCTTCCACTCGTTCGTGAGCGTGATCATGGCTTCGGACACGCCTGCGCCGCCGGTCATGATCTTCTCGCCGCCGACTTCGCCACGGGCGCAGAAGGCGATCGAGTTCGCCGCCGCGGGCAGGCAAACGTGATTGAGCGGTGCGGCGGCCGGCACTTCCCAGATCACCCAAACCGCCGTGCCGCCAGCTGCCGCCGGCGTGTAACGCCACTTCGTGCAGTCGCCGACCG
This sequence comes from Polyangiales bacterium, assembly GCA_038252755.1. Lineage (GTDB taxonomy): Bacteria > Myxococcota_A > Polyangia > Polyangiales > Polyangiaceae > PMG-095. The sequence continues at coordinate 32,886 of JBBSAB010000024.1, read as the reverse complement.
CGCCAGCGGGACGGCTCAGGCAAAAGTCGGTGGCCAAAGCGGTCGTGGGCGTGCTGATCTGCGCCGTGGGTCCGCCTTCGGACCAGCCCGACGGGTAGTAGTTGTCGTTGATCTTGTACGGCAACGGCGCGACTGCATGGTTCATGCAGAACGGCGCCGGCGGGACGACGACGGTCGTGCCACCCGTGCCAGCCGTCGCAGCGCCTGCCGTGGCAGCGCCGCCGCCACCGGTTGCGGTGCCACCGGTTTCGAACCCGGTACCGGCCGTGCCGAACGAGCCGCCGCTACCGGCCGTGGAAGAGAACGTTCCGGCGGTGCCGGGCGTGGTTCCGGCGGTGCCGGGCGCGGTTCCGGCGCTGCCGGGCGCAGTTCCGGCCGTGCCGGGAGGCGTGGGCGTGCCGTTCTGCGGTACATCAGAGCACGCGACCTGAACGGCGAAAGCGAGACAACCGGCCACGGCAACTTTGGCTGCGGGTCGGCGAAAGGGATTGAACGAAGTGAGGGTATTGAGTTTCACGGGGACCTCTGCACCCACCTTGTCGTCTGCCCGCCTCCGCGATCACGAGATCGCCAAGATTTTTGCGCCCCGTATGGAAACCGAGTCGTCCTGGCTAGTTGCGACGCTCGGCTTCGTTGACGACGCAGCCATTTTCTCGGGGTTCGCCAGCGCATGGACCAATACGATCGAAACGATGGGCCAGCCTTGCCACTCGCGATCACGCGATAAAAGCGATCACGTGATCAAACGCGCTCACCAGATCACGTTGAGCGTGCGGCACTGCGGCTCGCGCTAACCCTGAAACGGAGCTTCAGCGATGCCGCGCACGCCGGGCTGGATCGCCAGCAGGCAGCCGGCTAGCGGCTCTTCGGCGAGCTGCGCGTCTTCGAGCGTCGTGCGCATGGTCGTGACGTAGAGCGTGTCAAGGTTCGGGCCGCCGAACATCACGCTGGTGCCGCGTGAGACCGGCAACTCGATGATGCGCTCCATCTTGCCGGCTGGGTCGTAGCGCACGAGGCGGCCGAACACCGGTTGCGCGCTCCACACGAAGCCTGCGGCGTCGACGGTCAGGCCGTCGGGGAACGACTCGGTGTTGACGGTCGTGAACGGTCGTCGATTGGCGATGTCGCCGGTGGCGGCGTCGAAGTCGTAGGCGTGAATCACGTGCGCGAAGCTCTCGCAGAAGTACATCGTCTTGTTGTCCGGTGACCAACCGATGCCGTTCGAGCAGCAGATTTTTTGCTCCATTCGCACGGGTTTGCGATCCGCGCCGATGCGGTAGAGGTTGCCGATCGGGTGGTTCCAATCGACGTCGCCCATCGTGCCCGCCCAGTGACGACCTTGGCGATCGGTCTTGCCGTCGTTGAAGCGATTGCCGGGCATGTCGGCTTCGACCTCGGCGATGGTTTCGAGCTTCTCCGTCGCGGGATCGAATAGCGCGACACTGCGGCGCAGCGTGAGCAGCACGCCGCCGGCAGCGCGTGGTGTGGCCGACGTGACAATGTCGGGGAACTTGTAAGTCTTGTTGCGGCCGTCGGCCGGATTGAAGACGTTCAGCTCTTGGCCGACGATGTCGACCCACAGCAGCCGCTGGTTCTTGACGTCCCAGACTGGCCCTTCGCCGATTTGCATCTTGGCGGTGAGGACTTTGGTGACCTCGGTCGGCGTCGGCTTGATCTCGTGCTGAACGTTGGTGCGATTCATCGTTGCCTCTAAATGGCGAACAGGTCTGCGGGCGAACCTTCGACGTCGTCGAGCTCGATACTGAACAGCCCGCCGGCGTTGGGATCGCTAGCTCGCTCTTCGGGTGTCATGCCGTGGCAGGCGGAGGTCACGAATAGTGTGCGATACCGAGCGCCGCCGAACGTGCAGCAGCTGGGGCGGCTGATCGGCATTTCGAGCACGCGCTCGAGCGAGCCGTCCGGCGCGTAGCGACAGATGCGGTGTCCGCCCCACTCGGCGTTCCACAGGTAGCCTTTGGCGTCGACCGCGCTGCCGTCGGGCGCGCCCTTACCGGCTTTCGCAAATGGCCGAAACGCTCCCAGCTCGTGTTGGGCGTCGAAGTCGGCGCGTTCGATGGTGCCAGTCATCGAATCCGCGAAATACATGCGGTTGCGGTCGCGATCGAAGCCGGCGGAGTTGCTGACGCCAATGCCGTCGCGCACCGCTTTCGCGGCGCCGTTCGAATTGACGCACCACAGCCGCCCTTCGGCAGCGCCTTCGTCGAAACGCATCGAACCAACCCAGAAGCGGCCCCACGGATCGACCTTGCCGTCGTTCAGCCGATTCAGGGGTCGATCACCCTCGAGCGTGACAAACGTCTCGATCGAGCTGGTGCCTTTGAGTGGATCGAAGCGGACGATCCGATTGCCCAAGCTCACGATCAGGCCGCCGCTTTGGCATTCGGCGAGCGAGCCGACGTAGGTGTCGAATGACCAGGAGCGGTGCTGACCGGTACCGGGCGTGTAGGCCTGCAGCCGGTGCGACACGATGTCTACGTAGTAAAGACAACCGTCGCGGTCCGACCAAACTGGGCCTTCGCCGAGCGTCGAAACCGGGACGTCGAGCTTTTGAACGAGCATCGGCCTGGGCTCCCGCGGCGGGCCTATACCATTGGGGTTACCCCGCTGTCTCCAACTTGATCCCGTGGAGCGCCGCCCGCCACTGAGGCGTCAGCGCCCCGCCTGGGGAAGATCGCCGTGTCATCACGCCATCGGGAGAGGATGCGGCGTCGGCCGCGAGTACCGGGCTGACTGGAAAAGTGCGTGCTCGCCACTTCGCTGGGCTAATTGCTCGTGATCCTTGGCGAACTTTGACAAACATTTTCGACTACTCCGGGACATAGAGAGCAGATGAGCGTCGCCACGCTTAAACGGAAGAAGATCTAATGCAACGCCGACCGCTCAAGAAGACCGCTCCTTTCGTGCTGTTCGCGACCGTTTGTGGGGTGGCCCTCGGCACCGCTTTCGCCTGTAGCAACAGCCCGACCACACAGAGCAACCCGCCCGGCACGGCTGGCACGGCTCCCGGTACGGCCGGAACGGTGTCGACTGGTGGCGGCGGCGCTTCTTCGACAGCTGGGGCAAACACGGCCGGCGGCACCACCGGTGGCATCGCCACGGGCGGTAGTGGCGGCGGCGGCGCGCCGGTTGGCGGCAGCGCTGGAACCGGCGGCGGCAGCGCGGTCGGTCCGGCGTGCAAAGCGAGCGCCACGGCAGTCAACGGCTCTGGCCTGACGGTGAAGGCGACCGACGTCAGCGCGTTCAAGCTGGCGGACAAGTCGTCGGGCGTGAAGATGGCGTACGACCCGATCGGCAAGGTCGTCGTCACCGTCGCCCAGAGCGGTACGTTGTCCAGCTTCGACCCGAACGTGGCGATCCCGACGACAGCGTCGACCGCTGCGATCGGCATGATCAAGACGTACGACTCCGGCGGTTACGCCGCGGAAGCTGGCTACGGCGATCACCGCGGCATCGTGTTCGACTCCAAGGGCACACTTTACATCTTGGCCGTTCGCGGCGGCGGCAACGTCGGCGTGAGCATCAAGAAGGGCGTGCTGATGGGCACGGGTCCAGCCCGCACGTGGAGCGTGCTCGTCAGCACGAGCCAAGGCTTCCCAGCCGGCGGCACCAACTTCGATCACAGCTTTTCTGGCCTCGCTGTCAGCCCTGATGACGCCAGCCTGTTCTTCAGCAGCGGCTCGCGCACCGACCACGGTGAAATGGAAGCTGGTTCGGGCGAAGTGCCGCTCAGCTCGGCGGTGTTCAAGGTCCCGACCGCTACGCCGACCGACATGAAGAACGACATGGCGGCGTTGGCCGGCGTGTTGTTCGCAGACGGCACGCGCAACGCCTTCGACATGGCGTTCAACGCTGCCGGTGATCTGATCGGCGTCGACAACGGTCCGGACATGGATCTGCCGGACGAGATTAATTGGCTGCAGCAGGGCAAGAACTACGGCTTCCCGTATCGTTTCGGTGGCGTGAACAACCCGGTCGCTGAAGCGGGCTACTCCGCTGCTGGCGACAAGCGCCTTCACCCCGGTTACCAAGCAGTCGACACGAACAAGTACGTGTACGACGCCTCGCTCGCGCCGCCGGCTGGCGCGATGTTCGTCGACCCGATCGTGAACATGGGCCCGGACGCGAATATCGCTCGCGCTGACAAGGCCGCCGACCCTGCGCCGGCCGCGGCTGGCTTGGCTGGCATCACCGGTCACCGCTCTCCGCTCGGCATCGCGTTCGACACCGCCGGTGTCTCGTGCGGCGCGTACTACAAACAGGGCTTGGTGCTCAGCTACGGTTCGGTGAAGGCCGATGCACTGGGCGACGAAGGTCGCGATCTGCTCTTGTTGACGCTGACCAAGGCCGGCGACAAGTACACGATGACCTCGAAGCAAATCGCCAAAGGCATCGAAGCCCCGATGGACGGCGTGCTGGTTGGCAACAAGTTCTTCACGACCGGCTACGGCAACGCGCCGATGTACGTGTTCGTGCTTCCGACGCCTTGAGCTTCACATGCTAATGTTTGGCGTGACCTCGCGACTCCCTCTGCTGCTGTCAGCTATCGCCATTTTCGCCGTCACGGCGTGTGGCTCGGATGCCAACAACAACCCGGGCGTTGCCGGTCAAAGCGGCGTCGCCGGCACACCTGGCGGCGGCATGGCCGGCGCGGGAGTCGCCGGTTCGCAGTCAGCCAGCAGCGGAGCGGGCACAGCCGGTAGCACGGCTGGCGGTGGCGGTGCGATGACCGCCGGTACGGGTGGCGGTGGCGGTGGCGTCGACGAGATGCCGACCATGCTGAGTCAGACCGGTCTCTTCTCCGACATCAAGACCAAGACGCTGGCGACCGGCGTGCTGAAGTTCACGCCTGCCTACGCGCTGTGGAGCGACGGCGCGACCAAGCAACGCTACGTGTACATGCCGCCGGGTGGGAAAATCCTCACCGACGACATGGCGTACTGGCAGTACCCGGCTGGCTTCAAGCTCTGGAAAGATTTCTCTCGCGACGGCAAGCTGATCGAGACGCGCCTGCTGCAGAAGATCAGTGGTGGCCTGGGAGATTGGTACATGGTCGCCTTCAAGTGGAAGGACGACTACTCCGACGCCATCGCGTTGCCGATGGGCGAGATGAACGCGATGGGCACGATGCACGACATCCCTTCGAAGGAACAGTGCAAGGGCTGTCACACGTCGATGAAGGACTACGCGCTCGGCTTCAGCGCCGTCCAGCTTTCGCACAGCCTGCCGGACAGCGTGAACCTGACGCAGATCGATCAGATGGGCTGGCTCTCGATGCCGATCAAAGCGGGTGGCTACCCGCTGCCCGGCACCGAGCCCGAAAAGGCCGCGCTCGGCTACATGCACGCGAATTGCGGCATGTGCCACAACGACCGCAGCGGGGTTTACAACACCGCCGTTAGCCTGGACCTCTGGACGCACCCCGACAAGATCGGGACTGTAAAAGAGACCTTCGCGTACCTGTCGACGCTGTGTGACCAGTGGCCCGGCGTCGACGGCAAGTTCACGCCAATTACGACCTGCGCGGACGGGCACGCGACAGGCGCGGCGATGGATAAGCTGGACATCAGCAAGCCCAAGCGCATCTCGCCGACGAAACCGGCGGAAAGTGGCATTCACGACCTGATGTCGCTGCGCGCCACGGGCATGCTCGATATGATGAAGCAGATGCCCCCGCTTGGCAGCGAAATCCCCGATCCGATGGGCTTAGCTCAAGTCGACGCCTGGATCACCGCTCTCCCCGTACAATAAATGTCGACCCAGATGTCCACGCCTGCTCTGCATCCGATCGAAGTCTGTCGTCAGCACAAGCTCGTGCCGGTGATCGCGATTCGCGATGCCGAATCGGCGGCTGAGCTCGCGGTCGCGCTGTCCGCTGGCGGTCTGCCGGTGATCGAGATCACGATGCGTACCGAAGCCGCGCCCGCCGCGATGAACAAGATCGCCGCCGGTAAGGTCAAGGTCACGCTACTGGCCGGCACGGTGACGACGCCCGAACAAGTGAAGATCGCCGTCGATTCGGGCGCTGAAATGATCATCAGCCCCGGCCTGAACACCCGCGTGATCGAGCATTGTCTTAAGCACGATATTCCGGTGTTGCCCGGCGTCTGCACGCCGACGGAGATTGAGACCGCGCGCAACTACGGTCTCAAGTACCTCAAGTTCTTCCCGGCCGAAGCCTACGGCGGCGTGAAGACGCTCAAGGCGTTGGCCGACGTGTACAGCGCGTTTGGGTTCATGCCCACCGGCGGTATCAATCCGCAGAACCTCGGCGACTATTTGAAGCTGCCGATCGTCGTCGCTTGCGGCGGCTCATGGATGGCGCCGGCCGACTTGATCAACGAACGCAAGTTCGACGACATCGCCAAACTCGCCGAACAAGCCGTCACGGCCGTCAAAGCCCTCACGCAGTAACGTCGCTCAGCGACGTTGTGCGGCTCAAGCAGCGAGCGAACAGGAAGGCGGGAAGGCGGGAAGATTCTGGTTGTTCGAGCATGCGGCAGAGGCCCCCTCATTTCTGCCAGCCTCGAGCTTATCCGCACCACCCACCCAACTTCGGGGTGCTCGTCCTTCCCGCCTTCCCGCCTTCCTGTTGTTCCCTGCTCGCTCGAGCAGGGACGCTATTGGGCTGCCAGGAGATCGTAGCCGCGCCAGAGGAACTTCTTGGTTAGCGCGCTGAGCTTGGGCCAGGCGACGTCGTGATCTGCGCTGGTTGCCCAGACGCGGCGCGCCGCCTCGCTCTCGAACGTGAAGTTGATTTGGTAGTCGTACTCGGTGGGTGACGCCTCGATTTCGGCGATCACCTGGGGCGCGTACAGCCGCAGCAACTTCAAGCTCTGAAAGCCCTTCTGCCTCGAGATCGCCGGAGCGAAGACTTCGGCGTACGCGCTCTCGAATGCGGCTTTGTTCTGCGGCTCGACCTGGAAGTGAAGCTCGAAGAGGATCATGTCGCTCACCAGACGTAGTTGAAGCCGACGCCCATGAAGTTGAGCTTCTGCTTCGCACCGTAGTGCCAGATGGTCTGCCAATGCGTGAACTCGGCATTGAGGACGATCGCGTCCCATTTGTGTTGGTAGGTGACGTGAAACTCGCTTTGGTGGTCGAGCACGTCAGCCTCGGCCATCGGTGTCACGTCGTAAGTCGTCGGCTTTACGTACAGGATGCCTCCGCCGACGGTTAGGAAGTTGTTCAGGAACTCGCCCTGGAGGTTGCCGTAGTAGCCTCGAAATTCGCGCAGCTCGCCGGTCGAGTCCTGGAAGATCGGATGGGTAGGGTCGGTAGCCTCGAGTGGAACGCGCTCGCCGACGCCCTTGCCGAGCCAGCCGCCACCGCCCGCCTTGACCGGCCCCACGGCGACGATCGCGGTGCCCATTCCGCCCCAGATCGTGTTGTCTGTCACCGTGCCGGGCGTCATGCCCGCCGGGGCCGTGCTGGTGTGGATCGTTTCGTACATACCCTGGGCGATGACGCGGACGCTCACCGGATTCCAGGTCTGATCGAAGTTGATCTCACCGTCGAAGCGAGGGGTCGGCGACATCTGGTCCTTTTGGCTGATCGAAGGATCGACGACCGAGATGGCAGCTTCCAAGCCTGCCAGTCGCGGTGAGATGTAGCGGATGGCGCCGTCGAAACCGGCGTAGATCGGCCCGGCACCGGACGAGCCGCAGGCGATCGTGGCGACGGATATTTTGCAGGGATGACCGACGCCGTACTTGAAGGCCATGGCCATGACCTCGGCCGACCCTTCGCCGAAGATGCCAAACATGCGGCCGAACCTGAGCGTGCCGTAGGGGCTGACGACCTGCGCCCAAGCTTCGCGGTAGTCGACGTCTTTCTGCAAACTCTGGCCGCGGTTGCTGTTGATGCCCGCCATGTTGATGGCGAGCAGCGACTCGACGTGGACTTGGTCGTTGATCTTGCGGTTCAAGCCGAACCCAATTTGGGTGCCGATGAAGCCGCTGCGCATGTTCGAGAGCGTGATGCTGGGCGGGGTAGTGCTGCGGTCGGATGCCGCCTGTGCATCCTTGATCTCTCCGCCCGCCGCCGAGGGTGATCCGCCCGATGGGCTCTTATGGTCCGGATCGGCATCGCCCTTGACGAGCTGGTAGTGCGCCGCAACAAGGCCCCTCGTGTAGAAGGTCCAGCCGTCCTTTTCGACCAAGGTAACGTCGGCACGGGCTTGGGTCGGGATCGCCAAGATCGCAACCGCGACCGCGACCGCCGCCGTCCAATGAACTTTCGACACGCTGAAACCTCTCATCACGCTCGTTCTCCTTAGCAACGACCTCGCGCACGGTGTACGCACAACGCGGAAGCGATCACTCTCATCGCTGCTTCGCTGCGAGCAGCGGATGACCTTGGCGGGCGGCTATAACACCGGCTCGCGAGACCCGTCTTTAGCAAAGGCGGGTCAAACTCGGAATTTTCACCCATGCGCGGCGTCGAAGCTATCCCGCCAGCTTCATGTACGGAGCACGGTGATTTCGGGCTGCGATCAACCACCCACCAGACTGATATCGTCCTTCGGAGTCAGAAACCTACAGTGCGAAGGAAAAACACGAAGATCTTACCCAGGAACGCCCATGGTGGACACACACGTTGGGTGAACTCCGGACGATTTCTTGCTCCCCTCGGGATCAAGGCCGTCCCGGGAAGACAATAAGAGGTCATATGTCGACGCCGCGCCTACTGGAACGTCCTTGGTCTAGGTTACTAGCCGTCCTGGTCTGCTGCTCCGGGGGCGCAGGGCTCACGGCGGCTTGCGGTTTTTCGGAAACCCCGGGCGCTGCGACAGGCGGAAGCACGAACACCACCGGCGTGACGTCCGCCGGCACGGGTAACCCTGCTGCCGGCTCCGGCAATGCCGCGGCCGGAACGGGCAACTCCGCTGCCGGGTCGGGTCAGACCGGTGGCAACGGCACGGGTGGTGCTGGCAATCCCACTGGTGGCACGCCATCGACTGCCGGTAGCGATCCGGGCACCGCTGGCAGCGCCCCGGTCGTGGGCGGCACCAACCTTGAGTACACCGGCACGTGGCCCAACGCGCCGATCAAGTACAAGACGATGCCGGGCCAGCTGAAGTACACGAAGAAGGTCATCCACACGCAGTTCCTCGCCGAGAGCTGCTCGATTGCCGACTACAACGGCGACGGCGTAGGCGACGTCTCTTCCGGGCGCATCTGGTACCAGGGTCCGGACTTCACGGTGCAGCACCCATTCCGCGATGGGCACGGGCCTCTGCCCAGAAACGGCACCCCTCGCATCGAAATCAACACGGGCGTTTCTGACGATTGGGCCGACTACCCCTTCGACGTGAACAACGACGGCAACACGGACATCATCAACATTGCCCAGTGCGACGTTCCTGAGACCACCGACACGAACCCGAAGATCGGCACCGTCCAGCCCCACGCCAGCGCTTATTGGTACGAGAATCCCGGCCCCGCCAAGCAAGCTGGCGATCCCAAGTGGACGCCGCACCTCATCCACGCGGACGTGCGTCTGGAGCAGCACGGCTTCCTCCACATCAACGAAGACCGCCTCCCCGAGATCTTCGGGGCGTGCTCGAAGTGCACGCCCAACGAGACCAAGGGCTACTATCAGGGTGACCCAGCCAACCCGAACAATGCGTGGATCTACCACCCCGTGACCGTGCACTACACGTTCCCGTTCGGTGGCCTGGGTTGGATGCACGGTATGGGCGGCGGCGACCTCAATGGCGACGGCAAGGCCGATATACTCGAACGTGACGGCGCCTGGCTGCAGCAGGCCGACGGCTCGTTCAATCAGATCGCTTGCACCGGCAAGAACGTGCCGGCCGGCTGCGGCTTCGTCAAGCAGGACCTCTACGACGGTGTCGTTGGCGCAGGCCAAAAAGGCGCCTCGCACATGTACGCCGTCGACATGGACCTGGATGGCATTCCGGACATAGTCGCAGCCGACTGGGCGCACGGCGAAGGCCTGTTTTGGTACAAGCAGAGCGCCGACGGCAAGTTCACGAAGTACAAATTCATGGGCAACGCCGGCGAGAAGGGGGCCTATGGCGCCTACTTCACTGAGCCGCACGCGCTGCAAGTCGTCGATATGGACGGCGATGGTCGCCCAGACGTCGTCACAGGCAAGATGCGTTTCGCCCACCCGCTTGAGGAGAATGATCCGGACCCCAAAGGCGTGCCGTACATTTACGTCTTCAAGAACGTTGCTGCGAACGACCCCAATTCGGGCGCGCCGATCACACTTAAGCCCGTCCGGGTCGATGGCGTGGACAACTACAGCGCCGCTGCCGCCGAGGGTACGCCCGAGGCGGGCATGGGCGTCGGCCGCCAGCTCGCGGTCGGCCACGTGAACGGCGACGGCATCATGGACATTTGCGTGGGCACGAAGGTCGGTCTCGCGGTCTTCCTCGGTCAGTAACAAGCCGAAAGGTCGCTATGACCGGACGCAGCTTGGTCCTGGTGTGCGTGATCGCTCTCGGCGCTTGTTCAAGCTCCGAGGGCGGGTCGCCAGCAGGGCCATCGAGCGGCGGTGCAGGCTCACCTGCAGCGGGCGGCAGCGCGGGCGCTGCAGCAGGCACCAGCGCTAGTGGCCCAGGTGGTTCGGCGACCGGTGGCGGAGGTGTCGCGACGAGTGGCAGCGGCGGCGCCATCACGGGCGGCCAAAGCGGCACGAGTACGATCGGCGGCACGGCCGGAGCCGGCGGAGCCGCGACAGGTCCTGTCAAACCCGTGCTGCGTGACGGCAAGTGGGCGTTCGACTTCGGCGACGTGACGTTCGAGGTCGATCCGATGGTGGGCGGGCGCATCACCACCTTCAAGCTTGGCGCGACCAACATGCTGGTCAGCTCCGCCGACACGATGAACCAGTACTACTGGGGCTCCACGCTGTGGATCAGCCCCGAAGCAACCAAGTGGATGCAGCCGCCGCCGGCTGAGCTCGATCGCGATCCGTACACGGCGGTAGCGAACGACACTTCCGTCACGCTGACCAGCGCGGTCAACGCCAAGCTGGGCATCACGATCTCGAAGACGTTCTCGGTCGACGTGAAGCTGGGCGCCGTCGTCGTCGAATACAAGCTCAACAACACGACCCAAGCGGCCGTGCAGATGGCGCCCTGGGAAGTGACGCGCGTGTTCCCGCGCGGCCTGACGTTCTTCCCCAAAGGTCCGACCGCGCCCACGCTGTCGGCGGGCGCGACCATGCCGACGACCGAGATGAACAACATCATCTGGTTCAATTACGATTTGAACGCCATCACCAGCGACAGCAAGCTGTACGCGGATGGCGCGGAAGGCTGGGTGGCCCACACTGCCGACGGCCTCGTCTTCATCAAGAGCTTCGCCGACGTCACCGCCGACAAGCTCGCCCCCAAAGAAGGCGACGTCGAACTCTACGTCAACACCGATCACCCCGCGATCAAGCGCTACGTCGAGATCGAAGACCAAGGCGCGTACGGCGACATCGCCGCCAACGCCTCCGTGTCGTGGAAGAGCAGCTGGTTCTTGCGCAAATTGCCGGCCGGCGTCGACGCCACGCCGGGCAATGCTCCGCTCGCTCAGTTGGTGCGCGATACGATCGCCGGCAAGTGAAGTCGCTCCACTCGTTCAGCTCGGAGGCCTACAACACTGGCCCTCCGACGTGCGTCGCGATCGAGCGGCTCGTCAATTTGACTATCCGGTATTGGATTTCTGAACGCTTTTTTGAGACGCTCCGTTCTGTCACATGAAGCCCGCCGAGATCGCCCGCTCGCTCGTTGAAGCCGCGCGGCAGCATGACCGGCAGGGGCAGGACGACGAGGCCCGTGAGCTGTGCGAACGAGTACTAGCGCTCGCGGCCGACGATGCCGCGGCGTTGTCGCTGCTCGGCAAGCTGGAGCTGAAAGCCGGACGGCTCGAGCAGGCTGCTGGCTGGCTCGAGCGCGCTGTCCGATTGCAGCCGGGTTCGAGCGTCGATCTGTGCAACCTTGGGGTAGTGTACTTCCGGCAACGGGCGCTCGGTCGCGCTGCTGAAACACTCGAACGTGCGATCCAGATCGATCCAAGCCAAGTGGATGCGATCTGGAATCTTGGCTTGGTGCTGCTCGATCGTGACGACGTCGAGCAGGGGTTGATGTTCCTGACGCAGGCGGCAGGGCTCAGACCCGAATCGCTCGCCTTTCAACTCACGCTGGGCAACGTGCTGCTGGCGGCCGAGCACTTCGAGCCGGCCGTCCAACACTTTCGCCAGGCCCTGGCGCTCGAGTCTTCCAACGTCGAGCTGTCGTACCGAGTGCTCGCGACGTTAGTGCGGCACGACCGACTCGTCGAGGCCGAGGAGATCGCGCGCGGGCTCGTGATCGCGTACCCGGACCACGCCGACCGGTACATCGCGCTCGGGCGGGTGTTGTCGAGACAGCGCAATTTTTCGCAGGCAATCGCGGCATTTCAGCAGGCGCTGGCGCTCGAGCCGGCGAACGTCGCTGTGACGATTCCGTTGGTCGAGGCGCTCGCGACACTGGGTCGCGTCGACGAAACGCTCGCGGAGCTCGAACGCGCGCTCGCCATCGATCCGAGTCTGGCCGCCGAGCACAGCACGTTGGTGTTTCAGACGACGTTCAGCAGCCGCCACGACGCGTCGGCGCAGCTCGCGGCGGCGCGCGGCTGGAGCGACCGCCACGCGGCGCCGTTGATCGAAAGGCGCCGTGCCCACCCGCACGTTCGCGATCCCGAACGCCGCCTGCGCATTGGCTACGTCTCACCTGATTTCCGCAAGCACGTCCAGCGGCTGTTCACGCTGCCCGTGTTCACGCATCACGACCACGCGGCGTACGAGATCGTCGGCTACTCGAGCGTCAAAGTTCCGGACACGTACACGCAGCAAATCAAAGCTCTGACCGACGAATGGCACGAGGTCGCGCGCCTCAGCGACAGCGAGCTGGCGCAGAAGCTCCGTGATGACCGCGTCGACGTGCTGATCGATCTGAGCATGCACATGGCGAAGAACCGGCTCAGAGTTTTCACGGAAAAGCCTGCCCCGGTGCAGATCACCTGGCTCGCGTACCCGGGCACGACCGGAGTGGATGGCATCGACTACCGGCTCACCGATCCGTTCCTCGATCCGCCGGGCGCGCCACTGCCCTATTCCGAGCAATCGCTGTGGTTGCCGCGAACCTTCTGGTGTTACGGCCCGGAGCGTGAGGTAGGCGTGGTGGGCGCGCTGCCTCAGCTGCGCGCCGGGCACGTCACCTTCGGTTGCCTGAACAACTTCATGAAGGCCACCCGCGCGACGCTCGAGCTGTGGGCGCGCGTGCTGTGCGCCAATCAGGGCTCGAAACTGCTGATGTTGGCGCCGCGAGACTGGGCGCAAGACTACGCCCGGCGTATCTTGCAGGAGAACGGCGTCGAGCCCGAGCGCGTAGAGTTCGTCGACTTCCAGAGTCGAGAAAACTACCTCGAGACCTACAACCGCATCGATATCGCGCTCGATACGTTGCCGTACGCCGGGCACACCACCAGCCTCGACGCGTACTGGATGGGCGTGCCCGTCGTCACGCTCGTCGGCGACACGATCGTGGGTCGCGCTGGGCTGACGTTCGCCAGCAACCTCGATCTCGACGACTGGGTGGCCAACGATCCCGAACAGTTCGTGCAGATCGCCACGCGCTTCGCTGGTGATCCGCCGCAGTTACGCAGCCTGCGCAGGGAGCTGCGGCAACGGCTGCTGCGTTCACCGATGATGGACGCCACCCGGTTCACTCGCGATCTGGAAGCAACGTACCGCGAAGCCTGGCGCCGCTTTTGTGCGGCGCCGCCGGCCTAGTCGACTAGGGAGTGTCGCTGAATTGCTGGTCTCGCCGTGAACGTGCCCGTGCCCGTGCCCGTGCCCGACGGTCCGTAAGTTACCGTTGGCGGTAGTGGGGCTGGTAGGCCCGTGTTTGTGGCGCGGGCCAGGCCCGCGCGCGCCGCGGGCAGCTGCCCGCGCAGTCGACGCTGGCTCAAGCAACCAGCAAGTCGCGTGACCGATGAGGCCTGCAACTCGATCACGAACGACTGGATGTGTACGACTTGGCGCTGGAATTTCTGGTCTTGGCGAACGGAATCATCGAAGGATTGCCACGTGGGCGCAGTCATCTGGCCGACCAATTCACGCGAGCCTCGCCGTCGATCGTACTCAATCTTGCTGAGGGCGCTGGCAAGCACTCGAACCTCGACAAGCGCCGGTACTACGTGACGGCGGCTCGCCCACCGCGCGCCCAGCCGGGCGCGGCGCGCGCGGGCCTGGCCCGCGCCACAAACCTCGGCCTACAACAAACAAACGAGCCCAACGACTCCTCACTGACCGTCGGGCACGGGCACGGGCACGTGTACGGGCACGCGCGAGCGATCCCAATTTAGGGACACTCCCCAATCGCTGACCTCAGCGCGATACGCGCGCGCCGCCGCCCTTCATCAGCTTGAAGACTTCGTCGATCGTCGCCATGCTGGTGTCGCCGGGCGTGGTCATGGCCAATGCGCCATGAGCGGCGCCGCAGTCGACCGCCCATTGCGGGCCCTTGGCGTTCAAAAATCCGTAAATCAAGCCGGATGCGAACGAGTCGCCGCCACCGACGCGGTCGAAGATTTCGACTTCCATGCGGCTTTGCGATTGGAAAAAATCGTCGCCGAAAGAGCAGACCGCGCCCCAGTCGTTCTTGGTCGCCGTCTTGGCGTTGCGCAGTGTTGTGGCGACGACTTTGAAGTTCGGGTACGTCTTGCGCGCCGTCTCGATCATCTTTTTGAAATGCGCGGGATCGAGGCTCGAGAAGTTGTCGTCGATGCCTTCAATCTCGATGCCGAGCGAGGCCGTGAAGTCCTCTTCGTTACCGATCATCACGTCGACGTACTGCGCCAGCTCTTGGTTTACCTTTTGGGCCTTAGGCTTGCCGCCGATGCCCTTCCACAGTGATTCCCTGTAGTTCAGGTCGTAGGAAATCAACGTGCCGTTCTTCTTGGCGGCGATCATCGCTTCTTTGGCGACGAGCGGCGTGGTCTCGCTGAGCGCCGCGAAGATGCCGCCAGTGTGGAACCAGCGCGCGCCGTCCTTGCCGAAGACTTTGTCCCAATCGATGTCACCAGTCTTGAGCTGCGAGACGGCGGTGTTGCCGCGATCGGAGCAGCTCAAAGCCGCGCGCACACCGAAGCCGCGCTCGACGAAATTCAAGCCGTTGCGTACCGCGCGCCCGATGCCGTCAAAGGGCACCCACTTGACGTAGCCTTGGTCGACACCGCCCTGGTAGATCAGGTCTTGCACCAGGCGCCCGATCGGATTGTCGGCGAATGCAGTCACGACGGCGGTGTCGAGACCGAAGCAGCGTTTGAGCCCGCGCGCGACGTTGTACTCGCCGCCGCCCTCCCAAGCTTGGAACCCTCGGCTGGTGGCGACGCGACCCTCACCTGGGTCAAGACGCAACATCACCTCGCCCAGCGCGACGAGATCCCAACGACAATCAGCTTTCGACTTAACCGCGAGCTCCGACATGCTCGGAAGATACTACAAACCTGCCGAAAACGACGGCGGGAGCCGACAAAGAGACATTTGTCGTCGCGTCCGGACATAGCAAGTTCGGAGAAGTCTTTTGGGCACCGTTAGCATGAGCAAGTCGAGTCGAATGGACGTCACGCAACTGCTCCGCGGGTCGGCTTTAGTGGCGGGCCTCCACTTGTCGGCGTGCGGTTTCGACCAAACGCCGGCCGCGGGCCAACAGCCGTCGACCGCTGGCAACACCTCGTCCAGCGCTGGTATGAACACGACCACCACGGCTGGGAGCCCCGGCGCGGGCAGCGACGCCGGGGGCGGCGGAGCGTCGGCTGGTAGTTCCACGATGTCGCTCGGCGGCGACGCTGGAACGTCGCAGGGCGGCCAGGTCGCCCAGGGCGGGGCGCCTGCCGGCGGCGTCGCGGGCGTTGGCGGCATGAGCGTGGCCGGCGGTCCGCCGGTTTACACGGCGAAGCCCATGTCCGTGGTCGCTTACTCGCCCTACCGTGACGGGCAGGCGCCGGGCGGTGCTCAACCAACCAAAGAAGACGTCAAAGCCGACTTGATGATGCTCAAGCCGTACGTCGACGGCGTGCGCGTCTACGGCACCGACGGCGCCAACGCTTACGTTCCCGCGCTGTGCGATGAGCTCGGTATCGATTTACACATCGGTGCATGGATCGACGGCATCGCCAGCGACGAGCCCAACGTGCACGCGCTGGCCACGATCGTGAAAGAGAATCATCCGTCGATCAAGACGGCGATCGTCGGTAACGAGGTGCTGGCGCGCTCGGCCAAGAACCTGATGACCGAGGAGAAGTTGTTGGCGCTGATCAACACGTTCAAGGCTGATATCGGCGCCGGGGCCCACACTTACAGGGTTGCTGCCGCCGATACTTATCCGCAGTGGATGATGATGCGGCCGAACCTGGCAGCCGCCGTCGACGTCGTGATCTGGCACACCTACGGCTGGTGGTCGGGCGTCGAAGTCGCGACCGCCTACCCGCTGGTGTCGAAGCGCTACGACGACATGCTGGCAGCGTATCCTGGCAAGCCGATGATTCTCGGTGAGACGGGCTGGCCGTCAGCCGTCGATCACATGTCGACCGACAAGACGACCACCGCCGTAGGCAGCGAAGCCAACCAAACGAAGTTTTACACGGACGCTCTGGTCGGCATGCGCAAGCGCAACCTGCCAATGTGGATGTTCTCGTCGATCGACGAGAAGTGGAAGGCCACGTCGGGCGAAGGCGAGGTCGGTGCGCACTGGGGCATCTGGGACTCCGCGCGCCAACCCAAGGCTGCCGTGGCCGCGATCGTCGCGTTGCCGAAGTGACGGCTCAGTTGTAGCGAATCAAAACCACGCCGGCCAACAGCAGCACCGCGCCGGCGACGCGCCCCAGCGAAATGGTGTGAACCGGAAAGCCGAACGCGCCATAGTGGTCGAGCACGAGCGCCGTCGTGAGCTGTCCGGCGATCGCGAGCGAGATCAAAAGCGCCGCCCCCAAGCGTGGTGCGACGATGATGTTCGCCGACACGATGAACAAGCCGCACACGCCGCCCAGCCACATCCACCACGGCATCTGTGTCCACTTGCCGAACAACGGAGCCTCGCGCCTGCCGATCAGCGTGAGCGCGACCACCAGCGTGCCGACCATGAACGACACGAACACCGCTTGGAGCGGACTGCCGAGGAACGAGCGCAGCTGGGTGTTGATGCCCGTTTGCACCGCAATCGTCACGCCCGTGAGCAGCGCCAGAACCACGAACAACGCGTAGGAAAACATTTGCGCTCGGTAACCTAGCCGAAACGCCGCAAGAACGTCATTCCCAGCCGTCATCCGGTGGGATAGATCGATGGTGGATGAGTGAGGTCGCCGGTCCCTCTGGGGATCCCGCCGTTGCGCCGAGTCCTGCCGTGCACGAGCCAGAGCATAAGCATGGGCATTCACCCGGCGGGCGCAGTCAGCTCGCGACGTTGGCCTTGGCGTCGCTTGGCGTGGTGTTTGGCGACATCGGGACCAGCCCGCTCTACGCCCTGCGCGAATGCCTAAACCGCGCGCACGGCGTCTCGACCAGTCACGAGAACGTGTTTGGCATCGTGTCGCTGGTGTTCTGGGCTCTAACGATCGTGATCTCGCTCAAGTACGTCGCGTACGTGCTGCGCGCCGACAACGCGGGCGAAGGCGGCATCTTGGCGCTGACCGCGCTGGCCACGTCCTCCAGCAAGGGCATGCGCCCGGGCGCGCACAAGCTGGCGCTAGCGTTCGGACTGTTCGGCGCTTCCCTGCTGTTCGGCGATGGCATCATCACCCCGGCGATTTCGGTGTTGAGCGCAGTCGAGGGGCTGGGCGTGGCTACGCCGGCGTTCGAGCCGCTGATCTTGCCGATCGCGAGTGTGATCTTGTTCCTGCTGTTCTCGGCGCAGCGCCACGGTACCGGCACGGTAGGCGCGATCTTTGGCCCGGTGATGCTGGTTTGGTTCGCGACGTTGGCCGGTCTCGGCATCTACAACATCGCTCACCACCCGGGCATCGTCGCGGCGATCAACCCGATGCACGCGATCGAGTTCTTCGTGCGCAACGGCAAGCTCGGCTTCTTGGTGCTGGGCTCGGTGTTCTTGGTCGTGACCGGGGGCGAGGCGCTGTACGCCGATATGGGCCATTTCGGCGCAAAGCCGATCCGCGCGGCTTGGTTCGCGGTCGCGCTGCCCGGCCTGCTGTTGAACTACTTCGGTCAAGGCGCGCTGCTGCTCGAGCGGCCGTCGGCGATCGTCAGTCCCTTCTATAATATGGCGCCGCCCGCGCTCTTGTACCCGCTCGTCATCATGTCGACGTTCGCGACCATCATCGCGTCGCAGGCGCTGATCTCGGGCGCGTTCTCGGTGACGCGGCAGGCGCTGATGCTCGGCTTCTTGCCGCGCGTTCGCATCCTGCACACCTCGGCTTCCCACATCGGTCAAATTTACGTGCCGATCGTCAACTGGATGTTGATGATCGCGGCGATCGCGGCGGTGTGGGGCTTCGCTAGCTCCAGCGGCTTGGCAGCGGCGTACGGCGTGGCGGTGACGCTCGACATGACGATCACCACCTTGCTCGCCTACGTCGTGGCGCGCACGCAGTGGAACTGGCGCCTGGGCCCGGCGCTGCTGGTGACGATTCCGCTGTTGTGTCTGGAGCTGGTGTTTCTGTCGTCCAACCTGACCAAGATCGCGCACGGTGGTTGGTTCCCGCTGGCCGTCGGCGCAGTGATGTTCACGGTGTTCACGACCTGGCGCCGCGGGCGGCAGCTGCTGTTCGAAAAGATCAAAGAGCGCACCGTGCCTCTCGAAGATTTCTTCGAGCTGATGATCGTCGAACGGCCCGCCCGCGTGCCCGGCACTGCCGTGTACCTGACCGGCACCGACACTGGCACGCCGACCGCGCTTTTGCAGGGGTTCCTGCACATGCGCGCGGTGCACGCTCGCGTGCTCTTGCTCACGATCATCACCGAGAAAACCGCGCGTATTCCGCAGAGCGAGCGCGTGCGCATCGAAGCGTTGCCGAACGGCTTCTGGCGCGCCGTAGCGCGCTACGGGTTCATGGAGGCGCCGAATGTGCCGGAGCTGCTCGAGCACGCCAAATTTAGCGGCTACTCACTCGAGTTTACGACGTTCTTTCTTGGTCGCGAGACAGTGCTGCCAACTCAGAATCCGGGCATGGCGCTGTGGCGTGAGCGGTTGTTCGCGTTTCTCACGCGCAACGCCCAGCCCGCGACGGCCTTCTTTGGTATCCCACCGAGCCGCGTAATGGAAATCGGCTCGCAGATCGAGATTTAGGCGGCGCGTCGGCGTTGCGGTTCGGTGCCCCAGACCCGCGTGCCGCAGCACGACGAGCCGGCGACACAATGCACGTTGGAGTGAGGCCTTTGGCCTTCTTTTACCTTTAGCTTTTGGCCGAAAACACCACGCAGTAACCAGCTGGGTGAATCAAGCCCTTGATCAACTTGCAGCCTCCGCAGTCGGCATCGGTGTTCGGCAAGTACTGCTGACAACCGTTGCAGAGCTTCTCGGGATTCGGCGAACGGTCCGTATAGTGCAACGTTTCGCGCAGCTTGGTGTCTTCCGCTGTGAGCTGTGGCGAGGGCGGGCAAGTCTCCGCGCGTTTGCAGCCGACTGACAGCGCGCCTGCACCGAGCGCCGCCGAGCACAGGAGTAAGCCTCGCCTGTCGACGCGCGCTCCCATTGCTAGCGGTTGCCGAACGGTTTGCCGGGCAGCGATTGCAGGTAGCTGAACAGCGCCTGCATCTCGACTTCATCGAATTGCCCGAACGATTCGACGGGCATCATCGGATCGAGCTTTCGCCCGTCTTTCTTGCGTTTTCCGGTCTTCAGCACTTGTTTGAAATCGTCCAAGCTCCAACCGCCGAGGCCGGTAGCGTCGGGCGTGAGATTCAACGGCACCGCCATCGACGGTGGCGCGCCCGGAATCGGGCCGCCGGTCAGACCTTCGCCGTGGCAGCCGCTGCACAAGCGCGCCAGGTACTTGCCGTACGCCGGATCGGGCGTGGGGCTCGGGCCCTTGGCGATGTGTTGGTGGTCGATGCGCCGCGCGATATCGATGGGGAGCATGCCCATCTGGTCGAGCACTTTACCCATCACGCCAATCTGCATGCCCTCGTTCTGCTTGGTCTGGGCCGGCAAAGTGCGGATGAACGAGATCGCGGCGACGATGTCCTGCTCGGGCAGCCAATTCGACTCGTGCGAGGGCATGAAGCGCAGGCCGCGTCCGTCCTTCTTGATGCCGTGGAGCATCAGCCGAGCAAGCTCGGCGTCGGAGTAGGCGGCGCCGAGACCGCCGGTGGTGATGTTCGGGGCGACAAAGGTGCCGATCGGACCCATTTTGGTGACGTCGCCTCCTGCCAGGTCTTTGCCGTGACAGCCGCTGTCGAGGCACGGCATGATCGTGTGCGCGAGATGCTCGCCGCGCGCCAGTAGGACTGGATCCGTGACGCGCTCGATCTTCGGCAGCGGCACGTCGTAAACCTTGTCGAGGCTCGAGTTGTAAGCGGACGTCTTCAGCAGCACGAAGCCGCCGAGACCCAACGCGGCCACGCCAATCAAACCACCAACACCGAGCAGCGACTTCTTCAGCCAAGACATCGGTTTAAAGCTACTCTGGCCCTCTGCCCGCGCTTTTCATGGCGAAGGTCGTCAATCTCAACAAATTCCGGAAGCAAAAGGCCAAGGTCGAGCGCGAGAAACAGGCGGAGACGAACAAGCGTCTGCACGGCCGGACCAAAGCGGAGCGCATGCTCGAGCTGAAGCAGAAGCAGCTGCTCGACGGTAAGGTCGACGGTGCGCGGCTTTCCAAATCGCCCGAGCAACCCGAGTCATCGGAGCAAGATGAGTGACGACGGGAATCACAAGGACCTCGACGGTTGCACCGCCACCTGCAAAATCGCAGATCGAAATAGCCCGGCGGCGGCTCGGTTTCCGAAGCTCGGAAGAATCGCGTTGACGGGCGCGGGGCATCGCCGATGATTCGGCGATGTTGGTCGTGCACGTACACGTTCACGTGAAAACGGCTTCAGTCGACGCGTTCATCGCCGCGACGCGCAAGAACGCCGAGGCCAGCTTGACCGAGCCAGGCGTGGCGCGCTTCGACGTCGTTCAGCAGGCGGACGACCCGACGCGCTTCGTCTTGATCGAGGTCTACAAGACCGCTGAGGCGCCAGCCGCCCACAAGGAAACACTGCACTACGCGAGCTGGCGCGACGCGGTGGCGCCGCTGATGGAAACGCCGCGCACGAGCGTGAAGTACGCGAGCGTGGCCCCGGACGAGCCGCGCTGGAGCACGCTCTCCGCATGAGCGAGTCGCCGTCCGGCTCTTTGGCGCCGTTCGAGTTCCTGAGCGCGGGGCGCATCGTCTTCGGCTCGGGTGCGGCCAAGAAGCTCGGCGAGCGCGCGCGACAGCTCGGCACGCGCGCGCTGTGGGTGACGGGCAAAGACCGCGCTCGTGTGGCCGCGCTCGAGACGCAACTGAAGCAAGCCGGCGTCGAGCTCGAAGCGGTAAGCGTGGCGGGCGAACCGAGCGTCGAAGACGTGCAATGGCTGGTGGCGGTGGGGCAGCGCATCGGGGCAAAGCTGGTGGTGGCGTGCGGTGGCGGCAGCGTCATCGACTCGGGCAAAGCCGCCGCAGCATTGCTCACCAATCCTGGCGACCCGTTCGAGTACCTCGAGGTCATCGGGCGCGGGCAGCCGCTCGCGGTCGCGGCGCTACCGCTGATCGCGGTGCCGACGACCGCCGGGACGGGTGCCGAGGTGACGAAGAACGCCGTCCTGGCTTCGGCTCAGCACGGCGCCAAAGCCAGCTTGCGACATGATTCGATGCTGCCCGCGGTAGCGTTGGTCGATCCGGAGCTCACGTTGAGCCTGCCGCCGGCCGTGACCGCCGCCACCGGCCTCGACGCGCTCACGCAGTGTCTCGAGCCGTTCGTGAGCCGTCAGCACAATCCGCTGACTGACGCGCTCGCGCTCGAAGGCATGAAGCGCGGCGCTCGCTCGCTCGGACGCGCTTTTCGTGACGGCGCTGATTTGGCGGCGCGCGAGGACATGGCCTTGTGTTCGTTGTTCGGTGGCCTGGCGCTGGCCAACGCCAAGCTCGGGGCCGTGCACGGTTTCGCCGCGCCGATCGGCGGGCAATTCAATGCGCCCCACGGCGCCGTCTGCGCGCGGCTACTGCCGCTGGTGATGCAAGCCAACGTGGCCGCGCTGCGGGCGCGCGCTGCTGATAGCCCGATCTTGGCGCGCTTCGTCGAAGTCGCTCGCGTCTTGACCGGCGTCGCCAGCGCCGACATTGCCGACGGCATCGCGTTCGTCGGAGAGCTCGCGCGTGAGCTAGCGGTGCCGGGTCTAGCCAGCTACGGCATGCAAAGCGCCGACATCCCGAGCGTCGTCGCTAAAGCAGAGCAAGCCAGCAGCATGAAAGGCAACCCGATCACACTCACCACGGCCGAGCTGACCCAAGTCTTGGAGCGCGGGCTGTAGGCCTTCAGTTTCCAACTGCTTTGCGGCGGCGTCCGGGCAGTAACTTGAATCTGGTCGCGCTTTCAGGGACCATTTGCGGCTATGGCTTGCCGCTTCACGTTTCGCACGTCTTTGGCCGGGTTGTTGGCATTGGGGGTCGTCGGTTCTGGAGCGCCAGCGTTGGCTGCCGACGTCAAAATTTCGGACACGGCGCGCAAGCATTTCAATGCCGGCGTAGCGCTGCTGCGCGATCCCGACGGCGCGCGCTACGAGGAGGCTTACGGTGAATTTAAGGTCGCCTACGAAGCCTCGCCGTCGTGGAAGATCTTGGGCAACCTAGGCATCGCCGCGATGAAGCTCGAGCGCGATGGCGAGGCGATCGACGCCTTCACGCGCTACTTGGCCGAGGGCAAGAAGGACATCGACGCGGCCGAGCGCGCCGACATCGAGCGCGATCTGGGGACGCTGCGGGCGTCCGCGGTGAGTCTTTCGCTCACCACGACGCCGGCCGTAGTAAAAATCACCGACCAGCGCAGCCCGGTGCAGGGAACGCCGATCGTCAACCGTTACGACAGCCAGGGCGGGCAACTGCAGCTGCAGGTTCGCCCCGGCCATCACGTCGTCGTCGCCACGCTCGAAGGCAAGCCGCCGTTACGGTTCGAATTCGATGCCACGCCTGGCAGCACGCACCAGCACGACTTCAACCTGGAAGCGGCTCAGCCAGCCGCGGCCGCGCCGGCAGCCTCGTCGCCCGCACCTCACGAGGTTGCGCCGGCCGTGACAGACCGGCCCGTTCCGACCGGCGTCTGGATCGGTCTGGTGGCTACGGGCGTGTTTGCGGCTGGTGCCGGCGTCACAGGCGTGATGGCGCTGGGCAAGAACAGCGACTACCGGAACGCCAACGGTCACGACGCCGCGCTTGCCAAGACGCTGCAAGGCGATACCCAGACCTTGAACCTTGTGACCGACGTGCTGATTGGCGCCGCCGTGGTGAGCGCAGGCGTGACGACGTTTCTCTACCTGCGGCGGCCCGAGCACGAAGCAACAGGTTTGGAGCTCCGAGTCAGCCCCAGCGTGGGTTTGCGCCAAACTAGCTTGAACTTGCAGGGAGCATTCTGATGAAACGACGAATCAGTGCACTCGCGGTGGCCCTCGGTTGGGTGGGAGCTTGCTCGGTGCTCAACTCGACCGAGGATTTGAAGACGGTCGACGACGGCAGCGGTGGTAAAAATACCAGCGGCAACACCAGCGCCAGCGGTAAGAACAGCGGCGCCACCAGCAACGGCGGCACGAACGATGCGGGCGGATCCACTTCGCAAGCGGGCGCAGGTGACGTCATCGGCTCGGGTGGTTGCGGCTTCGAATGTAGTGAAGGCGGTGCACCGCCGATCGGTAAGGCTTGCTCGCTGAGTGGGGTCGACTGCGCCAGCAGCGCGCCGATTTGTGATTCCACGAGTGGTCAATGCCGGGCTTGCATGACGGACGTGGAGTGTCATCGCGAGCTGGGCAAAGCCTTCTGCCTGACCTCCGGCGCCGGGGCGGGGCACTGCGTCGCTTGCAAGACCAACGCGAATTGCGCGGAAAATATGCCGGTTTGCAACAACGTGGGCGTGTGCCGCGCGTGCGCTTCCAGCGACGAGTGCGACTCGGGCGTTTGCCAGGATACTGGCGCCTGCGCGGCACCGACCGAGGTCGTCTACGCGCTGGCCGAAACCGGCATCAGCGGTGACACGTGCGGTACGATCGACACGCCTTGTCGCAACCTCGACAGCGCGACCAAGCAGCTGACGGCGCAGCGTCACACGTTGGTGCTGATCAAGACGGTCAAGAAGTTCAACACCGGTGCGGGTTTCCCAGCCGTCAAAGGCATTCGTGTGATTGGCAACGGCAACGCCGTCCACCCGTACGATGGCACGACCGCTTTCCACGTGCCGGCCGGCGCCGGCGTGACCTTCGAGGACATCGTGGTTGAGGGCAGCTCGGGGATGGATATGGCGGGCATCGAATGTACCGGCGGTACGCTGACGGTCATCGGCAGCACGCTGCAGGACAACTCCAATGCCGTGCTGGCGACGGACTGCGACATGACCGTCGCCCAGTCTTTGATCAAGCACAACGCGGCGCCGTTGCAGTATGGCCACGCCGCAATTCACGCCACGTGCACGGTCGACATGTGCCCCAAGACGACCGTCATGCTGCGCAACAGGTTCGTCGACAATGGCGTCGCCATTTACCTGGACCAGCAAGCCAAGGCGAACGTGGAGAACAACCTGTTCTTGCGCAACGGCTCAGCCGGCTACACACGCGTGATGGAGCTGCGCGCCAACATGACGCATTTCGCCTACAACACGCTGGTCGAGAACTTCAATGATTGCACGTACGTCGGCATCGTTGCGTGCGTCGGTGGTTGCACGAACGTCGGGAACATCTCGTTCCACAACTTCCCCAATCCGCCTGGTGGAACGGCTTGCCCCGACCAGGTTTGGTACGGCGGTGCGATGACCTACAACCTGACCGAGGCCACCTATCCGGGCATGACCAACAAGTCAGGTGATCCGAAGTTCGTCGATGCAGCCAATGGCGACTTCACGCCTGGTCCCGGTTCGCCCGCCATCGACAAGGGCGATCCGAAAGACGTGCCGATGCTCGACCTGCTCGGCAACAAGCGCCCAGTCGGCGCTGGCCCCGACATGGGCGCTTTCGAATCGCAATAATCCGCTGACATTGAGTTTGTGCATCTGACGTAGGGCAGTCAGGTGCTTTCGGATTTGGTCGAAATCGTCAACCGAAATCGCCGGGGCGGGACACGGCCTCGATGCCGGCCGCGCGGAAGTAGGCCGATTGGAGGCAAAGCCCTGAACCGTCCCGGACGACGGGCGGTACATGCGGAGCAGCATGCGGCATCTGTGCTCGGCGGTTTGGCTTGCGCTGTCCGGTTTGGTGGGGTGCTCATCCGAAACCGGTGCCACCGGTGACTTACCCGAGGCCGGTGCTGCCAACGGCGGAAGCCCTGCTGGTGGCGCTGCGACGACCGGCGGCAGCTCGGCGACGGCCGGGTCGGCAGGCGCCACGGCCGGCAACTCCGCTGCCGGAACGGTCGGCAATGGCGGAGCCGTCGGGACGGCTGGCGCTAGCGCCGGCGGCAGCGCCGGTGAGGCGGGGCTCGCCGGTTCGGGCGGCCAAGGCGGCAGCGCGCAGCCGAGCGGCAAGCCAACGTTCGTCGCCGTCGGCTACGCCGGTCGACGCGTGCGTTCGCTCGACCTGGGAGCCACCTGGACCGATGAGCAAATGCTCGGTGGCGGAGGCGACGATGAGTTCTTGTTGCGCGCCGTCGGTTTCGGCCAAGGCGTGTTCGTCGCGCTGGGTTGGAAGATTCTCAGCTCGCCCGACGGCAAGACGTGGACCGAGCAGCCCAACCCTCAGCACCAGTGGCTCGGTGGGGTTCAGTTCGGTGGCGGCAGTTTCCTCGCTACCGGCGGCTACGGCTACTGCGCCAGTTCCGTGGACGGACTGACCTGGAAAGCTTGCAAGAGCATTCCGAACAACGAGGCCAGTCGCAGCTTGGCGTTCGGCGCGGGCAAGTTCGTTACCGCCACCGATCCGGGCAATTGGTTCGAGTCGATCGACGGCTACGGCTGGTTGCTCGTGAGCGGTGGCCACCCGAGCAACCAGGTGGCGTTCTGTGGCGCGCTCAAAGAATACGCCGCTTGCACGGGAGCCTTCAACGCGCGCGGGCGCGCCACGGCTGCGGGGACCACGATTCGATTGAAGGACGGCAAGCTCGAGCGCTCGACCAATGACCTCGACTTCACACCCGTCGCCGGCTCGCCCAGCGGCATGGAAGACGTCGCGGTCGGCTTCTTCCCGTAGCCCGCGCTGGCGTTCCGCTGCGCGGCCGTGCGACGCTCGGGCTGAGGGAAGCTTGGCCAGAACAAACCCCGCAGCGCTCGTGATCAGTTGTCTCGCGATGTGGCTGTTGGCTTGCGGCTCGGCGGGTCCGGGCGGCGCCGAAGCGCCCGCGATGCAGCCCACGCCCGCGCAGACGCCGAGCCAAGAGCAATGCCCGGCGATGGCCTGCGCCTATTCGCCGTGTCCGCCTGGTGTTCCGCCGCCGACCGGCTGCGGCTCCGAATGCGGCTGTCCCAATGCGGTCCAGCAGCCCGCCTATGCACCCATGCCGAGCCAAGGACCGCCGCAGCGGCCCAACCAGTAGCAAAGTCGGCTCGGGCCAAGGCTGGGAGTCGGCAGTGTTCGATCACTTCCAAGCCATGGTGACCGCGATCGGCAGCAAGCTGTCGATGGGCAAGACGCGCTCGGACCAAGCCGACGTGGTCGGCGGCTCGACGCTCTCGTTCGACGTGCACGAAGGCCATCCGCACGGCGACGAAGTGCTGGCGTTGCTCGGCCAGGTCCGTGGACAGGTCAATGATTTGTGGAAAAAGTCGTTGACTACGACAACGCGCATCCGGTTCCGGAGGCGCAAAAGCAGCGTGTTTCGTGACGACGGCCAGGCGTGCATTGCCGACGCGTGCGCCGCCCGGCCCGAGCTGGATCCATGTGCCGACTCGGACGGCGCGCTGGTCTGCTCCAGCTTCGAAAGTGACGACCCCGACACCACACCGGTCGTGCTCGACGGCGGGCAGCTGGCGGCAAACACCGAACAGAGCTTGTTCGGTGCGCGTGCGCTCGACAGCAGCGTGGCGGACGGCAGCACGCGCGCGTGCCTGCACTACCCGTTCGAAGCGCAAACGGCGGGCACGCTGTACCTGCGCGCTTGGATGTACCTCGACGTGGACGATGCTTCGGCGCTGCACGCGCACTCGATCACCGTCGGCAGCGTCGACACGCCTAGCTTTGGCAGCAGCGTGCACATCTTAGACGGCAAGCTCGGCCTGTCGTTCCCACGCGCCGGTGATATCGCGGGTACCAAAGCCGTGCCGGCGCGGCAATGGTTCTGCGTGCGGGCCACGTTGACGCTCGGCGAATCCGACGGCTCCGCCGACATTTGGCTGAATGACGCGCTTTCCACCAGCGCCGATGGCGTCGATACGCTGCCGCCCGACGGCGTCCACAACATGTCCGTCGGCATCGAGTACACCGACGAGCCCGAGTTGCGCCTCTTCACCGACGCCGTACAGCTGAGCACGACGCCGGTCGGTTGCTTGGAGTGACTGACAGCGGTAGCCGCGCTCAGAACGACCAACCGAGATTGAAATTGAGCAGCGGAATGAAGGTGCTTTGTTTGGCGGTGGCGGAGTCGCCGGAGTCGTTGGAAGCGTCGGCTTTGATAGCGACGTATTCGAAGCCGCCTTGGACGAACAAGGTGAAGCCGACCTTCGTCAAGAGCTTGTAGCCCACCAGTGGACCTATCGCGACGCCGCCGGCGTTGGCTTTGACCTCTTGACCCTGAAAGGTCTCGGTACCGACGTGGATGTACAGCAGCTCGGCGCCTAGCTGCAGACTGTCGAACGCTTGCAGCGGATAGCCGATCAGCTGCCCGCCCAACTCGAGAGCCGAGAACTTTTGCTTCACTACCCCGCCTGGTGCAGCCACCTCCGACGAGATGCTGCCGATGCCGCCAATTAGCGCGACGCCGAAGTGCGGTACGACTCTGCCCTCGATCTGCAGCTCGAAGATCGGACTGATCAAGTGCAACGGTGAGAAGGTGACGGAGACGTACGGACCCGCGGCCTTGTGATCTTGCTCTTCCTCGAGCGGCGGCTGGACGCTGGGCGAAGCCGAATCAAGTGGCGGCTGAGGTTCAGAAGGCGGCAGTGGCGCAGGCGCAGGCGCAGGCGCAGGTGCCGGTGCCGGGTCGAGGTCGGCTGGCGGTGGTGCGCCTGGCGACGTCGCTGCCGGCGGTGCTGCGGGTGTGGGTGCCGCCTTCTCGTCCGTTGGAAAGCTCGCTGCCGGCGCCTTTTGCGCAGCCGCGCTACTGGCCCACAACAAACACCCAAAAGCTGTCGCCCAACCCAATTCCCTAGCCATGCCGGCCACGCTATTCGGTTTCGACGTGCGCGCGCAAGCGCCCCAGCGCCTTGCGTCTCCCACCTTGTGCGCGGCAGAGCCGCAGAGCCGCGTAGACTGACGGTACTTTTGCCCGACTGCACGGGCGTCCGTTCTGGCTCCCGCGCGGAGTTGTATTATCCTTCAGGGTTCGCCCACGGTCAGTGCGGGCGGAGAACAGCTGCGAAGGCACACCATGGCTTGGTCAATCCTCATCGTCGACGATTCCTCACTGGTTCGATCCCAACTGCGCGCGGCGCTCGAGGCCAAAGGCGCCCACGTCGTGGAAGCCGAGAACGGCAGCGAGGGACTCTGGCGGGCGCGCGAAAACCTGGTTGATCTCGTAGTCGCCGACATCCACATGCCGGTCATGGACGGCATCAAGATGGTCGAAGAGTTGCGCAAAATCCGCGAGTACGCGGCGACGCCGATCTTCATCCTGACGTCGGACGCGGCGAGCTCGCGCGCCGAAGAGGGTAAGAAAGCTGGCGCCAACGCCTGGATTCTCAAACCCGTGAAACCGGACCTACTGTGGAAGGCGATCGAGAAAGCGTTGTTCGGAAGAGCTAGCAGCTTGCCCGCCATGCAAGTCGGCGCTGTCGTTCCTCCGAACTCGGGCGGCTCCAATAAATGAGCTCCGACAAGCAAGTCCTCGTCGTCGACTCCCCCAACGGCACGCTCGCGTTCGTGATGGAAGAACTGAACGAGCTCGGCTTCCGCGTGATCTGGGTGCCGACGCTTGCGGCGGCGCTCGAGTTCATCGAGGCTCGTCCCAACTTGAGCTTGATCGTAGCCAGCTCCGCGGCGACCAAGATCGGCGGGCTCGAATTTCTGGCGCGCGTGCGCGACTTTGCGCCGGGCGTGCGCATCATCTGGGGCGCCAAGCCAGACGCACCGGCGGCGGATCCTGCGGCCTCGGCGTCGCCCGACAGCCTGCTGCCCGAGCCGTTCCGGGAAGGCGAGCTCCGGCTCGCGATCTCCGAGTTACTGGCCGAGCATTTCTATCCCCCGGCGATCGCCGACGCAGTCAAGGCGGCGGCGCTCGAAGTGCTGGGCAACATCGGCGGTTTCGAGGTCGAAGGCGGCGCGTTTCTGGTCGCCAATCAAACCGCGCTTTCGGATCTGAGCGCGGTGATTCCCTTCGCCGGAGGAGTATCCGGGCATCTGATGGTCGGGCTGACCAGCCAAGACGCGCGCGCGCTTTACCAGGCATTCCTGCCCGGCGTGCACCCGATCCGCGTCGATCGGATGGAAGACTTGGTCGGCGAGCTGTGCAATCAAATGCTCGGCCGCATCAACGCGTTCTTCACCGAGCGCTCGGTCAGCATCCAGCACGGTACGCCAATCTTCATCCGCGCCCCCGGCAGCACGCTGCGCTACCCCGGGCGCCAGCCATCCTTCGCGGTGACCCTCAAGCGCGGAGAAACGCGCGTCGCCCTCGAGTACTACCTGGCTCATTTCGATCGCGCCAAGCTACAAGCACCCGTCACGACACGCGTGCTCCGACTCGGCGAAATTCGCTACCTGTAAGTCCTTGTCGGGCTGCGGTTAGTTGGCGCTGGCGCTGGCGACTTTGGGGGCGGCTTCGCAGCCGAGCAGGCCTTTGTCGGCGCAGTGAGCGGTGACACAGTCCACGGTGCTGGATCGGCCCGATTCGGTCATACCGGCCAGCGTTTGCTTACAATCCGCCAGCGCTGGGCTGAGTGGGCGTTCGCCGCAGCTCTTCATGACGGCCGCGCACGACGCCGCCACCGGTGACGGGTCCGGCGTGGGGTCAGCGGCTAAGGTAACGGTCGCCGGCGTGGTGCCAGCGGCGGGGTGGTATTCGCCTTTCTGCGGACGCGGTGGCTCGGCGCAGGCAGACATCAATGCAAGGTGTCCACACTGCGCGATGCGCGCGGGGTCGCAACGCTCGTTGGCTTTGAGCGCGCGCAGACAGGCGACGGCTTGAGCCGCCACGCGCGGCTTCATCGCCGCCTTGAATTCAGTGCAGCGCTTCATGATGATGTTCGGGCAGACGCCTTCGTCGGAAGGACCCACCGACGGACACTCTTCCGGGACGCCCTGCGTGTCGTCACAGCTGGTGGCGCTTGGAGTTGTCGTGGCTTGGATGATGTCGACGATGACCGGGCCGGCGGGCGCGGCTATGGGTGCTGCGGCGGCGACGGGTGCTGGCGCCGGTGCGCGTCCGAACGGATCACGTTCGCAGGCCGTAGCGCTGCTCGCTGCGAGTGCGCCAGCCATCAACAAGAACTTGGTGCGATCGACAATCATCGGATGTCCTCCTGAGCGCCAAACAGCTCTAGCTGCTGGGTGCCGGTCGGGCTGCAAGCCGCGTGCTCAGCGAATACTGCGATGAATGTGGCCCCCACCCCGCGTCAGTGAGCCTTTTTGCCACGCTGCAACGCGATTGCCGCATCCGAGAACGGCAGTTTGTGTCCGGCAATCTCTTGGGTCAGCTCGTGACCTTTCCCAGCGATCAGCACCAAGTCATGGTCGGTCGCCGCGTCGACTGCGCGGCGAATGGCAGCCGCGCGGTCGACTTCGCGCGTCACGCAAGCGTGTGGTCCAATCCCCGCGAAGACCTCGTCGATGATTTGGAGCGGGGACTCGCTGCGCGGATTGTCCGAGGTCAATACGATGTGATCCGCTGCGCTCGCTGCCGCGCCTAGCAGCGGTCGCTTCGACTTGTCTCGGTCGCCGCCGGCGCCGAACACGACTGTTAGCGAACCCGGACACAACCGGCGCGCGGTCTGAAGCGTGCGCGCCAAGGCGTCTGGCGTGTGCGCGTAGTCAACGACCACGGCCGGATTCCGACGCAAGACTTGAAAGCGACCGGGCGGCGGCGCCACGTCTTGCAGCAACCGTACGGCTCGATCTGCCGATACCCCGAGCGCCAGCGCGGCTCCGAGCGCAGCCAGCGCGTTCTCGACAAAGATTTCTCCGATGGCTTGGAGCCGTAATTCGGCGGGCAGCTCCGGAAAGCGCGCCGACGGCAGCAGCCGGGCTCGCGTGCCGTCGAAGTCGAGCGCCAGCTCCTCTGCCGCTAGATCGAGCTTGGCCCACGCGGCGCCGCGCGAGGCCACGCCATAGCGGATGATGTCGACCTTCGGATCAATTACTTCCCCGAGCAGCGCCGCGTTTTCATCGCAGCCGTTGAGCACCGCCGTGCCGCCTGGCACAAGAGTCATGAACAGCTGCGCCTTCGATGCCAAGTAATCCTCGGGGCTGCCATGCGCGTCGGAATGATCGAGGCTCAAGTTGGTGAAGACCCCGACCCGACACGGCCAAGCTTTGGCAAATCCCAAGCGCAGCGCCTCGCTCGTCAGCTCCAGCGCCGCATAGCGACCGCCTGCGCTAAAGCACTGCTGCATGGTGGCGAGGAAGCCGGGGTAGTGCGCAGCAACCTCCAACCGCTGATCGTCCAAGAAGCAGCCCAGCGTCGTCACGCGCGCGACGGGCCGCGCCAACAGACCGAGCAAATTTGCCAGCATGCTGGTCGTCGAGGTCTTGCCGTTCGTTCCGGTGACGCCGACGGTTACCAGTTTACTGGCCCAAGCGGGCGGTGGCGGGAGCGCATACGTCATTGGTGAGTCCTGTCGCTGCAGAGGTTAGCCCCAGCCCGCTCGGCGTGCGCGTCGCCAGTCGGTGCTATCTTGCGCGACATGATGGTGGTGGTTTTTCGCAATCGGTTGCGTGAGGGGGTGGACGAAGCCTACGGCGAGCGCGCCCAGCAGATCTACGAGCTCGCTTTGCAGATGCCGGGGCTGGTGTCGTCGAAAGACTTCGTGGCCGAGGACGGCGAGCGGTTGGCGATCATCGAGTTTCGCTCTGCCGAAGAGTTGGAAGCGTGGCGCGTGCACGGTGAGCACCAGGTCGCCCAAGCTCAGGGTCGCGAACGCTTCTACACCGAGTATTCGCTGCAGGTCTGCGAGCTGGTCCGAGAGTCGCGCTTCAAGCTCGAGCCGTAATCTCCCCTCGCGCCGCGAGTTGCGCTACTGAATCGGCATGGGTTCTACCCGCCGGCTCATGCTAGCTCTGTTGGTCGGGTTGGTCGGGTGTCAGGCCGCGTCGCCGCCACCGCCCGTTTTGGCCGTGAAGATGAGCGAGCAACCCCGTCAGCAGTCAGCAGCGCCCAGCCGTCGGTTTAACTATCCCGCGAGCCCGGCGGGCGGTGTCGTCGATGTACTGCACGGTGTGTCAGTGCCGGATCCGTATCGTTGGCTAGAAGACTCGGGCAGCGCCGAGAGTCAGGCTTGGGTCGCGGCGCAGAATCGGCTGACGCGCGGCTACTTGGACGGCTTGCCGCGGCGTGAGTCGTTGCGCAAGCGGTTGCGCGAGCTTTGGGATTTTGAACGCTTCGAGCT
>JBBSAB010000023.1:0-97144 GCA_038252755.1 Polyangiales bacterium | reverse complement strand
GCCTGGCGTCGCGTTGCTGTTGTTGCTGGGGGGGCCTGGCGTCGCGTTGCTGTTGTTGCTGGGGGGGCCTGGCGTCGCGTTGCTGCGGTTGCTGAGGCGGCCGGAAGTCTCGTTGTGGTTGCTGCTGCTGAGGTGGCCTGCCGGCGGGGCGAGAGCCGCCGATCGGTAGCGGCCTTTGTGGGGGTGGTTGCGGCAGCCTACCGGTTGGCACGAAGTCGGCGGTCAGCTCGCGACGCATGTAGGCGCGCCAAATCTCAGCGGCGTCGCCACGTCGCGGGGCGAGTCGCGGATCGATGGCGCGGAAATGGCCGAGGATGTTCTCGGCATCGCGCATGAAGAAGCGCTCGGAGTTGCTGTTCTGCGCGGCCGAGACGATCTGCGGAAAATCGATGATCGTGGGTCCACCGGCGCCCCACAGCACGTTGTACGCCGAAAGATCGCCGTGAATGAGATCGCAGCTCAGCATGCGCACCAGCTGCACCAGCATGTCGTGATACGCGGCGTTGGCCTGCTCGACGCTGAGCGTCGTATCGATCAGGCGGCGCGCAGTGACGCCTTCCGCGTCGACCACCAAATCCATCAGCAGCACGCCCTCGAAGAACAACACTGGCGCGGGGATGCGGACGTCGGCTGCGTGCAGCTTGTACATCGCGTCGACCTCTGCCGACTTCCAAGCTTCCTCCTCCGTGTCCCTGCCGAAGCTTGAGCGTCGCCCCATGGCGCGCTGGTCGCGCGAGTTGCGAACACTCCGCCCTTCTTGGTAGGCGGACTTGTTCTTGAAGCTGCGCTGCGAGCGGTCCTTGTAAACCTTAGCGGCGACGACGCGCTCCGCAAAGCGAACAATGAAGACCTCGGCCTCCTTGCCGCTCTGCAGGCGCCCCAAGACCTCACTGATGATGCCCTCTTCGAGCAGGGGTCCGAGCGGGTTATCCATGGTCAGTGTTCAGCAAGGTGCGGCCGACTGAATCGTAGATCTCGCGGAGACGCCAGTAGCCCGTTTCCGGAGCCGCTTTTCCCGCAAAAAGCTCGCAAATGCAACCGCTGATTCGGGGCCCACGAAGGCCAACGACACCGCCACGTCGGGAGCCGCCTCGTGCCCGCAGTCCTTGGGCTTTCGTTGGTTGGTCGCTCGGGTGTCCGTCCGCACGGTTTTGGTCGGGGCGCGGTTGTTCAACAGATCCACCAGGGTCGGTACTCCGAACACCGCCGTCAGAATTCCAAAGTCGATAGTCAAGGCCTGCTCGAAGTCGCACGTATCGACAAGCTGCCGTTTGCAGTCCTTGGCCGCCGACACGCCAGCCCAGAGTGTGGCCGCACCCGCCGCGGATGCCAGGACCGCCTCCGCGAGCAGCGCTGGTCGGTTCACGCGGTAGTTGTCTGTGCTCTCGGTCTTTGTTTCCACGCCCTGGTCGGCGAGGCAGGCCTCGATGCGCGCCACTTCGACGACCAGAGTGCCCTGCTCGGCGTGGAGCGACCCAACCACGAACCGAGCCTTCGAAGGGATTGGGTGCGAGACGAGCTCCACTGGTCGGGTCGACAGCACCCTCTCGCTGTGTTGATGCGTGCCGAGCAGCGTCCCACAGCCGCTGGTTCCGATCGTCAACGCGAGCAGAGCGCGGTGAGAGGTTGCGACCATCGTATGTGCCCAAGCAAGTTGCATGCCGGCACCTCGCACGCCTGTTTACCCGGGAAATCTCCCTGAGCGGCGGGAGCCTAGCATCTTCCAGTAACACGCCTGTGCCGTGGATTCACGCGGCGCCGACCGTCGGGTTCTCGCTCGACTCGCTGAATACGATCCGGCGGGGCCTGTTCGCGCTTGCTTGCGCAGGATCGCCTAAAACGGCAGCGACTTGAGCGGGGTCGGCGCGAAGCTTTTCGTGCGTGGCAGGGCTGCGGGGCGTTGGGCGGTGGTAGCGGCGCTTGGCGTCGCGGTCGACGCGGTCGCGTCGGTCACGTCGGTCGCGTCGCGATTCGCCGTGCTCGCGTCCACGTCGCTCACCGCAACCAATTGATCGAGCTGGGGCTCGGGTGTGCCGAGGTCCGCGTTGGTGCCGGCCAGGACGGGCGCTTGCTTCGCGACGGTGCTCGACCCCGCCGCGGCCTGGCTCTGTTGCGAACGATTGGACGTGGTCAATGCCAAGCTGCCGCCGGCGATCATCACTCCGGCTAGCGCCCACAGCGCCCGACGACCCTTTGTCGCGACGAAGCGGACCTTGCGTGCGCTGACCGCGCCGCTGGGCCGCGCCGCCGGGGCTGCGCGAACCGGATCGCGCAGGGTAATTTCCGTTGTGCTATCCACCTGCGAGGGGAGCGATGGCGGTGGCGGCAGCGGGCTACGCCGCGGCGGCGCGTCGCTTGCGCGAGGCCTGGTCGGCGGATCGCTGTTCGACCACTTGCTGACGAGCGGCGCACCGCAAACGTCCACCGGCACGCCGTGGAGCAGCAGCCAGCGCGCAAGCTGTTGTCCAAGCTGGCGCATGGACGTTGGGCGCGCCGCAGGATCCTTGTTCAAACCACTGAGCACGATGCGCGCCAAGTGGCCGTCCGCTCCAGTACCGAGCGGCAACGGCGGCGGCGCTTGCCTGAGGATCGCGTCGAGGACGTCACGAGGCGCGGCGCCGCGGAACGGCGCCTTGCCGCCGATCGCCTTGTACAGCAACACACAGAACGACCAAACGTCGCTCAAGTGGTCGACTTCTTCACCGCGCGCTTGCTCGGGCGACATGTAGCTCGGGCTGCCGAGAGCCGTGCCATTCGCCGTGAGCCGCCTCGCGGCGACGCCGCCAGCCAGTTTAGCGATACCGAAGTCGAGCAGCTTGGGCTGCAGTAGCTCGCCCTCGCTCGCCAAGAACACGTTCTCGGGCTTCAAATCGCGGTGAACGACGCCGTGGTCGTGGGCGAGCGCGAGCCCTTCGACAATCGGCAGTAGCAGCTGGACGACGCGCAGAGCGCTGAGGTTTCCGCGTGCCAACGCGTCGGCCAGGGTCTCGCCCGTGAGCAATTCCATCACGATGAAGGGCTCACCCTCTTCCGTCGCGGCAACGTCCAATACGCGCACCATAGCCGGGTGCGCGAGCCGAGCTGCCGCGCGCGCTTCGAGCTTCAGCCGTCGAGCGAGGCTCGGGTCGTGTCCCCGCAGCAGCTTGATCGCGACCGGAATCTCGAGCTCCAGATGGTAGGCGCTCCAAACCACGGCCATCCCGCCCGCGCCGAGCTGAGCCTCGAGGCGATACTTGCCCGCCAGCACCGCTCCACGGACAAGCCCGCTAGGGTCGCGCTGCGTCGTCGGGCCGCTTGGTTCCTGCCGGGTGATGTCTGCGTCCGAGCTAGCGTGGGCTTCGAAGCGAGTCATTCCGGTTTCACCTCAAGCAACAACCGCGCCGCCCGCGCGTCGTCGAACCGCCGTGCATGAACCCGCACGAATCATGGCGAATCGTACTCTGATACGCGCCTCTCGGCGTGCCCTGTTCGTGACGATTCGCCTCGCGCGCGGCATCACGCGACGCTCGAGAATTTGCCGAGGCGTAGGTCGAAGTCGGAGGTGCTGCGACAGCTCCGCAGCGCCATGGCCGCGACCCGAATCGCGAGCAGGAGCTTGAAGTCGGTCCCGCTTGGACAGCGCGCGCACGGTCCCGTGCTAACGTGGCGGGCAATGGCGAGGTGATGGGGCGAAGCTTGGTTTCTCTTGGCGCGCTACTCACCGTTTGCGGTTTGGCGCTGTCTTGCGACGGGGCCCCCCGCGCCGAGTCGGCGGTGCGGTCGTCCGGCTCCGGGTTAGCAGGTGGCGGCGCAGGCGGTAGCGTTTCTGGCGTTTTGGGAACGGCCAGCGGAGGTTCAGCGACGGTCTCCCTCGGCGGTCTTACCGGTGCGAGCCCTGAGCGGTCGACGTGCGGCCAGGCGCGGTTCTATTGCGAGACCGAGAGCTGCGTTGGTGTGGAGGAGTGCCAAGGCATGGGTTCCGAGCGCGTCGCCACCTGTCGCTGCGTGGCCCAGTTGCCGACCGCCGGCGGAGCATCGGCAATCTCGGATACCGCTGGCGCCGGTGGCGAGCTGCCGGCGGCCCCCGACCCCTATCC
Source organism: Polyangiales bacterium (assembly GCA_038252755.1). GTDB lineage: Bacteria > Myxococcota_A > Polyangia > Polyangiales > Polyangiaceae > PMG-095. Next base: position 93,068 of record JBBSAB010000023.1, on the reverse strand, counting down.
GGGCGCAGGTTGTCCGCTAGAGCCATCCGAAGTCTCCAGCGCCTGTGGCTGCCAACTAAGTTCGCCCTGTGTCTACGCCGACTTCTCGCTGTGTTGCAGCGATCATCGTGGCGAAGATTGCGGCGCCACTTGGGTGCATTGCGAGTAGGTCGTCTTGGGCCTGCAGTCGCACCAAAAACGCGCCCTTGCGGCGATCGCCGGCGCCTGGGTCTTGCTGTCTTGCAGCCCGCCGGCGACTGCTGACCGCGATAGTGAATCGGTAAGTGACGCAATCCCCAACGCCTGCCGGCCAGTGAAGGGAGCACTCAAACCCAGCCGCATCGGCGAGGTCGTCGATACCTTGAACGCCATGCAAAAACCGGTCGAGTTGCCGTGCTTCCTCCAGCGCCTGGCAGGTCCGCTCGCCATCGACGCAACGGTGAGCGTGCTCAGCCTCCAGGTGGCGACTGGTCGCCGAAGCCCGCGGATCTTCATCCTGTTGGACCCGCTGATTGTCTCGATTGTGCCCGAAGGCCAGGGGCGGGACCTGTTGGAGCTCGGTGAGCGCCGCGGCGACGCACGTTCGATCAAGGCCGAGATCCCGTTTCCGGTGACCAGCGAGCTTCGGCCCCAAGATCCGTTCGAGCACGCCCTGCTCAGCACCGAGCTGACGAGTTGTGCGTTCTGCCACGGCCAGGAGACACTGGTCCCTAACATCACGTTCACCCGCGCGTTCGAGTCCCAAGCGTTCCGTCCGGCGGCGTCGAATCGAGTCGGCATCGACGAATTGCGCTCGGAATTTCTAACCTGCGACCCGACGCTCGAGCCTTACCGCTGCGCCATGCTCGGCGCGCTCTTCAACCGTGAAGGCCTGACCGCCCGCGAGTTGCCAGCCAGCTTCCTCACATTTCAGTAGCCCGACGCTCTGATAGCGGGCTCGGGAGCGGGGAATGCGCGATCAATTGGACGAATGCGCCGCGGCCGGAACGTAGGTAGCGCTCGGCTAGCAATAGGTTGGGCAGCCAGCAGAGCCAGGCCACGATTGAGTAGCTGATGAACCACTGGCCAGCCGTTGAAATCATGAGCAGCGGCAGCAGCAGCCGTAGCGAGATGCCGGCGCAGCACAGCGCGAAGGAGCGCACCATCCAGTCACGGTGACGGGCCACGTTGCCCTGGCGGATGGCGCGCACGCCGAGCACGGTCGAGCCGAGCCACGCTGCGCCCAACGTGCCGAAACCCAGCTGCGCGATCGGGCCCGTTGCGGCGAATGGGGCGAGTAGCAGCGAGGCCGTGCCGGCGACCAGCACGGCACTGCTGTAGATACGCCCGCTCAGGCGGTGCGCGTTGACGCGGCGGTTCGGAGCGAAGGCGCCGAACTGAAAGGGCGAAAGGGCAAGCGCCACGGCGCCGCCGCACAGGTGAAGGCGAAACACCCACGGGCGAACCTTGTAAGAGGCCGTCAACGCTTCGGGCAGATGGCCGGATGCCAGCACCCACAGGGCGTAGCCCGCGATGCTCAGGGCAAAGAAGGCGAGGGCGGCGTGGGCTTTGGAGAATCTTCGCGGCATGTTAGGCGACTCCTGCTACAGTCCTAATTGGAGTATCTATCTTGGAGAGTCCTAATAGGAACGTCAAGTCGGCCCTCAACCCAACCGGCGCTTCGCTGCTGGGATTTTTGATGGCAGGGCCGAAAACCGGCTGGGACCTGCTGCAGGCGATCGACGCCTCAGTCGGTAATTTTTGGAACGTGACGCGCAGCCAGGTCTACAGCGAGCTCAAGGCGCTGACGGCGGGGGGCTACCTAAAGGAGGGCAAAGAGCAGTCGCGCCGGAAGCAGCCGTACTCCATCACGGCGTCCGGGCGGAGAGTGTTCAAGCAATGGCTGAAGAACGAGCCTGGACCGGAGCTGTTACGTTTACCGATCGCGCTCAGCGTGTTCTTTGGCCAGCACGTCTCGGCGGCGGAGCTGGCGGGCTTCGTAGCGAACGCCCAGGTGCGGCACCGCCAACAGCTTCACGTTTATCAAGCCCTGCTGGAGAGCAGCAAGGCGGCCGATCCCAACTGTGACGACACGGTGCTGCAGCTCGGCATCGCTTACGAGACCATGATGCTGCACTGGCTCAAGACCGTGGCCTCGCGCACGGCGTTGGGCGGTTAGGAGTTTTTGCGAGCGGGCGCCTCAGCCTGAACCTAGCGAAAGTCGGGGTTTCGGGGCTTGTCCGGGCCACGTCGTACTGGCCCGTCCCGTCCCGCGCTAAGCTGGTGGCCATGCGTTCTGTAAACCTCATGTTCCTTGGCGTCTCGGGCATACTTAGCGCCTGTGGCGGGACCAGTAAGCACGACGGTGGAACTGGAGCGCAAGGCGGGGAGAGCGGTTCCCAAGCCGGGACGAGCGCGGGCGGCGCGCCGATCGCCGGCGCAGCAGGCAGCTCCGGCGGCGCAACTAGCTCTTACTGCGCAGCAGCACCGCCCAAGGATGGCAGCGCTTGCAAGGCTCGCCCGAGCAGCGGCAGCCAATTCGGCTTCAATTCAGCCGACTGCAGTTGGGGCGATGATCCAAGACCGGCGTGTCGGACGCGAGGCGTCTGCGCTAACGGCACCTGGTCGGTCTCCGCTCCACCCGATTCCTGCTCTGTGGCTTCGAAGCCAGCAGCCTGTCCGGACACGCCGGCGAAGGCGGGCGCGGCGTGCGCCGATCCCACGCTGCAGTGCTCGTACGATGACGGCACCGTTTGCGCTTGCAGCGCTTGCGATGGCGGGAACGCATACCCCATTTGCCGCACCATCGATCCGCCCGCCTGGGCCTGCGTGAAACCGTCGGACGGTTGTCCCAATCCGCCGCCTCAAGCTGGCAGCGCCTGCGCTGATCCGAATCTGCAGTGTGGAACTAGCTGCGAGCTGCCGATTCGCTGTGAAAGCGGCGCCTGGCAATATGGGCAAGAACAGTGCCCAATCTGCGCAGCCCCCGATACGCCGATCGCTACGCCTACGGGCGATCGACCGATCGCAGACCTGCGCGTTGGCGATCTCGTCTACAGCGTCGACCAAGGCGCTATCGTCCCGGTGCCAGTTGCTCGAATCGGCAGCACACCCGTGGCCCACCACCAGGTCCTTCGGCTAACGCTGAGCGACGGAGCGGTGATCGAAATTAGTCCCGGCCACCCACTAGCAAACGGCAAACCACTCTCGTCGCTGTCAGCGGGCGCCGAGTTGGACGAACAGCACCGCGTGCGATCCATCGAGCTAATTCCTTACCTTCACGAGCGCACGTACGATATTCTACCGAGCTCGAGCTCCGGAACTTACTTCGCGGCCGGAGCGCTGCTAGGCAGCACGATGCATTCGTCATCGATAGGCGATTCCCGTAAGGCCGACGACCGGCTCGCCGACGACGCACCAACGCACGCCTTGCGGTAGCCACCTGCGGTGACTGGGCGCCGATGCGCCGGAGCCTGGGGTCGGTGCCGAGCGCCGACTGCGCGCGGCCGCGGCGTTATCGACGAGCTGTGGCGAGTTGGTGCTCGCGCGACGCACGGGGTACGGCTCTTTTACGGCCGATTCTCGCGACACGAAACTTGCATACGAGACGGGCATGAAAGCCGTCCTTCTTACCGCCTACGGTGACGTCGACAAGCTTGAGCTTCGCGACGTTCCGGACCCCGCTCCCGGACCGAACCAGATCGGCGTGCGCATGGCCGGCGCCAGTATCAATCCGATCGACTGGAAGCTGCGCAGCGGCGCGCTCACGGCGTGGATGCCGCTCGCGCTCCCGGCCGTCCTTGGGCGAGACGCTTCTGGCGTCGTGGTGGCAGTCGGAGAGGGCGTCGACGGGTTTAAGGTCGGTCAAAGGGTGCTCGGGCTCGTGAACGGCGCTTACGCCGAGCTCGTCGTGGACGCGACTGAAGCTTGGGCCGAGTTGCCGGCGGAGCTCGACCTGGTCGACGCCGGCGCGCTGCCGCTGGCGTTGCTCACCGGCGCGCAGCTCGTCGAGGACGCCGTGCCGGCGCGTCACGGCGAGGTGATGCTCGTCACCGGCGCGCTGGGTAGCGTCGGTCGCGTCGCCGTGTTCGTTGCCAAGTCGCGTGGCGCCAACGTTTGGGCTGGTGTTCGGGCCACGCAGCGCACCGAAGCCGCAGCGCTCGGCGCGGACGGCGTCGTGGCGCTCGACGACGACGCAGAGCTCGCGGCCTTGCCGGCGCTCGACAGCATCGCCGATACGGTTGGCGGGGAAACCATCGCTCGACTGCTCGGCAAGTTGAAGCCGGGCGGAGTCATCGGCAGCGTCGTCGGCGAGCCCACAGGCGCGCAAGAGCGAGGCTTCGTCGTGCGCGCGATGCTGACGCATCCCGACGCGAAACGTCTGGCGGAGCTGGCTGAAAGCGTCGCCACCGGCAAGCTGCTCGTGCCGATCGCGAAGAGACTGCCGCTTGCTGAGGCTGGCCAGGCTCAAGCGATGGCGCAGCGGGGCGCTGGCGGGAAAGTCGTGCTCGTCGGCTGACGCGGCGCGGGTTAGCTCATTCCGTGGACTAGCTCTTACGGGCTTCGCGCAGCGCCGTCGCCCACCACGCCAGGATGGTGCCTGCGCCCGGCGCAGCGAGCTCGGATTTCGCGGAGGCGGCGCTCGCTGATCCGGCGCTAGACGGGCTTTTCCCACAAACCGGCGATTGGTTTGGCGCCCGTGCGATCGAACTTCTCTTCGGCGGCTGGCAGCAGCGTGAGCGGGTCAGCATTCTGCAACAGCGCCTGAGCGCACGTCAGGTAGACGTCGACTTGCTTCCGCTGGTTGGCCTCGAAGTTCAGAAACTGGCCGCCCTTCATACCTAGCGCCTTGCCGCCGAAGATCATCGACGCCTTCGGTGAGCGGGAGTGCGATGGATCGCCGACTTCGGTCACGTACGGGATGACCGTGTAGTCGAGGATGCTGTTGCCCATCGCGTCTTTAGCGTTCTTGAACGTAGTCAAGACGTCGGCCATCTTTTGGTTGTACCAAGTGTTGATGTTGACCAAGAACTGGTAGAGCGACGCGTCGGCGCTGGTGCCGGTCAGCGGGGGGCCGTTGAAGAAGCCCTGATCGCCGATGCGATGGCTCATCGGATGGTGCATGTAGCTGGCGGTCGGGCTGGCTGGGTACTGGCCCTTGAACGACACGTGGTTCGTGCCCGGCGACCACTGAAACGTGGCGCAGCGAATGATGTCGCACTGAAACGCGGCTAGCAGCACCGCCGCGTGCGCCTTGCCAATCTTTTCGTGAATGTCCTCGTCGGACGTGCTGGTGAGCTCCTGGTTGTTGCCGTAGTTGAACTTGGAACCAGTTTGGCCCTTCAAGCTGGCGTCCGGAGCGGTCGGCACGGTGCACATGCTGCCGCCCCCGCCACCCGAGGCGATCTGCTCTTGCAGCTGCATTTCCACGTCGCGGATCGCGGCTGCGTGCGCCTCGATCTTGGCGGCTTCGCTGCCAGGAGCCAACGTCTTTAACGTCGCCAGTTCGCGCAGCGAGAAGTCGAGCACGCTCTTACGAGACTTGAGCTGCTTCAGCACCGCTTCGTTATTAGCCGGCGTGTTTCCGCCCGGGATAAAGCCGCTGAACAAGTTCGCGAACACCTTCGACGGACTCAGCTCGGGCGGTAGCGGCTGATGCTCGGTGATGTTGGCGCCAGCCGGATTGGCGGCCTTGATCGACCGCGTTTGGTAGTCGTACGACAAGCACTGCGTCGACGTTTCCAGCGAATCGACGCGCGCGTCGGCCAGCGTATTGGCGAAGCCGGCGCCGGGCCGCTTCATCCCCGGCACGCGCTTCAGGAAAATCTGATCGAAGGACGGGCCGCCAGCCGTGCCGTCGTCGCCTTCACCGCCGTTGGCGCGCGTACCTTCGGCACTGGCGCAGGTCGTCGTAAACGGGGTACCAGCCTCGTGTCCGCCGCCACCCGGGCAGCGCAGGTGATTGTCCGTCAAGCCGTACAGAACGATCATGTCGCTCTTCAAAGCCTCGAACGGCTTCAAAATCGGCGACAGCGTGAAATCCGTCTGCGAACCATTCGGCAAGAAGCTCTGCCGGTAGGTGCCGATCGGGAAGTGCGAGAGCAGAAAGCGGGCCGGGGACGTCGCGCCCTCGGCTTGCGCTTCGAGGTTGCTGAGCAGCGTCTCGAGAGCGAAAGCGCCACCAACGCTGGCGAGGAATGAACGGCGCGCGAAGCGATAGGACTTCATTGACTGGCTCCTGCATTACGATTCGTAAAAGCTTGCGAAACGGCGACTTCGCGCAACAGCGCGCTGAACGTCTTGTCGCTGGCGTTGAAGGCCACGGCGACGCTCTGCGCGGCGCAGCTGCTCGGTGTCAGCTGCGAACCCTCGGCCAAGGACCAGTTGAGCATGTTTTTCGCAACGCAGCTGGCGAAGCCCGGGGCGTTCGCGACCTGCGTCTCCATGTCGATCGTGTCCTTGGCGACGCCGCCGCCCGCGGTGCTGGGCAGCGTCACCGACGCATCGATAGCCCTACCTTCCGGATCGATCGTCCGGTAGCGGCCGATCGCGTCGTACGTGTCGAGCGCGAGGCCGTAGGCGTCGAAGTTCAGGTGGCAGCCGAGGCACGGCGCGGTCGTGGTTCGAAAGTCCGACTGCGCTCGCGACGTGGCGTTCGCCAGCTGGGTTTTGGCCGAAGCGATCGACGCTAACGTACCTGCGTCCGTGGGGAAGGGCGGGTTGGTCGCGCACAGCAAAGCTGCGTTCACCACCAGGCCGCGCGCCACGATCGACGGCACGTCGGGGCGCGAGTTTGAGGCCAAGAACCCGGCTTGCGTGAGCAACCCGGCGCGCTCTGCCGGCAGATCGACCGGCACGAACGTCGTTTCATCGGCTGGCGTCGTCGGCAGCGTGAGTCCGTAGAACTTGGCCAGCGTCGTATTGATCGAGGTCTTCTTGGCCGTCAAAAGCCCGGTTAGCGGACCGCCCCAGAGGGTGTTGGAGAAGAACAGCTCCGCTTCGCGGTACGACGACTCGCGCACGCCGGTGTAGGGCTTCGCTGCCGTGCCATTCGTGAACGCCACGTCGTCGATCTTCACGGTCGCCAGGTTGTCGAGCTTGAAGTACGAGAACATCGCGCCTTCGAGGTTCTTGCGCGCCGCGGGCGTCATCAAGATGCGGTCGACGTGCGGCGACAGGTCGGCGACCGTTAGCAATTTGTTTTGCTTAGCGGCGTCGAGCAGCGGCTGGTCCGGTGGACCATCGGTCAAGAAGTACGACAGCGCGCTGGCGATCTCCGACGAGGTCAAGACGCCTGCTTCGGCTTGGTTGGCGCCGAACTCGGTGCGGTAGAGCATCTGCGGCGACTGCACCAGCGCGTAGACGCTGTACTGGACGGCTTCGGGCACCGTCCCGTAGATCGCCTTCACTTCGGTGTACACCTGCGTGATCGACGTCGTCTCGGCCGCGGTCAGTGGTCGACGGTACGCCTTCTCGGCGAACGTCTTGACGAAGGTCTGTGCGCAGTCGTCGGTCGGTGCCGCGCCGCACGCCGTGACCGCGTTCAGGTTGGCCAGCGCGTAAGCGCCCGCCGCCGACGCGATCTGATCATTCGTCGGCCAGATCGTCTTGCCGATCACGCTGCCTTCGCGCGCGCTCGCCAGCGGAGGGAAGGTGCGTGCGACTTGTGCTTCGGCACCGATCTCGAAGTCGGTGTCGACTTTCTGACCGAAGGTGTCACCGAACAGCGAGTGAATCGTGTTCGAGACTTGGTTGTAGCTCAGGCGCACGATGCGCTTGGCGTCGGAGACCGGGCTGCCGTCGCAGAGGATCGGCTTGCCGTCGGGGCCGATGATCATCCCGGTGCCGGCGCTCGTCATCGGACCGGCGCCGCCCGTCGCGGTCGTGCCGCCGCCACCTTGTGAATGGTTGGGGTTACCGTCGACGACGCCCGTACAACCCCCGACAACGACGCTCGTTACCGTGAGGGCCAGTAACGTCGTCGGTAAACCACCCCAGCCTGTGCGCTGATGCATCCTGAAGTCCATTTGCGAAGGCGGGCGACCCGCTCCGTTGGTGTTTTCAAGGTGAAGCGCGCCCCCCGAGCCTGATCAAAAAGCTTTGAAAGCCGCTGGGGCTGCCAAAATGCAGCCCGAAGCGCAGAAACTGCCGTGGCGGGGCCAGGTGCCAATGTGGGTCTTTGCCGCAGACGACTGCTAGACTTGCCGGCATGTTCTGGGGAAACCAGCGTTGGTGGCGAGCGACGAGCTGTCTCGCGGCGCTCTCGCTGCTCGCGTGCGGCGGCATTGGTAGCCGGTCCGATCAGGCGACGGGCGGCGCACCGAGTAATCCTCCAGGAAGTTGCCACGATGGTGAGACGGTTCATCCTGACGGCAGCGGATTTCCGGCTGGGGATGGCTGCAACATCTGCGGGTGCAATCACGGCCAACTCGTCTGCACGCTGGTCGACTGCGCCATCGGCTGCAGCTATGACGGCCAGGCGTACCAACCCGGCGACAGCTTTCCGGCCACCGACGGCTGCAATTCCTGCGGCTGCGAGGAAAACGGCAACGTGCTCTGCACCGAACGCGGCTGCGACACCTGTGAGTCAGTCTTGACTCAGTACGAGGCGCTGAGGGCTCGCGTGAAGAAGTGCGAGCCCGGTGCGCCGGACGCCTGCGGCAAGCGCGTTGGCACCGGACTGACGTGCGGTTGCGAGACTCACGTCAACGCTGCGGCGTGGGATCAGGCGACGGCAGACGCCCTGGCGCAAGCGTACGCCGCGGCAGCTTGTGGCGAGCGCGTCAACTGCGGCGAGTGCCTCATTCCGGTCAGCGCGCATTGCTCCGATGACGGGGAGTGCGTCGACGACTACGAATCCAATACCGGCCCCGCGTGCCGCGTGAACGGCGTTGTCTATCCCGACGGCGCTGCCAAAGTTCCCGACCCCAGCAGCTGTAACACCTGTCAATGCAACGCCGGCCAGTTGGTCTGCACCGAAATAAATTGCCCTGTCGCTTGCCCGACCGGCAGCGCGTTCGGTCGGGGCTGCGCCCAATGCGGCCCAACTGACGCTTGTCTGGTGGTGGACTACGGCTGCATGCCGGTCTGCGCCGGCAACGCCGCCGACACCTGCGCGGACTTTGGCTACTGCGACCACGGCGTGTGCATCCAGACTTGCGGCTAAAAGCCGCCCGTCACCCCCCCGGGAGGCGCCGCCCCGGCGGCCCACGCGGCGGACGCCTGTGCTGAAAACGGCCAGCGGATGACGCGCCGACGGCGTGTAGGCACGCGATGTGCTAGGGTCCGGTTCCCGCGCGGTCGCTTGGCGTTCCTTGGCGCCGACAGAGGTCACTTCTCGCAGCTGCCGCGGTTCGAACGCCAAGCGGTGTCCTACCGCCCGGCTAAAGGTCCAGAAAGAATCTTCATGACACAATCCACCACCGAAACGAGCGATCTCCCCCTCTTCAACCACACCGCGCGTAAGGATTGGGGAGTCGCTGTCTTGGTGCGAGAGGAAGGCGGCAAGCGCGCCTACGTGTTTGAGGATGGCGAAGAGCGCACGATGGCCAGCGGCTACCACCAGCTGATGCGCCGGGTCGAGTCGCCGAACGTTGACCAACGCGCCTTCTACGAGAAGCAGCGCGCAGTGCTCGCCCGTCGCGAAAAAGCCAGCGCCTCGTCGTCGCCGTCCGACGGCCGCAGCTTCCTGGACCAGCTCGAGAAGCTGCACGAGACCTACCCGGCCGGTCTCGCGGACCCGAAGTGGCTGGCCGACAACCGCGGCGAAGGCGTGGAAGCTCGCGCGCCGAAGCACCGCGACGCGCTCGGCAAGGAAGCCCAAGAGAAGCTCTCGCCGGCCGCGCTCGACGCGCTGGTCAAGGGCCAGAACTTCGCCCAGGTCTGGGACACGGTGCTCAGCGTCCTCAGTCACACTGATCTGGTGCCCGCCGCTCAGCTCAAGAAGCCGAAGGGCCTGAAGGAAGAGGGCATGCGCGGTTTGGCGCTCGCCGTCCGCGAGCTGTTGCACGGCAAAACGCCGTACGAGCAGCGCTTCGACGCGTTCCTCACCGCCTTCGCCGCCGTATACGGCGAGCAAGCGCGCTGGGAGCTCGCGACCGGCCCGTCCGCAGTTTACAACTCGGCCGACCAGATTTGCGTGCATCCGACCGCGTTCAAGCAGCAGGTCAAGGTGATGGGCGGCCGCGGTTCAGCGCCAGCCCGCGCGACCAGCGCCGCCTACACCCGCTTCCTCAGCGTGGCGCGCTTGGTGTCCAACAAGCTCAAGGAGCAGAACCAAGAGCCGCGCGACATGTTCGACGTCTACGACTTCATCAAGATGACGTCGGGTCCGGGCCCCAAGCCGCGCGTGCCGGCGAAGGCCGCGCGCCCCAAGGCTGCCGCTGCTCCCGAGGCCGACGACAGCGATTCCGAGTCGGACGACTGAACGCGGAGCGCTGAGTTCCGGTTCAGCGTAGTCGCGCGTAGAAGCGCCGAACGGGTGTTGGGCGGCTGGTGGCGTGCACGTCGTGCACGAGGCCGAGCCGATCGAGACCCAGCAGCAAATACCAACCGAGGTCGAGCTCGTACCAAGCTTCGCCCATGCGCGCGGAGCCGGGGTTGGCGGCCTTCTCACTGCTCGTACCGATTCCGGGGCTGCCGGTTGCGTCGTCGCGCTCAGTTTTTTCCGCGGGCGACGCTATGCTGGCCGCATCGACGCCGGCTCATGGTCTTCCTGTATTTCATCGCAGCGTTGCTCGGAATCGTGGCTTTGGCGGTCGTGGTCAATCGCGCGACCGGTACGAAAGCCACGTACCTCGACGCGTTCGAGCTCGAGCCGGGCGAGCGCGAGCTGTGGCGCGACGCGGGTGCTAACTTTGCGACGCGGCCGCAGCTCGGGCAGGCGGCGATCATCTCGTACCCGCGAATGCGTCGGCACACGGTGGTCTGGACCGATCGGCGGATCATCGTTGCGCAGCAGGTGCTGTTGTCTTCGAAGCGGATGCTGACGCACCAGCTCGTTTTCGAGTCGGCCGCGACCGGCGTTGCGCGCGAAGCGGCGGCCGGGTTCGCCGGCGGTTTCTACGGCCGCGGTTTCACGACGATCGCGTGTGTGGCGAAAACGTTCGGCCAAGTGGACCACCAAGACTGCGTGCGGCTGCAGCCGACGGGCGACTCCGGCGCGACCTTGAACCTCGCAGAAGCCTTTATCTTCACCGAACGGCTGGCTGCACTCCGAACGGCGCTTGCCGAACCAGGCTAGCCGACTTACGAGACCTGGCCACGCGACGCGCACGGCGCGAAACAGGAGTCGGATGTCCCTTTACTCATGGCTCGCGCCCAGCGGTCCGAGCGGATTCGGTTACGGCAGCACCGCCGAGCAAGTCACTGACGGCTTGTCGTTGGCGGGCAAGACGCTGCTGGTGACGGGCTGCACCTCCGGCCTCGGGGCGGAAGCGTTACGGGTGCTCGCGCTCCGCGGAGCGTGCGTGATCGGAACCGCGCGCACGCTCGAAAAGGCCAAGCTTGCCTGCGCCTCGGTGGTGGGCGAGACACTGCCGCTCGCGTGTGAGCTGTCCGATCCGGCGAGCGTCCGCGCTTGCGTCGAAGCCGTGAAAAATAGCGGAAAGGCGCTCGACGCGATCATTTGCAACGCGGGCGTCATGGCTCTGCCGACACTCCAAAAGGCACATGGTTACGAGCTTCAATTCTTCGCCAATCACATCGGCCATTTCTTGTTGGTGACTGGCTTGTTGGAGCAGTTGAGCGAAGCCGGACGTGTCGTGATGCTGAGCAGCAGCGCGCACCGTCAAGCACCCAAAGTCGGAATTGAATTCGACAACCTCGACGGTGCCAAGGGCTACAGCGGCTGGAGCGCCTATGGCCAGGCTAAGCTTGCCAACCTGTTGTTCGCCAAAGAGCTGTCGCGCCGCTTCGCAGGCAGCAAGAAGACCGCCAATGCCGTGCACCCGGGCGTGATTCGAACCGGTTTGCAGCGCCATATGAACCCGCTGCTCGGCGGCATGCTCACCGCGCTCGGGCCGCTCGGGCTCAAGTCCGTGCCACAAGGCGCGGCGACTGAAGTCTACGCCGCGACTCACCCGGCGTTCGCCAGCGTAACGGGCGAGTACCTGGCCAACTGCAATATCGGAAAGCCGCGCGCGGACGCGAACGATCTGGCGCTTGCGCGAAAGCTCTGGCAGGTGTCCGAACAGATCGTCGCGAACCTGCCGGCTTAGGCGCCGCGCGGATTCAGTTCGCGGTACAGCAGCTTCAGCGGGATCAGCTGCTGGGGTTGCGCGGCCGAGCGTGCATCGGTGATCAGGTCGTGCTGTGGCGACAGCGCGCACGCCGGATCCGTGGCGGCGGCGTTACCGGTGAGGTGGAAGGCCTGGCAACGGCATCCGCCGAAATCGACCTCGCGCCGCTCGCAGCTTTGGCAAGGCTCGGGCATCCAGGCCTGGCCGCGAAATGCCGAAAAAGCGGCAGAATTTTGCCATATATCCGCGAGCGAGCGCTCTTGCACGTTGTCGAAAATCAGCCCCGGTAACGTGTGCGCCAGGTGGCAGGGCAGGGCGAGGCCGTCGGGGCTGATCAGCAGGTAGCGCTGGCCCCAACCGCTCATGCACGCCTTCGGACGGTCCGAGTAGTAATCGGGCAGGACGAACAAGAGCTCGATCTTGCCCTTCAAGCGCTCTTTGGCGCCGCGCGCCACGTCGCGCGCTTCGTTCAGTTGCGCTTCGCTCGGCAACAGCGCGCTCCGATTCGACAACGCCCACGCCAGGTACTGCGTGTTCGCCAGCTCCAACCGATCGGCGCCGAGTGATTCGGCGAGCGCGATCATCTCGGCGGTGCGACCCAGGTTTTGGCGGTGCAGCACCATGTTCACGGTCAGCGGCAACCCGAGCTGCTTAACCCAGCCGCACACTTCGAGCTTTTGGTCGAACGCGGTGCGACCGGCGATGCGATCCGCTTCGGCGGCTCGGCTATCCTGAATCGAAACCTGCACGCTCGACAGGCCCAGGTCGCGCAGCCGCGTCAGGCGCTCGCGCGTGAGTGGGATGCCGCTCGTGATCAGGTTGGTGTAATAATCGTGCTTCTGCGCGCCTTCGACCAGCGCCTCCAGATCTTTGCGCAGCAAGGGCTCGCCGCCGCTCAGGTTGAGCTGCAAAGCGCCCAACTCCGCGGCTTCGCGAAAGACGCGTAGCCAATCCGCGGTTTGCAAACGATCGGGATGCGCAGCCAGATCGGTCGGGTTGGAGCAGTAAACGCAGCGCAGCGGACACAAGTACGTGAGCTCGGCGATCAGCGTGTAAAGCCGAGCTTCGGTCGTCACGGCACCGCCTGCAGCAAGCCGCGATCGAACAGGCCACGCGCGAACGCTAGCACCTCGGGCTGCAACTGCTCGGGTGCGGTCTGAAACTGCGTGGCGAGTAAATTCACGATCGCCGACAGCGTGTGCTCGCCCGTGCACAGCTGCAGAATTGCCGTGCCGGTTGGGTTCAGGAGCAAGCCCTTCTCCGGATACAGCAAGATGTGTTTGTTGGTCTTCGGATCCAGCCGCAGTTTGGTCTTGGGCGCGAGCTTGGGCTTCAGCGCCAAGAGCTCGCTCGGCTCCTGGCTGCTCGTCACGCGCTCACCGGGTCAGTGACGTAGGCGGCTTGAACGCAGTCGAGCAGGTGCCACAAGATCTCGGTCTTCTTGATCAACGCCGCGACTGAGCGCTCTTGCAGCTCGAACGTGGTCGCGTGACTGACGACGAACGCCAGCGCTTCCTCCGAATCGACGCGCGCTCGCGGCACGCGCGCCCGGAAATACGCCAGCATCTCGCTGTCGACCCACGGGTAATGCTCTTGCCAGGCTTGGATGCGCCGGCTCATCAAGTCGGGCGCGAAGAACTCGGTCAGCGATGACGCTACCGCTTCGAGCAAGCTGCGCTCGCGCACCAAAGTGACGTACGCATCGCACGCGAACTTCACGCCCGGCAGGACCTGGCTCAGGCTCGCCACTTCGGCGCGGTCGAGGCCGACGCCGTCGGCCAGCCGCAGCCACAGCGCCAAACCGCCTTCGCCTTCGGTCGCGCCGTCGTGATCGTGAATGCGACGGATCCACTGGCGCCGAAACACCGGATCTTCCGACTTCGACAAGATTAGCGCGTCCTTGATCGGGATGCGGGTCTGGTAATAGTAGCGATTCAGCACCCACTGTTGCAGTTGGCTTTGGCTCAGCTTGCCTTCGTGCATGCGAATGTGGACGGGGTGCTGATCGTGATAACGGCTCGCGCCTTCGCGCCGCAGCCACTCGACGAATTCGTCCTTGGGAAGCGCTGCACGCCAGCTAACGCTCACAGCACGAGCTCCATGCCATCGTACGCGACCTCGACGCCGGCGGCCTGCACGGCGGCGCGCTCGGCCGAATCGTCACGCAGGATTGGGTTCGTGTTGTTGATGTGAATGTAGACGCGGCGCGCGCCCGGCAGCGACGCCAGAAACTGCAAGCTGCCTTCGGGGCCGCTGATCGGCCAATGCGCCATGTCCTCGGCGCGGCGCGTGGACGCACCCAGATCGATCAGCTCTGTACTCGACCAGAAGGTGCCGTCGAAGAAGACGCAGTCGGCGTCCGCGGTCGCTGCGACGACTGCCGCTGAGCTGGCGCCAGCTGCCGCCAAGTACGCCAAGCTCTTTTTCGTGCTGAGGTCGCGGATCAACACGCCGATGTTGTCGCCCGGGTCCGGCTTGGTTTGCTCGAGGTGCAGCGCGGCTTTGCCCGGGACCGAAAAGGCGCGCATCGCCAGACCGCTCGGCGCGCCATTCGGCAGCAGCAGCTCCGCTTCGTTCCCTGGCTCGCTCAAGTCGAGCGCGTGCCAGGTGACCTGGCCCTCGAAGCGCTGCAGCGTGCGATACAGCACATTGCCTTCGGTAAAACCGCGCCGCACGCGGTCGCTCGAATACAGTTGCAGCGGCTGTGACTCGCGCAGCGAGAGCAGCCCCAACGCGTGATCCAGATCGCCGTTGGTGAGCACGATGCCGGCCAGCGGCGTGTCCCGTTGCGCGCGCGGATGCAGCTTGGGAAAGCTCTCCAGCTGCTGCCGGATCTCCGGCGATGCGTTCAGCAAGAACCAGGCAGCGCCGTCCGCGCTAACCGCTACTGACTCTTGCGTGCGGGCGACCGCAGCGATCGAACCGTTACGTACGCCGACACAGTTGGGGCATCCGCAATTCCATTGCGGGAAGCCACCTCCCGCAGCGGAGCCCAAAACACGAATGAACAAACGCGACCTCCGAGCCGCCGCTCACGATGCTTGCGAGACGGCGGGGTGACTACAATCAACTGCGATCACAGACCGTCGTAGTCTTCGCCTTCGTACGAGCCAATCTCTGCGCTCATATCGATCTCGACGAAGCTTGGCGTTTCCCAGCTCATGACTTGTGCCTTTCGCGAACCGGCACCACGCGGCGCCGCTCTGAGTGATGAATAACTCGCCGCCTTGCATCGGTCAAACCCGAGCGAGCTGTGAGCTGCGAGCTGTGAGCTGTGAGCTGTGAGCTGCGAGGCTGAGCTTGATTCACGAGAAACCTTCACAGCGCCCCGAAGCGTTCGGCGGGCAGGGGGAGGCCTTGTCTGCGCGGGCGGCTGCCCGCGGCCCCTCGACGCGCGCGGCCGGAGGCGGCGCCGGGAACTAGCGCCTACATTGGAGACAGGGACGGAAAGCATCGAAGCAGAGGTCACGCGCTCGGAGCTCGGAGCTCGGAGCTCGGAGCTCGCAGCTCCTGTAAGTGACGGAAAGGAATAGTTTAAAATGTGCGACGGCCGAGACGCAGGCCGGTTGGAAAGATGAGCCGTCAGCGTTTCTGTCGGGAACTGACAGATCGGATTACCTTGAAGAATCCGATGTCTTCATCGCGCGTTGCCCCCAAGACCGAAGGCGTGGTCTTGCCGCTCGCGTTCGTGGGTGACGACATCGCTTTGGTCGAAGCGCTGCGTGCGAATCACCCAGGGGCGAAATCGGCGCTGTTTCAGCGCCACGTCGGTTGGGTCGAACGGATCATCACGCACGTCATCGGCTACGACGCGGAGCTGGCGGACATTCTGCAGGAAGTGTTCACGCGCGCGCTCGGATCGATTCACTCGCTGAAAGATCCGTCGGCGCTCGAGCCGTGGCTCGGTCGTGTCGCGACCCACACGGCGCGCAAGGTGCTCCGCACGCGCACGCGCCGCGCGTGGCTGCGACGCTTCGTCGATTCGGCGGAAGAAGAGCGTTACGAGCCGTCGGCAGTCGCGTTCGTGCCGGAAGCACGCCAGGCGCTGCGCGCCGTTTACCACGTGCTCGACGTGTTGCCGGCGGACGAGCGCATCGCGTTCGCGCTCCGCTTCATCGACGGCATGGAGCTGACCGAAGTCGCAGCGGCCTGCGACGTCTCGCTGGCGACGATCAAGCGCCGGTTGGTGCGCAGCGAAAATCGCTTCGTCGCCGTCGCTGCGCGCTATCCCGAGCTTAGCCCGTGGCTGGACGGAGGTGCGCGATGGCGCGACCGCTGAACGAGCTGGGCGCCTTGGGCGCGAAGGTCGCGGCGGCGTTCGACGACGATGCCGACAAGCGTCGTTTCGCGATCAAGCAAGCCGAACGGCTGTTCCTCGCCAAGGCGATGGGCAGCACGACGCCGGCTCCGCGCTTGGGCAAAGGCCTGGTGTTCTCGCTGGCCGCCGCGCTGTCGGTGGCGGCAGTGGCAGCGTTCATGCTGCTACGCACGCCCAGCCGGCTCGAATTTACGGTCGATGGCGCGGCGGGGCAGGCGCAAACCTGGCTGGCGGCGCCGGCAGCTCGCCCCGTCGTCGTGAAGTTTTCAGACGGCACGCGGGTGTTGGTCGATCCGTTGTCGCGCGCTCGCGTCGTCGACACCGACAACAACGGCGCCAGCCTGGCGCTGGAGAGCGGCTCGCTTTCGGCCGACGTCGTGCACACCTCGCACAGCGCTTGGCGGCTGATCGCCGGCCCATTCGCGGTGCGGGTCACCGGCACGCGCTTCGATCTACGTTGGGACACGGCGTCGCAGCAGTTTTCGATCACCGTGCGCGAAGGCAGCGTCGGCGTCGCCGGTTCGATCGTCGGCGCCGAGCGCCCGGTCCGGGCCGGCGAGACGCTGATCGCCTCGGTCGCCGAGCGACGCTTCGATTTAATCGGCAGCGAGGTCCGCGCGGCGTTGTCGCTCAGCCCGAGCGCCAACGCTGAAGTGCGAGCCGTCCCGGTGACCGATGGCCCTGCCTTCGGCGGTCCCGGCCTGCCTGTGGCGTCGGCCGCCGCCCCGGCGCTCGAGCCGGTCGCGCCTGAAGCGCCGAGCAAGGACGCGACGGCAGGTTGGCGTGAGCTGGCCAAGAAGGGTGATCTGCGGCAGGCATTCGCGGCGGCTGACGCGCACGGCTTTCAGAGCGTGTGTGACACCGCGACGCCGGCCGAGCTGTTGGTGCTGGGCGACGCGGCTCGCGTTTCTGGCCGCGCCGATCGCGCTACCGAGGCGCTTTTCACGCTGCGTCGCCGTTACCCACGCGATCCACGGCGCGCTGCCGCCGCTTTCGCCCTGGGCAAGGTCGCGTTCGATCAACGTCATGCCTATGCCCAGGCGGCTGAGTGGTTCTCGACCTGCGTGCGTGAGCAACCGAGCGGACCACTGGTGCGCGAAGCTTGGGGCCGTCAGGTCGAAGCGCTGCGAAATGGTGGAGATGCGGCTGGCGCCCAGCGCGTCGCGCACGAGTACCTAGCTCGCTACCCCGATGGCCCGCACGCCGATATCGCCCGCTCGGTGCTGAAGTAGTACGCTCAACGCGGCATGAGGACCGCTTGGCGTCGGGAGCTCGCGTCGCTCGCGAAGCCTGTGTTTCTGACGCTATTGCTGGCGTGTCTCTGCTCGCTCACGTGGACCGGTTCCGCACGCGCCGACGCCGCACCAAAAACCGTGGTGATGGTGGTCGATCCGAGCGCGTTACCGCTGGCGCTCCGGTTGCGGCAAGAGATCGAATCGCTCGGGCTGGTGGTGAAGTGGCTGCCACCCGAGCACACGCGTCTGCCGTCGCTCGAGCAAGAAGCCAAGACGGCCGGCGCGGTGGCGTCGATTCGCATCGCGCCGATGGGCGGCAGCGACGTCGACATGACGATCTTCGATCGGGTCACCGGCAAGACCGTGAGCTGGAAGCTGGTCGCTGCCAGCACGTCCGACCCCGCGGCGGGCGAGCTGATCGCGACGCGCTCCGTCGAGCTTTTGCGAGCTAGTTTGCTGGAAATGGCGGCTCGGCCTGCGCCTGGCCGCTCGCCGCCGCCCGAGCCTGTGCGACCGCCGCGCGAGCCCGTGCCCGCGCCTGAACCACCGGAGGCGCTGTCACTTTCGGTTGGACCGAGCCTGCTCTACAGCACCAATTTTCGATCGGGCGTTCACGTGCTGTCGACGCTGACATGGATGCCGTTCTTTCGAGCCGGATTGAGCGCTTCGGTGCTGACGCCGATCACGCCCGCGCGCTTGGTCGAGAACGAAGGAACGGTCGAGCTATTTGCGTCGTTCTATCGCTTGGGTGGCGTTTTGGAGGTGACGGGCCGGCGAGCGCCGGTGTCGTTGCGACTCACGGCCGCGGTTGGCTTGGGCAAGCTGCAGCTCCGCGGCCAGGCCAGCCCGACTTACGTGAGCGCGGTGGATGATCGTTTCGTGGCGAGTCCTTCGCTGGGTGTCACGACGCGCGTTTCAGTCGCGCCCGGGCTACGCTTGTTCGCCGACGTGATGGGCTCGACGGCTTTCCCCAAAACCGTGATTCGGCTAGCGGGGCGCGAGGCGACCGAGTGGGGACGACCCGCGCTGTCGGCGGCGCTCGGTCTCGAGGTTTCTGTGCCAGCGGGGGCGCTATGAAAGGCTTTTTCATGGGGCTGTTGCTGCTCGGCTGCGGGACGCAGTTTAGCGATCCGATCCGCGGAGCTGGCGGTAACGAAGGTGGTGCGCCGGATACGGATTCGCTGGTGTGCCCGGCAGAGCCGGTGCGGCAGTTCGACGGCGCGCACTTCGCCACGATGATGCGGTTGGTCCAGGACGACTTCACGATCGAGGTCTGGATCAAGACCGATCAGTCCTTGACTGGCGCCGGCCCCTACCTCGGCAACCCGATCGTCTACGCCGACGTGCCAGCAGTTACGACGGACGATTTTGGGGCGGGCATCCTGAACAACAAGTTTCAGATGACGATCGGGCACCCCGACACGCCGGTAAAAAGCACGAGCGACGTCACGACCAACGAGTGGGTTCACGTCGCAGCAACTCGCACCCGCGCCACAGGCCTGGTGCTCGTCTTCGTGAACGGGGTGCTCGAAGGTGTGGGTACTGGTAATACAAACGCCCTTTCGGGCTCGGCCACCATGAGCATCGGCGGCCGGGCGGACCGCGATTTTTTCGTCGGGCTAATGGCCGACCTACGAATCTGGTCCACCGCGCGAACCCAGGCTCAAATCGCGGACAATATGCATCGCCGGATGGAGGGAAACGAGGCTGGGCTGGTAGGCTATTACCGGTTGGACGAGGCAAAGGGCGTCACGGTGCGCGACTCGTCAGCCAGTCAAAACGACGCCAAGCTAGACATCGCCACGGCCCCGATTGGCTCCGATCCGCCGATCTGTGGTCGGTAACGCACAGGCGCCTCAAAGGCGGGATATTTAGGGATCTTTGTGAGCCGCCGTATGCACAGACGGGAACTGAGGTTTCATGACGGGTCTAAGCTTGCGAATCGGTCGACGTGCCGCGCTGACGGCAGCAATGTGTGCCGGGGCTGTATGCCTTCCCCAAATCGCGGCGGCCGCGACCATGGCCAACCTGACGTACACCCAGGCCGAGCTCGAGAAGCCGATCTCGTTTTTCGGTGGTGACGGCGCTGGCAAATTCCCCAGCGGGCCGAGCGGCAGCAACACGGCGCTGATTCTGCACGGCTACATGATCGTGATGGGGTCGTTCGACAGCGGCAAACCGCCCGGCTCGTTTCACACCTTCGACATTAGCGATCCGCGTAAGCCCAAGCTGGTGCACACGTTGGACGGCACGCCCGAGACCTCGAAGATCCGCGAGCTGCACGCGATGCCGATCGCGATGATCGACGGCAAAGATTTCTTGGTGGTGCCGACGACCGTTGGCCTGCAGTTCTTCGACTTCACCGACCCGCTGAACCCGAAGCCGTCGGGTGCGGTCACGCTGAGCGGTGTCAACGGCGGCGACTACGACAACGCCGCTTGGGTTGTCTCGTGGGAGTGGCCGTACGTGTTCGTTGGCGGCACCGGCAACGGCGTCTACATCGTCGACGCGACCGACCCGGCCAACCCGGTCGAGGTCAAGCCGCACATCACCTCGCCCGAGGTCGGGAACTTCCGCGTCGGTCCGGTCTACGCGGCTGGCAACTACCTGGTCGTCGGGCAGATGGATCAGGGCACGACCAAGTTCAGTGTGCTCGACGTCGGCGACGTCAAGAAGCCCTTCCTGCTCACTACCGGGCAGACCTCCAATTCGCTGTACTCGGCGCTGGTGATCGGCGATCGGATCTACGGCCCAGGCGCCGGCGGCACCTACTCGTTCATGAAGTGGTCGCCGGATGCGATCATGCAGGTGCACAGCGACAAGAGCGGCACCGACCGGGGCGGCTACTGCGGCTACACCGACGGCTTCGTGATCTGCGGGCAGTCGGCCGAGGGTTACAAGAAGTGGGACGTGCGCGACGAAGCCAACATCAAGCAAGTTGGCCATGGTACGGATCCAGAGGCGACCGGTGGCGACTTCGATTTTGCGACCGCGTTCGGTAACCTCGTCTACCTCGGCAACGACCACGGATCCGGCGCGGCGCTGATTCCGCACCAAATGGGCGCGGACACCGTGGCGCCCAAGGTGCTCAAAATCTATCCGAATGACGGCGACCTGAAGCAACCAGTCTCGTCGCGCATTACCGCCTATTTTTCGGACGACATCGATCTGGACACGGTGAACATCAAGAACATCGTCGTGCGCAAGAACGGCGACTGTACGCCGCTAGCGGGCAACTTCAGCAAATCGTCGTTCAACGCGATCTCGTTCGGGGCCAAGGCGCCGCTCGCCGCGAACTCGACCTACGACATCGTCGTGCCTGCGGGCGGTATCAAAGATCTGGCCGGCAACGTGATCGCGGTCGGAGCGGTGGCGCACTTTTCGACCGGCGCGACGATCGACGCCGTGATGGCATGTCCCGGTGACGGCGAGATCGTCCCCGGCAATCCCGAAGGCGGCACTGGCGCGGGTGGCGGCGCTGGTACGCCGGGCGTCGCGGGTGCGGCTGGCACGATGACCTCGGGTGGCGCGGGCGGTGCCGGTGGCACCGGAACCAGCGGTACTGGGATGGTCGGAGCTGGTGCACCGGGTACTGCTGGCATGACCAGCAGCGCCGCGGGTTCGAACGGCGGGACGACGCCAGTGGCCGACTCCGGCGACAACGGTGGCTGTGGCTGCAGCGTACCCGGTCGTGCGCCGGCTGGTGTGGCATCGCTGCTGCTGGCAGGGCTCGCGTTGCTCGGCAATCGAAGAGCTCGGGCGCGTCGCAGCCGCCAGCGCTCCGGTAACGCATGAAGCGCCGCATCGCCGCCTTCGCCGTCGCGGCGGCAGCGTTTCTCGGCACAAGCTCGGCGTGGGCTCTCAAGCTCACGCTCGAGCCGTTGAACGAGGGCGGCATCGGCGTGCCGCAGACCTTCAAGATCAACAGTGTCGAGGAGGCGGTTGGCGCCGTTTCGTTCCGCTGGAACTTCGGCGACGGCACACCGGCTGAAACCTCGGCCGAGCTGGCGGTGACGCACACCTTCACCACGCCTGGCCACTACACGGTGATTGTGAACGCCAGCGATGACGCGGCGCGGACCAGCGACACCTTGATTTTCGCGGCGCACTACCCGCTGACCGCGGTCCCGCCAACGCGTTCGGGGACGATCACCTTCGACGCACAACGCAACCGGGTTTGGAACGTCAACCCCGACAGCGACTCGGTCAGCGTCGTCGATGCGCAAGGGCTCACGCGCATTCGTGAAATCCCAGTTGGCAAGCAGCCTGGCTCCTTGGCCGTGGCGCCCGACGGCACGATTTGGGTGACCAACCGGCTGTCGGACGAGGTCGTCGTGCTCAACGGCGATTCGGGTGACGTCGTGGCGCGCATTCCGCTGGCGTATGCGTCGCAGCCACACTCGGTAGCGTTCGGCCCGAGCGGTATGGCGTACGTTTCGTTGTTCGCCACCGGCAAGCTGGTCGAAATCGACCCGGCGTCGCGCATGGTGAAGCGCGAACTCTTGCTCGGGCCGACGGCGGCCGGCGTCTCGGTCGCCGCAGACGGGCGCATTTTCGTCACGCGCTTCATCTCACCGGCTGATCACGGCGAGGTTTGGGTCGTCGCGCCGGAGTCGCTGACGTTGGCCAACACCATCCCGCTACCGTTCGACCAAACCCCCGACAGCCAATCCGGCGGGCGCGGCGTGCCGAACTTCGTCTCGGCGATCGTGATTTCGCCGGACGGCACGCAGGGCTGGGTCAGCGCCAAGAAAGACAACGTGGCGCGTGGCCCGAAGCGCGACGGTCAGCCGATGACGTTCGACAACTTCGTGCGCTCCGCGGTCTGCGCGATCGACCTGAGCACTGAGACCGAAGTCCTCGAAAAACGCCAAGATATCGACAATCGCTCGACGCCGGTCTCGGTCGCGTTCTCGCCGACCGGTGACTACGCGTACGTCTTGGTACAGCCCGATAATTGGATCGGTATTACCGACGCGTACACCGGCCACAACCTGAGCGGTATCAAGCAGGTCGGCGCCGCGCCGGACGGCTTGGTGCTCTTGCCGAACGGCAAGCTGTTCGTGAGTTCGTACTTGACGCGCGAAGTCATCGCCTACGATCTCAGCCAGTCGATCGCGTCGATCGACCACACTGCGCCGGCGGCGCTGGCCACGATCCGCACCATCGACGTCGAGCCGATGCCGGCCGACGTACTGCGCGGCAAACAGGTGTTCTTCAATGCCGCCGACACGCGCATGGGGCACGCCGGCTATTGGGCGTGCGCTTCGTGCCACCTCGGCGGCATCAGCGACGGCCGGGTTTGGGATTTTACCGACCGCGGTGAGGGCCTTCGCAACACCAAGACCCTGCTCGGCGTGCGCGGCACGGGTGAAGGCCGCGTGCACTGGAGCGGCAACATGGACGAGATCCAGGATTTCGAGCGCGACATCCGCGACAGCTTCGGCGGCTCGGGCTTCATGACCGACCCCGACTTCGCCTCGCGCAAGGACCCCACCGGTGTCTTCGACACGTTTGGCCCGCCCACCGCGGGCTTGAGCCAAGACCTCGACGCGCTTTCGGCCTACTTTGCGACCTTCGATCAGGTGCCGCGCAGCCCGTTCCGCAATCCGGACGGCAGCTTCACCAAAGACGCGCTTTTGGGGCGCAAAGTCTTCGAAAAAGCCGCGTGTCCGGCCTGTCACGCCGCGCCTGAGTTCACCGACAGCACGATGCAGCTTGGCCTGCACGACGTGGGCACGATCTTGCCGACCTCGGGCTTTCGGCTCGGCGGGCTGTTGACCGGTATCGATACGCCGACCTTAAAGGGCCTTTGGCAATCGGCGCCGTACCTGCACGACGGTCGCGCCCAGACGTTGCTCGAGATTTTTACGACGTACACCAAAGACAACATGGGCATCGTCAGCAACCTCACCGAGGTCGAGCTGAACCAGATGGTGCGCTACCTGCAAGAGCTCGACGACGTGCCGGAGACGGTGGTTCCGGACAAGCCGACGGACCCGACCAAGCCGGAGAGTCGCGCGTGCGCAGTCGGGCGTGCTCCGGGTGCCGCAAATGCGGGCGCTTGGGGCTGGCTGGTTGCGGCGCTCACGGCTGTTTCGCTGCGACGTTGCCGCTCGCGCGCGGCTCGAGACGTTTAGCGCGAAAGCGCATTCGCTCAGGGCTTGGCTCGCGACTCCTCGCGGCTCGGGCGTGAGAGCCGCGCGCTGCGAAACCCCGGCGGCGGCGAAAGCTTGGCTGGGCTCGCCGATGGCTTTCTTTGTTTAGCCATCGGCGCGCGCCTTCTTCAGCTCGGCCGTGGCCTGCTGCCGGAAGATCAGTGGCAGATCGGTCTCACGCCCGATGCCGAGCTTGGTCATGCCTTGCTGGACCAGATAGTGCGTCGCGCTCTCGCTCAGACCAAGCTCGTAGCCGACGATTTTGTAAGCGAGGCCTTGGGCGCGCAACAGGAGCGCGTGCGCTTCATTCGGCGTAACGGCGGCTACCGCCATTTGCGCGGGTTGATTCTGAATCGCGACCAAGTAGCGGCGCCCGTCCGATTCGAAGCTTTGGACGATCGACCAGCGGCCAGCCACCAAGCCCTCGAAGGCGTTCAATGACTCGTCGGCGTCGCTGCCGCTGCGCTGCGATCGCGCGCGGTCGAAGGCGCGCACAGCGTGGCTGAGCGCGTCACGATTCACGGCGTCGCGCGCTTCGCCTTCGGCATGTAGGGGGCGACCGTCGGGCTCCAAGATCGCGTCGATCTTGCGGAGCGCGTGGCGGAGCCGGTAGCCGGCCAGCATGTGGGCCCCGAGGCGCTCGAGGCGGGCGAGCTGCTGGGGCGGTGCGCGCAAAACGCGCGGCGACAGCCCCGCCAGCGCCACACCCTGCCCAGCGCTGTCGGAGACCGTCAGCCCGTGCACGTCTTTGACGCCTAGCGGGCCGAAATTGCTGCCGGTGTGGTGCTCGTCGAGGCCTTGGGTGCGCGCTAGCCGCTCGGTCGCCGACAGTGCACGACCGCCCATGAAGATCTCGACCATCTCTTCGTTCGTGTAGCACTGGGCTTCGCGCAACATCGCTTCGCCCAGCTCAGGGGCGACACCCTTCGGCAGCTCACCGATCCACTCGTCCTTGCGGAACGCCCACGCTGCGACGCCCAAGCCGTAGTCGAGAAATGCCCGGCCTTCGACGGCGAGGGCGTCGAGCCATTCGTCGTCACTACAGTCCAAGGCGTAACAAGCGTCAGTGAACCTGAAGATCTGTTCCTTGTTGGGACTACTTGCCACGGCAGCTCCAACATAGAGCAAAACTGACGGACGACAGCGGTCGTGCTCGCAAATCATCAGGGATGACTACGCGCCGGCGCGCGCTAATCACGCCGCTCACTCCTTAGAGTGGCGGCGCGAATCGGCTAAAAAACAAGGCAAACCTGAGCAATTGCGTAAAGAACTAACTACGTACAACCGCTCATCGATACCTTAAGTTTGGGTTCCAGATTCGTATGTCGAAGAACGTCATCCGCAGCCGCTCGGCAGCTCTGGGAGTTCTGGAGGCGGCCCACGCTTCAGGTTCTGACGCAGCAGATTGGCTCGAGGGCATCGGTCGCGCGCTCGAAGGGATGTTGCACGCGCCCACCGGAGTAGCGGTTGTGATCTTGGAGCGGCTGAGTGACCGATATCGGGTTTGGCGCGCGGAGGGAACGGACCTGCGTTGCAGCTTGCGGCTCCCACGTGTGGGCGCTGCAGAATACGAGGACGCGGCAGGATTAGTGGAGGTAATGCCGCTGCTGGCGTCTGACGCCTACTACCAACGCGCGCTGGTCGGAACGCGTGCAGAGGTTCACGCAAGGCTAGAAGTTGGAACGGACGATCCGTCGGAAGCCGTGTTGAGCTCGATCGGAATGCAAGATGCGCTTGGCGTGAATGGGCGAGCTGGCTGTCAGGTGATCAACGTGTCCAGCGCGTTCAAGGAGCGATTGCTGGTCAGCGCCGCAGATCGACAGTTCTTGTCGCAAATCGCGCTGCATCTGGGGACCGGCCTGGCCTTGCGCCAGGACGCCGCTACCAAAGTCGCGGTGATCAATCCCGACGGTCGCCTGATTCATGCTGTCGGCGCGGTGCGTGAACGAGCCGTCGTGGAGCCGATCGTTCGGCATGTGCGCGCGATCGAACGCGCCCGTTCCCGTCGCCGGCGCGGGAGTCCCGAAGCGCTCGAGGCCTGGCGCGCGCTGGTCGACGGCCGTTGGGGCCTCGCCGAGCACGTGGATTCGGATGGCAGTCGCCATTACGTAGCGCTCGAGACTGCCGCCGGTTTCAGCCCTCTGCGCGCTCTGTCGTCGGTCGAAGCCAAGGTTTTGGAGCTTTCGGCGCGGGGTGTGTCTGGTAAGCTCGTCAGCTACGCGCTCGGCATCAGCGCCGGTCGCGTCTCGCAATCGCTGCAATCCTGTGCACTGAAAATCGGCTGCGCCACTCGGACCGAAGTCGTGCGCGTCGCCGCTGCGTTGCTCGACCAACGCAGCGAGCTCGGCGCCAGCTCGCAGCACACGGTTGCGAATCAGGTGGCCTCGCTGCTTCGCAAATTCGAGGTGCCGTCGCGGCGCGCATTGGTTTCGTCAGCGCCTACACGCCAGCGCGCTCGTAACGGCGTCACGCTACTTTGACAGTCAAGGTGGTAATACCCTGCGGGTTTGCAGTGCTCTGGGATTCTTACAAGCCAAATCAGGCTGGCTTCGGAGGCGATCGCCTTCTAACAATGAGGAGATGTTTCGGCTGCCCGTGCGCCTCGCGTTCGCTCTGAGCGCTCTGGGGCTGCCATGCTGTGTTGACGGCAGCATCGACCCTTCGTCCATGGGTGACCTGGCTGCGCCAAGCGCCGGTGGTGGCAGTGGCGGCGCGGCTGCAGGCGCCGGAGCCACCCGCGGTGGCAGCCTGAGCGGCTCCGCGGGAGCGAGCGGGGCCAGCGGCGCCGGGCAATCCACCGCGGGCGGCGCGATGGCGTGCTCCAGCTACATGGACGCCGCCGGGTACACGCTGCCCGTGCACATCAAGAACGTCTCGACCAAGACGTTGTACCTCGGCCAGCAGACGATGACCTGCCAGCCCGAGCGGCTGTTTCAAGTTGAGGACGGCTCGCGCGCAGTCTTGCCTCGTGTCGACAACTGTCACACGTCTTGCCAAGCGATGATGCAGGGCACGGTCGTCACTTGTCCGCTGGCTTGCGCGGTCCCGACCACTGTCACGATCGCGCCCGGTCAAACCGTCGACGTCCCGTGGGACGGCCGCTTCGGCGTGCCACAGACGCTACCCCTGCAATGCATTGCCGGCGCGGCAGCGGCGTCGAACGCCTGCATTCAGGCGCAGCAGATTGGGCCGCAGCTGTTAACGTTTACGGCCGAGGCCGGCACGAATCGCCAGTGCCTGGACCCGTCGGGTAAGTGCACCTGCACCCCGAACGCCAACGGGACTTGCAGCACACCGTCCAGCCTGATCACCGGCACGATCATCACGACCGAATTTTTGGTCAAGCTCGAGCCCGGCGAGAAGAGCCCGAGCGGCGAGCCTCAGTACATCGGTCTCGAGTTCAAAGACGTCGCCAACTAGGCGTCACTTGGCCTTGCCGCAGCCTGGCCCGATCGCGAAGCCGTCGGCCGGCGCTTGCTTGAGGCGCTGTTCGGTCGCGGGGCTGTAGCGGCCGTCTTCGGTGATCTTGTCGGTTGGGTGATTGCGATTCCACAGCTTTTGAAACGCCAGCACGTCCGTGCCACCGCGCCCTGCCGAGCTCGAGCCTTTGTAGTCGAAGTGCACGCGGTCCGAGGCGCCCAGCCATTTGAATTCTTGCGCTTCGAGCGCGGGGCGCCAGGTGCCGGCTTCGGCGATGTCGAGCGCGAAGCCGACCTCGTGGTTGCTCTCACCTGGAGGGGTAGCGAGCGGCACGCCGCAGCGCTTGGTCGCCGACCAGCGCCACACCAGGTACTGCTGCGCCACCGTGCGGAGCGCGCTGTTGATCGTCATCTTTTGCTTCGGGCGCGCGTCGATCGCCTTCAGCAAATGGTTGCGCGCTTCCAGCTCCAAGTAGGGAAACACCTGCGACGCAATGACCAAGTTCGGTCGGCTCGGCAGCGGCACGAAGGCGTTCGGCTTGATGCAGCGCGCCTGCGCGATGATCTGCCGGCTCAAGCCGTCGACGCTGGCGGTGGTGCAGCTCTCGACCGCGGCGTGCTGCACGGTGTCGAAGTGCTTGGGCGCCGCCGGCTTGGACGAGTGTGGCTCGCCGTCGTCGCTTTCGTAGTCGAGCACGGCTGACGGGTCGTCGCTGGCTTCGACTCCGTCGGCGCTGCCGGCGGGCATGGCGCCAGGCGGACTTGCCGGTTCAGCGGGGCGGGGCGCTTCGGTGCTCGCGCTTGCCGCAGCGAGACGGCTGCGCTTGGCGTCGCTCTTCGCCATCACGTAAACGTCGGCGCCGATCACCCCGCATAGTCCGATGCAGCCCAACGTCAGCGCCAAGCTTCGGTTCTGCTGCAGCCACGAGCCGGACGCAGGCGGGCCCACCTCGAGCTCGGGCTCGCGTGTTGGCTCCGGCTCCGGGTCGGCAGCGTCATCCGCCATGGCCGGCCCGGTACCGCGATCCGACCCGCTGGGCAAGCGCTACATTGCGGGGACCGTGATTGACCCGCCGATCGTTCTCGAACCGATTGTCCGAGACCAGGCTTTCGTACTCGCCAATCTGTTCGAGCTGTACGTGCACGACTTCAGCGAGCAGGTGCCGCTCGACCTCAAACCGAACGGTCGCTTCGATGTACCGGTCGACGAGCGTTGGTGGCAGAGCGACGAGCACTTTCCGTTCTTCATCCGCACCGGCGGCAAACTGTGTGGCTTCGCGCTGGTGCGTCGTGGCTCGCGCGTCAGCGCGGTTACTGACGTGATGGACCTCGCCGAGTTCTTCGTCGTGCGTGGTGCGCGCACGAAAGGTGTTGGCACGAGCGCCGCTCACGCGCTGTTCGCAGCCTTCCCGGGCGGCTGGGAGATCCGCATCCGCCAAACCAATGTCGCGGCCGGCATTTTTTGGCGCAAGGTTGCCGAACGCTGGGCGGATGGTTCGACGACCGCCACCGCGTACGCCGCCGCGGGCGTCGATTGGGAGGTGTTGCGCCTCGAGGCGCACTTGCCGCATGACCCTCAATAGTTTCAACCAGTTGCGGACAATCGACGGAATCGTTCGCGGCCGCGCATCCTTTCACTCATCTCGGTCGTCGTGAAGCTGAGGCACACATGAAGACGATCATGGTTCGCTACAAGACCAAGCCCGAGCACGCTGAGGCCAACGCGGCGCTCGTGCGCGAAGTGTTCGAACCGCTAAACAAGCTCACGCCGGCCGGCATTTGCTACGCCAGCTATCGCTTGGAGGATGGCGTGACCTTCGTCCACGTTGCGACGTATGCCGAGCCGAATCCGCTCAGCGCGTTGCCTGCTTTTCAAGCCTTTCAAGCCCAAATCAACGAGCGCATTGAGGGGCCGCCGGTCGTGACCGAGCTGTTCGCCGTCGGCTCGTACGGTTTGACGCCTTCGCCGGTGGCGGTATCGAAATGATGAAGGTCAAGGGCGCCGGCACCGCCGACAAGCCGTGGCAACTCAAGACGCCGCCCGGCACCGCCGAGTATCAAGCCTACAAGGACGAAGCCGCCGACCCCCCGGCGTTGGTCGTGCAAGTCGGCAAGACTCAGCTCCGCTACCACCTGCGCGCGATCGAAGACTTGCACAAAATGCTCAAGAAGAACGGCGACTGGGTGCTGCTCGGCAGCGCCGATGAACAGAAGCCAGCGGCGGAAGGCACGGTCGAAGGGTGGGGTCGCGCCGCCAGCAATCCAGTTAAGGGGTGGTACGGCCTCAAGAAGGGCTTGCGCGGCCGCTTCGGCATGTATGTGCCGCCGGTGCTCGAAGCGCTCGGGCTAGCTGAGGTCGAGCACAATCCAAAAAACAACCGTATGCGTGCCCAGTGATCGGTTTAGGTTCTAAGGCGTGACGCAGACCCCGCCCACATTGGCCGAAGCGCGCGAGCAGTTTTTGACAATGGTCGAAGGTGTTCGGCCCGAGTTGCACCGCTACTGCGCGCGCCTGACCGGTTCGGTCATCGACGGCGAAGATATCGTCCAAGACACGCTGGCCAAGGCGTTTTACGCCCTCAGCCTGCTGGTCGACGTGCCGCCGCTGCGGCAATGGCTGTTTCGGATCGCCCACAATGCGGCGCTTGATTTCTTGAAGAGCCATGGTCGCAAATACGTGGAGCCGGTGGCTGACGTCGACGAAGTCGCTGGCTTCGAAGACAAGCCCGATCCAGCCGTCGTGCGAGCGGCATTGGCGACGTTCTTGTCGCTGCCGGTTGCGCAACGCAGCAGCGTCATCCTGAAAGACGTGCTCGGGCACTCGCTCGAAGAAACGGCTGAAACCATGGGGACCACCGTGACGGCCGTCAAAGCCGCGCTCGTGCGTGGACGCGGAAAGTTGCTCGAGCAAACCCGCGACACCGACTCCGCGACGGCAGCCTCCCGCGCCGAGCTCGACCGCTACGCTAGCCTGTTCAACGCGCGCGACTGGGACGGCGTGCGTGCGCTGGTCAGCGACGACTGCCGCCTCGACCTGGTTTCCAAATCGCAACGCCGCGGCAAACAAGTCGGCCTCTACTTCGCACGCTACGAAAAGGAGCAGCTCTCCGCGCGCGTCGCTCGCGTCGACGGCCAGCTCGCCCTCGCCATGTACGCCGCCGGCACCTCCGACCTCAGCAAACCCGCCTACTTCATCCTGCTCCAGGCCGCCGCCGGGCGCGTCATATCCATCCGCGACTTCCGCTACGTCCCGTATATCGCTCTCGAAGCCGACCTGCAGTTGCTCGATTGACACGCGGGGGCTGCCACAACGCAGCCCCAATCGCAGAAGCTACCGTGTCGTCCCCCGGCAAAAGCCGCCGGCCCCCATGCGTGAAACGACGCGACGGACGAGCGCTAGCATGCGCGTGAGCGCGTGAGCGCGGGGAGCGGGAGCGGGAGCGGGAGCGGGAGCGGGAGCGGGGCGGCGGCGCGAGACGAGGCGAAACGAGAAAAGTCCGGGAAAATTGTGTGATCGGATAGAGTCACTTGATACTATCCGATCACGGATTTTATTCCAGAAATCTGGACAATGGGCAGGCGCGCGATCTGGGTGCGTGAATGCCCACGGTGCTAGTCTGTGATTCCGCCCTCCGCGCACGCGCACTCCCGCGCCGCACGCGTACGCGGTTCGCGAGCGGGGGCCGCGACGGTAGTTTCTGCAAGTGAGCTCCTGTCGTCCTGACCTGTGGTCTCGACGCGTGCGAGAATTCACAGGGAGATCGGGAGATCGGGAGTCTTGCGAGGGAACCGCGCCTGACGCGAGCTCGTACCGGCCTGCACCCGTAGGGCGTTGCCTGGAGACGCCACGGAAGTTTCTGCAATTCGAGCTGCGGCGCGGCAGCCCAAAGATGTGATGAATTCTCAGGAGCTGCGGGTAGGCAGCCCTGGGACCGAGCGGAGGCGATGCAACGATTAGTGATGGGGTTTTTGCGATCCGTTGGTAGAAAGTGTGGGTGGGGGCGCGAAAAATTTGTGGTTGGTTTTGTGGACCGACCGCCGGGTGGTGGGTGACTGGAGGTCTCGGATGGCATCCAAACAAACGTTCGGGGGCACCGTGAAAACTTGCGCTGCTGGAGCAAGCGCGGCGCTGCTCGCGATGCTGGCGTGCGTGGCCTGCGACGCGCACATCACGGGTGGCAGCGGAGGTCCTACGCCGCCGGGCGGCGGACTCACTCCGAGGGGTGGAGTCGGGGCGGGCGGCGGCCAGGGCGGCGGCGGCAGCGTCGGCGTTTCGGGGACGAGCTGTGAAGCGATGGCGAAGTCGGCGCCGTTGCCGGCGCGGCTGCGACGCCTGACTGCCGTCGAATACACCAACACGCTGCGCGCGCTACTCGGTGATTCAGTCGCGCTACCGGCGCTCGAATTTCCGCCCGACGCCGCGTTGGGCGCGTTTCATAATGCTGCGGCGCTATTGCGCGTGACTGATTTGCTCGCTGGTGGCTTGGCGCAAGCGGCGCAAAAATTGGCGCAAACCGCGACTCAGCAATTGCCGCAGCTGTTGGGTTGCGATCCGGCGCAAGTTGACGAGGCCGGTTGTGTACGCGGTTTCTTGCAGAGTTTTGGTGCGAAGGCGTATCGCCGCCCACTCACGAGCATCGAGCAAGACCGACTATTCGCCGTGTACACGCAGGGACGCGCGGGTGCCGACGCACGCGCGGGGGTCGCGCTGGCGCTGCAGGTCGTGTTTCAGTCGCCGAACCTGCTGTATCGCAGCGAGCTGGGGGCGCGCGAAGCCACTGCGGACGAGGTCGCGGTGACGCCGCACGAGTTGGCGAGTGAGCTCTCGTACCTGGTGACGTTGGCGCCGCCCGATGCCGAGCTGGCGCGCGCGGCCATGACTGGCGAATTGAGCGACGCGCACGCGCGCGAGGTGCAGGCGCGACGCTTGCTGCAGCTGCCCGCTGCCAAGGTGGCGATGCAGGCGTTCGCCGCCGAGTGGCTCGATATCGGCAAACTGCCGACGGTCGCGAAAGACCCGGCGATGTTTCCGACATTTTCGGCCGACTCTGCGCGCGCGATGCAGCTTCACACCGAGCAGCTGTTTAGTCGCGTGGTGTTCGAAGGTGACGGCAAGCTGCGCTCGCTGCTGCTGGGCGGGCTGTTGACGGAGCCGAGCGTGCTGGCTGCGCACGCCGGCGCGCAGTGGAGCTCGCCGACGCACCGCGGGAAAATGATTCGTAACCAGTTTTTGTGTCAGGTGGTGCCGCCACCACCGCCGGGCTTGATCGTGACCGTGCCGCCGGCGACGCCCGGCGTGACGACTCGCCAACGGATGGTAACGCACGCCTCCGACCCGACGTGCGCTGCGTGCCACGTGCAGATGGATCCGCTCGGTTTCGCATTCGAGCACTACGACGCGATCGGTGCGTTTCGCGCCGACGAGAAGGGCCTGACTATCGATGCTTTCGGCCAAATTGGCGGCGGAACTGATGCTGACGGCGCCTTCGATGGCGCGACCGCGCTCGGACAACGCTTGGCCGAGAGTGCGGACGTGCGCGGCTGCCTCGCCGAACAATGGACGACGTTCGCGGTCGGCGGCGAGGTCGACGCTGCCTTCAAGTGCGCGCTCGGGCAGACGCTCGCTGATTTTCGAGCCGAACGATTGAGCTTGCCCGAGCTGCTGATCGGCGTCGTCGTCTCGGATGCTTTCGTGAAACGCCACGTGAATCGGCCCTGAACGCGCGGAGAAACCATGTCCCGAAGCTCACTCGATCGACGACGATTCCTGCGCGCGCTCGGCGGCGCCGCCGCCAGCCTGCCGTGTTTCAAGATGCTCGAACGCTCGGCAGTGGGCGCTACCGAGTACCCGCTGCGGCTGCTCACGCTGTTTACGCCGCACGGCACCTGGTTGCCGTACTGGCGGCCACAAGGTACCGAGACAGATTTCAGCTTGGTCTACGAGCACTCGATGCTGGCGGCGCTCGAGCCGTTCAAGAAGAAGTTGCTCGTTGTCGATGGGCTCGACCATCGCATCGCCTACGAGTCGGGCGGCACCGGGCACGGCGCTGGCAGCGTGGTGCCGTTCACGGGCGCGCCGCAGATTGCGAATACCGATGACTCGATGGGGCCGTCGATTGAACAATTTTTGGCCGACAAGCTCGGCGGGGACACCACGCTGCGCTCGCTGCGGCTTGGCGTCGGCTGGTCCAAGTCACTGTCGTTCACCACGGCTGGCAAGCGTTTGCCCAGCGAAAATCGGCCTTGGGAGTCGTTCCGGCTGGTGTTCGGGGACGGCGGCCAGGCGATGCCCGGCAACGCCGCGGCCGACGCCGCGCTCCGAAATCAGCTCGGTGTCGTGAACGCCTTGAAGGCCGAGCTCGACGACTTGCGGCTCTTCCCTCGCTTGGCGACCGAGGAGCGCACCAAGCTCGATGAGCACATGACCGCGCTTTCGGACATGGAGCGGCGCCTGAACGGCTTGGCGAACGGCAAAGGCTGCGCGGCGCCGACGCCGCTTTCAGCCGTCGACAACCCGGACGCGCCCGATTTCGTGCCCGCCGTGTCGCGTGCGCAGAACGACGTTCTGACGCAAGCCTTCGCCTGCGACATCACGCGATTCGCGGCGCTGTCGTACCACGGTCAAGGGTCGGAGGCGCCGATGCCGTATGCGGGCGTCAACATGAACACACACCTCGACGTGGCGCACCAAGTTGGCGACGGCAAAGAGGAAGCGAACCTGAACTTGGTCAAGATCCACCAGTGGTACGCCGGTGAGGTCGCGTATTTGCTCAAGAGCCTCGACTCAATTCGTGAGGGCGACGGGACCTTGCTCGACCACACGATGATCGTTTGGTCCAACGAGCTGGGCGATCCGGCGGTGCACGCGCACTTCAACGTGCCGCACGTGGTGGCGGGCGGCACGAATGGGCGCTTCCGAATGGGGCGTTACGTCCGCTACAACCCGGTCGGCGGTTACGACTGCGGAGCGATTCAGCCGCCGGTCGCGGGCTGTTCCCCGGGCAATCGCTTCGCGCATTTGGACGCGCATAATGCGCTATTGGTCGCGGTTTTGCAGGCTTTTGGCCAAGATATGCAGACGTTCAACGCGCCCGCGTACGCGGGGGCTTTGCCGGGCATTCTGGCGTGAAGGCCGCTCGCCTCGGCGTTGTTGGACTGCTGGTGCTCGGCTGTGGCGCCACACCCGATGCGCCTGCCGCGCTGGCCGCGACCAGCGACTGCGTGACGTACCATTGGACGCGCGTGCTGCCCGGCTCTGGAACGCAAGCATCGGTCGCGCCGGACGGCACCGTCGTCGCCGTGTCCGAGCTTCAAGGCCTGCACTCCGCAACCGTGCTCGACCGTGACGGAAACGAGCTCAGCCGTTTCGCGCTCGATCCATTCACTAGCTTGATTCGCGTCGCAGCGGGCGGTCGCGTCGCCGCAGTCGCCGCCGACGGTCGCGTGCGCAGCTTCGCCGCTGACGGCGCCGTGCGCTGGACCACGGAGCTCGGCCACGCCGTAACCGATCTCGTGGCGCTTGCCGACGGTGGCGTCATCGTTTCCGGCCAGGCCGAAAGCGGGGTCGTGAGCTACCTCGATGCGCAGGGCAACGTGCAGGGCCGTAGCCGCGTGCGGGCGGCGCCGTTCATCGTGGCTGACAACACCGGGCGGGTGGTGCTCACCAGCCGCGACGTGTGCAGCCTCGACGCGCCGTGCGGCAGCGGCTTCGACCCCAACCGCACCGCCACGCCCGCCGCGACGGATGCGGGCGGCGCGCAGACCAGCGCGGTCGTGTTGCTGGACGCCGCACATCTGACGATCGGCGGCTTCATTGCCGGCGTTACGGCCGCGGAACCGCTCGGCCCGGTGTTCCTCCGCAGCGGACTACTTGGGCCCGACGCGCTGGTCGTTCAATCCCGCGCGGTGTCAATTCAACGCCAACGCGCCAGCATCGACGTCGATCCAGGCCTCGGCGTAGCGATGCGCGACGTCGACACCGATGCGGCACCCGATCACCTGCTCGCCTTCTCTGGCCGCAGGTTGGTCTGGGATCGCGGCTTCGAAGCGTTGGACGACTCCGGGCGCGCGAATCTGGTCAGCTTGTTCGCGAATCGCCAGGGTGTGGTGGTCGACGTCAACGGCGACGTCTACAAGACGCACCATATCTTGCTGCTCGGGCCGGACGGCACGCCGCGGCTTCGCTACGATAAGCCGAACGACGGCATTGCCAACGACGTCAAGCTCGCGGGCATGGACGACCTGGGACGGATCGTGCTGTCCGGTCGCTTCGAAGGCACGCAAGACTTCGACCCCGGCGCCGCCTCCGACCCGTTGACTGCGACGCCGGAAGCACGGCGCTACGTGACCGTGGTTTCCGGCTGTGTTGCCGCGCCGTGACTAAGCCGCGCGACGCCGACGCCGCGCGACACCGAACAGCGCTAGCAAGACCAGTGCGCCGGCGCCGCTCGACTTGCCGCCCGGAACCGTGCAGTTGCACGACTTCTGATCGGTGGTTATCGGCTTGCCGACGGCGCCGTTCGAACCCGCGGTGCCCGAGCTCTTGCCGCCGAACGTGATGCCGCCGGCGGTGCCTGGGAGCGGACCGCTGCCGCCGATGCCCGGGGTGCCACCGGTCGTCGTTGGACCGTTCGGATCCGCGACGCATTCGCCCATCGAGCACAGCTGGCCGAGCGGGCAGGTCGCGCCGTCGCAGTCATCCACGCACTGGCCCATCGAGCAATGGGTCTTCGGGCCGCAGGTTTTGTCTTCGCAGCCGGACTCGAGGCATAGCTTCACCGTGGGCGCGTCAGGCGCGGCGTGACACACCTCGCCGTCGGCGCAGGCCGAGCAATCGCAGCTGCTGCAAATGCCGTCCACGCACGCGAACCCCGCGTCACACTCGATGCCGACGCACGGGTCTACGCAGCCGCCGTTGCGGCAAGAGCGCCCGTGCGGGCAAATGATGCCGGTGCAGCTGTCGACGCACTCGCCGGCCGCGCACACCTTGCCGGCTTCGCACTCTTTGTCTTTGCAAGCCGGGTCGACGCACACGCCGCCGGTGCTGCACACGCTGCCGGCGGGGCAACGGAACTCGCCGGTGCCGCACTTGGGCACGCAAACGCCACGGCTACACACCTCGTCGTTCTTGCACAGCGCGTCGCCGCTATCGACCTCGCCGTCGCAGTCATCGTCGAGCGCGTTGCAGGTCTCGGCGCCCTCGGCCAGCGTCTGCACGCAGGTGATAACGCTCTTCTTGCACTGTAAGACGCCCGCCGAGCAGACACCCATCTTACCGGTGTCGCAAGGCTGGCCGCCGCCGCCACACTGCACGCCCGAGACCGAGAACAAGAAGTCGTCGAAGTCGTTGTCGATCGCGGTGTTGGGCGGCAGGTCCTCCCAACCGAAGTAGAAGGTGTTCGCCTGGGCCACGCTCTCCCAGGTCAGCACGTTGTAGAAAGTTTGCGCTGCCGTGCTGCCGACGTTGAGCGCGTGCTGGGTGAAGAACTGGAACTTCGCGTCGCCGGTCACGGCGTGCGTCGTCGGATTGATCGCAATCTGCCCGTCGGTGGCCACCAAGAAGAAGCCAATTTGCCCGCCTTTGTAGCGACCGGCCGCGGCTTCGACCCCGAGATCGAGCACGACCTTTTGGTTGGCGAAGTCGGCAGTGGTCTTGAACCCAGTCGCGTAGAACATGCCGTACAGCTCGCTCTGCGTCGGCTTCACGAACTTGGTCGGGTCGATCGGGTCTTGCTTGACGTTGTACCAACCGAACACGTCGGCGATCGCGCCGCCCTTCACGATCGGCGTGAACGTGAGCTGACACGTCGGTTGAAAGGTCTCGGGTGCGACCAGCGCGTCGGCCTTGGCGTCGATCAGCGCTGGGTTGCCCTCCTGCATATCGATGCAAGCTTCGACGTTCTTGTCCTTACAGGGTTCCGCTGGCGCGATGATTGGAATTTGCACGCCGCCTGGCGTTGGTTGCAGAACCACAGCCGACGCCGCTGGTGACAACGCGACGGCTGCACTCAAAAAGCCCCAGAAAACGCGCTTCTGACCGAACATGCGCGACTAGTTTGCGCCGACGTCTGACGCAAGACCGTTGAAATCGTGGTCAAAATTGTAGAGTTACCGCGATTGTTGCCAACTCACATTTGGAGTGAGCGCTCCCCACATGCAGCAATGCACGTCAGTCTTGCGTCTCCGGGTTCCAGCCAGTGACGAGGTGCTCTTCGAGCGCGTCGAGGCGCTGCACCGCGGCAGCATCGAGCTCGAAGTCGAACAGCGCGGCGTTCTCTGCGATGCGCTGCGGTTGCACTGATTTGGGCAAAATCACGAAGCCCTGTTGAATACCCCAGCGCAACAGCACCTGGGCGGGTGAGCGCTGCAGCCCTGCGGCTAGCTCGACCACCAGCGGGTGACTCAAGCGCTGGCCGCGCGTGAGCGGGCTATACGCCTCGAGCGTGATGCCGAGCTTACGGCACAGCGCGACCGTGTCTTGCCGCTGCAAGAACGGCGTGAGCTCGATCTGGTTCACGGCCGGCAGGACCTTGGCCGCGCCCTGAAGCTCGAGCAGGTGCGGCGCCAAGAAATTGCTGACGCCGATCGCACGCACGCGCTTGTCGGCGAGCAATTGCTCGAGGGCTCGCCACGACTCGAGCCGTAGTCCCGCAACCGGCCAATGCAACAGGTACAGGTCGAGGTAGTCGAGCTTCAGCCGCCGCAGGCTGGTATCAAAGGCGACCAGCGCTTTGTCGTAGCCGTGGTCTTGATTCCAGAGCTTGCTGGTGACGAAGACTTGGTCGCGCCCGACGCCCGACTCCGCGATTGCCGCGCCGACTTGCGCTTCGTTGCCGTAGACAGCGGCGGTGTCGATGTGGCGATAACCGGCCTGGATTGCGGCTACGACGGCGCGCTTGGTCGCTCCGCCCGACTGCCAGACCCCGAGCCCGACTTGCGGGATAGTGACACCATTGTTCAGCGTGACGTGGGCGGTGGAAACGTTGTCGGACATGGCAACTCGGGGCGAGGGTAGTCCTCGCTGCGGCTGGGCCGCAACCGAGTCGCAGGCCTATATCGCGACCGAGGCGTGACATACTCCCGCCATGCCTCGCTCACACGCCTACCCGCCGGATCTGGCGCACTACGTGGTGGCGAATTGGCCGGCTGGGTCGGAGCTCAAGCTGTCGTCCGCCCTGGTTGAGAAGGCGCTGTCGGTCGCGTTTCAAGCGTCGCTGACCGTCGAAGAGACACGGCCGACGCGCTTTCGGATGCTGCTCACCTCGCCCACGCAATTGCCCGAGGCCGGAGCGCCAAAGACCGGCGTGCTCCGGCTCAGCTTCGATCAGGCGCGCCCCTTCAACGCCGATGAGCTGCGCCGCTTGGCCCCCGCGGTGCCGTTCGAGACGGCGCTGATCGGTGTCGATGCCGATAGTCAGGGGCAGTTGCGGATTTGGGGCGTGGCGCATTCCGGACCGGCATGGCTCGCGCCGACATGGGGTGGCCGTAGCGTGGTGCCCAACTGGTCGTACGATCCGATCATCCACGTCACGGCCCCCGGGCATCTGGCGGTGCGCTGCGCGGGTCATCTGGTTGGCGCGCTCGAGCGCGGTTTGGTCGTCGATGCGACGCTCGACGTATTCGACTCGCACTGGCTACCGGCGATGTTCGCCCGCGAGCGCGAAGACATTCGCGCAGCGCACGATGCACTGCAGGCCGAGGCACAATCGCCGACTTCGGTCGAGCATTCGCTGGTCGGCAAGGTCGGGCAGCAGATGCTGCGTCGCGCGATTCAGCTCGTCCGCGGCGCTCGCCATGGTGGCTTGATCTTGGTCGTCAACTCCGAGGTCGGCGCTGCGCCACGTCTCGAAGGCCTGCGGCTCAAGTATGGCTTGGGCCAAGACGAGCCGTCACACCGCTACCGCACGCTGCTTCTCGAGATCTTGCGCGCCGTAGCCGACACGACGTCCAAGCCGTCGGTAGGCTGGTTAGACTTTGCACTCAACGAAAGCCCGCACTTCGCCCAGCTCGAGCAAGAGGTGTTCGAGCTGAGCCGCGTCTTGGCCAACTTGACCGCGATCGACGGCGCGCTCGTGCTCGACAAGCGCTTCGGCATGCTCGGCTTCGGCGCGGAGGTTTCGGCCGAGCTGCCCACACCCGGCCGCGTCTTTCGCGCGCTCGACGCCGAGGGACGCGACATGCAGCCGGAAGCGGTCGAAAACGTCGGCACCCGCCACCGCGCCGCCTACCGCTTCGTCAACGATCACCCGGATGGGCTCGCGGTCGTGATCTCGCAAGACGGCGGCGTCAGTTTCGTCGCCAATCGCGACGGCAAAGTCGTGTTTTGGGAACAATCAGTCAGCCCGTAGACGCTGCCGATTCCCAGCCGATGCGCCTATTGCGCAGGCCTAGCGGCGGCTGCAGACTCGGTAAGGCGACGACGACTCACGGAGCGACGGTCAAAACGAGCTGACAGGGGCCAGGATATCCACAGGTCTCGAGTGTCCATGCGCCGTCCTCGGGCACCAGATTGGCCGCTGCCGGTGATGGCAACAGATAGCGATCGGCGCCGTCCGGACTGCTGACCGTCAAGCCAGGCACGACCCGCCATACCGCCACAGGTCCCCAATCCCAATCTTCACCAATGATTTCCGTCGCACCAGACGCAACGTCGGTAGGGCTCGAGAAATGGGGGTTTGGATTCGCCGCAGCAGCGCCGTCCCATACAACTCGCACCGGCAGCGAGGTCGCGTTGGTGATCGCGACAGCGGTCGACATCACCCTGCCGTCGATCATCTTTTCGCCGTCATCGTCGGTCGCGGGCGAAGCACAACCCGCGAGCAAGGAGGGCAGTGCCAGCAAGGTCCAGCCATTGTTCATGCGAAAGGAGCTAGCAACGGGCATGCCAACCGTCGACTTTCGAGCTTTTCGCTACTTTCACGTCCGCGAATACTGACCGAAAATCCGGGCATTGGCACACCTTGGCCCAACGGCAGCGACGCCTGGCTCCTGCAGAACTGTGCAGGGCCCGAAGCTGTTCAAAGAGCTGGTGATCGGTTGGGACGTGTACACGGCTGCCAGCGAGCTCGCGCAGGAAGCGTGGATCGACGACATCGTCGCAGCGCAGGGCGCGTCGGTTGTCCCGCGCGTTGGTCGTTCAATCCGAGCAGCTGACTTCGAGCTCTTCCGCCCCCTTCTAAGTTTCGTAGACGCCGCGAACAGCGTGAAGGTCGAAGCGCGCAACGCCCATTGTGCGCTCGAGAACTCAGATCACGTCAGCGCTTCGCAAGCTTTCGCATCGTCTTCGCGGTCTTGGCGCGAGTCTTAGGCTTTGCGCGCTTCTCCGGTAGCGCACACGCTGCCTTGAAAGCGCGCGCGACCCAACGCCGCAGCTCGGCTGGCTCTTGCATGAAGCGCGCAGGCAGCATGACTTTGTCGCTGCGCGCTCGCCCGTCACCCATCGGATCGAAAGGCGACGCGCCCTTCAACGCCAGTGCGGTTGCGCGCTCTCGGTCGGGTAGCCAAATCATCGTCGAAAGCCCGAACAAGCCAGCGAAGATGTTGCCGTTTACCTTCGCGGCGACACCGCCGAACATCTTCTGCGTCTCGACGCGCGCATCTTTGGGCAGCGCCGCCAGAAATATCGGGTGGTGCTCAGCGGGAACTTTGATCCAAGCCATGTTGACCTCTCACGGTAGCGAGCGAGCGTAGTAAGCTAGCCCGCCGATGATCGTTCCGAAGACGACGATCGCGACCAGCTGGTAGACGATGATCACGGTGGTGAGCGTGCCGCCGGTCTTGCCGTTGTATTGCGCCGCACAGCGGTTGCACTTGACGACGTGAAACAGCCTCGGTCCGAGCGCGCCGCCCCACCAATTGAATCCAACCTTCGACGCCGCGTTGAAGCCACACTTCGGACACGTCGTCGTCGAGAACGGGGCCACCTGGAGCAGCGGTTGGTCGGCAGGTGGGCTTGGCTGGCGATACGGGTTGAGGTCGCTCACGTGCCCATCCTATGCTGATCGCGTGAACGTCTGCTCCCTCTCGGGTAACGAAATATTTTGCCTGCAACTGAAGGGTTTCGCGCCGGGCGAAATCGTCGTTGGCAACAGCGTGCGCAGCTTGGGGCTGGCGGGCGCGATCGGCTCGGGCTTTCGCACACTGGCTGGCGGTGAGGTCGAGAACATCACCGCGCTGATTTCGGAGGGGCGCCACGCGGCGATCGGACGACTGGTCGAGGAAGCGCGGCGTCACGGCGCGCACGGCGTCACCGGCGTCACGACCGAGCTGTCGTCGTTGGCCGGTTATACCGAGTTTTTGTCGCAAGGCACCAGCATCAGCGCCGCCGCCGGAAACCCGAATTTTTTCACCACGTCGGCGTCGGGCACCGAGCTGTACTGCCACTTGGACGCCGGCTACACGCCGGTCAGCTTCGTGATGGGCAACGTCGCCTACGCGCTCGGCATCGGTCGCGGCATCACCGGCGGCCTGTCGACGCTGGCCCAAGGCGAGGTCCACCAGTACTCGGAGATGTACAACCGCATCCGCCATTTGGCGCTGTTTCGGCTGCGGCGCGAAGCCGCCAGCGTCGGCGCCAACGCGGTGGTCGACGTGCGCATCGATTTGCGTCCGTTCGGTACCGGCGTCGTCGAGCTATTGATGACCGGCACGGCGTCGCACCACCCGGCATTGGCCGCCGACAGCCGTGACCCGGCCAACGTCGCGACCAGCGAACTCACCGGCGCTGAGATCTTCAGCTTGGCGCAGATGGGCTACGCGCCGGTGCAGCTAGTGATGGCGACCAGCGTCTATTCGCTCGGGCTGGTCGGCGGCATCGGCGCCAGCTTTTCGGCGCTAGCCAAGGGTGAGCTGCGCGAGCTGACCCAGCTGATCTACGGCGCGCGCGAAAACTGCCTCTCGCTGCTGCGGCGCGAAGCGCAAGGCGTCGGCGCCGAGCGCGTGATCGGCAATCGCCTACAAATTCGCGAGCTGTCGGCAGGCTTGATCGAGGTCGTCGCTGTCGGCACCGCCGTGCGGCGCATGACCGGCATTACGCCGCATAGCGCGCAATTGCCCCTACAAGCCATCGTGCGCGACGACGACTCGCTGACGATGTCGGGCGGCGGCAGCGCCGGCTTCGCCTCGAGCCTGGCGTTCGGCGCCGGCGTCGAACGCGGCATCCAACGCCGCGCCAGCCCCGCCGGCTGCCTCGTCGCGCTAATCATCTTCGGCATGATGCTGATCGGCATCGCGGTCGCCGTGCTTGCAGCCGCCGCGAATCACTAGGGATGCACGCGGAGGCTACTTCACGCCGCGCCGCTTGCACAAGGCGGAGCAGCCGAGGCTGCCGGCCAGGCCGTCATCGCATTCTTCGCCCTGGTCGTTTTGGATCTTGCGGTCACCGCAGTAGGGGCTGCGGTTGCAGTCCGTGGTGCAGCCGCCGTACTCGCCGGTGTTCTTGGCCGCGCCCAAGTCACACTCCTCGGGGCCGTTGCGCTCGCCGTCCCCGCAGTACGGCGCCGTTTGGCAGTCGTAACCGCAAGCTTTGCCGGTCGCCGAATAGGCGGTGTTGGCGGCGCCTTTGTCGCACTTTTCGCTCGCGTCTTGCACACCGTCACCGCAGTACGGACCCCAATCGCACTTGGTGGTGCAGCCGTTGTACGCCGAGTCGCTGTTGTCGGCGCCAGCGTCGCACAGCTCGTTGCCTGCCTGGACTTTGCCGTCCCCGCAGTAGGGCACGCTGGTGCAGTTCTTTCCGCACGAGTCAGCCGTGTACGCGTAGTCGTCTTCGTTGAAGCCGTTGTCGCAGGCTTCGCCCTGGTCGCCCTGTTTGATGGCGTCGCCGCAATGCGGGCCCTGCGTGCACTCGATAGTGCAGCCGCCGTAGCTGCCGTCGTTCAGCTGCGTGCCGAGGTCGCACTCTTCGTACGGGGCATTTTTCGTGGCGTCGCCGCAGTACGGTGCCCATTTACACTGGTTGGTGCAGCCGCCGTAGTCAGGCGACGCGAATTGGCCATTGTCACAGTCTTCACCGACGCTGACGACCCCGTCGCCGCAGTACGGATCCAGCTTGCAGTTGGCGTTGCAGTTGGCGGAGCCGTCGCACTCTTCGCCGCCGTTGCGGATCTTGTCGCCGCAGTACGGGCCCGGTTTGCAGTCGTAGCCGCACGAGCCGGCGCCGTAGGTCAGGCCGTTCATCGCGCCGGCGTCGCATTTTTCGGTGCCGTTCTTGGTGCCGTCGCCGCAGTAGCCGCCGAGCAGGCACTTGGCCGTGCAGCTGCCGGGGCCGTAGCTGGCGTCGCTGTTGCTGGCGCCGTTGTCGCAATCCTCGAAGGCCGGCTCGACCTTGGCGTCGCCGCACTTGGACGGCGTCTTGCAACCAGGCGCGCACTTGCCGTTGGTTTTGCCGTCCCAATACAGGTCGAGATTCGTGCCGTTGTCGCAGACCTCGCCGGTTTGCACGGCGCCGTCGCCGCAGAACGCGCGGGCCGTGCAGGTCGTGTTGCACTTGCCGGAGACCCCGTCGACGTTGTTGGCTTTGCCGTCGTCGCAAACTTCAGCGCCGACGACCTTGCCGTCTCCGCATTTCGGCGTGCAGTAGGTGCGGGGCGGGAGAAATCCGGCCAGCGTCAGCTGGAAGTTGGACTGCGTCGTGTGGCGCTCGGCTTGAAACAGCACGATTTCGTAAATGCCGCCCTTGGTTAGGCCGAAGCGGGTGTCGTCGTTGCTCGCAATTTCGTTGGCTTCGAGCGCGCAAGCACCGAGCCCACCGCCGTGCACCGAGCAGTCGCTATCGGTCGCGCCCGCGCCGCCGTCGTCGCCCAAGATCACGCGGCCGGACCGCGCGCCGTGCACGCCGCCAATGTCCACGGCGTGGCGACCGTTGACGAACACCCAGACGTCGTCATCACCCGTGAAGGTGAGCGTCTCGCCGCCCTTGTACTGGAAGAAATAGCGCAGCTCGGTGGTGAAGTGAAAATTCTGGCCGTTGCCGTCGTTGCCGAAACCCAAGCCGTTCAGCGGGAAGAAGTTGTTGCTGTTGAATTGGTACACGTCCGAGGTCGTGGCGCCCTGCTGATCGAGCTGGAGCGAGCTTACGATCGGTTGAACGCCGATCACGCCATTGTCGCCGACAACGCTGTTCTGATTGGTGTCGCGGTACCAGAGTGAGAACCGTTCGGGGCTGGTGAT
The DNA here is from genome assembly GCA_038252755.1 of Polyangiales bacterium. Taxonomy (GTDB): domain Bacteria; phylum Myxococcota_A; class Polyangia; order Polyangiales; family Polyangiaceae; genus PMG-095. Next base: position 48,572 of record JBBSAB010000023.1, on the reverse strand, counting down.
CGTGCCCTTGCCGTTGGCTAGGTGAAACGCGGGCTTGCCCTCGGCATCGAGGTGGCCACACGTGCCGGCTGGGCAAGTAACGCCGGGCAGCGCCGTGCATTCGGTCGAGTTGTTCTTGCAAACCGGACCGGGCACGTCGCGGTCGGAGCCGTACGGGTCGTGTTCGAAGTCGGTGTGTCCGCCGCTCGAGCCGCGTTGCTTGAAGTCGCGGTAGGTGACCTGGATCTGTACCGAAAGCGGGAGCTTGACGAAGTCCGAGCAGGTCCACTCCGGTTCGACCGTCTTGCAATCGGCACTGCAACCGTCGCCGTCGACGGTATTGCCGTCGTCGCAGACCTCGTTACCGGTGATCAAACCGTCGCCGCAGCCCTTGAGCGTGACCGTGGGGTTCGGGCCCGGCGTGATCGTCGGCTCCTCCTGGCAGGTGGGACCGCAGCCGTCGCCGCCGATCACGTCACCTTTGTCACAGGTCTCGCCGGCTTCGACCAGGTTGTTCCCACAAACCGTGGGCTTGCACGCCGCGCCAACCGTCGGGCAAGCGAAGAACGGCTCGATACGACAGCTGGAGTTGCAGCCGTCGCCGTTGACGGTGTTCTTGTCGTCACACTCTTCGCTGCCCACCTTCAAGCCGTCGCCGCAGCGCTCGACGCATTTTTGGCCCTCAACCGGGCAGATCCAACCCGCGTCGACCTGGCAATTGGTGCAGCCGACGCCGTTGGCGCCGTCGTCACAAGCTTCGCTCGGCGTCCGGACGCCGTCGCCGCACACCTCTTGGATGCAGACCGACGGCTGGATGCCGTAGCAGCTGAATGGCGGGACGACCTGGCAATTGTCGCAGCCGTCGCTAGGGTCTGCGTCGCCGTCGTCACACTCTTCGCCGAGCGTGGCGTTGAGCACGCCATCACCGCACTTGGGCAGGGCAAAGCACACGTTCGGCCGCGGGCACGAGAAGCCGTCCTCGACTACGCAACCGGCGGTGCAGCCCAAACCAGGCTGCGGCTTGTCGCATTGCTCGCCCGCCTCGATGATCGAGTTGCCGCAGGTAGCGGCCGCGCCGACGTCGGGCGCAAAGCTCTTGCAGCCCGGTAAGCAGCCGTCGGTGCCGGGCGGATCGCAGATCTCGCCTGGTTCGACGACGCCGTCGGGGCACGCAATCGTCGAAGTGCAGACGCTGGGCGCGCCTTTGCAGTCGGTGAACGGCTCGATCTTGCAAGCCGCCGAGCAGCCGTCGCCACTGACACGGTTGTGGTCGTCGCAGGTCTCGCTGCCACGCAGCACGCCGTCGCCGCAGACCGCCGCGCAACCGCCGACGCCGCAGCGAAATCCTGGTTCGACCTGACAGGTGGTGGAACAACCATCGCCGTTTTGGGGCGGATTCTGGCCGTCGTCGCATTGCTCGTCGGGCGTGCGCACGCCGTCACCGCATTTGAGCGGTTTGCACGGCATGCCGGGCGCGCAGAAAAAGCCGGCTTCGAGCTGGCACGTGCTGGAGCAGCCGTCGTTGTCGTCAATATTGCCGTCATCGCACGCTTCGCCGCGCTCACGCTCGCCGTTGCCGCAGTCGGGCAGGGCGACGCAGTCCTTACCCGGCCGCGGACAGACGAAGCCGCCCTCGACGGCGGAGCAATCCGCCGCGCAGCCGTCGCCGTCGACTAGGTTGCCGTCGTCGCACGCTTCGGTGTCTTCGAGCAGCCCATCGCCGCAGACGACCAAGTCGACGCATGGCTCGCCCGGCTTCGAGCAATCGTAGTGCTCATCCTGCGTCAGACAATCGGCGGAGCAGCCGTCGCCGTCCTTAGTGTTCTTGTCGTCGCACAGCTCGCCGGACTCGAGCACACCGTTGCCGCAAACGGAGTCGGGCATATCGGCGGCCCCGCCCTCGCCGACGTTGACGTCGATCCCAGGCCCGTGATCGTTCCCCGGTGCGCCTGCCGCGCCGCCCTCAGTACCGGTCGTGCCCAGGCCGCCGTTGTCGGCCACCTCCGGGTTTCCGCCGCATCCCACCACGAGCCCAAGCACGCAAACGCCAAGTAGGATCGAGCGCATAGCCCACAAGGGTGAAACAATCGAATTGTCCCGTCACGCTTTGGGTTTGCGCCACGCGCAAATGAGTGGGTGCCCCGGCACCGCCTGGGGCCGCCGCAACTACACGTGGGTAATGCCCGCTGCGCGCAGTAAACGCCACCGTTGATGTCGAGCGTAGCCCCGGGGATGAAGCCGTCGTACTCGGACGCCAGGTAAACCACCGGCCGCGCGATGTTTCGAGCGCGGCTTGCAGCTGAGCTCGGAGCACCGCGAGATCCCGCTCGACCGTCGACCACACCTAAAAAAATCCGAACGCCCCTGCAACGCCGACTCGTCCCTGCCGAGCCTGTAGCCACAGCTGGCGAAATTTGTGTCGGTTGCCGCCACAAATTGGAAGCGCAATTCGCCCAATTCGACGGGAAAGATACGTGTTCAGTAATAGTATCAAGTGATACTATGGAGCGTCGCTAGTTTCGGCAGGTCAGCGAGGTTGCGGGCGGCGACCCAGATACGCCTCGAAGCCGCGAGTCGAGGATCGATCCCCAGGCATCAAGAACCATAAGGGAGCAGCCACGCCTCAGCGCGGTGGTTTGACGATGCAGCAGCCGAGTGAGCAGTAGGCGCCGAGAAGGCACGGTGCGAGACCGGAGCCGCAGACTTGCTCGCCACCGTCGCAGGTGTAGCCAGGGTTGCCAGGTGCGCCACCGTCGCCCGTAGAGCCCGCTCCGCCAGTGCCAGTTGGAGCGCAATCAGCGGGCAAATCCGCGATCGTTTTGCCGGGGCAGAGCTCGCAATGACCGCAGGTGTTGCCGCAGGCGTCGGACTTGGTGCAGACCGGGCATGCGTCCGTGTCGCCGATTTTGTCGACCGAGCACGTGTCGACGGTTTGGACGTCGGCGGTGCTGCCGTTGGGCAGTTGAACGGTGCAGCAGCCGAAGCAATCGCAGCCGTTGGGCACGAACTGCGCGCAGAATTTGACGCAGGCGTCCGTGAGCTTGCAGTCCTTGTCGGTTTGCGGAAGGTCGCCGGTGAGGCAGCCCGTGGCGTAGCGGCAGCCGTCATCGCCCGCGCCGGAATTGCCATCGAAGAAGCAATCCTGCCACTTCGGATCTCTGTTGTCGCCGGGCATGCCGGTCGCGAAGCTGCCTTCGTCGTTGTCAGCTTCGCCGGTGCATTCCGGATCGAACCCGTCGATCAAGCCGTCACCGTCGTTGTCTTTGCCGTCCGAGCACGCGGTGGTGCCGGTCGCGACGACACCGCCGGTGCCGTTCAAGGTGCCGCCAGTGCCGTTGACGCTGCCGGCGGTCGAAGTCCCGGTCCCGGTGCTGTCGCCGCCGATGATAGAGCCGTCACCGGCTACGTTGAGGGTGCCGGCAGTGGCACCGGAGCCCGAACTAGCACCAGTGTTCGAGCCGTTGCCATTGTCGGTGCTAGACCCACATGCCCAAGCCAGGGACAGCGGCAAAACCAAAAAAAGGCACGTCTTGGATAGGTTCATCATAGGGGTCTCCTGCCGAGACCCTTGAGTGGGTCCCGGCAGGTTCGTTTTATGAACGCCTCACTGCCAAGTGCAGCCATTGTGCAAAACGCAGGTTGCCTCATTGAAGGTGCTGCAGGCGGTCGGGGTCCCTCCGCAGGGGACCCAGTTGCAGCCGTCGTCACAGGCGATAGCGGTGGCGCGGTCGGCACAGGCCGTCGGAGTGCCGCTGCAGCTGGCGCCGGTCGTACAACCCTGTGCCTGAGCGCAGGTGGGATTACTAAGGTGCGTGCTGCAGGCATCGGGAGTGCCGGTGCAGGGAGCCTGACTATCAGCGCAGCCCGCTTCGGTGGCGCATTGCACGAGCGTGAGCGTGTTGCACGCAGGCGGGGCGCCCTGGCAGCTTGGCGCGACGATGACAGCGCCATCGCCGCCAGCGCCGCCAGCCGGCGCACCTGCCATGCTTGGTGCGCCACCGAGGGCGGACGCTCCGGCCATCGCGGTCATGTCCCCGCCAGCACCGCCTGCCGCGGGCATGCCAGCTGTTCCGACGACGGGCTCACCACCCATGCCCATGCCGCCGGTGCTGGAAGAAGTGCCAGCGGTCGAGCTCGTGCCCGCCGTTGAGTTGCTGCCCGCCGTCGAGGTTTTGCCGGCGGTCGAGCTGGTGCCCCCGGTGTCGTTAGCTCCACCTGCACCGGACATGCCGGCCGTGCCGGCGCTACCTCCGGTCGAGCCTTCGTCGTCCGAACCACAGGCCCAGACACTCAATCCAAGAATCACAGAAGCCGTTGCGAGTTTAAAGCTTGCCCTCATGTCGGGGTGAGTGGCGACGCACGGCAGGAATTATTGAGTGCTAGTGGCCGTGTCTGCGATTGAGCGGAGCCGCGTGCGGCACTCATAAACCCGCGGAATCTCGCCCACTATCTGTCGACCGCGATCCCGATGATGGCGGTGTCCCGCCCCCCTTTCGAAGTGTTTCGGAGGACTGTCGAATCCGACTTGCCCGGCAGGCTCGTCGAGTTTCGGGGGGCGGGATACCAGAGCTTTCGGATTACGAGTGCACTACCTGCATTTGCCGTTGGCGCACTTGCCGGCGCAGACGTTGCCGCAGGTGCCACAGTTCGCCTTATCGACCTTGACGTTAACGCAAGTGCCGGGGTCGCCGCACTGCATGGATCCGCCTGCACAGGCGCACGCGCCGTCTGAGCAAACTTCGCCCTTGGCGCATTGGATGCCACACCCGCCACAGTTGGCGCGGCTTGCGTTGGTGTTGGTGCATTGCGGTGGAGTGCCGCACGCCTCCGTGTTCGCGGGACAGCTGCATTGGCCGCCGTTGCAAACCGTTCCAGCGGAGCAGACGATGCCGCAGCCGCCGCAGTTACCGTTGTCCGCTTGAGGATCGACGCACGCGCCGGCGCAATTCGTCTCGGCTGCGCCGCAGGTGATGGCGCAGGTGGATGCCGAGCAAACTTCGCCCGCAGCACAGGCATTGGTGCAGGCGCCACAATACGCGGGGTTCGTGGCGGTATCGACGCACGCACCGTTGCAGAGCGAAAGGCCGTTGGGGCAAGCGCAGCTTCCGGCGTCGCAAACTTGGCCGCCGGTGCAGCTGTTTCCGCAGGCGCCGCAGTTTTTCGGATCTTTCGTCACATCCAAGCAAGCGCCGCCGCATAGCTGCTGCTTCGTCGGGCAGCCGGTGGTCGTGCACGCCCCGGCCACGCACGCTTCGCCGGCGCCGCAGGCGGTACCACAAGCCCCACAGTTCCGGAAATTCGCGGTGGTGTCGATGCATTGACCGGCACACAGCGTTTGACCGTCGGCGCAGGCGCACTTGCCGGCCGCGCAAACCTCCCCGCCTGTGCAGGCGGTCGCGCAGTCGCCGCAATGGCCCGGGTCGCTGTTCAGATCGATGCAGGCGCCGCTGCAGGCGCTGAGTCCCGCGCCACATGATTTGGCGCAACCACCCGCGGTGCAGACTTCGCCCGTCTTACAGGCCGTGGCGCAGTCCCCGCAATGGGCCGGATCGTTGCCGATGTTGACGCAGCTGTCGCCGCACGCGGTCAGCCCAGCGTCGCAGGTACAGCCTGCTGCACCGGAACAGATTTGAGTGGCCGCGCAGCTGGTGTTGCAGCTGCCGCAATGACTCGCGTCACTGTCCGTGCTGACGCAGCTGGCGTCACACTGCGTGAGCCCTGTGGTGCATACCGTCGCACACAACCCAAGATCACAGACGTCACTCGCGCCGCAGCTCACCGAACAATCGCCACAATGCGCCGCGTCGGTAGCCGGATTGCTGCAGGCCCCGTCGCACTGTATTTCAGCCGCCAGGCAACCGCTCGCCGGCCCGTCGCCCCCAATGCTCGTGATTCCACTGCCGCCCGTGGCAGAGGCTCCGCCATTCGTGGAGCCGATGCCTCCGCTCACCATGTCAGCGCCCGCTTCGCCGGCGGCTCCGACGGTCGGCTTGGATGAAGTCGCGCCTTCGTCTCTGCCGCCGCAGTGTGCCTGAAGCAGCGAAAACGCAATAAGAGCGCCGAAAATGAAGCCGGGAGTTTTTTTCACGGTGAGACCTCGTCCAATCGCCTTTGGCAACGAAGATCCCTTGCGCGGTCGCACCTAGGCTGACGACGCTTTGGGTCTATGCACCGTAAGTGGGAGCAGTCCGGCGGTTTTCTGATAGGGCCAGCAAAGCGTCGGCGGTCTCGCGGATGACTTACGTAGGCTCTGGCGCTCTGACGCAGCAACCGGTGACGCAATAGTCGCCAAAGTCGCATGGGGCGGCTGGGGAACACGCCCGTTCACCGAGCGGACAAGCGCTGCCCGGGTTGCAGCTCGGATCGGGAGCCTTGTCTACGCAGGTCTCGCACTTGCCGCAATCGTTGAAGCAACTAGGCACGTAGGTACAGGGCGGACATGCGACGGGATCGTCGAGTGTGTCGCGCTGACAACCCTGTGCGCCCCGACCTGCGCCGATGAAGTGATACTTCCCGCTGCCGCCCGGCAGCTCGCAGCAGCCGAAGCAATCGCAGCCGTTGGGGACGAGCGGCAGGCAAACGTCGGTGCAAGCCTTCTGCTGAGTCGCAAAGAGACCCGCGCAGTCGACGCCCATATTTGCCCCATATTTGCAGCGTGCCTGGCCGCTCGGTGGGTAGTCGGGTGCCACCGAGAGCGGATCACACGAGTGGCTCCACTCGCACTTGTCGTTGCCGGGGCCGTTGTCGCCGTCGAAGTAGCAGTCCTGGCGGCAGGCCGCCGACTGATTCGTCGCGAGGCCGGTGCTCAAGCCGAGCTCATCGTCGTCGCAGGGGCCCAGGCAGTCGGGGTCGAGTTCGTCCACCAAACCGTCGCCATCGTCGTCAGCGCAATTGCCGCACTGGTACGGCTTACCGCGGCAAAGAGTCGGCTCACACGCGGGTGCGCCAGCTTGGCTGAGCGAACCCGCGACTGCGCTGCCAGCAACCCCAAGCCCGCCGAGCGAGAGCGTTCCGCCGTTTCCGCTGCCAGCTGCGCCAGCTTTGCCGCCCGAGCTGAGCGCGTCGTCGAGGCCGACCTCGACCGTTTGGCCGCAGCCGTTTCCAAAGGCGAGCGCGAGCAGCACGCCGAGCGAGCCCCAGCTACCGACGCGCAGCCAAGCTTTGGATATTTGCGTGCGGCTCACGGAGTCGGCTGCAGCTTACGCTGAAACGCCGAGCCCGGAAACGCCTTGGCAAATGCCGCTGCGCGACTGTCGGCCTCGGCGGTGCGTCCGAGCAGGCGTAGCGCTTTGATCGCGATCACTTCGCGCTCCTGCACCAGCGCGCCGCTGGGGAAGCGACCGCGGTGCTCGTTCGCGCGAGCGAGCGCACGCGCCGGATCGCCACGCAGCCCGCTGCGGGCTTGTTCCAACAGCTCGGCCTCCGAAAGCTGAGCGGGCGGAGTCGGCTTGGCCGCCGGCTTGGAAGCGCCCGGCGGTTCGGCGCTTGCGGCTTCGGCCGGCGGCGTTGGGACGGCCGGAACTTCGAGCACTGCGGGTGCTGGTGGGCTCGCGGCTACTGGTGCCACGGGCGCTGAGATTGGTGCCGATGGGGGCGCGGACTTGGGTGCGGAGAGCAACCAAGCTCCCCCACCGGCGGCGAGCAGTGCCACGCTTGCCAGGCCCAGCTTGGCGGCCACTCCGAGACCGGAGGCGGCCGCCGCTGCCGGCGGCGCGAGCACAGCGGGCAGACCAAGGAGCGGTCCGAGGCGCACGGCGAGGCGTGCAACCTGGGCGTCCGATCCGACGTCGTTCTGAGCGGTGCTCAGCGCGTCACGCAAACCAGCTGCCGCTCCGCTCGACGGATCGAGGAGACGCGGCGGATCTTTCGGATCAATCACCCGGTCTCCTTTCGTGAGCGGAGCCATGCGGCTTGGACCACGTCACGCGCGGCATGCAACCGCGAGTACGCCGTCTGCAGAGGACAGCCGACGACTTCGGCGACCTCGCGCATCGTGAGGCCTTCGATTTCATACAGCACGAGCACGGCGCGCTTGTCGTCGTCGAGGTCGGCCAATAGCTCGTTGACGAAGGCTCGTGATTCGAGGCTCGTGTCGGGCTCGTCGCCGCTGCGCTCCCCGGTGTCGATGGGCGGGCTGTCGGTGACGCGCTCGCGCACCATGTACGCGCGGCGGCGGTGGTCCGACGCGACGCGTAAACAGATCGCGTAGAGCCAGGTACGGAGCTTCGAGCGGCCCTCGAACTCGGGCAGCTTGCGGTGAACGGTGACGAACACCTCTTGCGCCACGTCGTCGACGTCGGCGTCGGAGATGCCGAGGTGCCGAAGGGTGCGGATGACATAGCGAGCGTGCTCATCGAAGATCTGTCGCATGCTCAGCTCGGAGGTCATCGGGATGAACCTTGGCTGGGCAGCTTTCCCTGTACGTGGCGGGTCGCTGTGGCAATTATTACCAAAGCAGAGCCTCCAAGCCGATTTCACCAGCCATGGCTACTGGGCTGGGTTGGAACAGCTCGGCGGCGTTACGGCCGCCTGACGTGAAACGGTCGCGTACCAATGGAACCTCGGCGCCGGCATAGCCCCGGAGTGAGACGGGGGGAAAGAGCCGTAGTCTGGCCTCCCCGCCCGCCGTGAGCGCGTAGCTCAGCCGCTGCTCCTTCGAGTCGTGGTCGAAGCCGTAGCCTTCTACGGTCAGCCATCCCAGCTGCTGGCCGAAGCACAGGCCCAGCATTGCGTTGGGTCGGGACCAGAGCGGGGGGCACAGCGCCAACGCGGCTCGCAGTAGATGAAATCGCGCCCCGGAGGTCGCGTTACGCGCGGCACGCGTTGGCCAAAAGGCTTCGCCTTGTAACAAGATCGGCGCGAAGTCGCGCGGGACGATACCAAGCGAAAAGGCTGCTGCCGGGCGCACGCCGGGCAAGGTGCCCCACGCTACCTTGGCCGCGGCACCGAACCGCACGTGCCACGGCTCGCGGGGTGCAGCCACCTCGGATGGGATGGTGATCACCCGTTTCGGTGAGGGGGGAGCTTCGCCCGTAGGCGCTGCCGGCGCCTTAGCCGTCGGCGAAATTGGCTGCGCTGGTCTTCCCGCCCCGTCGGCAGGTTTGGGCTCGACCGGATCTGGCGGCTCATCGACCAAGAGCGCGACCGATAGCGCCAACGAATCGTCCAGCGCCGAGCAATGACCCGTCGTGACGAGCGACCGCGTGCCGCGCGGTGTGCCGTCGATGCTCGCGAGCTCGATGCGGGCCTCGGTCTCGCCACCGTGGACCGTGAAACCGACGTGGAGCCGCAAGCTGGCCTCGCCATCAACAACGAACACACGCCGCTTCAGCCGCCGCTCGACGCTGCGTTTCAGGTGGGCTTGGTCCAGGCACGCCTCCGCCCCTGGTCCGCGCTCGACGGATAGGACGGCAAGCAAAGCTGCCTCAGCCAACATTCCGCCAACACGTTAGGCCAAACCCGGACTGAGATTGCTTGATAAAAACATCCTGCGGCCCCCACCCATCAAACCGATGCCTTCCCCTCGATCTGCCAATCGCTCCCGGCGAAATTCCCCCCGCAGCGCCGCCCTGATGCTCGGCCTGTGTTGCTTATGGCTGGCTGCCGGCTGCGGCAGCGACGATAACGGCGGGCCGGCACCCACCAACACCGGCCAGGCCTGTAAATCGGTCGATCAATGTTACCCGGAGGTCAAAGCCGGCGAATTGGTCGGAGACGCGGTGTGCCTTGACAAGGTTACCGATGGCTACTGCACGCACCTGTGCACGCAAGACACCGACTGCTGCGCCGCCGCCGGCGAGTGCCCGACGAAACACGCCGAGGTGTGCGCCCCGTTCGAGTCCGCGGGCGACATGTACTGCTTTGTCAGCTGCGAAGACGCCGACCTAAAGAAGACGACGGTCACGGACGCTGACGTGTTCTGCCACACTTACGCGGGCGCCGCGTTCGGCTGCCGCTCGACGGGTGGTGGTTCCGAGAACCGCAAGGTGTGCATGCCGTGATCGGTACCGCGCGTCTGAAGCGGCTCAGCGCCTCACCGGCGCGATTGAACAGCTCGTAGCGCAGGCGCTGATTGGTCTCATCTCAGCTGTTGAGGACGCTCGCTGAGCCTGGCCTCTGGCTTCGTTTTCGCTCCGGTCCGGTGCTCACCTACGCGCGTACGCTCAAAATGGTCCAATCAGCCAGGCGCACTGGCTGGGTCGGTTCCCAGCTCACGCGCCAGCGCGATTCCCGCCAGCAGATCGGGGGCGAAGCGCACGTGCGTATAGTGACCGGGTAGATCGGCGCGTTCGAAGACTTGGCGCGGCTGTGGCAGCGGGCCCGAGAGCACGACTTGAGTTTTGGTGTCCTGCAGACGCTTGAGGGCACTCTCCAGCGCGACCAGACCGGTCGCGTCGATCGAGGGCACGTTGCCGAGCGCTAGCACCACGACTCGCGTGCCCGCGCCGATGCGGCTCAGCGCGCTCATCGCGTTCTGTGCGGCGCCGAAGAACAGTGGACCGGCGATCTCGAAGACGACGACGCCGGGCGGCAAATCATGCTCGGATTCGGCGCCGGTGCCGTCCAGGATGCGCGACGACGTGAGCTCGGCCGTGCGGCGCATGAACAACAGCGCGGCCAGCACGACCCCCACCGACACGGCCACGACCATGTCGAAAAACACCGTCAGCAGATAGCAGGTGACCAGCACCGCCACGTCGCTGCGCGGCGCGACGCGCGTGACGTGCAAGAAATGCTTCACCTCAGACATGTTCCAGGCCACGAGCAGCAGCAGCCCGGCCAGCGACGCCATCGGTACGTAGGCCACGAGCGGTGCGAGCAAAACGACCGCCAACAAGACCACCACCGAGTGCACCACCGCCGCGATCGGCGAACGCGCTCCAGCCCGCACGTTGGTCGCCGTTCGCGCCAACGCGCCGGTCGCGGCGATGCCACCGAAGAACGGAGCGATCAGGTTACCGATGCCGAGGCCGATCAGCTCGGCGTCCGGATCGTGTTTCTTGCCGGTCATGCCATCGGCAATCACAGCCGACAGCAATGATTCGATCGCGCCCAGCATGGCGATCGCAAAGGCGGCCGAGCCGAGCTGGCTGAGCGCACCGAGCGGCAGCGCGCCCGCACCCCACGGCAGCATCGGCCGTGGCGGCAACGCCGGGATCCCGCGCAAGACGTGGCCATCGACGACGGTACTGAAGCGGCTACCGATCGTCGCAGGCGCAAATTGCGCCCAAAAATGCGTGATCGCGGCGACACCGAGCGACGTGACGACCAGGCCGATCAACGGTGCTGGCACGCGCCGCGTGAAGGCCGGGAACAGCCGCGGCACCGCGAGCAGGAGCGTCAACATCACCACCGCGACCGCAAAATCTGCCAGCGACGCCGACGCTCGCGCGCTCCAAATCGCCCTCAGTTTCTCCAGGTAGGTCTCGGGCATGTGCGGGATCGCGAGCGCCAGCACGTCCTTGATCTGTAACGTCGCGATCACGGTCGCGATCCCGGTTGTGAAACCAGTCGTGACGGGGTGAGGGATGAACTGAATCAGCTTGCCGAAGCGCGCTACCCCCATCAGCACCAAGAGCACGCCCGCCATCAGCCCCGCCGTCAGCAGCCCCGAAAGCCCGTGGCGCGACACGATCGGCGCCAAGACGACGACGAACGCCGCAGTCGGGCCCGTGATCTGAAACTTGGAACCACCGGTCACGGCCACGACTATTCCGGCCACGATCGCGGTGTACAGGCCATGTTGCGGCGGCACGCCAACGGCGATCGCTAGCGCCATCGACAGCGGCAGCGCGACGATGCCGACCACCAAGCCCGCCAGCGCGTCGGCCCGAAAATCGGCTGCGTGGTAGCCCTGCTTCAGCGCCTTGCGCAGCGCTACCGCTACCGGAAAATGCAGCGGCAAGCGCGGGCGCTGCGGGAACAGCGAGAGGAGTGAATTCCTGTCAGACATGCAATGCGGAAACGCTGCAGCATCGCGCTTCGCCGCCTCGCGGCGCAAGTCTCACGCTGGTCAGCAGGGTTTCGGGGGCGCGCAAAGATCGCTGGTTCGCTTCATTGCAGGTGAACCATGCCCATCATCCCGGCGTCGGCGTGGTCGAGGATGTGACAGTGGAACATCCACATGCCGGGACGGGCGTCGAAGTCGACGGCGAAGCGCACGGTGCCATCGACCGGCACGTTGATCGTGTCGCGCCACTCGCGGACGGCTGGCGCGACGCCATTCACGTCGAGGACTTGGAAGAAAAAACCGTGCAGGTGGAACGGATGGTCCCAGTCGAAGGTGTTCTTGATCGTCCAGAGCTGCCGTTCGCCGAGCGGTGTCATGATGTGATCGGCATTCCACGAAGGTACACCGTTGATGCCCATCACCAAGTCACCCGCGGCCGTGACGTCGAGCGTGAGCGCGATGTCGATCGCGCGACGGTCGCTGACGTCGAGCGCCGGAATATCCCGGTGCAGTACCGGCAAGGGCTTGGCCTGGATGCCGTCGCCAACGAAGTCCAGGTGCAGCAGGTCTTCGTCCGGCCGATTGTAGGCCGTACCGAAGCCGCGGTCGTAGGCGTGCCAACGCAAGGTCAGCTCGCTCGAGCCCGCGCTGGGTGTCGGTTCGAGCAGCACGTCCGCGCGCTGCGCGGGCGTGAGCAACAGAGAATCCAGAGTCTGTGGCGCCTCGAGCAGACCGCCTTCGCCGCCGATCCGGGTGAAATGATTGCCGGGCAGCGCCAGCTCGAAATAGCGCGCCTTGGCCGCGTTGATCACGCGCCAGCGTTGCCGAGCTCCGGCGCGCACGTGCAGCGTGGGTAGCGCCTTGCCATTGACCAGCATGAGGTTGCCTTCACGCCCGAACAGCGTACCGAAATCGCCGCCGCCGTTGGCCGGCTCGAGGACGCCGTGGCTGTCGACACCCAGATCGCTCAGCACCATGACCGTCTCATCGCCTAAGCCTTGCGGCTCGTGTGGGTCATCGACGATGATCGGTCCGAACAAGCCGTTGCCGAGCTGCTCTGCCGACGCGTAGTGCGGGTGGTACCAGTAAGTTCCAGCGTCGGGCAGTACGAAGTCGTAGTCGAACGTCGCGCCAGGCGCGACAGGTGCGTACGGCTTCTCAGGCACGCCGTCCATGTCGTTGGGGATACGCAGGCCATGCCAATGAATCGAGGTCGGCTCCGGCAACGAGTTCTTGAAATGGACGATCAGCCGATCACCGACTTGCGCGCGCAGCAGCGGACCGGGCATGCCGCCGTTGTAGGTCCAGAGCGTCGTCAGCTGGCCGGGCACGATCTCGACGTCGGACAGCCGCGCCTCGATGTTCACCTCGAGGATGTGCGGGTCGGAATTCAGGTCGGTGACCGTCGGTAGCGCGATCTCGTCCGCCCAACCCGGTGGTTCGTCTGCAAGCTCCACCGGAGCAGGTGCGCCGCAGGCGGCTAACAGCAGCGCGCAGGCCAGGTATCCAGGTGGTGTCGCAGGGCGAGGCCCGTTCGGCATTGGCCGGGGCTTTGCAACGGCTGTACCGGCGGCGGAAACTGCGGCATTTTGTGGCTGGGTGCCGGCGACGCGCAGGTCTTGCGGCGGGCCAGCGCAGCCCTTGCGCACGCGTGCTTTCAGGCCGCGTCGAAGCGGAGCGCGTCCAGCGTGCTGCTCGAGAAGCCGACGACGCGATTCTCGAACACGCAGGCGTCGAGCTTGGCCATGAAATGGGCTCGATCGGTGGTGGTCGTCACGATGCCGCCGAGCGCCAGGTTCGCGACGCTGACGCCAATCGCCACCAGCTTCGAGCTGAGCATGACCTGCAGAGAGAGGCGGCGACGGTGCGCAAAGAATCCGGTCGTGAGCTGGGTGCGCAGCGATGACTGGTAATTGACGAAGCCATCGGCATCCACGAACAGGTGGAGGCTGTCGCGCTTCGACAGCGTGTCCAGGGCCTTCAAGATCGGCTCGGCGAACGAGGCGTCGCCGAAGCCCCGCAGCGCGACCACCAGCACGGTGGGGCTCGGCACCCAAATCCCCAGGCGTCCGCGTGCCGTCGCCCACGCTGTGCCGCCCTGCGGAAGTGCTCCGGTCTCCACCTTCTCCAGGTAAGCACGGCGGACGTTGAGTCGCCGCGCGGCAAAATGCCGCGGTGGCGGTGACGCTATACCCCCAGGGTATGCAAAACTACCGGGTTGCGGACTCGGGCTTCGGCGGAGGCGCGAAGCGAATTGAAGTGACGCCTAAGCGACCGGGGGGGGGATGGCCACCCAGGCGTCGAGGGAACCGTAGCACGCGCGTCGGTTCCGGCTCCGGTTTCTTCGCCCGTACCGCGAAATGCGCATTTCCACCGGCTCCGCGTTCGGCTCGGCGCCAAGACTGCTGTCCAGAAGCAAACCGGAAACCGGCGCCTGGCTTTAGTGCAGGGCGTCAGCGTGACAGCGGCCGCCGGCTGATTCAACGCCGACGTCGCGCGAGCAGCCCCAAGACCAAGAAGCCGCTGAGCAGCGCGATAGTACGGTTCGGCGCTTGGCTGCCGCCCGCGGTGCGGCAACCGCAACCGGCGGCTGAGTTGTCGCTGGGCGCCGTGAGCGTGCCGTTCGTGCCCGCCGTCGTCGATGTGGTCGTGGTGCCGGCTTGCCCGCTCACCGCAACCTCGCCCGCGGTACCCGGAGTACCACCACCGGTCACACCGCCTGCGCCCGCCGTCGCGTCGGTCGTGCCACCGACGCCGCCCGCTCCCGCCGTGCCGCCCGCTCCCGGCGCCGTGCCGCCGCTCCCGCTTGCGCCAGCACTGCCGCCAGCGCCACCCGCGCCGCCGCCGCTCATCAAATCCTTCTGCATCGCCGCGTAGACGGCGTTCGCGATTACGGTCAAACCCGCGTTCGTGACGTGCTCGCCTTCGCCCTCGTTCTTTGGATCCGGCGCTTGCTTGAACAGCTCCGCGTGGTGGAAAAATGGTGCGTAAAGATCGACGATCGGTAGCTTGTACTTTTCCGCGACCGCGTTGACGCTGGGCAAGACATCCATGGTTTTCACGCCTTGATCGGGCATGTCGCCTTGGCCGTTGAGAATCGGAATCGGCAGCGAGACGAAGACCTTGGGGTGGGTCGAGAGCGCCTGGTAACGCTTCACCAGATCCTCATAGCCATCCTGAAAGCCTTGCAGCGTGAAGACCTGCGTGGGGGCCTTGTTTAGACCCCAATCGTGCCGACCCCATGAGCCGATGATCACGACGTCGGGCAGGAACGCGATGCTCTCTTTGTAGCCAACGCCGTCGCCCGCGTTGGCGCCGGCGATGTACGGGTGTGTCTCGGCGACGGTGTAGCCTTGCAGGGCCGTCGCGCAGCAGTCGCCGAAGTTGCGAACCTCGTAGCCCGGGCCGAGCAGGGTCTGCAGCTGGGCCGGGTACTCCTGTGCGCCCGCCGGCTGAGTCTCGCGATTGGTAGCCGGGAAGGCGTGGCTGTGCGTGGTGTGCTCGCCGATGCACGCGACCTTGATTGGAGCTGCGGCAGCGCTCGGGATGGCCAGTACCGACGAGAGTGCCGGAATTAGTAAGGTGGCTGCAAGTCGGGCGCGCGGCGCAGGTCGGCCTTTGAGCATCGTGAGTGTTAGTGGCATGAGCCTAGCTCCAGGGGCCAAGCTTCGTACTCACGCCCCAGAAAGCCGGCCCCCGCGTTGGCGCTTACCGGTACTCGATGTAGGCGGCCGAGCCCCAAGGTGTTCACGTCGCTGTGGGCCAAGCTCGACGCGGTGCCGGAAGGCAACGGCACCTTGCTCGACAACGTGGTCTGGGGCTCCGAGCTCGGCGACGCGTTCTCGCACAACGCCGAGCCGACGCCGCTCATCGGGAGCGGGCTTCGGATCTGACACGGCAGCTGTTGGAGTTCAGACGCCAGTAAGTCCTCGCGCCACGCGTGATGGACGTGAACGCTTCGGTGCGCGACTGCGAGAAACTTCGTAGTCGGGGCTTTGCCGTCGACGTTGGTGTATGCATTCCGCGCTCGCGGCGGATCACGAAATCGACCGCGTGAGAAGCGCGCCGTGCGTTGAGTTTTCTCGCGTCGGTTTCGGACAGCTCGGCGCAGCTCTGCAGCACGCTGATTAGTAACGTTGGTGTACGGCGATACCGAATGCCGCTACCGAGGTCTCTGCAGGAGAGTCGCGACTTTGCAGACAAATTCTGCGCCAGAATCGTTCTGGCGGTACTACGAATTTCGAAGCCTCGAGCGTGCTGGTTGAGTGAAACAAACTCGCGCGTGCCACGTAAAAGAGGGTGGCGCTTGGGGCGCCGTGGCTTTAGTAACCGCAGGCTCAGCTACTTAAGCACCGCATGCAGAACAGGTCTCAGATCAGCTTCTGTTCGGTGGGGGACAGACAGCGAATCGCAATTGCAGTTCAGGGCTCGGGACCGGTCGTGGTCTTAGCGCCTTGGTGCGTGAGCCATTTGGAGTACGACGCCGAGGAGCCAAAGCTACGCGCCTTTCACGAGCGCTTGGCCGCGCGTTTTACAGTCGTACGTTACGATCACACCGGCGTTGGCCTGAGTGACCGCACGCGTACCGACTTCTCGTTCGAACGAGAAGTTGCCGAGCTGAAGAGCGTGGTCGAGCATGTCAGCGCCGAAAAGGTCGCACTCGTGGGCGGCTCATTCGGTGGGCCGGTCGCCACCGCGTTTGCTGCCCTCTATCCGGAGCTCGTCTCGCGCTTGGTGCTGTACGGCACGTTCGCGACCGGCTCGCAGATCGCCACGCCCGAGGTGCAAGAGGCGATGATCGGCCTGGTGCGGGCGCACTGGCGGCTCGGCGCAAAGACGCTGACCGCGATCTTGGCGCCGGGCGTGACCGAAGACGAAGCGCGGCGCTTCACGCGCAGTCAGTTTGCCGCCGCGTCGGCGGACGCTTCGGCCGACCTATTGGCGCTGTTCTACGCGATGGACGTGCGCGAGCTGGCGCCGCAGATCAAAGCTCCCACGCTGGTGATCCACCGCCTTCAGGACCGGACGATTCCGCTCGAGGCAGGCCGCGACGTAGCGGCGCGCATTCCCGGCGCGACGATGGTGACGCTCGAAGGCCAAGTGCACTTGCCTTGGTTCGAAGGGCCTTCCGTGCTCGACACCGTGCTCGAGTTTTTAAGCCCCGACGGTAGCGTCGAGCCCGCACGCACCCCGGCCGATGACGCCGAGTTGGTGCGCAGCGGCGACGTGTGGGCGATTGGTTGGGCTGGCAGCCGTCAACATTTGAAGCACGCCAAGGGCTTGGCCGACATCGCGACGTTGGTGCAGAATCCGGGCACCGGCATCACGGCGTTGACGCTGGCTGAAGGTGCGCCGCAGGGCGCGCTACACATTTCGGAGCAGCCGCTGCTCGACGAGCAAGCCCGGCAGGAATTTCGGCAGCGCCTGCGCGACATCGACGTTGAGCTGGGCGAAGCCGAGGCGCATGGCGACATGGCGCGGCTCGAGAGGCTGAGCACGGAGCGGCAGTCGCTCTTGTCGGAGTTGTCGTCGGCCGCAGGGCTCGGCATGCGCCGGCGCGTCTTTCCGAACGACGCCGAGCGCGCGCGCAAAGCCGTGACCGCGCGCTTGCGCGACGCAATCGCACGCGTTCGCACAGTACATCCCGAGCTCGGCGAGCATTTGGACGGCTCAATAACGACCGGCCTGACCTGCGTCTACAAGCCAGGTCGGCCAATTCGCTGGCGAACCTGAGCTGGCCGTCGCGCTCGCGGACGCGCCTGGCGACCGGCTATGCTTGGCGAATGACGACGCACGATAGAGTCGCGCTGGTTACGGGTGCGGGTTCTGGCATTGGCCGCGCGGCAGCGCTTTCGCTCTTGGAGGACGGCTACCGGGTCGTACTGGCCGGGCGCCGCCCGGACGCGCTCGACGGCACGCTGCAGGCAGCGGGGGCGGGAGCTGGACGCGCGCTTGCGGTGGCTGCCGACGTGACGCAACCGGATTCCGTCAACGCGCTCTTCGCCAAGACGCGCGAGGCGTTCGGACGTTTGGATGTGCTGTTCAACAACGCCGGCCGCGGTGGGCCGCCGGTACCGCTCGAAGACGTGACGTTCGAGCAATGGCAGGCAGTCGTGGCCGTCAACCTGACGGGCATGTTCTTGTGCACTCAAGCCGCCTTCAAGCTGATGCGCGACCAAACCCCGCGCGGCGGCCGCATCATCAACAACGGGTCAATCTCGGCCTACACACCGCGCGTCAACTCAGCGCCGTACACTGCCACCAAGCACGCCGTGGCTGGTTTGACCAAGAGCACCGCGCTCGATGGCCGCAAATACGACATCGCGTGCGGCCAAATCGACATCGGCAACGCTGCGACTGAGCTCACCGAGCGGATGACCAAAGGCATGCCTCAAGCCAACGGCAGCGTCATGGAAGAACCGCGCATCGACGTCGAGCACGTCGGCAACGCGATCTTGCACATGGCAAACCTACCGCTCGACGCGAACATTCTGGTCATGACGATCATGGCCACGAAAATGCCCTACGTCGGCCGGGGTTGAGGCAACCCGTTAGCGGAAGAAATTGCGCAATAGGGAGATGAGCCACGCCAGGTTGAACGCGTCCGACACCGCGCGGCGTTTGTCGATGCGTGGCGCCCCCAGCCGCGCCGCCGGATAGAGACCAAAGATGTTGCGCAGCCGCTGCGCGACTCCCACGTCGATTTGGCCGCTGAAGCTGAGCCGGGCGCTACCTTCGCCCTTGTGCGCACGCACTTCTCCCTGGCCGACGCCGCGCACGGCCGCGCCAAAGTCGCTGAGCAGCGCGGTCGGCACGTAGCCGCGCGTCACCGTCTGCTTGCCGTCACGGATTGAAATCCGAAACAGCTCCTGCTTTCGCACCCAAAGCAGATAGCCAACGAGGAGCAGCAGCCCGAGGACGATCGGGATCCACACGAGCTACGCCTTTGCGACGATTTCGCTGCGGGCGCTGTAAAGATCCCAGAACTTCTGGGCGACGACCGAGCCGTCGAGGTTGCCGTGACCGGTATCGAAGGCGCTGCCTTTGATCGTGCCGGTCACGATCACCTCACCGACGTAGACATCGTCCGGCTTGAGCTTGGCGGCCAGCATCCCGACCAACTTGTGCTTGGCCGCGTTGCCGAGCGCCAAGCCCATTAAGCCGCGCTTGGCCGACACGTCGTTGATGTTCGGATCGTCGAACAGCAGGCCGCCGTTGGTGACCAAGATGGCGCCCTTGGCTTGCTTCAGATCAGCCAGTGACTCTTGCACCGCGGTGAGTAGGCCCGTGACCGCGACGTCGAGCGCGCTGTGGACAGCAGCGACGTCGGCGCTCAAAAGATCGCCCGCGGCGCTCGAGTAGGCGTTCCAATGCAGCACCGAGATCGCACCGAGCTTTTCGCGCACTTTGCCGATCAGGGTTTTGACGGCGGCGGGGTCGCCGAGGTCGGCAACGAAAGCGGCGGCGGTGATGCCCTTGGTTTCGAGCGCCTTGACGCCCCCGGCGAGCCGTTCGGCGTTTCGGCCGACGAGCGCGACGGCAAAGCCTGCGGTCCCGAATCTCTCGGCCACCGCTGTGGCAATGCCCGGACCAAAACCGCCCACGATGATCGTTTTTGCCATAGTCGACGATGCGTAGCGTCAGTTCGAGGCGATCGCAATCGGCGTAAGTCTCGCTCGTTCGAGGCATCGTCCGCCCTCGCGCGTCCTGGCACGGCGATTGCTCGGTGAGCCGGTCTCAAAGGAGGCAACTATGCCCAATACAGTCGAGAAAATCGTGGCAGGAGTGATGGGAGCGGCCAAGGACGTGAAGGCTGGTTACAAGGGCTTGACCGGGGTGTTCATGCACCTGATGGAGGAGCACGGCAAAGTGGGGGCGCTGATCAAGCGCGTCGGGATGAGCTCCGACACGGCGGTTCGCGCCAGCCTCTATCCGACGATCCGCAGCGAGCTGATGGCTCACGAAAAGGGCGAGCTCAAGGTCGTGTATCCGGCGTTGGCGGAGTTCCCGGAGACCGCCGCCATCGCCTCGGCGCATGCGCACCACGCTAGCGAGATCGAAGCCGCGATCGCTGAGCTAGATGCGCTGTCTTTCGACAGCGCGAGTTGGACGCCGTCGTTCGAGCGACTCGCGAAGCTGGTTGACCAGCACGTTGACCAGGAAGAGAGTGACTATTTTCCCAAGGCGCAACAGGTGCTGGGCGAACAGCGCGCGGAGCGGCTCTTGCCCGAGTTCGAGGCTGCCAAGCGCAGCTGACGTTACGTTCGCCGCTCAGTGCCGCGTGTACGCCTTCAAGAAAGCCCAGACTTCCTTGGCGGCGTGCAGCGGCGCGCCGGTGGGGTAGCCGTGCTCGACGCCATCCATGCGAATCAACTTCACTGCGGCGCCGTCTTGGCATTGGGTGTACGTGTAGCTCGACAGCGGCCCGGCTGGATCGTCGACTTGGCGGGTGAGGTTGCAGCCGTCTTTGGTTGCCCAGCCGAGCACCGCGTCTTCGACGCTTTCGTTCCAGCGTGGATGAGTCGGGCCTTCGCCGGCGTAGGCGTTGGTGGTGTCGGCCAAGCCGTGAATGGCGATCATCGGTACGGTGCGACCCGGGCACGGACTGGGCCAGCGCACGCCCGCGACTGGACTAATTGCCGTGATCATCTCGGGCAATTTGCAGCCGAGTTGGGAGCTCATGCGACCGCCGCCGGAGAAGCCGCTGGCGTAAACGCGTGTCGCGTCGACGCACACGGTTGCGGCGGCAAGCTCGATGGCGTCGCCTCGTAGAACGGCACGTTCCACTTGATGGTCTCGGTCGCGTCCGGGCAAGCCTTGTGGATGCGTTTTCGCACCTCCGCCAAGAGCGGCTGCGCGGATGGAGCCGCCTTGGCGATGTACGCGTCGACGCGTGGATCTGTCTTCATCGACAGACGTAGTTAGCGCGCGCGACGCCGGCGACCAAGTGCGAACAAGATGCCGAGCGCGGCCAACGCCGAGGCCGTGCCCTGCGAGCGCTTGGCGATGCCGCAGCTCGAGTCGTCTTGCGGCGCACCCGTGCCGGGATTGGCAGCCGTGCCGGCAGCGCCGGGAGTGCCTGCCGTGCCGGACGTGGTCGTGCCGGCGGTCGTGGCCGTGCCGGCCGTGGTGGAAGCAGTCGTGCCGCCGGTCGCTGGAGTGCCGCCCGCGCTGATGCCGCCAGTACCAGCGCTTGCACCGCCGTTGCCGCCGTTGCTTCCGCCCGCGCCAGCAGCAGCTCCGCCACTCCCGCCCATGCCACCGGAGCCACCAGTCCCGCCGGGCGCGGCTGGATCGAAGATCGGCAGTGCGGGGTCCGCAGTGATCTTGATCTCGGCGCAGTGGTGGTAAAAATAGCCGCCGCCGTCGTTCCAGCCATGCTTGGCCATGAACTGGATCACCTGCAGCGTGCAGCGATCGCAGTTCACATTTGGGAGCTTCACCTTGCCGAGCCAGGGCCTGGTGGCAGCGCCCGTGTGCGGAAACATGTTGTCGGCAAGCACCGGGAAAACGGGATTGGCGGCGAACTCGGCGCTAGCCGATTGCACGCCGGTCGACTTGTCCGGCGGCAGTATGTTGCCGTCCTTATCCTTCACCACGTTGTCGACCGGGAAAAACTTCCCTGGCGTCGGGACTTTGCCAAGATCGTAGATCTCTGAGAGAGGACGCAGCGAGAGCGCGATCCTGTAAAATCCATCGTGGGAAACCCCCTCGTCGAAGCTGATGTCCAAGTCGTGTCCGCCCTGCACTGCCATCGGAGTTCCGGCTTGCGCAGTATCGGGTCCGCACGGCGGCGCGCCCTTACCATCCTTGTCAGCCGGTTTCGTCGAAGGCGGCACAGTCAGCCCGAAGTGAGCGGAGGCCGTGGCGGAGCTGAGCAGCGGCAAGGCGGAAACTAGGGCGACAAGCGTATAAGAAGCTCGCATGACATCTCTCCTGCGCCGAACCCGCGGCGCGCATGAAGCCTGACATGTCCAGATTGCGTCAGGCAGGGCAAAATGCTTCACAGCACGTCAAGTTAGTGCCCTGACTGCCCTGACTCCGTTCGCTGTCAGCGAGCACAAATCGTGCGGGTTTTGAGGAAATCTGCCGTCCGGCTGCTCGGCGTCATGCCGATTGGGGGCGTCAAGCTGTAGGATGCGCCCATGCATTCGGTGGGGCCGCCGCCCAAAGATCCGTTGACCGAGCCGGGCCCGTGGAATGAGGTCGCCGCCGGTTACGACGAAGCGTTCTTCGACCAGCTGCCCGAACTCACGGAAGCCGCGATCGAGCTTCTGGCACCGGACAAGGAAGACACCGTGCTCGACGTCGCGACGGGCCCCGGAACGCTAGCCGTGCGGCTCGCGCCGCGCGTGCACCGCGTCGTGGCGATTGATTTTGCGGAGGCGATGATTGAACGACTGCGTGGCCACGTCATGCGCGCCCACCTGCACAATCTGGAAGTGCGGCTGATGGATGGCCAGGAGCTGTTGTTCGGCAACGGCTCGTTCGACTCGGCGGTCTCGATGTTCGGGCTGTTCCTGTTCGATGACCGAAAGCGTGGGCTCGAGGAGCTGTACCGCGTGGTCGTGCCGGGCGGACGCGTGCTGATCAGCAGCTGGGCCACGCCGGAGCAGAACAGCCTGCTCGGCGTGGGCATGGAGGCGATTCGCGCCGCGTTGCCTGACTTGCCGCGACCGAACGGGCCTCTCCCCACACAAGATCCCCAAAAGTGCGAGGCTGAGCTAGACGCGGCGGGCTTCGAGCGCGCGCGGACCCAGCTCTTCAAATCGAGCGTGAAGTACGCGTCGGTCGAAGACTATTGGCGAACCTTCGAGCGCGGAGCGGCGCCGATCGCGCTGTTGAAGAAGAAGCTCGGCGAGGCCGGCTTCGCCGAGGTCGTGCCGCGCATTCAGGCCGAGCTGCGCACACGCTGCGGAGATGGCGAGTTCTCGCTCGACTGCGCAGTGATCTTCACGCTGGGTGAAGTGCCGCGCTCGGCGGCTTAGCGCCAGACGTTGCGGCAGCAATATTCTAACTCCGCGGAATTGTGGTCGGAGTGGGGCGGCGCGTCGCCGTTGCTGCCGCTCAGGCCGCCGTGACCGGCTTCAATCGCCGGCGCCGTCGAGGAAGCTCAGTGCGCGAGCTCGCGCAGGCGCGCAGCTTTCAGCAGAAGGTAGTCACGTTCGGGCACGCTGGACGTGAGCGCGGCAGCTGTCTGGTAGCTCTCGATCGCTGCGGCGGGGTCGCCGGCCTTTTCGTACAGGTGACCGCGCACCGCGGCCAAGCGGTGGTGGGCCGCCACACGCGGATCGGCGTCGAGCGTCTCGAGCAGCTGGAGGCCGGCCTGTGGCCCGTGGACCATCGCGACCGCAACGGCTTGGTTCAAGGTCAGCATTGGATTGTCGCTCGTCCGCTTCAGGAGGCCGTACAAGGCCAAAATTTGCGGCCAATCCGTGTCCTCAACGCGCTCGGCTTCGTCGTGACACGCGGCGATCGCGGCTTGCAACTGGTACGCCCCGACGGCGCCTTGCGACAACGCGCGGCTCACCATCGCCACGCCCTCGTCGATCGCGTGGCGGTCCCAAAGCGAGCGATCTTGCTCGTCGAGCGGTATCAGCTCTCCG
Source organism: Polyangiales bacterium (assembly GCA_038252755.1). Lineage (GTDB taxonomy): Bacteria > Myxococcota_A > Polyangia > Polyangiales > Polyangiaceae > PMG-095. The sequence continues at coordinate 25,037 of JBBSAB010000023.1, read as the reverse complement.
CTCGGTCCCGTGCGCGCGTGACGTCGCGCGTCGGTCAACAACATCAACGCCAGCAAACCGGCGACCTCGCCGTTGTCGGGCAGGAGCCGCTGCACGTCGCGCGACAGCCGAATCGCTTCGGTCGAGAGGTCGACGCGCTGCAGGCTATCGCCGCCACTGGCCGCGTAGCCTTCGTTGAAGATCAGGTACAGCACGTGCAACACCGCCTCCAGGCGTTCGTCGCGCTCGTTCTCGCTCGGCATCACGAAGCCGACCTCCGACTTTTTGATCAGCTGCTTGGCGCGGCTGATGCGCTGCCCCATGGTCGCTTCCGGTACCAGGAAGGCTCGTGCAATCTCGGCCGTCGTGAGCCCCGCCACCGCGCGTAGCGTAAGCGCGATTGCGGAAGTGCGCGTGAGCGCCGGATGGCAGCACATGAACAACAGCAGCAAGGTGTCTTCCTTTTCGGGTTCGTGCTCGCTGTCGGGCGCGGGCGCGATTTGTTCGTCCAACGGCGCTTCGGCGACGAGCTCGGTCTCGCGGCGCCGGCGCGCGATATTGGCGCGGACCTCGTCAGTGAGACGGCGCGCGGCGACTTGAATCAACCAGCCGCGCGGGTGGTCAGGCACGCCGTCTTTCGGCCAGTCCGTCGACGCCGTCAGCAGCGCCTCTTGTACGGCGTCTTCGGCGGCCGAAAAATCGCCATAACGGCGCACGACTGCGCCGAGCACCTGCGGCGCCAGCTCGCGCAACAAGTGCTCGTGTGAATCAGCCATGCGGTCGGCCTGGCTGGGCGGTCGCGACCCTCGTCATGGCTCGACCGGCGGCGCGCTCATCACTTCACGCACTTCGATGGCAATGTACATCGGCTTGCCACCTCGTCCCGGCGCGACCGACGCGCGCGCCGCAATCGCGTAGGCCTGCGCCGCCGTCTCGACATGGACGATCCAATAGCCGGCCAAAAATTCTTTGGCCTCCGCGAACGGGCCGTCCGTCACCTCGGGCGAGTGGTCCTGCTTGCTTGCTCGCACGATGCGGGCCGCTCCTGGAGGCGCCAGCCCCTCCGCGCCGACGAGCACGCCCTCGCTCTTCAGCTCGCCGATGAAGTTCTTCATGAAGCCGATGTGCGCCTTAAGCTCGTCCATCGACAAATGCTTCATGCCCCAGTCTCCGTCGCCGCGCGGCGCATTCATCATCAACATGAACTTCATCTCTCGAACCTTTCGCTCAACGCGCCCCAACTGGCACGCCTCTACCAAGACGTCGGAGCTGACCTCGCATTCTCGACATCCCCAATGCCGTTTCTCAATAGTTTCATAGTGGCTTGAAATGATTGATAAAAACGCATATCGCAACGGGTTCCGCGCGCAGGACCGAGCTCCGGCCCGTGCTATCCATGGCCCAGGGTGGAGGTAGATTTTGCGTCGTTTGATCATGACATCGGCCCTGCTGTTCGCGTGCGCGGGTCAGGGACAGCCGCCGCTCTCGCCGGGCAAGCAGCCTGCCCCGAAATCGCTCGTGCCACCTGGCCAGGCTGCGCGCGTCGACAGCACCTTCCGATTGCTGGCCGAGCGCTACAGCGGCGCCGACTACCCACGCCTCGAGTCCGAGCTCGGGATTCGTCGAGCCCAAGACGAGCCGCTCGGCTTCGATCCGACGCGCGTCCTTTACTACGATCGGATTTTTCGTGATCTAAAATTGACGGCCGCCGAGCACGCCGTGTTCGCGAGGCAAGGCCTGGTTAGCGTGGACCACGCCCAGCGCTATTCGATGGGATCCGCCTACTTCGCGATCTATTCGCGCGATCTGCCGGTCCTGGTCACGACCGATTCGATCCTACACGCCTTGCATCGCACCTACGACAAGACGCTCGAGACGCTCGAGTCGCAACTGTTCGTCGTGACGCTGCGGGGCGCGCTCGACTTGGCGCACGAAGAGCTGGCTCGCGTGGCGCCCGGCCTACCGAGCGCGGTGCAGACCAGCGCTTCGGATGTCGACGTGTACTTGACGGCGGCGCGAGCATTGCTCGGCGCCGCGCCGCGCTCGAAGCTCGACAACGACGTCAAGGTGGGTGAGCTGCTGAAGAACGTCGACCAACTTCTGCTCCAGGGCCCCGACCATCCGACGGAAATCTACGGTGGGCGGCGACCGGTCGACTATTCCCAGTTCAAGCCACGCGGGCACTACACACACACACCGGCGCTATCCCGCTACTTTCGCGCCATGATCTGGCTCGGTCGAGCCGATCTAGGCTTCGTCCTGCAACGGCCGGACGCGGCGACCACCCTCAAGATCGACCCGGTCCGTGAAGCTCGCAGCGCGGCGCTACTCACGCTGATCCTGCAGAGCAGCGGAGCCGCGGTTGCCCTCCAACGCATGGCTGCGATCGTCGACTTCATGGTGGGCCGCGCCGATAGCTTGTCGATCGATCAGATGGGGCAGTGGCTCGCTCGTCATGGGGTACGCGACGGCGCTGGCCTAGTCGACGACGGTATCGTCAAGCGCATGGCCGCCGAGTTGTCGGGGCAAAGTCAGCAGCAGATTCGTTCGCAAGTCGTCGTCGCACCGCGCGGCGGGGACACCGTTGCCCCGCCGGAGATCTTGCAGGTGTTTGGGCAGCGTTTTGGGCTCGACAGCTTCGTGCTGTCGCGAACGGTCTTCGATTCGATCGTGTTCGAAGGTGCGAAGCCGGAGCGCATGGTGCCTTCGGGCCTGGACGTGATGGCCGCTTTCGGAAACGACGAAGCGGTTCGCCTGCTACGGCCCGAGCTCGAACGCTGGCACTACTCGGCGAATCTGCTGGCTGCGCGCAAGACGATCGACCAAACCCCGCCGAGTGCCTTCAGCGCAGACCTGTATCACGGCTGGCTGGGCGTCTTGCGCACGCTCGACGACGTCCCGCGCTCCGGCGCGTTCCCGCGGGTGATGCGCAATACCCCCTGGCAGCGCAAGCAGCTGCAGGCCCAGCTCGGTTCGTGGGCGGAGCTGCGCCACGATACGATTCTCTACGCCAAGCAGTCGTACACGGCCCATCCGGAATGCGGCTATCCGGCGGGTTTCGTCGAGCCGTATCCGGAGTTTTTTGACCAGCTCCAGCGCTTGACCCTGCGCGCGGCGGGCTTGTTGGCAGCGGCCGACGTGGACGCGTCAGGCGCGCCGTATGCCCGATCGTTTCGGGACCGGCAGGTGAAGTTCTTCCTTGGCTTCGCCGACGTGATGCAGAAGCTCGGGAGTCTGGCGCGCAAGGAGTTGGCCGCGCAGCCCTTCACTTCGGACGAACAGAGCTTCCTAAAGAAGACGATCGACGCGCGAGGAGCTGGCAGCGGGCCGCCACGCTACGACGGCTGGTACGCGAAGCTGATCTACGGCGGGGAGCCGGAGGGCTGGCTTCCGACGATCGCCGACGTCCACACCGATCCGCAGTCAGGCAACGTGCTCGAGGTCGGCGTCGGCGACGTGGAGTTCATGGTCGTCGCCATCGACAATCAGGCCGATCGCGCAGCCTACGTGGGCCCGGTCTATTCGTACTACGAGCTCACGCACCCGGCGTCGGATCGGTTGACGGACCAGCAGTGGGAAGAGCTTTTGCAGCTCGATTCGCCGCCGCCGCGCCCGGCATTCAGCAAGGTGTTTCGAGCGCCGCGGGTCGCGCGCTCGTTAGGACCACGAGACCAGCCTTAGCGGCTCAGCCGAGCGCGAGGACGTCGGGGCGCGTTCGGTGTTGTTCGGCCCAGGTGCTGAGCGACGCGGGCAGCGACCAGCCGAGCGCGACGACTTGGCCGGCGGGGGCAAAATGGGCGGCGCGTGCTGGTAGGCCTTCGAGCCAAGTCACCAAGCAGTAGACGTCAATGTCGGCGCCGCTCCATTGCTCGCCGCACAACGTAGCCAAGCCGTTGCGCCTGACGATGCGCTCCGCGAGTGCGTCGAGGGCGCGCTGGGCGCGACCGACCATGTTGTCACGCACTTGCCCGAACGCCGGATCACCGTGGAGGGCGTGGTAGCGCATGCCGCAGTCGATCAAGATGTTGCCGGCGGCGTCGGCGAGCGCGGTAATCTCGAAGGCTTCTGCGCCAACTAGGCCGGCTGGCCACAGCGGTGGCTCGGGGTGTTTGCGCTCCAAGTAGTGAGAGATCGCCGTTGAATCGACGATCACGCGCTCGCCGTCGATCAGCACCGGTACCGTTTGCATCGGGTTGAGCCGGTTGACCTCGGTGCGGTGCTCGGGGACTGCGCGCGCGTCGCGCAACTCGGCGGTCAGCCCCTTCAACGCGAGCACCAGCCGCACGCGACGCGCAAACAGTGAGGTCGGGAAATGATACAGGATCACTGCGTTGGTTCCTTGCCGGTGCTCACGTACGCGCTGAAGGCGGCTTCGAAATCCGGATGCCAGCGCGAAAGCGCCGGACGATTCTGGATGATGTCGCCGATCGACCATTGCATGCGGCGCTCATCAACTACCCGCTCGACGGCGTTGTCTGGGCACAAGATGTAGAAGTCACCGCGCGTCAGCCCTTCCAGCATGAAGTCGACGACCTGCGCCGACGTCCACGCCGCGGCTGGTTTTTCGCCGCCGCCGCTCATGCCGGTGAAGGTGAATCCGGGAATCAGCAGGTGCGCGCTGACGTGACCGCCGGCCGTGTTGCGAAGCGCATGTGCCAGCGATTCGGTGTAATTGCGCAGCGCCGCCTTCGACATGTTGTACGCAGCGTTGCCGGGCGGGCTGGTGATACCTTGCTTGGAGCCGGTGTTGATGATGACGGCCGGCTTGCCAGCTTCAAGCAGGCTAGGCATAAACGCTTCGACGCCGTGCACCACGCCCCACAGGTTGACGTCGAACAGCGCCTTCCACTCGGCGCCGTTTTCCCAGGGTAGGCCCGGGTTGTGACCTACTCCCGCGTTGTTCATCAAGACCGAGGCGGCGCCGAAGCGCTCGAACGTTGCCTCGCGCAACAACGCTAAGTCGGCGATGCGGCTGACGTCGGTCGGAAGCGCGAGCGTGTTTTGCGCGCCGCCGGCGAGCGTTGCAATTTCGTCAGCCGCGCTGGCCAAGGCTGGGCTCTCGAGGTCCGCCAGCACGACCTTCATGCCGAGGGTGGCGAAGCGGCGGGCGGCGGCTCTGCCGATCCCGCTGGCCGCGCCGGTCACGACGGCCACATTCCCGGGTGAAAAGGCAGCTGGGAGTGCAGGTTGGTCGGTCATGTTTCCCCGGATAGCACCTTTCAAGAGCGGAAGCCGTTGCGCGCGTGCGTGCCGTCGCAGAACGGCTTGTTGGCGCTGCCACCGCAACGGCACAGGCGCGCTTGGGTCAAGCGACTGACGACGCGACCCGTGCCGCTGGTGATCTCCAAGTTGCCACGGATTTGCAGCGGGCCATCCTGCTGCGGTTCGATCTCGAGCGGCCCACCGCGCACCGCCAACATGTCGGCTTGGCCGGTGGGCGGCTCACCGCTGGCGGCGAAGCCGACTTCGTGGTGGGAGCCGTCGCAGTACGGCTTGTTCTTCGACGCTCCGCAGCGACACAGGGTCGCGCGGTAACTCTGGGTTTGACCAGCGATCGACAACTCGCCCCGCACCGCGTACGGCCCGCCTTCGCGCACGGCCAGCAGGTTCACGGGCGGCGGTGCTTCGTTCGGCTGAGCGTCGTGGCGCTCGTAGCGAATCGCGCCGGACGGACAGGCGTGGGCAATCTCGACCAGGCGCTCGGTTTCGATGCCGTCCGGCTGGATCCAGGGCCCTTTGACGTTGGCCAGGAACACGCCCGGGGCGCCCGTGACGCAGAACCGCGCGTGGATGCAGCGCTTGCCCTCGTAGACGAGCGTCAGGCTCTTGCCGTCGATGTGCTCGACGCCGTCGATGACACGCGGCACCGGAATGCCGTTCGGCGTCGCGCTCGGAGCGTTGATGGTTGCTGGCGGCGGCGCTGCGCTGGCCGCTGGTGGCGCCGCGGTCACGGCCACGCTCGTGGTGGAGCGCAGGTTGGCGGCCGCAAAACCGCGCGTCGCGCGCTCGAACAGCGCTTCGAATTGCCGCAAAGCTTGGGCAGTGCGCTCGTCGCCGTCGCGGTTGAGCTCGCGCGCCGCCTCCACGATCTCCGCCATTCGCTCCAAGAACGCATGGCGCGCTCCCGGGCTGGGTGGAAATGCTGCCGCGTCGCGCAGCGTCGTGAACGAGACGCCGGCGTGGCAATCCGGGTGCGACGGTCCCGCGGGCAAGCGTGCCGCGCGCTCACCGAGCCAGGTGAAGGCACGCATCAAGCCCATGCCCAAATCGATAACCAGCGCCTTCTCGGGCTCTGGCCGCGGAATCAGGTAAGAGTAGCCGAGCAGCCGCAGCATCAACGCGTAGGCCGTGTTCGCGAGATCGACGGTCTTGGCCGCGGTTTCGTTTTCGATCCAGACGCGACCTTCGGGGCGCAGCGGACGCCGGAGCACCGGGTTGTGCGCGGCCGGAAAGGCTGGCGAAAAATCCGGATTCTCCGCCTGGAGCGCCAATAGCTCGCTGTGGATCGCCTGAAAGCGCGAGAAGTGTGAGGTGTCGGAGTGTTCGGGCGCGCCTTCGCCTTGCTCGCGAATCGCCGTGAACGCGGCCAGCGCCGTCTTCGAGCAGATCACCGGCTTGGCGCCGAACAACGGCACCTCGTTCTGCGACAGCTGCAGCGTGGGATCACCGCAGAATGCCTGCTGCTCGCCATGGTGGTCGGCGAACGCCAACAGGCAGCTGCCGAGCTGTTCATAAAAGGCGCCGACCGTTTGGTAGTCGGTCACCATCGGCGTGAGGCGCCGCACGGAGCTTCCGCGCGTGAACTCGAGCTCGGGTGTGAAGCCACGTCCGTCGGGCTCAGCCGAGTTGTCGGGCCGCTCGAGGTGCACGAAATGCTGCAACACCGGCTCGCCGAACGGCGCCAGCTTGACGACGATGCCGGCGGGCAACAGTCCGGGATCGAGCGGGAAATTCGCGCGTCCGAAGCGAGGCGTTCCGCCGAGCGCCGCGCTGATGTTCCAGACCGCGGTCAGATGACCCATCTCTTCGATGGCGATCTGCAAGAGGGTACGCCGCCAACTCGCGACAGCTTCGGCTTCCTTGGGCCGCAACCCTTCCGCCTCACCCGTGCGCAGGCTGAAGGCTGCATACAAGTAGGTGCACATCAGGTTGTGCTCGAGCTCCGCGGCCTCGTACAGATTGAAGAGCAGCTGCTCGCGACTCGGCAGGTTCAGTTGCTGGGGCACGGTTTCGCTGTATCAGCGACGCCCACGTGCGCCAACTGGCCGTGCGGGCAGGTCGAGGGCTCGCGGCGACTTGGATCTGGGAAGGCGTGGTGATGTACCTGGACCCAGCGACATCGAGGCCACGCTATCCGTCGTGCAACGCCGCTCCGCGCCAGGCAGCCGATTGGTCATCGCCTACCACGTGCCCGCGTTGATCCTGAAGCTGGTTGGCGTGCTCTTAAAGCGCTGGGGCGAGCCGCTGCGCTCCGCGTTCCGGCCCGGGCAAATGCGCGCGCTGCTCGCGAAGTACGGCTTTCAGGTTACGGATGACCGCGACCTGCCGAGCATCGGCGCGACGCTGTCGCCGGAGATTGGCAAGGCGGCCCAGCGCGTGAAGCACATGCACGTCGTCACGGCCGCCTCGCCCGGCTAGCCATTCCCCCGCGGCGTCCTCGCGAACGTCGGCAAAAAGTGGCGCAAAGTGATCGTTTCCGACGCCGGGGAGCTACAATGGCCTGAATATGGCGCACGACGGTCCGCGGCCTTCCCCAGCGGGGCCAACGCCCCAGCTGGAGCGAACGACGCTGCGGCGGATTTTGAGCTATTTCCGGCCCTACCGGCGCCAGGTCTCGTGGGTGATGAGCAGCATCGCGCTCGGGGCCCTGGCCGGTGGCCTGCCGCCGCTCTTCATCAAGCGCATCGTCGACCACTCCATTCCCAAGCACGACACCACCGAGTTGGTGTGGCTGTGCGGCGGCATGGTGCTCGGCCCGCTCTTGGCCGGCCTACTCGGCGTCGCCCATAAATACCTGGCAGCGTGGATTGGCGAACAGGTGATGTACGATCTCCGGCTCGAGCTGTTTGCGCACGTGCAGCGGCAGAGCTTGGCGTTCTTCGCCAACGCCAAGCCGGGTGAGGTGATCTCGCGCGTCTTGACCGACGTGCAGGGCATCGGCCAAGCGCTGCAAGACAACCTAGTCAAGCTGCTGCAGAACGCGCTCACGCTGACGGTGTCGGTGGTGCTGATCGTGTTCCTCGATCGGCGACTGGCGCTGGTCGCGCTCTCGGCGCTGCCGCTGTTCGTATTTCCGGCCCGCAAAGTCGGTCGGCAGCGTAAGCAGCTCAAGAAACAGACCCAAGCTCGCATGGCCGAGCTGACCGGCATCCTGATCGAGACGTTGTCGGTCTCCGGCGTGCTCTTGATCAAGGTGTTCGGCTCGCGCAAGCGTGAAACGCGGCGCCTGCGCGACAAAGCGCTCGAGCTGCAGCAAGCGTCGCTACGCCAAAACCTGGTCGGGCGCTGGTTCCAGATGCTGATGAAGCTGTTCGAAGACCTGGGCCCCGCCCTGGTCTACGGCGCGGGCGGCTACTTGGTTATCCGGAACGAAGTCGGTCTCGGCACGGTGCTGGCGTTCGTGGCTCTGCTCAAAAAGCTGTATTCACCTGCCTCAGACTTGGCTGGCGTGCACGTCGACATCGTCACTTCCTACGGCTACTTCGACCGTGTGCTGGCGGTCTTGGACCTCGAGCCGGCGATCAAGAATACGCCGAACGCGATCACGCTCGAGGAGGTCAGCGGTGCCTTGACGTTCGAGAACGTGAGCTTCTCGTACGGCGACGAGACCGCGACGCTGAGCAATATCGACCTCGACATCGCGCCGGGTGAATCCGTAGCGGTGGTCGGTCCGTCCGGCGCTGGCAAGAGCACGCTGGCTGCGCTCACGTTGCGACTCTACGATCCAGGCGGCGGCCGCATCTTGCTCGACGGGCACGACTACCGCGACATCAAGCTGAAGACGCTGCGCCAGCACATCGCCGTCGTGTCGCAAGAGACGTACCTGTTTCACGCCAGCATCGCCGACAACTTGCGTTACGCGCGCCCGGAGGCGACGACCGAAGAGCTCGAGCAAGCCGCGCGCGCGGCGCAGATTCACGATTTTATCGTCGGCCTGCCGCAAGGCTACGCGACGCTCGTCGGCGAGCGTGGCTACCGGCTGTCGGGTGGCGAACGGCAACGCATCGCGATTGCCCGGGCAATTTTGGCCAATCCGCGGATTTTGATCTTGGATGAAGCGACCAGCTCCCTCGACGCCACCAACGAAAAGCTGATTCAGGCCGCACTCGAGCCGCTGCTGGCGGGCCGCACGAGTCTGATCATCGCTCACCGCTTGTCGACGATTCAAAAGGCGAATCGCATCGTGTCGATCGATCAGGGGCGGATCGTCGAAATCGGCAACCACCGCACGTTGCTCGAGCGGCGCGGGCTGTACGCGCAGCTTTACGCGCAGCAAGTGGCGAGCAGCGCCGTGGGCGAGCTGCCGTAACGCCCCCGCGTGCGTTGCTCAGCGGCGGCGTCGGCGACGGGTGACGGCTAGCCCCAGCGCGGCGCCGAAGAGCGCGAAGGCTGGGGAGCCATCACGTTCGCCACCGACGACTTTGCAGCTGCAGTTGCTGGAGTCTCCACCGGAGCCGCCGCCGCCCGTTCCGGCGCCGCCCTCGCCTCCGCTGGCTGCCGCGGGCGCGCCGGCGGGCATCTCGTTGTTCGAGTCAGGCGCGCCGGCTTCGCCACCGTTCGTGATCGGGCCGCTGGCTCCTCCGCTCGGCGCACCCGCGACGGCGCTGGAGGGCTCCCCGGCGAGCCCTGCCATCGGGGAAGCGCCTGCGGCGCCGGGGTCGGGCATCGTGCTCGGCGAACCGCCCGCGTTGGCCCCTGCGCCTGCCGCGCCGCCTTCGGGGTTGGTGTCGGGCGCGCCACCCGAGTTGGTGCCTGTGCCTGCGGTGCCTGCGGTGCCTGCGGTGCCTGCGGTGCCTGCGGTGCCTGCGGTGCCTGCGGTGCCTGCTTGGCCGCCCGCGCCACCTTCACCGCCCGCGCCACCGCTGCCGGGCGACGCGGGGTCGTCGACGCACGCGCCGAGCGCGCAGTGCTTGCCGACGCTGCAGGTCACGCCGGTGCACACGTCCTGGCAGAGCCCAGAAGTTGCACACACATCGCCGGTCGGACACGTCAGGCCTGCGCACAGACCAACGCAGGTTGCTCCGCTACTAGTTGCGCAGTGTTGATTGGCCGCGCACTGGGTGGGGTCGCAGCTTGGCACGCACAGCTGAGTCGTACTGCACGCGAAGCCCGCGCCGCACGCCCCCGCGGCACAGCCGGGGCGCAAGTGCGACTCCGGCACGATCTGTTGCGCTTGCGACGGGCTCGACCAGTTGAGATCGACCTGCGCGCCGCCGCCCTTCTCGTAGTACTCGAGCACGAGCGGATGCCAGCCGGGGGTGAGCGCGAGCGAGCCGGTGTCGAGCGTGGGCCCGTGGTCGTTGAAGTGATCGATGACGATCGTGCCGTCGACGGTCAGGCGAACGCCGTCGTCGGAGGTGCTGGAAAACACGTATGTTTCGGCGAAGTCTGCCAATACTTCGCCGGTCCAGCGCACCGAAAAGGTGTCCGCGCCGAGGCTTGCGTCGGGGGATGCCGTGCCCCAGTCGAAATCGACCACTGGGTCGACGCGCGTGAACGGCGTGCCACCAAACGCCAGCTGATCGAAGTATTGCCCGGTCAGGCCGCCGCCGGGAACGTACGTTGCTACGTAGCGCTTGGCGACGTCGGCGATCGGCAAAGCGTGCGTGCGAGCGAGCCCGTCCGACCACGCCGAGAACTTCCAGCTCGCCCCCGCCGAGCTCTGCACGTTAGTAGCCGACACGGTGTTTTCGGAGCCGACGATCACCCGTCGCGCGAAGGGCGTGGTTTGAGCTGTCGAGCCAACCACCAGCTCCAATCCGGACGGCTGGGTGTCGAACACCAGGCTGACGGTTTGCGGTTCGAGCGGGCGCCGTGCCGTCCGCTTCTGACCGGACGAATCCGTCGCGGTCAGGATCAGCTCCAGGTGCATCGGGTATTCGTGATCTTCGGCCGAGAAGCTGCCGCTCGCGACACTGGGGAAGGCGAGGAGATCGTGGAGGTGGCAGCCGTCGGGGCAATGCTGAATCACGATCTGCCACGACAGCGCCGTCGCTGGCAGCGCGCCGTCTTCGGCGTCGGTGGCGTGACCGCTGAACTGGATAGTGTCACCAACCTTCCACGTGGCGCTGGCGAGCGGCGTGTCGATGAAAACGTTTGGCGGCGTGGAGACCGGCGGCGGTTCGGCCGTGGCCTTGATCGTGAGCGGCGCACTTATCCCGGAAATTCCGCGTTGGTCGGTGACTTTGAGCCGCGTTGAGTAGCTGCCGATGACGTCGTACAGGTAGGCTGGTTCAACGTCGTACGAGTCGTCGAAGTCGCCGTCGCCGTCCAGATCCCATGCGTAGGAAAGCACGTCGCTGGGCAACGCCTTCACCGAACTCGAAGCGTCGAAGTTGACGATCAGCGGCACTTGCCCGGTCGTGGGCGTCGCCGTGAACGCAGCCGCCGGTTGCAGGTAGCTGATGCGCTGGATCGTGCCCGACGTGAGCGCGGCGTAGAACAGATCCCCGCCCGGTCCGGTGGTGAGGAACACGGGTCCGTCGGCGTCGACGTGGAACGAGCGTGCGGTAGCGGGCGCAGGATCGGTACCAGCGCCTTGCTCCATGACGTAGATGCAGCGCCGCGAGTAGTCGGCGAAGAACATCGCGCCTTGGTATTCGGCCGGGTAAGTGCTGCCGGAATAAAACGCGATGCCCGTCACCGACGAGCTGCCGCGACCGCAGCCGTCGTTGGCCGAGACGCCACCGCCGTGCGCATACGTGAAGTACGGCGCGGTGTGGCCGCCGCCGCTGTACAGCGACTCACACAGCGCGAGATCGGCGGCGTCGTAGCCAGCTTGTTTGCCGGCGCCTTCGTAGCAAGGCCAGCCGAAATTCAACGGCGCCGCGCCGCCGAGCGGGATGCGATTCAGTTCTTCCCAGTTGTTCCAGCCTACGTCGGCGATCCATAGCTCGTTTTTTTCCGGTCGCGCCGCGATGCGGAAAGGGTTGCGCAGGCCGTACGCGACGATGCGCTTGGCGTTTTCATCGGTGGATGCGGCCAGCGGATTGTCCGGCATCCCGGCGCCGGTGGTCGGATCGATGCGGATCACGCTGCCGTTCAGCAGTGTCGGCCCATCGGTGCGCCGCGCGCTCTGCGAGCGCAACGCGCCGCCCTCCGCGGTTGGCGGCGTTTGCGCAGCGCCGACCGCTACCGGCGGATCACCCAGTGGATTGAGCGGGTTGCCGTCTTGCCCGTAGTCGACGAAGTTGAAGCTCGCGCCGTCACCGCCGGACGCGTAGAGCGCGCCGTCGGGACCGAATTCGACCTGACCGGTCGAATGACTCGGGTACTGTTGGCGCCAACCTTCCACCAACACCGTCTCCGCACCGGCTACGCTGCCGCTCTCGGTGAAGCGCGACAGGCGTCCGGAGATCACGCAGCCGTCGCCCGTCGCGCCGGGCGGGGTGGGGCAGGCGTCGCCCCATTTGGGAGCCACGCCGCCCGGGTCACCGTCGTACGCATACAGCACGTAGACGTACGGCTTCGCTGGAAAAGCCGGATCCAGCGTCATGCCCAACAGCCCGCGGTCCCAGAAATCGTGCACGCGATCAGCCAAGTTGGCGAAAAGCGTCGGGGTCGGGTCGGACAGCGTGTCGTAAACCCAAATTTTTCCGCCTTTTTCGGCGACGAAGACGCGGCCGTCGCTGGCGAAGCGCACGACCGTTGGCTGCTTCAGACCCTGAATGACCGTGGTCTCAACGAAGCCGGGCGTCGCCAGCGTGATACCGGCCTGCGTCTGCCCGAGCGGCCCGTCGCCAGTTTGGATGTCACTGCTACAGCCCCCTCCGAGCAGGGCCAGGGACAAAGTGACGATGCTACTCAGGCTGGCGAAGGTGAGGAAGCCGATTGGACGCATGGACGAGTTGCTCGTATCTCTATTGAGTGCATCGCACAATCCGCGAAACGTCACGTTTCTGCTTGGCTCTATCCGCGTTTCGGCCACTCTGAACGCGAATGGCACGTGCGCGGCCGCGGCTGCTATCTTCGGACGCCGCCATGACGATGCCCGACTCGAAATCCACTCCCACTGCCGCGCCGCCGCCTGGCTTGCCGCCGCAATACGGCCCACCAATTTCGCTCGACTTGGCCAAGCGCGTCGTCGGGGCGGCCGAGGCGTTCGCGAAGTCGCGCGGTTGGCCCGTGGTGATAGCAGTGTTCGACAGCACCGGTCACCTAGCCGTCCTGCATCGGCTCGATCAATCCAATTTGGGCGCGGTCGAGTTGGCCCAGCGCAAAGCCGAAACGGCGGTGCGCTTTCGCCGTGCCACCAAGGCCTTCGAAGAGATCATCGCCGGTGGCGGTATGCGTCTGTTGTCGGCCGCATCCGACATCATTGCGCTGGAAGGCGGGGTGCCGCTACTGCGCGATGGGCTAGTGATTGGCTCGATCGGCGTGTCAGGCTTGAGCTCGCCTGAAGACGCCCAGGTCGCCCAAGCTGGTGCCAACGCTTTGTAGGCGTTCATCTGGGTGGCGTGGCCACCTGTGCGCCCCGCCCCCACGGCACGATCATGCGCGGACCAGCGCGTTACCGCGCGCTGCTGCAGCACATCACGTCAACGGATAGGCAGAGCGCTATTCGGTCGACAGCTTGGGTCGGTCGAATGGTGCTGCCTGGGCGCCGACGCGCGGATCTTCGAGGCCATGCTGCAGGAAGTCGAGCAAATCCGTCTTCTCGCCGGGGCTGAGATGAAGCGGCTTGATGATCGGGTCGATTGGCGTGGCGGTGACGGCGGCGTCGTCGACCAGGCCGCCTAGATCGTAGAGTTCGATGATTTTCGCGAGCGACGCGCCAGTGCCGGCGCCGTTGTGAAGCAGCCCGGTAGCCTCGCGCAAACCGACGTTACGCAACGTGGGCGTGCGCATGGCGCCCGGTACGCCGAACGCAGTGTCGATTGCCTTGCGCCCGAGATCCCAACTCGGTTCGTGAAAGCCGATGAAGTGAAAATCGCTGTCGGCGAAACTTGGGGCGCGGTGGCATTGCTCACAACGCGCCTGGTTCATAAAGACGCGGAGGCCGCGCAGTTGCGCGGGGCTGAGCGCAGCGTCCTCGCCAGCGTTCCAGCGGTCCCACGGGGTCTGGTCGGAGCGCAGCCGACGTTCATGCGTCGCGATCGCGAAGGCGATCCGCCGCGTGTTGATCTCGGCCTCGGGCCCCGAAGTTTGCGCGGCGCCGAACGCGGCCTGAAACAGCTTGGGGTAGGAACCGGCGTGTGCGGCGATGAAATCGCTGAGGGCGGGGGGGATCTGCGTGGCCAGCGCGAGCGGCGTGGCCAGCGCGAGCTTCTGGTGAATCGCAGACCAGGAGGCGCCCTCGCACGCCATTTCTACCGGCGACAGCGGCGGGCCGACGGCTTGGTTTTCGAGCGCTCCACCCGCATGAATCGGAAAGCTTCCGAGATGATCCGGATCCTCGAACGCGGTGGAGCTGGGGCAACCAGCCTGCGCGCACTCGGCGCGGCCGTCCCAAAACAAATGCCCGGGGAACATGGCGTCGAGGTACGTCGGCGCTTTGCGGGCCGTCACTTGCACACTCAGCCCGGTGTGTTGGCCCTGCGCGTTGCAGCGCACCACACCGAGTGAGCCGTGAATGTCATCGGCGGTACCGAGCACTTGGTCGAGGCCGGGCTGTGCCGCAGCGGGCAACGCGGCGCGCGGATCACTGCCACCCGCATTCGGCCGGTGGCAGGTGCCGCAGGCCATCGTGTTGTCCCCGCCCAGCTGCTCATCCCAGAACAGGATCTTTCCGAGCAGCGCCTTGGCTTCCGAGTCCGGGTTCTCTGGCGGGTAGGAGGTGGGTGGGTACGGCGGGTGGTGCAGGTCGGTCGCTGGCTCGCCGCCTGCGCCGGCGATGCTTGAGCTGCCACCCGCGTCCTCGGCGCCACCGTTGCCGGCTGCGTTCAAGCTCGCAACGCCGGCGGCCCCTGCGCTTCCGCGCGCGCCTCCGGCGTTGCCCACGTGCGGCTCTCCGGCGGCGCCGGTTTCACCCGCGGCGGCGTCGCCAGCGGCGCCGCCGGCGTGAGTCGCGGTGTGCTTTTCGCTCGAGCCGCCGTCGTCGCTACAGGCGGCGAAGACGCAGACCAGCGCCAATACACCCAACCACGGCCGTGCTGCCCCAAGCTTCATTGCTTGTCGATCAAGCCGCAGCCGATGCGCGGACCGGAGTCCGGGTCACCCGCCTCGTGCACCATGAACGAGTACTTCGTGACGTCGGTGCCGGCGGGGTCGCCGACCGTCCACATCGCCGTCGGCTTGGAAACCTCGAGCATGCCCTTGCCGCCCGTGCAGCTGTAGGCGCCCAGCATCTCGCCGTTGGGCGTCCAATGTGCGCCAGCATCCGCACCGTTGTTGCCGCAGTTCTTGACCAGGTGCAAATGCGACGAGTGCGGGCCATCCGGACACGCGGTCAGGTTCAGCACCAGCTTGGTCATGGTGGCGCCTTGCGTGAACGTCGCGGTGCCGGTCACGGTCTTGCCGTTGATGCCCATGATGTTCGCGACCGCGGTCGGCATCGCAGCGCCGCCGCCGGCACCACCGCCGCCGGCGCCACCGCCGCCGCTCGCGCCACCGGTTCCGCCGCCCGCGCCAGCTGTCCCGCCTGAGCCGCTACCGGCCGCCGCGCCGCCCGTGCCAGCGGTCGATGACGTGCCTGCGGTGCCAACGGTGCCGCCGCTGTTCGTGCCGGCCGTGCTGCTCGAGCCGGCGGTCGACGTTGAGCCGGCGGTCGACGTTGAGCCAGCGGCCGACCCGCCGCTCGACATGCCGGAGCTTCCTCCGCTATCAGGAGCGGGGTCGCTGCTGCACGCCAAAAGTGCCGAGCTAGAGAGCCCGGCGAGTAAGAACCAGCGTGCTTGACCAGAGAACATGAGGGATATCCTTTCCGTCGCCCTTGAGTAGGGGCGCGGCGTTGTTTGAACCCTAGTAAGTGCGCACGACGGCGATTTTAGGTCGCATTTCATTGCGGTCCGCGGGCGTTTTTCGCGGATGCCGCCCAGAAAAATCCAGTCAGGGTGGCGGTAGTCCTCGACTGCAGGTCGAAGTAGCGTGTCGGCCGTGGAGCCCCGACTTCTCGCCGAACGACAGCTCGAGCTCGATCGCCAACGCACAACGCGCTTTCCGCACCTGCTGGCGCGCAAGTACGCGCGAATGACCGCGTCGCCGTTCGCGTTCTTGCGCGGCGCGGCGCCGCTCTTTTACGAGCTGCTCGCCGCCGACGCGGACCTGGCCGGAGGTCCCGACGGTCATGGCTGGATTCAGGGTGACGCACACCTCGAGAACTTCGGCGCGTTCAGCCCAGCCGTTCAAGATGCCGGTGGCTGGAAGAAAGGCCACGCCATTTTTCAACTCAACGACTTCGACGACGCGACGCACGGCGCGTGGCGCTGGGACGTGCTGCGCCT
This sequence comes from Polyangiales bacterium, assembly GCA_038252755.1. Lineage (GTDB taxonomy): Bacteria > Myxococcota_A > Polyangia > Polyangiales > Polyangiaceae > PMG-095. The sequence continues at coordinate 8,457 of JBBSAB010000023.1, read as the reverse complement.
CACCACCAGTCTGGTGCTGGCGGGGCGCGAGCTCGGGACGAGCGGGCTCCAGGTGCTCGTGCTGTGCGAAGAGCTACTGAAGAGCTACGTTGCGACCGCTTTCTCGTCAGCGCCGCCACCTGGCATGCCGCGCCCCGTGGCCGAGCTGGTGGCGAAGGTCGACGGGCGCAGCGGCAAGAAACTGCTCGAGGACCGCACCCAAGCCGCCGGATCCGAGCGGCACTTCGTGCGCGGCGACCGCTACCTCGACGCGCCTGCTGACGTCGCGCGCGACGTTCCCGCGGCGCTGGCGCTGTTCGCCGAGCGCAGCGCCGCGAAGGGTGGACCACGGCCGGAGCAGCTCGAGATCCTGGATGTCGCTTTCCGCGTCGCCGGTACCGGCAGCTTGGGCTGCTTGCGGCTCGGCGTGTTGACGCGCGGCAAGGGCGGGGACGACGGCAGCTGGCTGTTCGACCTGAAAGAGCAAGCCGGTTCCAGCGTCGATGTGCTGTTGCCTCACGCGCCCCGTGAGTCACCTGCCGCCGAGATAGAAGAGGCATTTCGCGCCTGCGTCGAACAACCGCCGCGCATGCTGGGCACGAGCCGGCTCACCAACCATGACATGTTGGTTCGGCGACTCACGCCGCAAGAAGACAAGCTGAGCTACAGCCGGCTCAAACCCGAAGATCTCGGCGAGCTGGCCGGGTACTTGGGCGCGCTGTTGGGCACCGCTCACCGTCGCGGCAAAGACGGCACGTTCGCGGCGTGGTCGGAGCGTGACCTCGGCGGCATCCTCGAGCGCGCGGTGGCGCTGGCCGGCATTCACGAAGCCACCTACCTCGAGTTGTGTCGGCTGACGCGTGGCGCTGCGCCTACGCCGGGCTGAGCACGCTCTTCGGCTCGGGTGCGGCGTTGCGGGCGATCACGCTGGCGCCGTAGGTCGCGCCGCGTGCGCGCATCATCGCTCCGAGCGGCCGGTGCTCTTCGGTCGCGTGCCAGGGATCGAAGCTGAGCTCGTTCACCAGCTCGGAAATCTCTTGGCCGCGCGCCGACTGCACGTCTTGCTTGGGCAAGGTGAGCGTGGCCAAATCGACCCAAGGGCCCGACCAGTAGACGGACGTGTCTTCGATCGGCGTCGTCGTTTCGTCGACGAAGAACTGCGCCCGCAGCGTCCATGACAAGGCGCCATTCTTCAAGCGGGCCGTCAAATCTTGGCGCAAGAAGTCGTCGCCCTTGGCCGGACGGGCGGGTGCGTCGCTGGGCAGGGGCGCGAGCGATAGTTTCACCGCGCGCTTGCCGAACGCGATCGGCGCGCCGGTGTGAAAGGTGTGTGTCGCGTACGACTTTACCTTTTGGCCCGCGACCGAGCCCCAAATGATGCCCAGCGCGCGTCCGAAGCCGAAGCCCGAGATCAGGCCCGGCAGCAGCTTGGACGGCCCAGCTTTGGCCACGCGCACGAAGGTCATGAACTCCTCTGGTGTGCGAAACGGCAGCACCTCGGTGTCGATGAACAAGAAATCCTGAGTCAGCTCGCCTTCGAGCCCCTTGATCAGCTTCTGGCCCGGCACGCCGACCAACTTGAGCGCGAAGCCACGCACGTCGGGCGTTTTGTCCGGCTGGTGGCGGCTGCTGCCGTTCGAGAAGCGCGCGTACACCGGCCAGGACTTACCGCTCATCGCGAACACGCCGTTGCGCGCCGTCTCCGGCGCCTTGACGACGAGCTCACCGACGGCCCCCACGTGCTGCTTCACGTGCAGCGCGCGTTCGACCTTGCCGCCTTGCTTGGTCGTGCGCGCGCTTTGAATCGCGGTGATCTCTTCAGCGTAGCCGCGAAAGCGTTCGGCTTCGTCGGGAGCGATGGTTTCGCCAAAGGCCATACCGGGCTCCGTACCACGCGGCGCCCAGCACCACCAACCAGCCCGAGCAACCGAAGGCTGGAGCGCGCGAGACCGCACAGCTCGTTTCGGCCGGGCCGTCGTCCTTCGGCTCGGGCTTCGGCTTCGGCCCGACGTAGGCGCACGGGTTTTCGGCGTCGCACGGCGCCCAGTCGGGGGGCGCTTCGGGAACCAGGTTCGCGGCCACGATCGCCTCGGATTTGAGCCAATCGGCGCGCGTTGCCACGGCGCTGAAGACCGGCTCCGTGCAGCCGGTCTTGCCGCGCGACACGACGCCGATCACCCGGCCCGCGGCGTCGAGCGCTGGGCCGCCCGAGTCGCCGCTACACGGCCCGCCATTGCCGACCCATTCGCTGTCGCGCACGTCACCGACCGCGCAATCGGCGCCGTTGCAAATGACCTCGAAGCCGTCGGCGCGCTTGCGCACGCCGGAGGGCTTGTCCGCCAGCGATGCGTCGATACCGAAACCAACGGCCGAGTAAGCTTCGCTGGCCACGACCGGTTCGTCGACGCGCGGCGCGAGCGGCGTGATGTCCGACAGCGGACTTTCGAGCCGCAACAGCGCGACGTCGGTCCCGCACAGATCGTCGCCCAAGCCTTCCGGCATGCGGATCTCGGAGACCGCGACGTAGTCTTTCGGGTCTTCGGTGATCTGTGGCAGCGGTACGACGAAGATCGCTCCGTGGCTGTCGGCGGGCTCGAACGGCGTTTTGCCGCACACCACCTGCGGATCCTTATCGGCGGTTTTCGCCACGCAATGTCGCGCGGTGAGTACCAGTCGCGGCGCGATCAATGAGCCCGAGCACTGGCCGCCGGAAAAATTGACGACCGCTACGACGGCGGTCTCGTCTGGCGCCAGTTTTCCGGCGAAAATCGGCGAACCCCTACTGCCTGTTGGCTCGACGCCCCCGCAAGCCGTCAGCGCCAGCACGCCGAGCACAGCTGCAAAGCGCGCGAATTTGGCCGCACCGGGCCAGCTCATGGAAGTGGCGCGACTCGCAGTTTGTAGTGGCCCGACAGGGTCGCGGCGCCATGAGCCCCAGTCGGGGTGCTGTAGTAGTCGAGGATTGCGAGCTTGTAGAGCGTACCGTCGGCGCCGCCCGTGATGTACACGGCGTCGGCTGGCGCCAGCACGTGCGTCGCCTCGTCGTATTGACTCCAATCGCTGAAGGTCGTGACTAAGTTGTTGGTCGCGTCCTTCTTGATCGCACACTCGGCGTCGAACCACTCTTCGATTGGCAGCGTCTTGTTGCCGAGCGTGGCGCTGTCGACCTTATCCCAGGCGAGGGCGATGCGAATCGCTCCGCCGTTGCCCGGACCGCCGTCGCCGCTGTTGGTGCGCAAGAGCGAGCGCTTGAACGCCAAATCCCAGGCTGTCGAATCGAACGCTTCCAGGTCGGTGACCGCCACGGCCTTGCCGGTCGCCAATGCGACGTAGATCCACGGCTGCGTGTCTTGACCGTCGATGCCGCCGACCGAAGCGTCGATGTACAGCGTGCGCTCGTCGCCGGTTTCGGTGAGGATCTTGAGCGCAGCCGTTGATACCTCGTCGACCAAGCTGAGCGACTGGCGCAGCGCGCCGCTGCACGGGCGCGGAGTCGTGCTGCTGGTACCGCCCGTACCGCTGGTACCGTCAGTACTGCCGCTGGTCGCGCCGGCTGCGTTCTCGTCGTCGGTGATTGGCGTCGAGCTGCAGCCCGCGAATAGCGCAAGGCAGGCGGCGGCGAGGAAGCATCGGACCATCACACCCATGTTAGCGACCCTTTCGTGGCCTTCGGCGAGCCCGACATTGGCCCAGCAAGGTAACCACGAACCCGAGCGCCGCGCCGCTATTTGCGGCGTTCTCTCTGGCGCCGCCGCTGATCGAGCAGCCCGAAGAGTCCGGCCCACCGTCGCCCTTGGCGCCCGCTTCGGAACCCGTCCTGGGCGCAACGCCGCTCAGCGAGAAGGGTGCGTCGGTGCGCAAAAGACTCTGGCCCGCGACGACCACGGTCGCTTCGCCGTCGACGGTTGCCGGCAGCGGCTGGGCGCCGGTGAGGTCGAGCATGCCGTCCACGATTGGTATCACCAGCCCTGCCACGCGCGTCGGATCGGCGTCGAGCGCGACTTGGAGCGGCGCGTCGGGTTTGAGCGAATAGTAGTAGGCGCCCAGTCCGGAATCGATATCGCTGACCAGCGGGTCTATGCCGGGCGTGAGCGCCTTGACCGGCACCGCCGGGTAGCTCGCGCCGTCGCTGTAGCCGGCCCCCTCCGTGCCGAGCCCGGCCGTCGTGGCGTTGTAGGCCGCGAACTGTAGAAATTCCTGCGCCAAGCTGCTGTCGTGATTTTTCAGTACGACGTCGGTGGTTGGCAGGGCGCCGTCCGCGCCTTGGCCAAAACCTTCGTACACCTCGCGCACGACCGAAGCGTCGAAGCGCTGCTGCAAGAACACCGGCCAAATCGCAGTCGCGTAGAGAAAATCGGTGATCACGCCGTTCGGCGGCACATTCAGCGGCCGCCACGGATTCTTGAAGTACGCCGGCAGAAAGCGCTCCAAATCTTGCAGCTCCGGATACACCTGCTTGGCCGCCCACTGCGCGGTGCCCTCCGCCCACCAGCGCTCCACTTCGGCGTCGTAGGCGTCTTGCACCAAGTGAAATAGCTCGTGCGTCACCACCGTGCGCATGCCCTCGGCGACGTTGGCGTAGCCGCCGCCCTTGAAGTCGTTTTCGACCAAGACGAAGCCGGCGCAGCGCTTCGGCGAACCCGCCTCGCAATGATCGAGCGCTGCCTGGCCGTCCGCGGCTGCGAAATGGATCAAGTAGATGTCGACCGCGTCGCTGCCGCCATTCGAGGCGCACGGCGAGTCAGCGTCGCTGAGCGGTGGCAAGTACGAAAGCTCGGCATACTTGGCGAGCGCGTCGTCGGCAGCCTGGGCAGCTACGACCACCGCGTCCGGCACGCCAGCTTCGAGCGTGGAGGCGACGGGGGGCGCGTGTGGTCCGGAAAGCGCGTAGTGCACCCGAGCCAGCCCCGACGCGGCGTCGTAAAAGCTCACCTTGGCGGTGCCGTAACTGATGCCCTGATTGCCAGCGGCGTCGGTCGGGCGAGCGCCCTCACAGGTCTGGGCACTGGCAACAGGCGCGAAAACAGTGCTGGCCGCAGCGAGCAGCGCGGGCAGCCAGACAACCGGGTTCGAGGCCCGCAGCATGCCTTCAAGCGACGGCCGGAGCGGCCAGGCGTCAAGGCAAGGCGTGGGCTCGGCGCATTTCTCCTTGAGTAGGACGGGCGGCTCCGGACATCCTTACGGCATGAGAACGACGGCTGGTGCTGGTCTCGCCTGCGTCCTTGCGCTGTGCGGTGCCCTGGGCTGCAAGAGCTCGAGCATCGGAGACGGCCCGGACACCGGCGCGGCTGGCAGCGACGGTGGCGGCGTGCTGCCTGGTGCTGGCATCGAGCTGACGGTCGGCCCCGACACCCGCACGTTCGTCGAGCTCGGCACGCCGATGGTGGTCGACGTCGATGGCACGGGCGCCGACTCTATCGCTTGGGACATCGCGCTCTCGGGCCATGACGTCTTCACCAATGGCGGGATTTCGGGGCCCGGCAACAGTAGCGCCTTCGGCCCGCTCTCGGCGCCCACGTACCTGACCGACACGGCGCCCGAGGTGCCGTTGATGCTCAAGGATCGCGCGGGCGGCGCGCTGCTCGATTGGTACGACTACGGTGGCGCTACGCACCAGTTGTTCAGCCGCTACCACGTCTATGGCCTGCGCGACGGTCCGCGGCTCTTCAAGCTGCAGGTCCTGAGCTACTACGGCGAGGAGCAGGGCGCGCCCGTCCCAGCGCTCCTCCACGTTCGCTACGCCGAGGTGACCGAAACCGGCATCGGGGAAGTGCACGACGTCGCCCAGATTGACGCCACAGCTGGCGGCAGCAAAGACGACGACAAACAACCCTCTGGTTGTTTGAATCTGGATACCGAGGAAATCTCGGCGCTGACACCGGCTGAAGCCGTAAAGTCAGAGACGTGGCAGGTGTGCTTTCGACGCGAGTCGATCTCCGTTAACGGTGGGCTATCCGGACCGCGCGGCATGGAAGCCGTCGATCTCGAGGGCGCCGACACGACGGCGGAGACCGAAGCGCAAATCCAAAAACGCACCGCGGCGACCGAGCAGAAGCTGTTCGACGGTATCGATTTCGCGGCGCTCAGTGACGCAAGCCTAGCTTACCGCCCCGACGGCGTCGTGACGGCGTTCGGCCAGCGCTGGCTCGAGCCCGGTACGGATCCGCTCGAGCTCAGCAACAGCGTATGGCTGGTGATCGGCGCGGACAGTTCCTCCAAATACCTGCTGCGGTTCTCGGGGCTCACCGGTGATCCGGCGAGCGAGCAGGCGACGCTCAGCCTCGAAGCCAAGTCCGTGCGCTGAGCTAGTGCGAGGCGCGCGATGAGGCGAGGGCAGCGGGCGATCGGTCTTTCGGTAGCGCTCTTGCTTGCGCGGCCAGCGTTGGCCGAAGACTGCAAGGTGAATCCCAAGCATCCCGAGGCTTGCAAGGCGGTCGAGGTGGTCGTGACCGGGACGCGCACGCCCGAAAGCTCGCAGCGCGCCACGGTCCGCACCGATTTCGTCACCCGCAAAGAAGCCGAGCGGCGCGGCGCCACCAACGTCGCCGAGGCGCTCGCCGGCGAGCCCAATCTGCAGGTAAATCCCGAAACTTACGGCTACTTGGGCCGTCCGAGCGGCGCGCAGATGCAGGGCCTCGACGCTGATCGCGTGCTGGTGTTGGAAGATGGCGAGCGCGTCGTCGGCGATCAAGACGGCGTCGTCGATCTGTCGCAGCTGCCGCTCGCGGACGTGGAGCGCATCGAGTACGTCACCGGCCCGACCAGTTCGCTGTACGGCACCAACGCGCTCGGCGGTGTGATCAACGTCATCAGCGCGCCGCCGCAGGCGCTCGGGCCGATCGCTCACTACCGCGCGGAAGGGCGGACGAGCGGCGAGGCATTGGCAACGGCTTCGGGCGCTTACCGTCACGACGACGAATGGCTGGTCCTCGATACGTCGCTGCATCATCGCCCCGGCATCGAACGGCAGTCACACAAGCCCGACTTGTTGGCGCCGAAGTGGTTCTCGACGCTGGTCGGCTTGCGCGCCGGTACGCGACCGACCAAGCACGTGGAGCTCAAGCTGCGGGCGCGTTGGGTGCGCGACAAGTCCGACGGGCTCGAATCTCAAGACGCGCCCGGGCTGGGCGTCTACGTGCTCGACTTGCCGGAAGTCACCGATCGCGTTCTGCTGCGGGCGCAGGAGACGCTCGAGCTTTCGGGCGGCACGCGCGTCGACTTCAGCGTGGCGCGCAACTGGTACTTCGACGATACGAAGCGCGACCGCCGGCATTCTCCGCTCGACGAGCTGCGGCATCGCGAGCTGTCGAATCAGGGCTTGGAAGCGATCGTCACAGTGCCGGTGGGCGGCACGCGGACGTGGGTCGTCGGGGTCCGCAGCGATGCCGAGCACTTTTCGCAAGAGCTGACGCGCGTCTTGCCCGACTTGTCCGAACAGCACGTCACCGAGATCAAGCCGCGGCTGTTGTCGACCGGCGCGCTCTACGCGCAGCTTGGCTGGAAGGTGACCGAGCGTTGGACATTGATGCCCGGTGGCCGTGCCGAGCTGCACGATCGCTACGGCATCGTGGCCGCGCCACGGCTCGCGACGGCGTATCAGTTTTCGGAGGCGCTGAGCGCGCGCGTCGCGCTGGGTCGAGGCTTTCGCGCCCCGACCGCCAAAGAGTTCGGCTTTCAATTCGACCACTCGGCGCTCGGTTACCGCGTCCTCGGCAACACTGAGCTTCGACCCGAGTCGTCGTGGGGCGTGACGGGCGATGTGACCGCGCGCTCGAAGCGTTGGCGGCTGCGCGCTGGCGGCTTCGCCAACACGATCAAGGACCTGATCGATATCGAGATTTTGCCGCAGATGCAGATCGCCGGCGTCACCGACTACGCCTACAAAAACGTCGAACGCGCCTACACTGCAGGCGGCGACGCCGGCCTGCGGCTCAATGTGCTCGAAGCGTTGTCGTTCGACGCCGCCTACGCCTACCTCTGGACCAGGGATGAGGCGACGCACATGGGGTTGCCGCATCGGCCGGCCCACACCGTCACGCTCTCTTCGTTGTTCGAGCTCGAAAAGCTGAGTGCGACCCTGCGCTATCGCATCGTCTCGCGCACGTTTGCCGGTGAGTTCGACGACGGCACGCGCTACAGCCAGAGCTTCGGCCTGCTCGACGCCCGAGTCGCGTACAGCCTCTTCCCGGCGCTCAACCTATTCGTCGGCGCTCTCAACCTCACCGACGCCCGCCGCCACCCGCTCGAAATCGCCGACACTCGCCCCGCCCTAGGCCGGCAATTCTACGCCGGCCTATCTGGCGACGTCCCCGGCGACTGAGCGGCGAGCAAACAGGGAGGCGGCTGAGCATTGGTCTCATCTCGGTTGGCTGCCGAAATGCGGCCCGCTTGCAGAAGCTTTTGTAGCGGTGGTCGGTAGATTTGGGACGCGTGCGTGCAGCGCTCAGCGTTTGCGCGAGCGGATCGCGGGAGCCGCGT
>JBBSAB010000022.1:0-97477 GCA_038252755.1 Polyangiales bacterium | reverse complement strand
TTTCGCGAGACCGACCATGGTAAGCTAATCGACGTCTCCGGCCAGGTCGATGGCGTGACGTTCGCGAACGCCGCCGAGCTGGGCAGCCTGCTCCGCCGCAACGCCGAGGCGGGCAAATGCTTCGTGCGCAAGCTCTACACGCACGCGCAAGGCCGCACGCCGGTCGAAGTCGACGGGCCCGTGCTCGACGCGCTGGTCGCGCGCTTCGCGGCGGCCTCCAACCACGCCGACCAGTTATTGATTGAGCTCAGCAGCAGCGAGGCCTTTCGCTTCGTGGAACCTACCTTCGCGAAGGCACCCTAACCAGATGGCCCCTCCTAGCTCGAAAACCAGCCTTTCCCGTCGCACCGTGCTGCGCGGGGTGCTGGGTGGCGCCGCGATTGCGCTGCCGTTGCCGCGCCTGCTCGCCATGCTCAACGACAACGGCACCGCGTACGCCGCGGGCGCGGCGCTGCCGCGGCGCTTCGGCACGTGGTTCTTCGGCAACGGCATCATTCCCGAGCGCTGGGTGCCGGCAAAAACCGGCAAAGCCACCGATTGGGAACTGAGCGCGTCGCTGCAGCCGCTCGCTGGCGTCAAAGACTGGCTGTCGGTGGTGAGCGGCTTGGCGTTGAAGGTGCCGAACACGATGGCGCACAAGAGCATGCCGGCCGCGGTGCTCACCGGCGCTCAAGCCGTCAAAGACGGTGACGTTCAACTGCCGTCGATCGATCAGTTGATTGCGCCGCTGCTCGGCAAAGACGTGGTATTCCCGAGCGGGCTTCACGTCGGCATCTCGAACACAACCGGCGCGGGCGCTCTGGATTTCAACGTCTCGTTCAATGGCGCGAACGCGCCAAATCACCCGGAATACAGCCCTGCTAAGCTGTTCCAGTCGCTGCTCCAGTACTCGTCCAACACCAAGGAACCGGATCCCACGCTGCTGCGCCGAAAGCGTGTGCTCGACGCCGTCGCCGAAGACGCTAAGACACTGCGCGCCCGCCTCGGCACTGAAGACCAACAGCGCTTGGATCGGCACCTAACCGGTATCGGCGAGCTGCAAAATCAAATCGCCGAGCGATCGATGCCGCATGCATGTGGCACATTGATCGACCCGGACAGCATGTACAAAGATCGCGGCCCTGACGGTGCGATCACGCGCAAGCGCGGGCAAGCCTTTGCCGATCTGCTGGTCTTCGCGCTGTCGTGTGATCTCACGCGCGTCTTCAGTTACGTGTTCACGTGTGCGGCGTGTCACGGCTCCTACGCGGACGCTGGGCTCGACAACGTGACCTTTCACGAAGACTATGGGCATCGCTTGAGCCCGAAGGGGCTGGCGTACGCGACAGAGGGCTTTCACACTGGCATCCTGTTCGCCATGTCGAACCTGGCCGATCTCGCGAATAGGATGCGCGATACGCCCGACGGGGCAGGGAATTTGCTAGATAATTCCTGTATTTACGTCACTTCGTGCGTATCGGAATCGCAGTCGCACAGCGGCAAGGATTACCCGCTGCTCGTCGTCGGCAAAGGCGGCGGCGCCCTCACCAGCGACCAGCACGTGCGCTACTCCGACGATAACGTCAGCAAGCTGCCGTTCACGTTGCTCAGAGCCATGGGCAGCGCCGAAACGGCGTGGGGCAAGGACGAAGCCCACGTCGACAAGACACTGCCCGACCTGCTCAAGATCTGATCAGCGCAGCTCAGAGGAGCCTAAAACAGACAACGCCCGCGTCTCTTGCGAGGACGCGGGCGTTTGCCCTGCCGGTTAGCGGGGCTCAGGCCTTGATCATGTAACTGTGCGCCTGGCCGTTCTTCACGTCGGGGAACTGCTTAGCGATGGAGTCCGGAATGCCGAGCGCTTTCATCACCGTCAGCCAAAGGTCGGCGCTGGGAGTACGCTTGCCCTTGTCGCTCCAGTTGGTGACTGGCGAGCCCATTGGCATGCCGGTCGTCGGATCGGGAGGCAGGAAGCCGTACTCGTGACCATCCGCGAGATCCTTGGTGGTCCTGATGTCGCCGTAGTAGCCGCCCTTGATCATGCCGCCGGCGAGGATCATCGTGCCCTTGCCATCGTTGCCGTAGGAGTTGGCGGCTGGACGACGGCTGCCGTCGAGCGTGTACACGGCGATCAACGTGCGATCCCAGACACCGAGGTCCTTTAGGAATTTGATCATGCGGGCGAGCGGCTTGGAAGCTTGCTGACCCTGGACTTCGAGCACCTTTTGCGGGCGCGCGCCGTCCCCGTGAAGATCCATGAAGTCGAACTCGAGCGCTGCGCTGCGCGTGATGCCCGAGCCCAAGATCTTGGCGGCGTAGCCGAACTGCTCCCAAATTTGCGCCTTGGAGAAGACGGCGCTGGTTGCGTCTTGAGTCGTGTCGGTGCTGCACGCGACGACCTTGATGTCGCCTTCGGTGCACTGCTGCGCCGGGACCCCGTCACCCCAGTAGGTGGCCTCGTCCGTGGTGAGCGGCACCGCCACGACCTTCGGGTTGTCGATGTGCAACAGGTTGCGCGTCTCATCCAGCTGGGCGATGTGATTCGCCGCTGCGCTGTCCGAATAGCGGCGCTTGAAGAGCCGCGTGTCGACGCTCTTCATCATCTTCACCAGCAAATCGGCTTGGCCCGCGGTGGGTACCAGGCTCGCGTCGGCGGCCACGGCCGGAAACGCCGTGAACAAGCTGGTCTTCGACTTGTAGCGATCGAGCTCGGCGCCCGGCAGCTCCGCGCCGTAGTGATAGACCGAGTGCTTGAAGCGACTGATGCCCTTGAACGTGAAGCCGTTCTTCAGCGAAGCATCCAAGCTCTTTTGGTAATAGTTGTGCAGTGTGGCGGGCGTGGGCGTCGTCGTGTAGAGCTTCTCGCTACCGGCGCCGTTGGCGCCCTCGACCGGCGCGTCGATCAAGTACATGGCCTTCTTGCCGGTGGCGCCGCCGTCCATCAAACGACCGGGCGAACGCATGCCGTTACCGCCTTCGTGGCCGTGGACGTTGCCGATCGTCGCTTCGCCGGTGTCGACGATCGCGATGTTGTCGACATGCGGCAACAGCTCGAGCGAGTCTGGCGTCAGGTAGTGATTCGTGGTCGGCGACTTGATCAGTGCGCTCATCGGGTGGAACAGCGAGATGGCTTCGCCGTTCACGCCGGGCTTCAGGTTCGCGTTGGTCGCGATGCCCGGCGGGACGAACATGTGCATCAGGTCGACCTGATCGCGGTAATTGAACTCGAGGAAGATCGTCCCCTCGCTGGCTACGGCCGCGTTGGCGTACGGGATGCCGCCCGCCATTTCGTTGAAGGCGTAGCGAATGGCCGCCGGGATGGCGGGAGCAGCCAGCGCTGCGCCCATCAGCTTGAGGAACCGGCGCCGCTGCGACGGGTGCATTGCAGAAAGTTCGTCTTTAATCTTCATGTCGATCTCCGCAGCGCTACTTATCGCTTCAAACCGTTGAGGGTCGCGGCCATGACGCGGACGTCCGAGTAGGTCGCGACGGCCAGCTCTTGAATCGTCGGATCGGGGCTCTTGGTCGTGACGGCCTTGGCGATCTCGGCCAGGAAGTCGCCCATGACCGCTAGACCCTTCACCTTGGTGTCGAAGCCCAAGTCGAGGCCGACGCCCATGTCGAGCAACTGCTGAACCGCGCACTCGCGGAACTTGGGGTGCTTGGCCATGACCGCCGCGCCACCAGCCAGGTTTTCGACGTCGGAGCCGAACCACTGCGCCTTTTCGAGCGCGGCCTCTGCGGGCGTGTCGAAGTGCGACGCCATCAAGGAACGGTCGGATTCCCCAAGCTGTCCGGTCGTGCTCTGAGCGCCGGTGGCATCGGCGATCCAGGTGCCGCTCTGGTCGAACTTCACGAACGGCTGCGCGTGGTTACTGAACTGGCCATGGCAAGAGAAGCACTGCAGGCCGTTGCCGAACCCACCAGCCACCTCGGCCACTTGCTGTTCCGATGCGTTGGACGCGCGGAACATCAACTTCAGCCGCACCTTGTCGATGTAGGGCTGCAGGCTGTCCTCGACCGGATAGTCCCGGCACATGAAGGTGAGCAGCATGGCGCGAGCGCGACCTAGGTTGAAACGGCCTTCGTTGCCGGCCAAGAAACCGCGCGTGGTCAAGACGCCAGCCGTGAATGGGGCGCCCGTGTCACAGGCGATGGCCTTGTCGGTTGCGTCGTAGCAGGTGGTGCTGGTGAGGATGTTCGACCAGGGCAGGTTGTTCTTCACCACGTGGCGAACGATGTAGCCGGGCAGGTTGAAGTCGGCCTTGCCTCGCGTGCCGTTCGAGCCGAGGCGAATCTCCATCATGCTCTTTACGGCTTCGACGAAGCCGGGTTCGGCCACCCAAGTCTCGACCATCGGTTTCACCGCACTAGCGGCGCCGGCGGTGATCTTTGCTTCTTCCTCATCGGTCAGCACGCGACCGAGCAGGGAGGGGCCGAGGTAGCGCATGTAGTCGAGCGCTTGCTGCGGGGTCGGTTTGAACGAGCTGTCGACCGGCAACGTCTGCTGCGGAGTGACTTCACCCGGGACTTGGCTGCCGCCACCGGGCGTGTTGGGCGTGGTGTCACTAGGACTACCGGTGCCGATCGCCGGAGCCGTCGAGTCACTCGAGCAAGCGGCGACGAGGCCGGTGCTGACCAAGGCCAGACCAAATACGATTGCGCGTTTCATCGGTAAACGAACTCCGCCGCCGCGAAGACGGCCATGCAGGTGGACTCGTAGTTCACCGTCGGGGTAGCGCCGGACGCGGCGATCGCGTTTTGGAAGTCTGTCGTGTCGTCAGGCGAGGGGACGTGACCCCAGGCGGCGCGGACCAGCGCTGGCAGGCTTTCGGGCAGGGTCGGGTACTTGGCCTTCATCTCCGCCGAGTTGCAGACCGGCTTGAGTGCAAGGAGCCAGGCTGCGATGCGGTTGGCGTTCCAGCTGCCGTCGGGCAGAGCGCCGTTGGCGTAGTCGTAGTCGCCGAGCTTGAGGCTGTTCTTGTTCATGTCGGCGAACATCGCGTGGTCGACGGAGACGCCGATCGCCGTGGCGATACGGCGCACGCGCATGTCGAACGGCACGAGCTCCGGCTCGGTGTTCCGCACCTTGAACGGCGCCCCAGCGGGGGTCGTCGTGGTGGGCGTATTCGTCGTTGTCGACGAGCCCGAACCACCGCCTGGCGTGGCAGGATTATTTGTTAACGGAACATTCGACGACTGGTCACCAGGAGTCTGACCATCGAAGATGCCCGTGCAGGCAACAGAGAACAGGGCGCACACCGGAAATAGGTACTTCATCAGAGACCTCGTGCTTCAGCGGTCACTGGCATCGGGGGTTTCGCAAGCTCGCTAGCCAACGCGCTTGCCCCGTCAGAAAAAATGTAGCTTTCAAACACTGCTTCGTAAAGGCTGCGGCAGTGCGTCAGCGAAGAAACCTGTTTGTTGACAGTCCCCGCGCATGACGCAGTCACCGCAGTGCATCGCGAGTGCGATGATGTGCCACCCCGCACCGGGAACGCGCGCACATGTAGGGGGCGCGTTGGGGGCCGGCCACACGTGGATGCACCACGCATGCTTCGCCGATACGGCGAGTGAGAGCGGCAGCTCGAGTCCACTTTAGAGTAAGTGTAAAGAACGGGGACTTCGGGTCGCCGCAATGCACAACTTGTGGCAGAAAGTTGTTAGCTAGCAGCTACAAAAACGTGCGGTAGAGAGCTGGCCGCATCGCTGAAGTCGTCAGTGACAACTGCGCCCCATTCTACGCCGCCTGCGTTTTACTGCAGGAATTTGAGCATGCCGGCATGGTAGTCAGCGTACGCGGTGCCAGAGCCGGTGTAGGTGCCAGTGTTCAAATACTTTTCGATGTAGCGCGGGTGGGTAATCTCTGCCGGCGCCCCCTCGAAGACGTTCGTGAGCAGCGTACCCGTAGCTCCCTTGTGGGTGAGAGTCACCTTCACGTCAGTGTGACCCTTCAGCGGATCTAGCTTGAGCAGGTGCGCCGCGAGCACCGGGATGTCAGGCGTCTCGGCGTACGGAATGGTGGCGCCTTTTTTCACGCCTGGACCGTAGACGGTCAGCACGTTTTTCCAGGACGAAAGCACGTTGGGCGGGTGCTCGCTGCCGGCGTTGTTGCCCATGCCGTGATCGGAGCTGAGGATCACGTAGGTGCGATTCCACACACCTTGCTGCTCCAAGGCTTTGCGGAGGGTACCGAGCAGGCCGTCAGCTTCGATCAGGTGCTGGATGTAGGGGCCGGTGCCGGTGGTCTCGCTGGTCGGCCCATTCCAGAAATCACGAATACGCTGCAAATGTAGTCGAATCAAGCGCACTTGGTCAGGCAGACGGTCGATCGCGTCCTGCACGACCTCGTTATCCGAGAGCATGCCGGCGAAGTGAAAGTCGGCCGTCGTGAACACCGAGTAGTTAGCGTCGCCGCCGGCGAACACCGATTTGATGCCCTTCGCTCTGGCCGCCAAGAAGATGTCGTCCATCTGATTCGACTCGAACAGATGTGTGCCGGTGTGAGCCGCGACGTTGCCCGATGTGGCGCTACCCCAAGGTAATGAGTTATCGGGCAACTGCGCCTTCGCGGCTGGGCTCGTCGAATACATCGTTTCGGCAGTCACGCCGTTGTCGATGAGGAATTTGATGTTGGTGGCACCATTAGCGATGCCGGTTTGGATTGTGGCGGTCTGCAGCCCATCGATCAGGAACAGCACGACCGTCGCGTCATCGGGAATGCCTGACGTGTCCGTCGAGCCTCCTGCGCCGCCGCCTGTGCCGGCGGGCTTCCCGCCTGTTGTGTTGGTGCCGCCCCTGTTCGCGCCTGCCGACGCGCCGCCGGAAGGATTCACCTGTCCGCCGCTTGAGCTGCCGGCGGCCGAATTGCCGATGTTCGTTTCACCGGCGGTCGAATTGCCAGACGTCGAGTTGCCGGCGTCACCGCTCAGCTTACCGCCGCTGCCGCCGTTACTGCCGTTTTGCGACTCACTGCCGCAAGCCGCCAAAATTAAGCCAAAAATCGCGAGCGACAGGCACGAGAGAAAGCGTGAATGAGTCCGTGGCATGTGCCACCTCCAACCGTGAGTGTGTTCACAAGGGCGCTACAGCTCAAGCAACAGCGCGAAGCCCGGGTAAACGATGAAACTTTGCAGGTCCAGGTCGCGCTTAGTCTCGTCCAATTGGAGGCTCGCGCTCGTCCAGAACTTCGCCATGGTTAGCTCGAAGCCGACGAAGACGTGCTTATAGCCGAGCGCTGCGCCCACCTGACCACCCAGGTAGGTAGCTGCCCCATCGAGTGATGCGAGCACGCGCTTGTCGCCGGTGCCGCCCGGGATCGAAGGCTGCTCGAACACGAGCTCGGTCCCATAGGAAGAGAAGAGGAGCCGCGGGCCGCCCCACACGCGGTACCAGTCGCCGTGTCGACCGACCAAAAACGCGGCGTCCACCTGCCAGCGCGAAAAATCTTCCAGGTGAACTAGTGGCACCTGATCGCTGAGCGGAAACTCGTAGGAGTAGTGCCCGCCGCCGAGACTGACGCTGCCGTCGACGCTTTGGAGCGTTTGCTGCAGCAGCTGGTAGCGCACACCGAGCCGCCACGCACCCGGTGTGAGCCGCCCACCGATCTCGAAATGGTCGAGCAAGCTGTACGCGACGCCCACGTGTGAGACGAGCGACGGCGGATTCAGCGCCAAAGCGGCGCCGGCGCGGAATAGCCGGCGTTGCTCGTCCTCGGTCAGCTCGTGGTCGTGCGCGGCAGCGGCGAGCGCCGGGCCTTCGTTGACGATGTCGCTGATCGTGCCGGTCGGCACCGAAACATCGAAGCCGACCTCTGCCTGAACATGGTGCTTGGGCGCGACGTGCGCCGGCGTGAAGCTAGACAACGCCGGCGCGCAGCCAAACCCGAGCAGCCCGGCAGTCAGGAGGCCGACACTCCTCATGATGCCGTTTGGGTTGTCAGCCGGCGCAGCTCGGCTTCTTTGGCGCGGGTCTCGGGCGTCAGGTTGTCCCCGAAATCTTCCGCCTCGAACACCGGGCGAATTTCGACGTCGTTCGACTCGCTGCAATCGTCCTGCGGCATCCGCTTGAGCCACTCCACGGCTTCGTCCATCGACTTCACCTGCCAGATCCAGAAACCTGCCACCAGCTCTTTGGTCTCGGTGAACGGGCCGTCGATGACGGTGGGCTGGTTGCTGCTGAAGCGAATGCGCTTACCTTTCGAGCTCTCCTTCAGCCCCTCACCGGCGAGCATGATGCCGGCCTTCACCAGCTCCTCGTTGAACTTCGTCATGTTCGTGAGCAGCTCGGCGCTCGGGAGCTTGCCGGCCTCAGAGTCCTTGTTCGCCTTCACCAGTACGACTACGCGCATTTTGATTCTCTCCTGTGGGGAGGCTGCCAGCCGGGCCGTTTTGGACCGTCTCGACTAACCTCTACTGGGGCGACGAACGAGCCGCGAGCTGATCGACACGGCGCGGACATTTATTTTGGAGGCGGCGGGGCGTGGGCCGGAAAGGAAGTGGTTACAACAGGTTACGAATCTGTCCAAGGCTCCGGAATCCACCGAGTCCAACGCTGCACATGGTCCGTCTCCTCAGTCGCCGCTTCGTGTAGCGGTGAGCAAATTTATCCGCTCGAGTCTCCGCCAACGACCAGTTGGTGGTGGAGCTGGAGTAAGCGCCGCGGCAGGGGCTTCGCGGCTATGTCAGCCCGGGTAGGCCGGTGCTCACTCCGCCGAAGTCGCTGAGCGAAACGCCCAGCGACTGCGCCAGGCTCAAGTACAGCTTCATGTGCGGCTCACCGCCGCCCGAGCCGGCGTAGTCCAGAAAGCGACCGGTTCGAAAAGTGCCGCCGCCGCCGGCAATCACGAACGGAATGTTGGTCGGCTGGTGGCTGCCGAGGCCCATTTCGCAAATCCAGACCAAAAGCGTGCTGTCGAGCAACGTGCCTGCCCCGTCGTTCACCGCTTTCAGCGCCTGGACCAGCTTCAAGAACATGCTGGCACGCCACTTCTTGATCACGACGAAATCGCTCTCCATCTCCGGGCTGATGCGCCAAGTGTGCGCGAACATGTGGGAGATGGTCGTCTTGTTGACGATCGGCAAAAATTCGAACGTTTGGCTGCTGAGTGAGCGGTTGTACATGAACGTCGCGACGCGCGCCATGTCGCAGCGCAGCGCCAGCACCAACAGGTCCTGCTGCACTTGGGCAATCTTGTCCAGGTTCGGCACCGACTGATTGTCGAGCGCGCCGTTCCAGACCTGTTGCCCGGCCAGGCTCGACACATCGAGTACAGGCGTGCCGCAGTCGGCCGGAGCGCTCTCGGCCATCCTGCCGTTCAGGGCGGTGAGCGTCTTTTCAAAGTCGCGCACCGCGCTAGCGTGCGCGTCGAGCCGCAGCTTGTCTTCCTGATTTACTCGACTGCTGACCTCGTTCAGCTCAACCAGCACGCCGTCTAGGACGGATTGGCGCTTTGTCTGCAAGAGTTGCAGACGCTGCAACGCCTGCGGATCGGCTATTGCCGGCGTGCCGGCGCTGCCGGCGCGGTCGCGAAAAATGTTCAAAAACATCTGATTCGGGTCAGCTTCGGGCGCGAGCGGCACACCAGCCTTGAACGACAGTCGGCCTCCGTTCGTCGCCTCGCGATCCGTGGCGACGCCGAATTCGAGCGACGGGAATGCCGAGCTGCTACGGAGGCCGGCGGCGATCAGCTGGTCGATCGAATCCTTGCGTGTGCCGCCCGTCTGCATGTTCGGCATGTAGTCGCTGTGGCAGTCGCCGGCCGGTGTGCCGTTGTGCACCCCGTGCACGAAGATGCAGTCGCTTTTGATCGGCTCAAGCACTGCGGACGCTTGGCCGAGCTGGAAATTGTCTTCGCTACCTTTCGGGAACCAGTACGGCTTGTCTTCCATGTCGCCGTCCGGCTGGTACCAGAGCACCAGTCGCTTCACGGCGCTGTCGGCGGCGCGCGCGCCACGCGGTGCTAGCGACGGCAGTAGCGGCAGCGTGAGCGCAAAGCCTGCGGCGCTCAGCAATCTTCGGCGATTCAAGGTCGAGCTCATGGGAAGTCTCAATTCGTGCGCAGTCGAAACGCGTCGCTGGTCACCAATCTGCGCAAAAGCGCGCGATAATCGAGCGTCTGTGCCGCCTCGGTCGGCGCCGCCAACGCGCCGAGTGCGCACTGGTCGCTCGGCCCCGGGTCACGCCCGAAGCCGAAGCGGAACAGCTGCTTGGCTACGCAAGCGCGCACCTTGGCGCTGCCTCCGAGTTTCGCGGCCAGCTCGGAGGCTCCTACGAAAGCGCCCGTCGCGTCAGCGCCGTCCAGCACCTCACCCGCGGCGTCGACGGGCTTGCCGTCCACGTCCGTATCACGCCAAATGCCCGCGGCATCCAGGTTCTCGAGGCCAAGACCGATCGGATCGATCAGGTCATGGCATGCCGCGCACGTCGCCGCCGCGCGATGTTTCACCGAGAGCTCACGCGCTGTCTCAGTTCCCGTGAACTCGGGCGCGGGTGGCACGTTGGCGGGCGGCGACGGCAAGGCGTCGCACAGCAGCCGCATGCGCACGAACGCGCCACGCTTGATCGGGTGTGTCGTCTTGTCGGTGGCATACAGCGCCGCGAACGCGCCTTGCCCCAAAATTCCCAGCGTGCGTCCGGCCGGCAACGGCACCTTCTCGAACGCGTCGGAAGCCGGACCCTGCAGTCCGTAGTAGTCGGCAAGCGCGCGATTGGCGTACGTAAAGTTGGCGGCTAGCAGGTCCGGCACGCCGCCTTGCCCGTCGAACAGCGTGCGCTGCAAGAACGTGCGCGTCTCTTCGCCCATTAGCCGGGCAATCTCGCTGGTGAAGCGCGGAAAGCGCTGCAAGTCTTTGTTGAGGTTCGGCACGGCACGCAAGTTGAGCCACTGCTCGAACAGGTAGTCGAAGTTGCTCTTGGCACGCGCGTCGCGCAGTAGTCGTGTTACCTGCGCGGCCAAGGCATCGGGCTCGGCGAGCGCGCCGCTCTTGGCTGCTGCCACCAGCTCAGTGTCCGGCATGCTGCCCCACACCAGGTACGACAGGCGCGTTGCCAGCTCGTACGGTGTGAGCGTGGTCGACTTGCCAGCTGTTGGCAGGCTCTCGGGCTCGAGCCGGTACAGGAATTGCGGCGATTGCAGAACGCGCTCGATAGCTGCGCGCTCCGCCTCCTGAAAACCGAGCGTCGCCTTCACGCTCGCGAAATTGGCGGTGATGCGCGCTAGCTCGTCCGCCGACGCCGGGTGGCGAAACGCGCGCTCCACGAACGGCTTCAAAAAGGTCCGAAAGCAGTCGTCGCTGCCCGAAGTCGGCTCACAACCGGTGAGCTTGGCGTCGACGGTGACGAGCGCAGCGACACGCTCGGCGACCTTGCCGTAGCCGTCGACGTGCTGCGCGCTCACGCCTTGCAGCGTTGCCTGGTTGTCGAAGATCAACTCGCGCGAGGTGGTGTCGCCCGGAATCACCTTGCCCGTTTGGCCGAGGTCGTAGCCGGGAAACAGGTCCTGCAAGGTGCGGGCGTATTCGAAATTCGTCAGTCGCCGCAGCGGCGCCTGGGCGTCGCAGCCGGAGGGCAACGTCGTAGCGACGCCTGGTAGTGCAGCACCGGTTGAGCCTGCGGTACCGAGCGAGCCGGGCGGCTGTCGCCCCGCCTGCCCGGGCGGGGCCGAGACGTAGCCGTCGCAAGCCACGCTGCCGAGCGAGAGCGCGAGCCCGACACCACTCAACAAAAAACGCGGATTCATGGGACATCTGGGCCCTCACGCGGGCGCCCCTCTGACGTGAGCGACAGACACCGTTTCAATTGGTCCGAAACGGCGCGCCCGCGAACAACTTGTCACGTCTCAGGTCAACGACTCAGCTTGCGAACGAGCCAGCCGTCGACCGCGGCGCGGCCGCCGCCGGTCAGTACGAGCGACGCGGCCATCGCCATCGCCAGCAGGTGAAATTCGTAACCTTCGCCGTGCGGCGCGCCGCCCCAGTTCATGAAGAAACCGTTCGGCCGGTGGACGAGCAGCGTCGCGCCGAGCATCACCGCGAAGGCGGCAGCGGCGGAGAAGCGCGTCGCGATACCGGCGACGATTGCTAGTGAGCCGAGAAAGTCGGAGACGATCACCAACGCACCGAGCACGCTGGGCATGCCGAGCGACGCGAAGAAGCCCAACGTGCCTTCGATGCCGTAGCCGCCGAACCAACCGAACACCTTCTGCAGCCCGTGACCGAAGATCACGCCGCCGAGCGCGAGGCGCGTCAGTGTCGGAATCGCGCTGTCGCTCGTCGACAGGAACGCTGCCAGTCGTCCCCGCGAAGCGGGCGTCTTGCGGGTCCAAACGGGCGCAATCGATTGATCGGGGGTGGAAGTGAGCTGAGTCATTGGATTCTCCTTTTCCGGGGCGCGACGTGCGCTCTGGATGGGCAGAATCTGGGGTAGATCTAGATAGCAGTCCAAGTCATGTTGATGATGAGTAACATTCATAAGGTATATATCTAGATCAAGCCCGAATCCTCTGAGATTTCACAGCGAGGAGGAGGGGGAGACTTCTTTGAGGGTGAAACGGATCACCTCGACGCGTCGGGCGCGCGTCGGGTTTTTACCTGCTCACTCCCCCGGCAAACATTTCTTGTTCGGTCTTCACTGCTCGATCGCGCGAAGCTTTCGCGCTAACAGCTGGGTCGCTTGAATCTCGATCGCCAGGACACCTCGCCGGCTACCGTGAGTTCAATGCAAAGGCGGCCGGATTGGTTCTTGGTCGGGATGGGCGCTGCGGTGGCGCTGGCTTGGCTGTTTCCGGCGGCGGGCGCCAAGGGCGGCGGTCTGCATCCCGAGCTGGTCAACAAGTTCGGCGTGTCGCTGATTTTCTTCTTGCACGGGCTCACGCTGTCGTTTGAGGCGCTGGCAGCCGGGACGCGCAAGTGGCGGTTGCACTTGCTGGTGCAGGGGTCGACCTTTGTGCTGTTTCCGCTGCTCGGCTTGGCGCTGCTGTTGGCGCTCGGCGCGCGCGTGAGCCCGGAGCTGCGCACGGGGTTGTTTTTCTTGTGTGCCCTGCCGTCGACGGTTTCGTCTTCGGTTGCGCTCACGGCGGCGGCACGTGGCAACGTCGCGGCCGCGGTGTTCAACGCGACGCTGTCGAGCTTGCTCGGGGTCGTGTTCACGCCGCTCTGGCTCAGCCTGGTGCTGGGTACGACCGGGCATGCGTTGCCGTTCGGCTCGGTCGTGCTCGACCTGACGCTGTGGCTGGTGTTGCCGCTGGTGGTGGGCCAAGCCGTGCGCCCGCTATTGGGTGGGTTTGCAACGCGCCACAAAGCGGGCATCGATATCGCCGATCGGCTGACGATCTTGCTGCTGGTTTATACGTCGTTTTGCGATTCAGTTGTGGGCGGCGTTTGGCAGAGTGGTGCGGCGCCGCTGGCGATTTCCTTGGTCGTTTCGGTGTTGCTGCTGGTGACTGCGCTGGGGCTCACGTGGTCGATGGGGCGTGTTTTCGGCTTCGAGCGCGCGGACCGCATCACGGCGTTGTTCTGCGGCTCGAAGAAGACGCTCGCCTCCGGCGTGCCGATGGCACGGTTGATCTTCGGCTCGCAACCGAGCTTGGCGGTGATCTTGCTGCCGATCATGATTTATCATCCGCTGCAGCTGGTGGTCGGCGGCTGGTTGGCGGGGCGGCTCCGCGGAGGGGTGAGGGGTGAGGAGTGAGGGGTGAGTTCGTTTCGCTCCTTGGCGAGCCCCGTTACCGCACAGGCCCAGGCCGACGCCGCCGGTGGCGCGCGCCCGGCCGCGCCTGCGCCACTTCAGGCCGCCGGCGCATCGTGAAGCTGCCGCACCTCCGAGGTGCCGCGTTTCACCAAGCTCAAAAAGCGCTTCATCCACTCGATCGCTTCAGCCTTGGTCCTGACCTGCAGCATGCAGAAGCCGGAAACCAGCTCCTTGGTGTCCTGAAACGGCCCGTCGGTCACGCTGTACTCGCCTGACTCCACGCACACGCGCGTTCCAAACGAGCTCGGCAACAATCCTTCCGCGCCAAGCAACACACCCGCTTTGGCCATGTCGCAAATCAGCTGCCCCATCTCGGCCATCTCCTCGGCGGTGGGCGGCTGGGCCGTCGGTCACGGTGTGCTTGCCGTCTGCGTATTTGAGCTTGGTGCCGGTGTTCGGCCGGACGAGACCGCCGGTCATCAACAAGATGCCCTTGGCGGCCATCTCCTGGCCGAACTTGCCAATTGCCGCCATCTTCTCGGGAGTCGGCGCGACGGAGCGATCACCTTGGTACGTCATCAAGAACTTCATGGCTGTGCTTCGATCCTTGTTGGGGTCTGAAGTCACGTCAAACAAAGCCCCGCCCGATCGACACGCGCCACGCACTGTCTGACTCTGGGTAGCTAAGTGCTGGAAATGACTACGGTTGGGTGAGCGCGACGTGGCTGAAAACGCAGCGCGCGGCCGCTTTGAGCTGAGCGGAGCCGGGGTCACGGCAGCTCGTCGTCTTGCCTGGCTGCTGAGTCAGGGGCGCGTAGTTGCGGTCATTGCGGGCTGAGCAGAGCAGGCCCACGTAGCGCTCGCGCGTCAACGCTTTCAATCGAAACGGATACCAGGTCGGATGCTTGGCATTCTGGTCGTTGTCTTCGACCGGCTGCCAGTTCACGCCGTCGTTCGATGTCTCGGCCGAAACGGCATCGCCACGCGCAATCAGTCGCGACCACGACTTGAGCTCGCGATGCGTGGGCCACGTGTCGGGCCAGGCGGGCCAGTGCCACCACTTGCCCTTCTCGCCCTCCCACGAATAGCGGCCCATGAAGATGTACTTGTTCGGCGACGCTCCAGCGATGATCGAATGCGTCGGCTGCTTGTGGCCGAGATCTTCGCGCACGTTGAGCAGCGCCTCGGCAGCGCTGTCGAGCGCTTTGCCGTTCAGCATCTCGAACGCATCGACCTTCATCGTGAATGTGAAGTCGCCGCTGACCTTGGTCTTGAAATAGACCAGATTGCCCTGATCCCAGCCGTGAATGCAGCCTTCGCCGGAGCCGGTCAGGGTCCACACGCCGTCTGCGAACTGCACCGTGCCGGGCGTCAGCATCGCGTCCGGCTCGGGACAGGTGCCGGGTGCTTCCCCGCCGTCGTAGTTGGCATCCTTGCCAATATCCAGCTGCGCCCAGCCGAGTTGCACGGTGCCGGCCGGCACTGTTTCAGTACGCGAGTCGGCTTGATTTTGGGGCCACGCCGAGACGTCTCCGCCTGGCGCGGCGGTCGTGCCAGCGCTGCCGCTGTCTCCGCCTGTTGTGTTCGCTCCACCGCTGAGCAGGGGCGCGCCTGCGTTGACGTCGGAGCCGCCCGTCGTCGCTACGCCGCCCGCAGTGGCCGGGCCGCCCGCGCCAGAAGTTTCAACGGCTGCTGTTCCGCTGCCTGAAACGAGAGCCGGCGCCGCGAGGTCATCGCCGCAGGCAGTCAGCAGTGCGAACGCGCAAGCGCCAGCAACAACCGCCGCCGAGGAACGTGCGGAGCGTTCCATCCAATGGGGTGAGTACCGAGGCCGTGGCGCGTCGGGTAGGAATTCGTTGAGCCATGAATTTTCGGCTGTAGATGCGCGATAATTGATGCCAGCGACGCGGCCGGGCTAAAGAAGCGTTGTGGAGAGTCCCGCAGCCGATACGCGCGCAGTTCGGCTTGCGATGTTGACGGCTGCATTGGCGATCGCTCACCAAGTGGCGGGCAAGTCGCTGCGCGAAGGCTTGTTTCTTTCCACGTACACGGTCGCCGACCTACCCAAGGTGATGCTCGGCTCGGCGCTGTTGGCGATCCCGGTCGTGCTGCTCGTCGCCCGGTTGATGACCCGGTTAGGACCCGACAAGCTGACGCCGAGCCTGTTCGTGACCAGCGCGTTGTTGTCGGTGCTCGAATGGGCACTCTTGCCGCAAGCACCGCGCGCGATTGCGCTCGTCGTCTACCTTCACGTTTCGATCGGCGGTGCGCTGCTGGTGAGCGCGTTTTGGTCGGTGGTGAACGAGCGCTTCGACCCGCACGCGCTCAAAGGACTAATTGGGCGCATCACGGCCAGCGCGACGCTTGGTGGTCTGCTCGGCGGCTTGGCGATGGAGCGCGTCGCGCACTGGCTGAACGCCCGCACCGCCTTGCCGCTCGTCGCCGTCATGTGCCTGTTGGCGGCGTTCGGGAGCTCGCGTTTGGCAGCGACTCAAAGTCACGCCGCCAGCGCGGCCAGCCGGGTGCAGGAGCCAGTGCGTTTCAGCGGCTACTTGTGGACCCTGGCGTTGTTGATGACCAGCATGGCCGCGGCCTCGGCCTTCGCCGATTTCTCGTTGAAGCAAGCTGCCGTCGCGCGCTTCGGCAGCGCTGAGACTCTGCTGCGCTTCTTCGCGGTTTTCTATACCGGGGCGGCGTTACTCAGCTTCTTGCTGCAGGCCTTCTTGGCGCGCCCGCTCTTCGACACGATTGGTCTCGGCGGGACGTTGGCGGTCGCGCCGCTGACCGGCGTGGCGTTGGGAGCGCTCGGGTCGCTGATCCCGTCGTTCGCCAGCATCGGCGCGCTGCGCGGCGCGGACATTTCGCTCGGACCGTCGCTGTTCAAAAGCGCCTTCGAGCCGTTGTTTACACCCCTGCCGTCGGCCACCAAGCGCGCGACCAAGGGTCTGATCGATGTCGTGTTCGACAAGGGTGGGGACGCGATCGCAAGCCTGTTGATCTTGCTGATCTCGCTCGGTGGTCCGCTGCTGGTGCAGCGCCTTCCGCTGTTGTTGTGCACGTTCGCGTTCGCGTTGGCGCTGTTGCTCGCGCTACGGGCGCGCCAGGGCTACGTGGCCGAGCTAGAGGCGAGCCTGCGCGCCGGCACGGTCAGCGTCGAAGCGGTCGAGATCGAGGATCCAGCGGCGCGCCTGACGCTGTCTGCGACGTCGCTGGGTATCGACCGCGAAAAGCTGCGCGAAGAAATCGCGCGCGCCCGCGCCGAGCGCGCAGCCAAGGTGGCGGCCGCCCCAGCGCTCGTACGAGCGGAGGCCGGGTCGGAGGAAACGCATCAAGTGCTGCTCGATCTGAAGATCCTGCTCGGCGCCGACTTGGCGCAGATTCGCGGGCTGTTCGGACGTTCGGATCTCGACCCGCGGCTGGCCGCCTTCGTGGTGCCGCACTTGGCCAACGAGCAGCTGGCGAAGCCCGCTGTCGGCGCCCTGCGTACGATGGGCGCCGATGTGGTGGGGCTGCTCGCCGACACGATGCTCAACGACACCCAGCCGATCGCGGTGCGGCGCCGCGTGCCGCACGTGTTGCGAACCTTGCGTGGACCGCGCGTGGCCTCGGCGCTGACGCGCGCGCTTTCGGCTGACGTGCTCGAAGTACGCTTTCGAGCCGCCCTGGCACTGCTCGAAGTGGCCAAGGAAGCGCGGACACTATTGCCCGAGGCCAAGGATATCTTCGCGTTTGCGCTGGCCGAAGTGGAGCGCGGGCCGCTCTCGCAGGGCGCGATCGACCACGTCTTCGCCTTGCTAGCGCTGTGCACGACGGGTGGCTCGCTCGAGCTGGTGCGCCAAGGCTTGAAGACTGACGATCGCAAGCTACGCGGCACCGCGCTCGAGTACCTCGAGAGCTTGCTGCCAGAAGCCGTGCGCGCGCCGTTGGTCCAAGCTCTGGCGCAACGCCCCGAGCCGCGCGCCGTCGAAGTCCGCTCCGAGGCGCAGCTGCTCGACGAGCTGAAGCGCTCGATCCGCGCCGACTTGAGCCCGCAGACGCTGGCGCGCGAGCCAGACTAGAAGTTGCCGCGCACGCTGACGTTGCCGGGGCCGACGCCGAGGCTGACCGTCTCGCTGCCGGAGCCCGAATCGTGCGTCAGCAACAGCACGGTGGCGATGCTCGCGCATACGAACGCGCTTCCCGCCAAGATGTCCGACGTCAGCGCGAAGGTCTTGGCCTGCTGGCGCGAATCGTCGAGCTTGCTCGCCGTGACGCCGTAGCGCTCGAGATCCTTGTTGTGATCGTCTTGGGCTTTGAGCGCCAAATAGCCGGTCACGCCGGCGCCAGCGCCGAGCGCGAGCGCGACGCCGCCAGTCACCCAGAAGCCCGTGCCTAGCCCGCTCGACGTCGCGCGGGGCGCGGTGTCGAGCTTGCTGGGATTGGCGGCCGTGGCGCTAGGGGTCGCGCTGGAGGTCGCGAACTCGAGGCTGACCGCTTGTTCTTCCCCGCCAGCGACGCGCACGATGCGCTGCTTCGTGCCGCGCTCGGCGGTCTCCACCGAAATCGTTCGCTGGCCCTCGTTTACGTCGAGCGTGGCGCCGAGCGGCGTGATGCCGGCTTTCTTGCCGTCGACGTAAACGGTCGCGCCGGTCACGTTCACGCTCAGCGTGATGTGCGCGATGCGGTGCTGAAGCTCGCCCAGGTCGGTTTCGACGGCGGTCTTGCGTTCCGCCTCGAGCAGGCCCTCGCCGTCTTTCAAGTAGTGCATCAACGTGTCGCGCGCTTCGACGTACTGGTGCAGTTCGAAATCGCACTGCGCGATGTTGTAAAGGACCTTGAAGTTGGGCTTGATCGCGTAGGCGCGGTCGAACTGCACGAGCGCGGCGTCGAAATCCCGATCCTTGTACAGCTTCAAGCCTTGGCTGAAGTGCTTGCGCGCCTGTTCGACATCGTCCGGGCTGGCGCTAGCTGTGTCGGCAGCCTGGGCGTGCGCCACCAGCGGGCAAGCGCTTGCGGCAGCGAAGCCGAGCCAGCAAACCGTGCGACGAAGCGATGGGTACAAGCTCATGCTCAGGGACCGTAGGGATCGGAGTTGTCGATCGGCCGCGCAGCCTTCGAATCGCCCTGTTTGTGGACGAAGTCGCTGGGCGGGGCGCTCACACCGCCGAGACCATCCCGGCGCATTGTCGGTTTGAGGGCTGCGGCGCCGGCTGAGTCTGGAGCGGCTGAATTGGCGGGCGCGAGCTCGAGGTGCAGCGTGAGGTCTTGATCGAAGCGCACCATGTGCGCCTCGGTGCGGCGTCCTGGGGCACGCGCTTCGAAGCGATGCAGCGCGGTGTCTTGCGGAAGCTGGCCCGAGAACGGATTGCCCTCGAGCTTGGCGCCGTCGAGCAAGAGCTCGGCCGAAGCCGGTGCTGCCGAGAGCTGCAGCTTGACGAGCGCAGTGGCGGGCGCCGTCGCGCCGGAATGCTGACTGGTAGACGCCACCGCCGCCGAGGTGCCTGGCGTAGATTCGGCGTTGGGCCGCAGGCGCGTCACGAAGGCACCAGTGACGCCGGCCAACAGCGCTACGGCCGCAGCGGCCGCGAACAACTTGCCGCGCCCGAGTGGGGCGGCGTGCTGACTGGTACCGCTGGAGGTCGCGCCGAACAGCGTGGCCGCGTTGGGCACGAATGGCGTCTGGGTGAACTCCGCCGGGTTGTCGTCCTCCAGCTGCACCTGCTTCATGCGCTGGTCGATTTGCTTACGCATCTCGCCGCGCTCGGTGTCGAAGGTAGTGTGCAGGAGATCACGCAGCTTTTCGCTTGGAAACTCGAGCGAGTGAGCGGTGATGTACTGGCGGATCGCCGTCTGCATCGCGCTCGCCGACGCGTAGCGTTCGTCCGGCGCTTTGGACGCGGCCTTGGCGCAAATCGCCATCAGCTCGGCCGGCACGTCGCTGCCCTTCTCGAGCATCAACTCCGACTCGGCGCCCGCGATCCGACCCTGCACGATCTCGGTCTGGGTGCGGTCTTGGGTCAGACGGCGGTAGGTCAGGATTTCCCACAGCAGCACGCCCGCCGCGAAGACGTCCGAGCGCTGGTCGCTGCGACCGACGATCTGCTCGGGCGCCGCGTAGCCGAGCTTGCCCTTGAACGTGCCGGCCTCGGTGACGTGGCTGATACCGGCGGCCTTGGCCACGCCGAAGTCGAGCACCTTCACGCTGCCCTCGAAGGTGACGAAGATGTTGTTCGGGCTGATGTCGCGGTGCACCAGGCCGAGCGACGTGCCGTCCAAATCGCTGAAGCCGTGCAGGTACGAAAGGCCCTCGAGCATCTGGCACATGATCTCGAGCCGCGCGCCGAGCGGCAGCGTGACGTCGATCGTCTTCTTGAGCAGCCGACTCAGCGTCTGCCCCTCGAGGTACTCCATGCAGATGAAGTAGCGGCCGTTGTCTTCGCCGACCTCGGAGGTCTGCACGACGTTCGGGTGATTCATGCGCGCCGCCAAGCGCGCTTCGCCCAAGAACATGTTCAGTGACGCAGGGTGCTCGCGCAGCTCGTCGCGCATTACCTTCAGCACCACCAGCTTGCTGAAGCCGGCCAGGCCGCTGACGAGGCCTAAATAGACATGCGCCATGCCGCCGTGCCCGAGCTCGAGCAGCAGCCGATGGCGTCCTAACATCGGCGACGGTTTGCGCGATAAAAGCTCGGCGCTCACGGCCAAATCTCCGCGAACGACAGCGTGTTCGGCTTGACCCGCACCGAGACTGGGCCGAGCGTCTTACCCGACTCGTGCATGCCGGTCAGGATCGTCGTGCTGATCGGCACGTTGGCGTAGCCGGCCGCGCCCTGCGGTCCCGTCTGGGTCAGCGACGTGTCGGGCAGGTTCATCACGAAGTAGTAGCCGAGGCCACCCTTGCTGCTGTGAAACGCCACCTTGTCGAGCAACACGCCGTTGCAGTCGCGCGCGACCGATAAGATGAAGCCGAGGTCGAGCTTGATCTCCTCGCCGGTTGCGAGCGCCAGCTGCGCGACGACCGTAGGCGTCGGCATGGTGACATTCCAGCCGATGGTGTCGGCGTTGACGGGGCGACCCAAGAACAACAGGCCGTCGAGCGTGTCGGGGTTCTTGATCTCGAAGAACCCAGCAAAGCCTGGCTTGACCAGAAAGTCTTGCGGCTCGCCGGCGTTGACGTCGATCGGGCCGAACACCGGGTGCTCGCAGGTCAGGTCGAGTGTGCCGCACGCCTTGATGCTGAACGGCTTCGGCTCCTCTGGCTCAGCACCGGGCGCGAACACCGGCGCGAACGAGTACTTCACCAGCGGCTCGGTGCTGACTTCGGCCAGCGTGCAAACCAACGGATCGCTTTCCGATGAGCCGCCCGCCGCGCCGGCATTGGTCTCGGTCGGCTTGACGCACAGGTTGTGCTCGCACACCGAACCGGTGAACGCCGCACCGAGCGCCACGCAGTCTTGGTCCCGCGTGCACTGCTTGCCGTCGACGTCGATCAGCACGGAGCAGTTAGCCAAAAGGCCAGCGATGCTCAAGGGGAGGAAAAGCCGCGTTATCATTGCGCCGAAACTGGCTCGCGGAGTCTAGCCCCCGATACTTGGTGGACCAGACTTTTCGTTCGATTTCGAACCGGCCAGTCGGATGCGGGCGCCCGCAGCTGCCTCGACTCGGGACACCAATGCGTCAGGTTTCTCGGCCACTTCGACAAGCGGCTGCGCGTCCGAGCAGCACCTCGCGCTCACGAACGTTTCGGGTCAAAGACGCGGCGCGATCGAATTCCGCGGCTGCCTCGCCCCTTCGACCCAACTTTTCCAAGAGGTCGCCGCGGACACTGGGGAACAGATGGTAGTTGGCCAGGACCGGTTCGGTGGTCAGCGCGTCGACGATGATCAGGCCGGCAGCCGGACCCTCCGCCATCGCCACGGCCACGCCGCGGTTCAGTTCCACGATCGGCGACCCGGTCTGTTCCGCCAGCACCGCATACAGCGCGGCGATCTGCGGCCAGTCGGTGTGCTCGGCCGCGCGGGCGCGCGCGTGGCAGGACGCGACCGCCGCTTGCAATGTGTACGGACCCCGCGCGCCGCCCAGCGCGTACGCACGATGCAGCGCCGCTAGGCCGCGTTGGATCAGCAACTGATCCCAGCGGCTGCGATTTTGCTCAAGCAGCAAGATCGCCTCGCCGGTGGGGCCAACGCGCGCGCGTGAACGCGACGCCTGCAGCTCCATCAACGCGACCAAGCCGTGCACCTCCGGTTCGTTTGGCGAAAGCCCAGCCAAGACGCGACCAAGCCGCAGCGCGTCCTCGCAGAGACTCGGCCGCATCAGGTCGTCCCCAGCGGTCGCTGAGTAACCTTCGTTGAAAATCAGATAGATCACGCCCAACACCGACGACAAGCGTTCGACGAGCTCCGCTCCGCGCGGCAGCTCGAACGCCACGCGTTCTTCGGTCAGCGTGCGCTTGGCACGCACGATCCGCTGCGCGATCGTCGGCTCCGGCACCAAGAACGCCCGCGCGATCTCGTCGGTCGTCAGGCCGCCGAGCAGCCGCAGCGTCAAGGCGGCGCGCGCTTCCAGCGACAGCACCGGGTGGCAAGCGATGAACAGCAGGCGCAGCAAGTCGTCGCCGACCTCGTCGTCCAGCTTCTGCTCCAGGCTCAAGAGCCGTCCTTCGCGGTCGCTGACAGCATCGGCCTCGAGCGCGTGGCCCAGCTCTTCGTGCTTTCGCGTCAGGCGCTTGCCGCGGCGCAGCTCGTCGATCGCGCGGCGCTTGGCGGTCGCCATCAGCCACGCGCCGGGGTTGTCCGGCACGCCCGCACTGGGCCAATGCTCGAGCGCGGTGACCAGCGCGTCCTGCGCCAGCTCTTCCGCCAACCCCACGTCGCGCAGCATGCGCGTCAGCCCGGCGATCAACCGCGCCGACTCCATGCGGAAAACCGTATGAATCGCGCGTTGTACACCAGCGTCCGTCACCCGCCTGCGCTACGGTGTTTTCGACGCCTCCGCAAGTTCCAGCACGATCAGATTTAACAGGGAGGATGGGAGATGGGGAGGCCCGGCAGGCGGCTTTTTGTGGGGCTTTGCCCCCCAAAAACACTCTCGGCTCGGAGCTCCCGACCTCCCCGTTAACTCTTGAGCCGCACGGCGACTCTAGAACGCCACGATCGAGGCGCGCGCGGCTTTGGGCGTGTGCTGGTCGTTGTACAAGAGTGGGAAGTCGTTGCGACCCGCCACCGGCGTGCTGTCGAGCCAAGTCTGGTCGTCGGACACGCCCCAAAAGGTAACGCTGGTGATCTCGCCCTTGTTCTTGCGGTACAGCGCGAACAGGTCGCCGAAGCGCTTGGCCTGCTTGGCTTCGAGGTCGGGCGTGAACTGCACGGCGGGTGAGGCGACGAAGCTGCCGGTCGAGTAGTCGCTGTACACCGTGATATCGAGCTCGCTGATCTTCACCTTGTAACCGGCCGTCTTGAACTTGTCGATCGCGGTCTGCAGATCCGTGATGCTCGGCCAGCTCATGTTCTCGTGGCTTTGAAAGCCGACGCCGTCGATCTGAATGCCCTTCTCGTCCTTCAGCCAGGCCAACAGCTTCAAGATCTTGTCGGCCTTCGTGGTCGCGACGTACTCGTTGTAATACAGCTTGCCCGCGGAGCTGCCCGGGCTCTTGGCCTCGAGCGCATCCTTCGCGTACTTGTACGCCCAGTAAATGTACTCCTGGCTGCCGAACGCCTCGAACCACTTGGAGTCTTCCGTGCCGTCGCGGTACTGCTTGGCCGGGTCGTCGCTGATCGCTTCGTTCACGACGTCCCAGTTGTCGACCACGTCGGCGTAGCGACCGACCACCGCTTCGATGTGCGCCTTCAAGCGCGTCTTCACGACCTCGAGGCTGGCGGCCTCGGTGGCAGTGGCACCCGCCAACATCCAGTCGGGCGTGCGCTGGTGCCAGAGCAGGGCATGGCCGGTCATCTTCATGCCGTGCTGGCGCGCGAAGTCGGCGACGCGATCGGCGTCGGTCCAATAAAAAGCGTCTTCGGTCGGGTGAATGTCCTCGGCCTTCATCGCGTTTTCGCAGGTCAGGTGGTTGAAATCCCGCGTCAGCACCTGGTCCAAGAAATTGAGCTGAAAGTCGCCAATCGCCGCGCCAATCGGAAAAAAATCGGCGTACTTTTTGGCTAGCGAATCGCCGGCGATCGCGCTGGTACCAGCGCTGCCGCCGCCCAGGCTCGAGCCGGCGGTTCCGCTTGCGTTGTTGCCGCCTGTTGGCGCGCCGCCATTCGCGCCACCGCCGCTCGTGTTGGCGCCGCTCGTGTTGGCGCCGCTGGCATTGGTGCCGGACGTCGCGTTGGTCTCGTCGAGCGCGCTGTGCGCGCCGGAGTCACAACCCAAGAGCAGCGGCGACGCGTTGAGGGTCGGCGCGAGCGCGAGCAGGGCGGAGAGACGCAAACCTCGAACGTTCATCGCCAAAATGTCTTCCGAGCGAGCCACGACTGCGTATGACGTACGGTTTCGGTCCCGTCAACGTATCTGGAAGTGGTTCCAGGTTTTTGAGGTTTTTGTGCTGCTACACTAGCGCCCGTGACCCCGCCCAGCAGTATCTACCGGATCATCGACGCCGACCTTTGGCAGCGCGCCGAGCAATCCGGCAGCTTCGCCGGCACCGAGCACGACGTGCGCGATGGCTTCATTCACTTCTCGACCGCCGCGCAAGCCGCCGAAACTTCCGCGCGCCACTACGCCGGTCTCGCCGGTCTGTTACTCCTCAGGGTGAGTGTCGACGCGCTCGGTGCTGCGTTGCGCTGGGAGCCGTCACGGGGCGGCGCGCTGTTCCCCCACCTCTACGCGGCGTTGCCGGTCAGTGCCGTGACCCGCGTCGACCCACTTCCACTCGCAGCCGACGGCCAGCACGTGTTTCCCCAGCTCGACTGAACGCCTGAGAGGAAACAGCGGGAAGGCGGCTGACCATTCATCACATTTCGCGATTTGAGCACGAGCGAACAGGAAGGCGGCTGAGCATTGGTCTCATTTCGCGATTCGAGCACGAGCGAACAGGAAGGCGGGAAGGCGGGAAGATTTCCGTTGTTCGAACAGGCGCCTGAGGCCCAATCGCGATCCCCCTGCGTCAAGTTGCCAGTACCACCCACCCTAAATCTCGGCCTTCCCGTCTTAGCGCCTTCCTGTTGTCCCCGCTCGCTCGGGCAAGATGCGATGAATCATCAGAGGAAGGCGGGAAGGCGGGAAGGCGGGAAGTTTTGTCTGTTCGAGCACGCGACAAGAAGCCATTCCTCGAACCCACCGCGTCGAGCTACCCGTACCACCCACCCAAAATCTCTGCTCGCTAGCTCCCCGTCTCCCCGTCTCCCTGTTTGCTCGTGCTCGTGCTCGTGCTCGTGCTCGTGCTCGTGCTCGTGCTCGTGATGCGACAAAGCCGCATAGTTCAAATTGGTATTTGACCAAGAGAAACTGGAACTTTCTCTTAGTCGCTGTATTCGCGCTACCCGCTGAAATCGCGGTTGATCGTGCGCGTTTCCGCAAGCACATTGAAGCTCGCGCCGCCCTGCGACCTTGGTGTGTCGCGGAGCGTCTCTTCAACATGATCAAAACTCGTTCTCGCTCGAGTTGGACCGTAAGCACGGTCTCGCTGCTTCCGCTTCTGCTTCTCAGCCAGCTTGCATGCGGTCGCGGCAGCGCCAACAGCATCGGTGACGACGAGGATGACACGATGACCACCGGTGGCGCGCAGGGAGGTTCGGCCAACCCCACCGCGGGTGCACCTCCGGTCGGGGGCGCTACCAACCCAATCGGCGGCGCCGCTCCGACCACCGGCGGTAGCGCTCCGGTCAGCATGGCCGGGGCGGCTGGCATGGGCGGAATGGCGGGCACTGGCGGCGTCGGTGGCCCCACCAAGCCGATTTGGCCCAACGGACGCGGTCCGTCAGTCGCCTTCACCGCCTACGAAGCCGAGGCGATGGACACCAACGCCATGAAGACCGTGCCGACGCGCGCCTTCGGGCGCCTGTCGGCTGAATCGTCCGGTCGCCAAGCCGTCACGCTGTCGCAGACCGGCCACCAAGTCGCGTTCAAGACGACCGAAGCCTCGAACTCGATCGTCGTCCGCTACTCGATCCCCGACGGTGGCCACGATTACTACAGCACGCTCGGCGTTTGGGTCGACGGCAAGTCGCGCGGCAAGCTCCACCTCACGACGCGCTACTCGTGGACGTACGGCAACGAAGAGGCCTTCAACAAGCCCAACCAAGAAGACAAAGGCGCCGGCAACGAGCACCACTTCTTCGACGAAGCACACGCGTTGATCGGCGACATCCCGGTCGGCTCCTCGGTCATCTTACGCAAAGAAGCCGACGACATGGCCGCCACCATCACCGTCGACTTGGTCGAAATGGAGCAAGTTGGCGCGCCGCTAGTGCAACCCGCCAACTCGGTGTCGATCAAAGATTGCGGCGCCGTGCCCGACGACAACAACGACGACTCATCGGCGATCCAAAAGTGCATCGACCAAGCCCAAGCCTTCAACAAGGTGCTCTACATCCCGCAGGGCCAGTTCCAAAGCTTCAGCAAGCCGCTCAGCGCCCAGAACGTGAAGCTGCAGGGCGCGGGCATGTGGTACTCGGCGATCGTCGGCTTCAACGCGCAGATCAACTGCTGGGGCGCAGGCGGCTGCAAGTTCTCCGACTTTGCGCTGTTCGGCGACACCGTGGCGCGCGACGACGGCTCGCCCGAAACCGGCTTTCGCGGCAACCTGTCGAACTCGACGATTCAAAACATCTGGATCGAGCACCTCAAGGTCGGCATCTGGCCCGACAAAGGCAGTGGTCCGATCTCGATTTCTAGTCTGCGCATCCGCAACTTGATGGCTGATGGAGTTAATTTCTACAACGGCACCCACGACTCATTCGTCGAAAACTCACACTTTCGCAACACCGGCGACGACGCGATCGCGGCTTGGTCCGACACGTACATGTCGTCCGGCCCGAGCAAGAACAACGTCTTTCGCAAGAACTACATTCAGATCCCGTGGAAGGCGAACTGCTTCGGCATCTACGGCGGCCAAGACAACAAGATCGAAGACAACGTCTGCGCCGACACCGTCCAGTACCCGGGCATGTTCTTCGCCGAACAGTTCAACGCCTTCCCGTTCACGGGCACGACCGAAGCCAACCGGAATACGCTGCTGCGGGCCGGCGGCAACGCCTACAACCACACCCACGGCGCGCTCAAATTCCACGCCGATCAAGCGGCGGTCGGTAACATCAAGGTCACCACGCTCGACATCGTCGACCCGACCAACGCCGGCGTTCACGTCGAAGGCGGCAACGTGATCGACAAGGTGTGGCTCAACACCGTCACCATTACCAACCCCGGCCAAGGCTCGTTCTTCCTGAACGCCGGCTCCCAAGGCTCGCTCGACGCCGTCAAAGTCACCGTCACCGGCGGCAACCCTGGCGTCGTCAACGCCTCCGGCGGCAAATTCAACCTGATCAAAGGCGACGGCAGCACCGGCTGGTAGTCGCTGCTACCGTGGGCTGCCGAAACGCGGCCCGAATTGCAGAAGCTCACGTGTCGGCGCTTGGTACCGATGGTCGTCGCGAGCACGAGCGCGAATCAACCGGGAGGCGGCTAACCTTTCATCGCACTTCGCGATTCGAGCGGCGAGCGAACAGGAAGGCGGGAAGGCGGGAAGATTTCTGTTGTTCGAGCAGGCGCCTGAGGCCGTATCGCGATCCCGCTGCGTCCAGTTGGCAGTACCACCCACCCTAAATCTCGGCCTTCCCGCCTTCCCGCCTTCCTGTTGTTTCGTGATCGTTGGGCAAGGTGCGGGCTGCCGGGGGCGATCCCGGCAGCCCCGACGTTACGCTCGCGTCGACGTCTCCCGGCGCCTGCTCAAACAACCAAATCCTCCCCGTCTCCCCGTCTCCCTGTTTGCTCGTTCTCGTTCTCGTTCTCGTTCTCGTTCTCCGCTCAGCCGCGCAGCAACGCGAGTTCGCCGCCGTACTGCTGGTCCCCGAAAAAATCGAGGTGGGGGCAGCCGGCGCCGTTGATGATTGAGGTGAGGATTTGGTTTTGGGGGATCGACGTGCCGTCTTTGCCGCTGGGCCAACGCAGGTAGCGGCCGGTCTTGAAATAGTTGTCGTAGTTGCCGCCCATCAGCCAGAACAAGTCTTGGGTTTGGTGGCCGGCGCCGCTGCGTTGCATGTTGCAGTAAAGGACGACGGTGGTTTCGATCAGCGGACGGCCGTCGGCGTCGGTGGCTTCGGCTAGCCGATCCATCAGGTAGGCGTACTGTTCGATGAACCACTGGTCCGAGTAGTTCTTCAGCTCACCGGTGCTGTGGTGGGCGAGGTTGTGGTGACTGCGGATTTGTCCGGAACCAAGCTCGCCGGCCGGCGCTTGGCCAGCAAATTCGCCGCTTTTGTCCTTCAGCCACGGAAACGAGATGTTGTCGTTGGCGCCGTCGCTCCACAGCATGCTGGCCGAGCGCGTGAGATCACACGCCATCGCCACCACTGCCAAGTCGATCTGCGCTTTGATGATGCTGTTGTACTGGGGGTTGTGAGCGCCATCGAGGTACTTGATGCTCGGATCGGGCGCTGTGGGTGTCTTGCAGCTGGCGACGATCGCCACGCTTTGCGCGGCTTTGGCCACGGCGTCGAGGTGAGCGTCGATGCGCGCTTGGTTTTGCGCGCCGAAGCGCTGGCGCATCTCGGTCAGATGACCCTTGGTGAAATCGAGGATGTGCCTCTTGCCGGCGATCACCCGCGCCATCTCGTCCTGATTCAACGTGCCGTCGCCGAACATGTCCTTGAACAGCGCGATCGGATCGTCGTGCACGCCACTGGTGTTCTGCACGCCGGGGGTCACCGGTGCGCCCTTGAACGAGATGTATGAGCTGGCTGACTCACGGCGCGTGGCGCGCAGCGCCAGCGGCTTGAACTTCACGTTGTCGGCGCCTGGCTGACTCATCGCAATGTGCGTGTCGACCGACGGACCGCCGGCGGTCATTTCCCAGCCGTCGAATTGCGCTGGGCCGCTTTTGCCGACCGCGCCGGACAACAAGATCGGCGGCGCGGCGTGACCGCCGATGCTGCCCGGTTTGAAGTTGCGCGGGTCGTGGTTGGCGACCACGTACGTCGTGTCCCAGCCGTTCTTGAGCCACAAACCGCCTAAAACGTTGACGCGCGCCTTGTGCCGCTCGAGCGGTTTGAGCGGCGAATCAGGGTCGGCGTTGATCGTCCAATTCGTTTCGCCTCCCACTGGTAGCCATTTGTCGGTGTGGCCGTTGGGCACGCCAATCGCGATGAAGCGCCGGATTGGCGCGGCAGCTTGGGCCCGGCCGAAGCTCGGCATCAAGGGCAGCATCGCCGCTCCCAAGCCGCTGGCAGCCAAGAAATTGCGCCGCGAAAAATAACGCCGATTCATTGCAGCACCTCTCCTGGTTCCACGCTGCGGTTCAAGAATGACTTGGTCGTCACTAGCGCCACCAGCAGCTCGCGCAGGTCGAACTGTGCGCCTTCGAAGGCGGTGTAGGCAGTCTGCAGCGAGCTGGTGTCGGCTTCGCTCTCGGCGTGGCCGAAGCCGAAGCGGAACCATTGCTTCGTCAGACACGCGCGGACTTCGGTGTTCTTCGCCAGCGCTGCGCCGAGCTCGCCCGGTGTCGTGAAGGTCGAGCCGTCTAACAACTTGCCCGACGCATCGACCGGAAAACCGGCTTCGTCCTTGGCGCTGTACTGGCCAATCGCGTCGAAGTTACCGAGCCCGAAGCCAAGCGGATTGAGCAGCTGGTGACACGCATTGCAGGGTGGCCCGCCCGTCAACGTCTCCAGCACCTGGCGGACCGGCTGCGGATTCGACGCATCGGGCGTCGGTAGCGGCGGCACGACCGGCGGCGGCTCGAGCTTCTGACACAATACTTTTTCGTAGATCAGCTTGCCGCGCTTGAACGGGTTCGAAATGCTCGGCTCCGCCGCTGCCGCCAACAGACCCGGCATCGTGAGCAGGCCCGCGCGCTGGGCCGGATCCAACTCGACGCGCCGCAGCTCGTCGCCGGTGATGCCACTGACGCCATAGACCTTGGCCAAATCGGCGTTCAGGAACGAAAACGGCGCGCTGAGTAGCGTGCTGACCTTGCCGTCACCCTCCAGGATGACGTTGCGCGTGAAGGCTTGGATCTCGCGCTGCATCGAGGTCGCGAGATTGCCGGTCCATTGCGGAAAACGCGTCTGATCCTTGAACAACGTGTCGAGGCTTGCCAGGCCGAGCCACTGGCGATGAAACGAATCGAGCGCTTGCGCGGCGCGCGGGCTCTTCAGCATCGCGCGCGCTTGCGTGGCGATGCCGGCGTCGGTTCCGAGCTGTCCGTCGCGCGCGGCTGACAACAGCGCGCGGTCGGGCCCGGAGCTCCAAAACAGGAACGAGAGCCGCGACGCTACTTGGTAAGGGTTGAGGTGCGCCGACGTAGCGGAGTGCTCGGGCGACTTCCAACCTTGCTCCCAGCGGTACAAGAAGTACGGCGACTGCAGCATCGCCTGGACGAGCTGCAGGGCTGCTGCCGGTTTCGTGCGCTGGAGCTGGCTCTGCTCTTCGGCGTAGAACGCCAGGTGCTTGTCGACTTCGGCTGTTTCGAGCGGGCGCCGGTACAAAAGCTCGCCAAAGCTGGTCACGAACGTGCGTAGGCACGCTGCGTCGTCGGCGGTCGTCGTCAAATCACAGCCGACGAGCTTGGTCAGCGAACCTGCGACGGCGTCGGTCACGGCCTTGGCCGCGTCCATGTAGCGCAGTACGTTGACCTCGCTCACTTCGCCGACGCTCAAGAAGCCGGATTGGTCGATGGTTTCGCCCTGCAGCAAGGCGGCCGGCGCGATCGCAGCGGGCAAAACCCCATATTCGTCGCCGAACACCAGCGCGACGGTGTGGTTGTATTGCTCGCGGGTGATGAGCGCGAGCGGCAACGCCCCGACCGCCGTCGGATCGCCGAGCACGCCCGGCTGCCAGCTGCTCGGCATCGAGGCGGCCCCGCCGCTCGTAGAGGCGCCGCCGGCTGCCGGGCTGCTGCCCGCCGTTTCGGCCATGCCGGTCGCGCTGCCGCCTGGTGCTTTCAGCTCCGCTGTACAGGCCAAGAGCAGCGCGCAAACCAACGCGGTTTGCGCGAAGCGTGACGCGAAGCTCACCATAGGAAAAGTGAGTGCTCGCGCATCGCTTACCGGGTCCGGAAAAGATGTAGCCCGGTGATAGTCGAGCCGGGTCACCAAATTTCAGTGCCGCCACCGACTTTCGTTCGCTAGTCTCCGAGTGCGAGCAGTAGGGGATAGTCGTACAGCGCCACGCTGATCACGACATCGTCGCCCACGCGACGCAGCGTGACCGGTCGCGTCGTATTCGCGACCGGGTCGAACGCGCTGGCGTGCACCGTCGCTGGCGCGAGCCCACTCAAAGTGAGCTCGAAGTCTTCCGCTGGCATGTCGAAGCGACTCGAATCGTCGCCCTCACCGTAGACCTTCAGCAGGTTGCGCGTCATCACGTAGGTCGGCACCACGAAGTCGCGGGCGCCGCTCTGGAACGGAAAGAACGCCACCAATTTGCGGTGATCAAGCTCGGGTCGCGCGCTTCCGCCGTCGCCATCGAACTCGCGCCCCGCGGCGCACGCGCTCACGCCCAGCAGGGTAAGCTCCCGCGACGCCGTCGTGGCGCCATCTCCGTCGAAGCGCGAAAAGAAGCGCTGCAATGCCGTCAGCGCTTCACCGCCACCGGGCTCGTCGAGGTCGAAGTAGCGCACCGTGTCTTGGTCGGGTCCGTAAATCGATACTAGGCCGGCGCCTGCGCCGACGTACGCCGCGAACGACCGCAACAGCGCTTTGCCCTGCAAGTGCAGGCGATCGGCCGGCGTGAGCGTGAGGCCGAGCTTGTCCGAAAACCCGAGGTTGGTCGACAGCGCGGTCAGCCAGACGTCGGGCAGCGGGACGCCGTCGGCCAAAGCCGAGCGCACGTGCTCGAGACCGCGGGCGTCGCTGCTGGCGATCGTCGACAGATCGCGCACGAACTGTGCGGGGCGTCGTGCGTCGGGCGGGTAGAGCGCGGTCAGCGATTGCTCTGGAAAGAGCGCGTCGTACGTCGGCGTGAACGACTCCACCCAAACGTCGCCTTCGAGCGAACCGTTGGCGACTCCGGTCGCGTCGACCGATGGCGTCGGGCCCAAGTTGGCGTCTTCGGGGAAGCGCTTGCCCTGGGTCGAGACGTGACGGCTGAGCGCAGTCATGCCCACAGGCTCGCTCGCCGCCGTCACCAAAAAACGCATGTTGGCCGAGCCGTCACTCACGCCGAACGAGCCTAAATTGCGCTCGGGCGCCCGCAGCCAGGCGATGCTGCGCGCGCGGATCTCCGACAGGTTTTCGTCGAAGCTCTGTGGACGATCGGCCTCGAGTGGTGGATCGTAAAGCGTGTTGATGTCGAACGTCTCGTAGTTGTTGCCAGGGCTGGTTTCGTTCCACAGCTCGACATCGAACAGCTCATTGCCCAAAGCGTCGCGCAGCTTGCTGCTGACGGCGGTGAGATACGCCAGCCAGCCGCTGAGCGTCTCTTCAAACTCCGGATTGTCAGTGCCGTCGGCCAAACGCGGCCGCGTGAACGGGGCGTAGCGCAGTAGCCGGAACGGGGTCGCACCCGCCGGCAGCGCGCGGCGCAGGGGACGCGACAGCTGCACGGTGCCGTCCGCCGCCACGCTGTCGACCAACGGCGCCGCATCGCCCGGCAGCAAGGCTTTGTGCGGGGTGAGTTGCTGTGCGTCTTGGGGGGAAACGCGCAGCGTTCGCGCCCCGACGCTCGCCGCTTCACTGAGCGTTGCGGTGACCTGTTTGCTCGGGCCGGAGATGCCGGGGGCGTTCAATAGCAACAGCGGGCGAAACCTGGCCTGTTTCGCTTGCGCCGCCAGCGCCTGCAGCGCAGTCACGGCGTCCGCGCTAAGCGCGTCGGCGGCTCCGTCGTAGCTCATTCGGCTCCACCCGACTTCCATCGTCGCGTGCCGAAAACCACTGGCCGAGAAGACGGCAGCCCAGGCTGGATCAGGCGGAAATGCGACCTGATAGCCCGCCGCACCTTGCATCCGCACTGCGGGCCAGGTGTCGCGGTAGGCGCGCCACGGCTGCAGCCAATGACTGCGGTCGCTCGGGCCGAGCAGCGTGAGCTCGAGCGGCTCGATCCCGGCCACCCCACAGGTCGGCGAAGGCATGGCGGGCGGGTTGTCGCGGCCGATCGGGACTCGTTCATGGCTGCCGCAGCCCGCCGAGAGCAGCGTTGCCAGTAGCCAGAGCGCCCGCATCGCTCCCGAGCTTACGCGCTTCGCGCTGGCGCGAGAAGGTGTGCCATCATCGCGTCTCCGAACGTGAAGCGCTGCCTCGACTTGTTTGCTGTCCGCCTCGCGCTGGCGCTGGCGGGTCCGAGCTTCGCGCTGCTGTCCACGCGCGTGGCACGCGCCGAGGGCGAGCGACCGGCGCTGGCCCTTGCCTGGTCGGCGCCGCCCGAATGTCCGGGGGCAGTGGGCGCTCGGCAGCTGGTCTCCGACTACCTGGGTGAAGTGCGGCTGGCGGAGTCGTCACCGCACGCACGTGTGCTCCGCGCCCGCGCCACCATTCGCCACAAGGGCCGCAGCTGGGAGCTCAAGCTCGAAACCGAGCTGGATGGCGAACCCGGCGAGCGCACGCTCAAGGCTGGCACCTGCGCCGATGTAGCCGCTGCCGGAGCGTTGGTGTTGGCGTTCGCGATCGACCCGAGCGCGGCGCTCAGACACGGCGCGTCCGCCGAGCCGAACCGCGACACACCCGCACCCGCTACCGCGCCGACGCCGCCACGATCGACATCGACTCCGGTCGCGCTCGGTGCTGCCGCCGGCGTGCGTGGTGATCTAGGCGCGCTGCCGCGCACGAGCGTCGGTCTCGCGCTTTCGCTGCTCGTCGAGCGCGGAGTTTGGTCGGGCATGCTGTCGGGCTTCGTGTTCGCTGCGCGCTCGCAAGCCACGGCCAAAAGACCGAGCGCGGGCGGTGAGTTCTCGCTCTGGTCAATCGCGGCCGCGCCCTGCGTGTCGCCGTACCGCGACAAGCTGCGGCTCCACATGTGTGTGCCCCTGGAATTACAACGCTTGCGCGCCGCCGGCTACGGCGTCGATCAAGACGTGGTCGCGACCCGCAGCGAGCTCTTGGTCGGAGTCGAAATCAGCCCCGGCTTGCGGCTGAGCCCCCATTTCGAGCTGGTCCTACCACTCCGGGTCGGCGTCGCGCTGCTCCGACCTGAGTTTTACCTGGTCGACATCGACAGCGTATTCCGAGCATCGCTCGTACAAGGCCGGGCCGGTGTAGGCATTCTGGCGCATTTCTAAGGCAGAATTTTTCAGGCCGGTTTGGCCAGCTCCGCGGCACTCACTCTGGAGGCCTAAATTGAGCTCCGTCTCAGAACGCTTGGAAAACACTGCCACCGGCCCGCAAAGCGGGGAGCAACTCAAGACCGCTGATCAGGTGTGCGAGCGCTATTTCGCTTTCGTCTGGCGCAACGCGCGGCGGCTCGGCGTCGGCGACGAGTCGGTGGACGATGTCGTACAAGACGTACTGGTCGTCGTACATCGTCGCTTTCCTGACTTCGAGTGGCGTTCGTCGCTCGAGACGTGGCTGTTCGGCATCCTGCTGCGCGTCATCTCCAAGCACCGCCGCGCGGTCAAACGCCGGAACGAACACGAGCCGCTCGACGAAAAGCTCGGCTTCGCCCTCGCGGCGGGTGACGCCGTGCGTGAGCTCGAGCATCGCGACGCCGCCCGGCTGTTGCAGCGCTTGCTCGACAGTTTGTCGGACGAGAAGCGCGCGATGGTCGTCGCCGTCGAAGTCGAACAGATGACGATCCCGGAGGCGGCCGAAGCGCTCGGCATCCCGGTCACGACCGCGCAGACGCGGCTGCGCACCGGACGGCGCGAGTTGGCGCAGGCCGTCACGCGCCTCAAGGCGCAGAATCGATGGAGGCAACCATGAAAGGTGATGCACAAGAGCTCGATGCGTTGTTCGAGGTTGCGCGTCACGGCGACGAGCCGTCCGATGCCGATCGGCGTCGCGTCACGGCGCGGGTTGCCGAACGGCTGGCGATCGGCGCAGGTGCGGGCGCGGCCGTATTCACGCTGTCGCGCTTCGTGTCAGCGGCTTCGTTCAAGACTTGGGGCATCGTTGCCGTGTTCGTGGCGGGCGCCGGCTCCGGTGCCTACCTGCTCGGCGAGCCCAGTGCCGATGAGCATCGCGCGCTCACGGCGCCGCCCGTTGCGCACCGCGGAGTCGAGCCAGTCGCGCCGCCGCACATCGTCGCGTCGTCGCCGGCCGTGCCGCTAGCCGAAGTGGAGCGCGAGCGGACGGTGCCGCGAGCGCAACCGCACCGTGAGCGACCTAGCCTGCCAGCTTCCGCCGAGCCGGCCGCCGCGCCCGAGCCGAGTCGGCTGGCGCGCGAAACGGCGGCGCTGCGCGACGCCAACGAGGCGCTGCGTACGGGGGCCGCTGGGCGCGCGATCGGGTTGCTCGACGACTTCGCCAAACAGTTTCCGAATGGCATGCTGGCCGAAGAAGCGCTGGCCACGCGCATCTCGGCGTTATGCAAGTTGGGGCGCGTGACCGACGCCCGAGCGCTCGGCGCGCGCTTCCTGCAGCGCTACCCGCGTTCGCCGGCGCTCAGCCGGGTGCGCGGCTCATGCGCCGTACCTAAAGAAGAATGAAGGGCGGCTCGGCAGCCGCTGGCGGCCCTTGACGGCCTGGCCAGCGGCCCCAGGTTTCTTCCATGTCAGCAGTGAAAGGCAGCGACCCCGGTTTCTCGATGTTGCCGCTCCTCGTCCATAGCCAAGCCGTGTCGCCAAGCGCCCGTAGCGCGCTCTTGGCCGCCCAATCCAGCCCGCCTGAGGGCCGCGTGGCCGCGCTCCGCTCCGCCGCCCGCGTCCTGCACGGCGAGACCGGGCTTGAATGCCGCGACGTCCTCGAAATCGTCGGTCTCGAAGCCAACGGCGCCTGCTCCTGAGCGCGTCGCGGGCGCGGCGGGCGCCGAAACCGAGGCTGGGTTTCGCGTAGCAACCGAGATACTAAGTAGGTCCAGATTTGTAAGTCGTGCTCGGACTTCGCGGGGCGCGAGCTGTGAGCTTGGCCGGCTTGGTTGCGCGTCCATCGACGCGCCCGCGAGCCGGCGACAACGACATCTGCGGTCGTCGCCCACCTTGAGTGCTAATGTCGTGCTCTGACGGGTGGCTGTCATCATGACAGGTGAACGCAACGACGTGACAGGTGACGCGTGAGCCGAATCGCGGACCTGGTTGCATTCATGAGCCGTGGCCTCGTGGCGTGCGTCGCGCAGCAGGTTTTTTCGGCAGGCACCTAACAACTTTGTGCAAATTAGCGCATATTTAGGGATGGCTGTCCGGCAAAGGCTGATCGCGCGTGGTACCTTCTCCCACTACACGGTTGTGGATTGTTGGTCCCGGCTGGAGTGCTCTAGCGGCTCTTCCGGAACGGA
This sequence comes from Polyangiales bacterium, assembly GCA_038252755.1. Classification (GTDB taxonomy): domain Bacteria; phylum Myxococcota_A; class Polyangia; order Polyangiales; family Polyangiaceae; genus PMG-095. The sequence goes on along the minus strand of JBBSAB010000022.1, from coordinate 61,312 downwards.
ATAGGACGGCGAAATGGGTTTGCGTATTGCTGCCTGCATTGGATGGCTAAGCGTTGCGGCGGCGCCCTTGTTGATGGGCGCGTGCTCGTCTGACGTGACCGGAGGCAATCACGCCACTGGTGCCAGCAACTCCGGGGGCACCAGCTCCGGCGGCGGTTCGGCCTCGGTCGGTGGTTCGGTCTCCACCGAAGCTTGCACTGACGGGGTGGCGCTCGCGAAGGCCCGCATCTGGCGGCTAAGCGACGCCCAATACGTTAACGCCGTGCGTCAACTGTTTGGCGTCACAGCTGGCCCCCACATCACCCAGGTGGAGGACGTCGCAGAGTTCACGAACCTGTCCGAGCTTTCGCCGGTCAGCAATAACACGATCGCGTCGTACCAAGTCGCGGCTAAGGACATCGCCCGCCAGGCGGTGGCGTCGCACTTCGACACGTTCATGGCCTGCGGCACGTCGGACTCCTGCGTGCAGCAGTTCGTTCGCAACCGCGTGGCGCGCGCGTTCGGCCGTCGTCTCGACGACACTGAGGTTGCCGGCTACGTCGACGTCTACCATGCGGGCCTGACCGAGAGCCCGCAGATGGGCGTCCGCTTGATGATCGAAGCGACCTTGCAGTCGCCGTCGTTCCTCTACCGCACTGAGCTCGGCACGCCGACGCCCGGCGGCCCCAAAGGCCAGGTCAGCATGACCCCGCATGAGATTGCGGCGTTGCTCGCGTTCTCGCTCACCAACTCCGTGCCGGACGAAGCGCTCTGGCAAAAGGCCGACACGGGCGCGATCGCGGACCCGGTGGTTTATGGCCAAGAGGTCGATCGGCTGCTCGCACTGCCGGAGACCAAAGCCAACCTCACCCAACTCGCCGGTTACTGGCTTGGCATCGAGAAGCTGAAGCTGACCGAAAAAGACACGTCCCCGGGCAAGTTCCCAGAGTTCACGCCGGCGCTGAAAGCCGACATGACGCTCAGCACGCAGCTCTTCGTGCAGGACCTGCTCACCACCGGCACGGTGACTGACCTGGTCACCTCGAGCAAAATGTTCCTGAACGAGTCGATGGCGACCGCGTTCGGCATCCCGGGCGTGACCGGCACGGAGATGAAACCCGTGCAAGTCGCGGCGGCTGAGCGCCACAACGGCATCCTCAGCCAGCCGGGCGTCTTGGCCGCCTACTCGCGCCCAACCCGTGGCGATCCAATTCATCGCGGGCTGTTCGCGTTTTACGGACTGGCGTGCGGCGGTCAGGTGCCGGCGCCGCCGGCCACCGCGCTCGCCGTCGCAGCGACGTTCCCGCCTGACTCCACCGAGCGTGAGCTCGCGGGGCTTCGGGCTGCGAACCCGGTCTGCTTGGCCTGTCACGCGCGGTTCGATCCGCTCGGTCTCATCACCGAGCGCTTCGACCCGATCGGGCGCTACCACGAGACCGATGCGAACGGTCCGGTCGACCAGTCGTCGGCGATCATCACGCTGGGTCCTGACTTGGATGGTCCGGTTAACGGCGTTGCAGAGTTCACCGCGAAGCTCGTCCAGGGCCGTCGGCTCTCCGATTGCGCGGCCCAGAACCTGGCCGTGTTCACCCTCGGTCGCGACACCGTAGACGTCAGAGCCGACACGTCTTGCGCGCTGCAAAGCGTGAAAGACGCGTTCGCCAAGACCGGCAAATTCCAAGATTTTTACAAAGCGCTCATCACCAATCCCGGCTTCCTCAAACGGGATGTGCAGTAGTGGAAGGCTCTCGCATGAACCGAACGATATTCGCTAAGTCCGTCGCGCGCCGCACCGTCTTGGCTGGTGTCGGTGCCGGTGTGGCCGGCATGCTGCTGCGCCCCTTGCAAGCGGCCGAGACAGGCGTGGCTCCTAAGCGCCTGCTCTTCGTGCATCGCCCCTGCGGCTCGGTGCTGGAGAAGTTCTTCCCCGCGGCCGGCAGCTTCACCCTGGCGCCGATCATCAAATCGTTCGAGCCACTGAAGAGCGATCTGGTCATCGTTAACGGCGTCAACTGCTCACGCGACCCGAACTGGGAGTCGGACAAGCACGCGGCGGCGCTGATCGCGATGATGAGCGGCAAGAAGTTCCAGTTCATCGGCGCGACCAACTCGTCGACGGACCCGAACGCCAAGAACATCATCTCGCAAAGTGCGACTATCGATCAGTACCTGCTGCAGAAGGTGCCGGCGCTGCAAGTGCCGGGGGGACGTATTCCCTCCATTCAGTCAACGGCATACGGACCCTCGAGTCTGGGATTGCCCTCGTTCAGCGTGATGTCTTACAGCGGCGTACCTGGACCTCTCAACGGCGCGATGTTCCCGACGTACGACGCGCCGGGCCTGTTCAACTCTCTCTTCGTTGACGAGAACGCCGGGCTGACGCCCGCGCAGATCGCCGCCAAGACCGCGATGAACAAGAGCGTGCTCGATCGCGTCACGGCCGACTTGAACCGACTCTCTGCTCTCGTGCCCGCTTCGCAGAAGCCGAAGCTCGACGCGCATTTGGCCGGGATCCAGGCGCTCGAAAAGTCGCTTCAACCCACTGGTCCTACGCCAGGTAATCAGTGCAAGCCCGCGGCTCTCGCGCCGTTGGCCGATCCCGCCAGTGGCGTCACGCCGGACGAAGCGCACCATCTCGCGATTGCGCAAAATCAGCTGGCTATCATCCAGACGGCCTTTCAGTGTGACCTCACCCGCGTCGCGACTTTCACGTTTGCCCACGGCAACTCCGGTCTACGTTTCAACAAGATCGATCCGACGGTCGACAAGGGCGACGGCCACCACGGCGTCTCTCACGACACCAGCGCGGCCGCCGCGCAAGAACGCATCGACACCATCTACTGCGAGCAGATGTCGGCGTTCCTGCAAAAGATGAAGGCGATTCCGGAAGGCACCGGCACCATGCTCGACAACACGCTGGTCGTGTTCTTCAACGAGTGCGCCGTCGGTAACACGCACTCGATCGAGAACATGCCGGTGCTGATGATCGGCGGTAAGGGAATGGGCGTGAAGACCGGGCAGCACTTTCAGGCCCCCGCGGGTTCCTACATGAACGATATCTGGGGCGCCGTTTGCGGCTCGTTCGGGCTCGAGCCAAAATTTGGCGATGCGGCGTTCGCCAAGGGTACCGTTAACGGCCTTTTCGCCTGATCTGCGTATGACAACCACCAGCCGATTCCCGTTCTCTGCGCCGTTTCTGCTGCTGTTCGCGATCGCTTGCAGTGATGCAGGCGGCGAAGCGTCTGACACTGGCGGGACCGCCAGCGGTGGCGGCAGCGCCTCGACAGCTGGCTCGTCGTCCATGAACAGCGGTGCTGGCAACAACACCGCCGGCGTGCCAACCGTCGTGCACCTCGGAGGCAGCGGCCAAGCGCTCGGCGGTGGTGATCAAGGCTCGCTGTTCCCGCCCGACAGTTCTGTGCCGATCATGAAAGTGGTGATGGGCGGCACGGGCGGCGGTGGCGCTGGCGCCCCAAACACGATTCCGGGCGACGGTCACAGCGCCAGCTCCACGCTCGGTGGTAGCATTCAGGGCAAAGCCACGTTCACCCAAATGGGTGTCGACGTAATGGTCGTCGTTAACCTCACGGGCGGCTGCAACACCGGTAACCACATGTTCCGGATCTACGACGGCGACTCGTGCGACGACGCTAAGACCGAGGGCATGCCCTGGGTACCGCGTGGTGTTGGGCTGGGCTCCGATACCGGCATTGCCTGCACCAACGGCAAGGGCTCGCTGAACTACACGCGCAAGGGCGACGACAAGACCAAGAACCTAACGGTCGCCAGTCACGACTACGAGACTGATCTCACCACCCACGTCGTGATCGTCAGCGACGAGAAGGATCCAAACTCGCGCGCCTCGTGCGGTAATTTCTTCTACTGAGCCTCGAGAAACCTAGCTCCGCCCCAGAAGCTTCTGCGATTCAGGCTGCATCTCGGCAGCCCCTTCGGCCACGGCTTCGCTCAGGCGGTACAGTTGGTTGGCGGTGGCTTCGTAGGCGTCGGCGAGCTTGAGCACCGCGAGGTGGCTGCGAACGGTCTGTGGATCACCTTCGAGGACGCCTTTGCGCAGGCGGGCTTCGAGCGCATTCATCGCGATTTCGCTGGCGCGGGCGGTGTCGAGATCGATCGGAGTTTTGCCGCGCAAAGCCTCGCGAATGGCGGCGCCAGCGGTGCTGAGGTTCAGGTGCATCTCGTCGAGCGCGGCCAGATCAGCCTCGGCCAGCTCGCGCGGTTGGCCGTTGTGCGACAGCGCGACACGCGCGTCGACGAAGCGCTCCGCTTGGCGCTCCAGGCCTTCCAGGCTGCGTTGTAGCTGCACGCTGGTCAAGACGGCGCTGCGCAGCGCGCGGCTTTGGGGCGCGTCACCGAGCGCCATCACCGGGCCGGCGATCAGCTCATCGAGCAGGGCTTGGGCTTCGGCGATCGCCAACTCGACGCGCCGGCCGGCGTCGCGGTCGCCTTCGAGCGCGAGCTCACGCAGCGGCAAGAGCGCCGACAGCTGCACCTCCGTCACCTCGAGTAAGCGCGCGCGGGTGACGCGGTCGGCGTCGCCGACGTTGGGCAGCGCGCTCGTGCGGTCTTGCGGAAACCAACGCTCGACCAAGCGTGCGAGCGGGAAGCTGGCCGGCAACAGCAGCAGCGCCGACGCCAGCTGCGACATCGCGAACGCGACTCCCAGGTGCAGGCCCAGGTTCGGCATCAACACGTGCTTGCCGTAGCGGATCTCGTGCGGCACTCCGGGCACGACCAGATCGGCCAAAAACGCGAAGAGATCGACGGTGCAGGCGGCGAGCAGGGTGCTGGCCAACCCGAGTATCAAGTTCAAGAGCGCCAGTTTGCGCGAGCTCTTGCCAGCGGCCGTGGTCAGCATCGCGCCCAGCGCTGCGCCCAGGCCAGAGCCGGAGAGCACCGCCAGGGCGGTGCGCAGATCCCACTGCGCGGTGGTTTGGCCGAGCACCAGCACCAGCACGCAAACCGGAGCCGGTCCTTGGAAGATCGCGACCAGTGCGGCACCGAGCAGCGCGCAGGTCGCCACACCGAGCACGCCGGTCGCGCGCAGCTTGATCACCAGCGACAACAGCGCCGGATCTTGGACGAACGGCTCGAAGCCCGGTCGCAGCGTCTGCAGCCCAAACGAAATCAAACCGATGCCGAGCGTGAGCCGCGCCAGCGCTGTCGTGCGCCGGTTGGTCGCGAAGCCGAGCCACATCACGCCCAGCGCGACCACCAGCAAGCCTTCGCGTGGGTCGAATAATCCGCTGATCAGCGGTGCGGTCGCGGTCCCGAGTTCGGCGCCCAAGAATGCCGCCGCCGCCGGACCAAGCGCAAGCAGACTGGAGCTGACCAACCCGGCCAGCACGCTGGCGGCCGCGGTCGTGGACTGCGCCAGGATGCCCAGGCTGATACCCATGCCGAGCGCTGCCGGACCGCGCTGGGCCCAGCGCGCCAAGACGTGTGTGCTGCGCAAGCCGACCGCCTCGCGCGCGCCGCGACCGAGCACGCCAATGCCGAAGATCAACAGCGCAAAACCGCCCAAGATGCTGCGGAACGGCTTGCGCCAATTCTCCAGCTTTACCCGTAAATCGTAGGGTTTACTGCGCTCTTCGCCGTCGGAGACGCGCAGTTTAATGTGGCCAGGTGCGAGCCCGGTCGGCAACCGAACGACCAGCGCATCTTCGAGCCGCGACAACACCGGCAGCGCGCTCTTGCCGACGTAGGCCTGCACGAGCTTTGGGTGGGTCGCGCCGATGAACTGCACCGTGACTGCGCTGCCGGGCGTCGGGTCCGACGGAGTGACCGACAGCACCTCGATCCGCGTCGGCACGGCTTCGGGCGCGGTCGTAGCGGAGGCGGCGACGCCAAGCACGTCGTCGCCATCAGGCAAGCTGAAGTAGACGCCGATGATCAGCGCCGTGCACAACCAGGCGAACAGCAGCTTGAGACGGCGCGGGCTGAGCAGCGCCGCGCTAACTGCCATGGAGCGCCTCGCTGGCGGCGACGAACTTGCTGAAGCTGACCGCGCTGCCGGCACTGTCGCTCAGGGCTTGCTCGAGCCAGCTTGGCATCGCCGCCAGGCGCTTGACCTCGACGACCGCGCGCGGCTCGACGCCGGCGGGCTTGCCGAGCTCGCTCTTGGAAAGCGGGCGGGCGCGGCGAAATAGATCGATGGGCACCCGGAAAAACGCCAATCCGAGGTCGATCGTGACGCGCAAGGTGCTGTCTGGATTCTGAAACGACAGCCGCCGGTAGTTGACGAGCGCGCTCGGCACGACGCGCTCGCTCTGCGCGCGTACGTGGCCGATCAAGAACTCGGCGTCGGCGCGCTCGGTGCTGGCTTCGGGCAGCGTGTCGGGTGCGCCGTTGTCGTCGAATAGAGTCGCGGCGGCAGCTTTCGGGAAACGGAAGCGACGCTTGCTGGTGCTCTGACCTTCGCGCTTCTTCAGCTCGAACCACAGCCACGGCTGGTAGCGCAAGATCTGCTCCGGGTCGGTCGCGAGCTCGGCCAAGGCGGGGTGCAGATCGTAATATTCCTTGGCGCGGATCTTTACGTTCGTCTGCTGGTTGTTCTTGGCGGCAAAGAAATAGCTGAGGCTGGGCGTATCGAAGTAGATGGTCGTCACGAAATGCTGCGCGTCAGGCAAGCGATTGGCGGCCTCGCCCGTGAAGCGATGCGGCTCGAGCTGGGCGGCAATGCGGCGGGTGAGCGCGGGCAGCGCGCTCGCGGCGACCAGGTACTTCGTCTCGACTCGCTCAGCGGTGATCGCGGCGTCTGCTGAGCTGGCAAGCTCGCCGACGACGCGACCAGGCGCTGGCGAGGAGGCGCTCACGGCGCGTCCTTGAGTTGGTATTTGGTCAACTCTTCGGTTTGTGAGCCGGTTTCCTTGAGCTTGCCGACGCCGCGCACGTACCAATATTCCTTCGAGGTGCTGCTGCCGACCTTCTGGAAATGGATCGTGTGCTGGAAGCTACCGGCTGGCACTTCCAGCGTCTCGTCATCGTCGAGCACCGTCCAGCGCTCGCGCACGGCGTTGGTGGTCGGGGTCAGGCCGACCACGTTCTTGGTTTCGTCGTATGCCTCGAGCCAGCTGCTGCTTTTTACGGTGCGGGCAGCCGAGCCGTCGATGTGTAGCTTCTCGGGATCCCAGTATTCGTTGAGCTTCAGCTTGCCGCTGCTGGCGTCATACGACTCCTCACGGTAACGCACGACGCGGTCCGGATTGTCAGCGCTCGGCGTTTGCCAGCTCTCGCTGTGGTCGTTGAGGTCGGTGCCTTTGGCCGTCGTCACGTGATAGGCCATCGCGTCGGCGTTGGGGCCGTCGCCGCCTACCGTTTCGAGGTCGCCGATACTGGTGGTCTTGAGGCTGACCACGCCGTCTTTCGTGACTTGGTACGTCCAGTTGTTACCGACGGCCCACGGTAAGAGTGGGCCTTCCGGCTTCGGCCCGGAGCTGTCGCCGCCGCTGCCATCGCCACCGGCGCCTGGATGGTTGGCAGCCGGATCGACGCTGCCGCAGCCAAGCACGAACCCGCACGCGACGATGGCGCAGGTGAGAGCGGAGGGAGTGAGCCGAAACTTCATGGATTTCTCTCCTAGCGGTGGATGGTTCAAGGTGACGCGGTGGCTTGGCGATGCAAGCCGAGCGCGATCGACGCGACGTGTTTGAGCAGCGAGACGTTCTCGGGGTAGGCGCGCAATTGTCGCTCGACCAGCTCGCGGCCGCGAGGTTCGTCGGCCAATTGTGCCAATGTTTTCACGACCGTGGACGGCCACACGTCGCTGTTGCCGGCGCGAAGATCCCAAGCCGGCTCGCGGTCGACGCCTTGCAGGCCATCGAGCGCCTCCTTGCAGTCGAACGCTACCGCTTGGCGCATTTGCCAGGCCGCGTCGGCGAACGAGCCGCGCAGCGTGGCCATCACGACCTTTGGCGCCTGGTGCAGCGATTCACGGCGCCACTGCCAGCTCTCGGCGTCGTCGAGGCCGGTGAGCGAGCTGAGCGCCGCCACTGGGGCCAGCTTACGCGCTTGGCGGCGCAGCTCCCAGGCGCGCGCGTCGGCCAGGCCCGTCACGGACTTGGCGACCGCGCGTGAAAGCTCGTAGCTCGTCGCTAGCTCGCTCTCGCGCTGCTCGAGCAATTTTTCGCGCAGCTGCCAGGCGCGCGTCGAGGCCAGACCCGACAGCGAGCCCAGCACCAACTCGTGCAGCGTCGGCTGCGTCTCGACGTAGCTCAGGCGCGCGCGCCAGGCGCGTTCGTCATCGACACCGGTCAAACAAGCGAGCGCGTCGGCTGGCGCCAAATCGGCCAGCTCTTGCCACAGCTGCCAGCCTTGCGGCAGGTGCAGCGCGATGCCGAGTGAGCGCAGCGTGAGCGCCGGCAGCTGCGTGCGGGCACGCGCGCGCAGCTCGAAGCTCACGGCGTCGGTCAAGTTGTCGAGCGCGCCCAAGACAGCGTCGGGTGCTTGCTCGAACAGCGCGCGGCGCCGCGCGTCGATGTGCGGGCCGTGCATGCCGCCCAACATGTAGGCGGCGACGCGCGGCTCGCGCTCGGTCAAGCCGTCGACCACCGTCAAGAACGCTTGCAGCGCTTCGGCCGGGCTTTGCAGCGGGCCCTGCGCGGATGCCGAACCGGGCGCGCTGGCGCGAAACTGCGCGATCGCCCGGGCGGCGCCCTCGCGGTGCGCCTGGCGGATCAAGTCGACCGCGCGCTCCACGCTGCGCTCGAGCGACCCTTGGTTTTCGAGCACGACCCAGCGCTCAGGGTGCTCGTCGGCCATCGCCAAGTAACCGCGCCGCAGCCGTTGCTGCAAACCGACGCCCGACAAGCCCTTGCGCGATGGCGGCTTGGCCTGCACCTCGGTCAGCTTGCGCAGCTTGCGGCGCGCGCGCGCGAAGGTCGGATCGACGTCGATCAAGATCACCAAATCAGGCTCGATGCCATCGGCGGCAGCCGTCAAAATCGGGCGCGTGAAGCTCTCGGGTAGGCGGCGGCCGTGGCGACCGAGTACCTCGGGTGTGTACAGAAAGCGGTCGGCCAGCACCAAGTCGTGGGTCTCGAGCGCGGGTCGCAGCGCCTCGTGGATCAGCTGCACGTCGCGCGCCACGTACAGCAAAAATTCGGCTTGCCAAGCCAGCGCCAGGTTCTGGGCGTTTCGCCCGAACTCGCGGATGCCCTCGGTCACCGGCGACACGAACTTGCCGCCTTCGCGCAGGTGCTTGACCGCGAGCCCTTCGGCGCTGAGCGCCGTGCTGACGCGATTCGAGATCGTCGTCTTGCCGCTGCCGTCAATGCCTTCGAAGACCACGAACATCAGAAACGCACTCCGGCTTGCAGCAGCAGGCTCAGGTGGTCAGGGTTCTGGTTGTCCAAGAACGCCTCGGGGAAATTGCGCTGACCGTTGGTCATTTCGCCCTGTAAGCTGACTCTCGCGCGATCCCAAAAGCCGGCGGCCACGCCTACTGCGGCTTCAGTCACGAAGTCTGTCACGACCTCGGTGTCCGGATCCATCATCGCGAAGAAGCCGAACGGCTCCACGTACGGCTCGCCGAGCGCGAGGCCGCCGAAGCGGTAAGCGACGAGCGCGCGCGCGGCGGCGAACCACGGCGAAGTGTCGGTGCCGGGCTTGTCGGCCTTGACGTACAAGCTCTCGCCGCCGCTGCCGTCCACCCAGACCCGCAGTGCGCCGCTCTTGAAGCGCTGTGAATGCTCGGCGTCGAAGCCGAAGGTCGCGAAGTGACTGAATTCGCCCACGGCGGTCGATCCGACGCGCTGTTCGTACCAGCCGCCGAGCGTGACGCTGGCGAGCGTGACCTCGCCGCGCGCGGCGAACGTTTGGGCGTTCAGCGAGGCGTGGTCGATCAGCGTTACGTCGCGAATACCCGGCGCGACTTGTTTGAACGTGGTGCCCTGAAAAGCACCCAGCGTGAGCTTCGGCTTGAACGCGCCCTTGCCGCGGTAGCCAAACGCGACGCCCGGACGACGACTAGCGATGTCCATCCAATCGGTCATCAAGTCGTGGACTAAGCCGCGGCGCGCCAGCGGCAACGTCCACGGCGAAGCCAGCTCGAGCGTGGAGCTCGGAACCTTGAACTGACCGACCTTCACGAAGAAGCGCTTGCCGGCTTCGATGAACGCGTCTTTGACGCGCGGTTTGCCGGCGACCTCGAGCTCGAGCTGGGCCGACACGAAGCGCCACTGGTATTCGACGCCGAAACGCCCGCTCTGCAGCGAAAGGTCGAGCGCGTCGCGATTGCGCGTGACTATATCGCCGCTGCTGCCGACGACGGTTTCGTGCCGATGCGAAAGCTCCGCCAGCGCGAAGATTCGGCCTTTCAGCTGCAAGTCGCGCTTGTTGGCCTTGTCCTTGGCTTTTTTCTTGGCTGGCTCGGCGGGTTGCTTGTCCTTGCTGTTGCGGGCTTCGGGCTCGGCCGCACCGCTGTCGAAGGCGAGCACGTGCTTGTGCTTCTTGTTGCCCTCCCCCTTGTGCTTGCTGTGGGGCTCCGCGTCGTCGCTGTCTTGGGCTTCGGTCGCCGGGGCCGGGACGGGGCCCGGCGGCGGCGCAGGTGCCGTCGTCGGGGCGGGGCCGGGGGCCGTTTCAGGCGTTGGCGTTGGTGCTACGACCGCTGGCGTTGGCGTCGCCGTCGCCGCCGAGTTGGAAGCGGCCGGGACCGGCGCTGGCGGCAGCTGCGCGTGCGCAGCGCTGGGGAACACCGCCAACGTAAGCAGCAAACCGACACGAGCAGAGCGGCTACGGGCTCCCCGGAATCTGTCACTCAAACTGCATGCTGGAGTCATCGGCCGGCAGCGGAAGGCCGCTATCTCACCTTGTACCTCCGAGCCCCCGCAAGCGATCAGTTTGATTTGCGATTTTGCATAGCTAGGCCTGCTTGCCACGCCGCTGTCTGTGCGAATCCAGCGCTAAAAACCGTGCCGGATAAGGCGTTCAGATGACGCGGCGACGACGAGCCATCCGCCAAAGCCCAGGGCACCGAGCGCGAGCCAACCGAACCGTGACGACGAGCGCCCGCCCAGGTTGCAGCCGCCTTGGTCGTTGGTCGCCTGGAGCGCCGGACTCGCGCCGGTTGTACCGACGCCGCTCGGGCTACCGCCGACGCCCGCTGGGCTGGTGCCGCCGCTCCAAGCCTACGCCGTCCACCCCGACCACGAACCCGCCCAGCCACTGATCGGCGACCTCAAAGTCGAACGCCGCGTGGTCGACTTCGAAGTGTAACGGCCATCAGCGGCTCGAGATTTTTTCACAGGGAGATCGGGAGATCGGGAGATCGGAATGAGCATGATTGGGGCGCCGCCCCGTTGAGGCATTTGCGTCGCTCCAAACCGCTGCGGGTCGCCACTGAACGATTTCGTACGATGCAACGCAAACGACGAGCACCTGGCATGGTGATGCACCCGAAGAAGACGCGGCTGGTGCCGTTTATGAGACCGCCGGAGTCGAAAGACGACGACGGAACCAGCGACGGTATCGAACGAGCGGTTTTCGAACTGCTCGGCTTCAAGTTCTATTGGGCGCGGTCCCAGCGTAACTACTGGGGCATCAAGCTGGAAACTTCTGCGTTTTTCGCCTCGAGCACGAGCGAACAGGAAGGCGGACGAAGGCGGAAGGAAGCGGCTCGCGCTCCCGTCCGGACTGGCGCTCGCGTATGGTTGGGGCGACCCCACTTTCGGCGCGTCAATCCGTATCGCACTTGCGACACACTTTGCTCAATGAATTCGCGGCCGCGATTCGTTGGCATGACGCTGTCGCACTTGCGACACCGTCGTCCGCAGCCGCTGACCTTGTCGCAAATGCGACAGCGTCATGCCATCCGAGACCGCCCGCAGAATCATTGAGGAAAGTGTGTCGCACTTGCGACACGCCAAGCGCGTGCCGAGAGCCTTCGCCTTGAAAGGGGGGCGGCTCGCAACCGGCGTTCATCAAAGCGACAACTACCTTGACGAGCGCCGTCTCCGCATCGCGGACGCGCCACGCGGCCCCCGCGATCCGCCCGCGCAAACGCTGAGCGCTGCACGCACGCGCCCCCAAATCTACCGACCACCGCTACAAAAGCTTCTGCAAGCGGCTTCGCTCGTGCTCGAGGCGAGAAATGTCATGAATGGTCAGGCCCAAACCAGGCCTACAATGCGGAACCGCGCGGGGGTGTTAGGCTTACTTGATGTGCCTGATCTGCATCGACTTCGACCGAGGAGCGCTGAAGCTGCGTGAGGCCAAGCGGGCGCTGGGCGAGATGCGCACGAAGCTCGACGCGCAGCATTTGAAAGAGGTCGAGCAGAAGCTCGAACTTGCCGAGCAGGCCGAGCGCGACAAAGGCTAGAGGTCGCGGTGGCGCGCGCGCGTCACAGGTTCGTGGATACTTCGAGCCCGAGTGAGAGCACGCCGCCGGGCGCGCCCCAGGTCGCGACCTCGCGCTGGTTGACGACGATCAACGCCGGTGTCGGCAGCACGATTCCGGTCGCGTCGAGATCGAGTCGCACATCGCTCGACAGCCGTAAGCCGACGCCGAGCAAGCCGTAGCCGCCGCCGAGCCACGCAGCGGCTTGATGACTGACCGCTGGATCGTCGGCGATGCCGCGCGTCTCCACCCGTGCACCGACAAAACCCAAGCCGACGCGCGGCGTCAGCCAAGCGCCCCGCCGCTCGCTACCACACGCCAAGCCGGCGCCGACTAGGGTCGGTCGCACCTCGACCTCACCTTCGGGCACGCGCGTGTGCTCGCTCGACAACGGCAGCGCCGTAAAGCCGCGTAGCCCGAAACAGCCACCGATCCGCAGCCACACCGACCACAGCGTCGTCAGCGATGGCCCCACGCTGCGCAAGCCCAGCTCTGCACCGACGCCGCCCGTGAGCGACAGCCGAGCCGGCCGCTCGCTGACGGGTGCGCTGGGCGCTGCCGGTGCGGGGGCGGGCGCGGCGGCTGGCGGCCGAGCTTCAGGCGCGGGAGGGTGCAGCTCCAGCATGCTCGCCCGGAGTAGCTCGACCGTGCCGAGCGCGATCTCGTTCGGATCAGCGCTCGACGCCGCGGGGCGCGAGAGCTCGCGCGTCACGCTGCGACCGGTCGCCGGCTCGAGCACCCACAGCGTGCTGCCCTCTCCGGCTGGTAGCACGCGCACGCCGGCCAGGCCCCCCAAGCTGCGCGCGGCCCGCTCGAGTGCCGCGCTGTCGCCCGAGTTTTCAGGCGTTGCGCTCAGCACTACTACGCCGAAGCCCAAGCCGCGCAGATCGCGCTCGAGCCGGCTCACGACCGCGTCGCTCGGTTCGTCGGCGATCAGCACGATCAACGTCGCTGCTGGCTCGGCTCGCGCCGCGTGGCCGAACAGCAAGCACGAAGCGAGCAGCGCGCAACCGAGCGCTGCCCTCAATCAGTCCTTGCTTTCACTCCGCGGCGTGAGCGCTTGGCGAGCCAGGGAGGCGTGCGGACCATTCGGGTACCGCGCAAGATATCGCGATGCCGCCGTTTGCGCAGCGCTGGTGTTGCCTGACGTTCGGTAAGATTCGATCAGCCGGCCTGACGCCTCGCGCGCCAACAGGCCCTGCGGCTGTTCGCGCAGGTATGTCTCGAACCACTGGGCAGCCTCGCCAGAGGCCGACGCGCGACCCAGCAAATAGGCGGCTTGCGCCGCAGGGGCCTGACCCGGAGCGCGCTTGCGGCAGGCCAGCAGCGCCGCGCGTTCTTCCGCGGGGCGACCGGCCAGGCGCGCGACGCGAGCGGCTTCGAGCCACGACTCGGCCGACACGGCGTGCGCCGTATTGGCGCTGCTGAGCGCTTGGGGCACCGCCGATTCTGCCGGCGTGGCTGAGGGCACGTCCGGAGACTGGGGCGCGAGCTCGGCCGCTGCGGCTGCTGGCGGCGCCTGCTCGCCGCTCAGCTGGCCAAGCTCCATCAAGCGCCGGGTCACGTCTACGCGGCACACTTGGCCGGCCCGGACCTCTTGCGGCCCCTGAATGAACGGCCCTTGGACGACCACCGAGCCCCGCGTCACCGCCAGCTCGAACTTTCCGGTTTCGGGCGCCCACGACACGTCGAGGTGCGTGCCCGTCACCGCGACTTCGAACGGACCGGCACCGAACGTCCAATTCGCGCCTGGGAGGTGCGCGACCTCCGCGTCGACCGAGCCGTGGTCGAGCTCGATGCGCGCGCCGCCTCGCGCAACCTGCGTGACGCGGCCGCGCGAGCCTTTGCCCAGCGCGACTAGCGTGCCTTCCGAGAAGCGTACTGGAAGCTCTGCTGTGGGCTGGGCCGTGAGCCACGCGCCGACTCGAGCGGGCTGTCCCGCGACTTGGAAGCTGGGCGCTGCTGGCGCACGCAAAATCAACATCACGGCGGCCGCGACTGCCAATGCGAAGCCGCCGAGCGCCCAGCGGTATGGCGCTGGGAAAGCGCTGGGCTTTCCGGACCGCGCGTGGGCAGCCAGCACGCGTTGGCGCACGCGCGGATCGAGCTGTGGTGTGGCGCGCGACAACGAGTACGCCCAAGCCTTGAACAAGCGATCGCGTTCCGGTTCGTTCACGACGCCGACCCCTTCAGCCAGCCGGCGATGCCCGGGTGCTTCTCGGCGCGGGCGATGAAGCGCGCTTCACCTTTGGCCAGTCGCCGCTTGAACGTCGATAGCGACATATCGCACGCCTTGGCGGCGTCGTTCAGCGAGAGCCCTTCGATGCGGTGCACCACCAACGCAATGCGCTCATCCGCCGGCAGGTGCTCGAGGATGGTGCAGACGTCGCGCCCGAGTTCGGCGTCTGGCTCGGTCGTCGGCACCGCGGGCTCGGGCAGCTCGTCGTGCGGGAGGAAGCTGAGCCAGCGCCGCCGATAACGTTGACGCAAGTGGCTGCGCACCTTGCCGACGGCGATGCCGAGCAGCCAGCCCTTGAGCGCCGCAGGTTCCCGCAGCTTGTCGATCGAGTAGAGCGCGTAAATGAAGACCTCTTGCACGATGTCGTCGAGCTCTGCCTGGCGTCCGAGCAAGCGAAACGCCATGCCGTGCACGCCCGTCGCGTGTCGGTCATAGAGCCGCCCGGCCGCCCCTGCCTCGCCTTGTTTGAGCGCCTGGACCAGCTCCGCGTCGGTCTCGAGAGCAGGCCCGGGATGGACCTCCGCCAGTCGTCGGCCTCGGCCGGCGTCGGGCGTCGAGAGGCCGCTTGTGGCCATCTCTTGTCTAGTGCCGGGGCGCGGGGGGGATTGGTCCAACAATGTGCGGCTCGTGCTAACTTTCGCCTCGATGGTGACAGCCGGCGGGACGCCCCAAGTCCGCTCTTGCGCTGGCTTTTTAGCCATCGGGCTGGCCCTCGTCGGCTGTGGGGATCGGCACCTGACCGCGATCCTACCGCAGCCAGTCGACCACACCGACGTACCCCCCGACAAGACGCCGCCGGAACCGGACGCCTGCGCGGCCCCGCCAGGCGCCGCCCTGCCGCCGATGGGCTGGAACGGCTGGAACGCGTTCCGCTGCCGGCCCGAGCTCGACCAAACTAAGTTCCTAGCCAACGTCGATGCGCTGGTTGCGAGCGGCATGAAGGATGCCGGCTACGCCTACGCCAACCTCGACGACTGCTGGCAGTCGCCGCGCAACGCCGATGGCATGGTGACCGCGAACGCGCGCTTTCCCGAGGGCGTGGCCGGGCTGGCTCGCTACGCCCATGCGCGCGGTTTGAAGGTTGGGCTCGACGCGCACGCGTTCGGGTGCGACCGTGGCTCGGGCATCATCACCCCCGGCTCGCTCGGCTACGAGCAGCAGGATGCAGCATCGTTCGCCGATTGGGGCGTCGACTACCTGAAGTACGCGCACTGTGGTGGCTCCGAAGCCGAGCAACCGGCTAACTTCCGCACCATGCGCGCCGCCGTCGACCAGACGCGTCGCCCGATGGTGTTCAGCATCGTCGCGTCGCCATTCAAGTATTGGCAGGCCAGCGTGGGGCAACAATGGCGCACGCACGCTGATATCGAGCCGGGTTGGGATGCGATCCTGGACATCATCGACACCAACGCCAAGCTCGCGGCGTACGCCGGGCAGGGTGGATTCAACGATGCGGACATGCTGTGGGTAGGCTTCAGCGGGCTGACCGAAACTGAGAGTCGTGCGCATTTTTCGATGTGGGCACTGATGGCGTCGCCGCTGTTGGCCGGTAACGACCTGAGCGCCATGTCGGACGCCACCGCCGCGATTTTTACGAATCGCGAGGTGATCGCGCTCGACCAGGACGGGCTGGGGTTGCAGGGCGTGCAGCTCGATCAGCAGGGCGACGTGGGCGTGTATGCCAAACCGCTGAGCAGCTGCGGCGCGCGCGGCGTCGTGCTGCTCAATCGTGGTGAACAAGCCGCCGACGCCAGCGTGACGTGGGCGGCGCTCGGGTTGGCTCCGGGCGCCGCGAGCGTGCGCGATCTGTGGGCGTTGCACGATCTCGATGCGGCGACCGACACGCTGACGCTCACGGTGCCGCCCCACGATGTGCGCGCGCTGCGAGTCACGGGCAAGGAACGGCCGCTGCCGCGCGGGAGCGTGTTCGTCAGTGATTTACCGTGGACCTACGCCGCCAATGGCTATGGGCCGGTCGAGCGCGATCAAGAGCTGGGCGGCAACCTAGCCGGCGACGGGCAACCGCTCACGCTGGGCGGGAAGCGCTACGCCAAGGGCCTGGGAACCAACTCGCCAGCGCTCGTGCGTTACCGTCTCGGCAAAGCCTGCCAGACTTTCAGCGCCGAAATCGGCATCGACGACCTGACCGGCGACAGCGGCAGCGCCGTCTTCCAAGTCTGGGCCGACGGCGAAAAGCTGTTCGACAGCGGCGTCGTGCTCGGCACCGCCGCGCCCCGCCACATCGACGTCGACCTCACCGGCAGGAACGAGATCCGCCTCTTCGTCGGCGAAGTCGAAGACTACGGCATGGACCACGCCGACTGGGCCGACGCGCGCTTGCTGTGCACGGAGTGAGTGCGAAGGGTTCGGATCCCTCCCGCTCCGCAGATCTTTCGTGAACGTTCTCGCTACTTCAAACAACAGCCTCGGCGCCAGTGCCCACCGGCTGCCCAAAGTTCAACAAACTGATCGATTCCGTGTTTCGCAGTCACCGGAAACGAGCTGGTCTTGCCGCTCCAGCGAGGGCAGTACGTCGGGCCTGCCCAGCACCAGCACGGGTCGGCGCTTGTCCGGGGTTCCAAAGCGGAACCATCGGATGTCGCCGCGGGCGATCACGGAAACTCGGGCTCGCCGTCGTCTGCGATGGGCCCGTCGGGGCCTTGCTTTGCCCAGGCGTTCCAAGCAAGCCCGTTCTCCGGTGCGCCGAGAACGACTTCATCGTCGACCAACTCCAACACGACGCGGACTCGCTTGCCGTCGAACGGTGCGCTCGGCACCGCGTCGAGGTCGATCGTGCTTCCGTGAACTCGTCCAGTCAGTGTGCCCACGTGGAACAGCCTAGCAAGGGCGGGCGCAGCATAACGCCCCCTTGCGCCGGCATGGGTTGCAGAAAGCTGAGCCGATCGGCCGTCCGTAGGAGTCCGTTGCGTGAATGGTCGCGAATCACGCGGCCGCGATGTGTTCACAAAAGGACTCGGCAATGCGGGCATACCTCGGACGCGGTGTACGCTTCGGTTTACTTCTCCTTGCAGCTGGCTGCTCCGATCGGGGCGGAACGGGCGGCAGCGGTTCGACCGCTCAAGGCCCGACGTCGATGAATTCTGGGAACGGCAGCGCCGGTTCGCCGCCGACGAACCCCGCTGGCCCAGCGGTTGGGCCGGGGGAGGTGATTGAGGGCGAGCGCTGGTCCGATCCGGCGACGTGGGGAGGAGTACTTCCCGACGCGAACAGCGATATCGAGATCCCAGCGGGCAAGAAGGTGGTGCTCGATCAGAATGCGTGTGTCCGACATTTGACGCTTCAAGGGCAGCTCGGCTTTGCCAATCGGGATCTAGAGCTGTGCGCTCGTTCGATCATGATCCACGGCGAGGGCCGCCTGGCCATCGGCTCGGAAACCAGCCCCTTCACGAAGCACGCCACGATCACGCTCACGGGTAAGGAGCCCACCGAGGACGTGATGGGCATGGGCACGAAGTTCATCGGCGTCATGACGGGCGGTCGGCTCGATCTGCACGGACCAACCGGGATCACTTCTTGGACGAAGCTGACCGCCCCCGTCGCGGCGGGCGCCACCTCCGTTGAGGTGGACGACGCGGCAGGCTGGCGAGCCGGTGACTCGGTCGTCATCGCCGCCGATGGCCTCGAACCGGACGAAGCCGAAGTTCATACCGTTGCGGCTGTCACGGGCAACTTGCTCACGTTGGCTGACGCTTTGAAAATCGCGCGCACGGGTACGCTGCAGACCATCGAAGGACGCAGCGTCGATACGCGCGCCGAAGTCGGGCGCCTGAATCGCAACATCGTCATTCAAGGGGACACGGACTCGGAGGTCGAGCAATTCGGCGGCCACATCATGATCATGTTCGGTGGCGAGGCTTACGTGGACGGTGTCGAGCTCCGCCGCATGGGACAATTCAATCACCTTGCCCGCTATCCTTTCCACTGGCACGTCGTCGGCCCGGCGCCGGGCCAGTACATCAAGAACTCGGTCGTCAACGCCTCGTATCAACGCGGCATCGTGGTGCACGCGACCCAGCAGACCCTGGTCGAGAACAACATCGTGTTCGACAGTCAAGGTCACAACTACATCGTCGAGACGTTCGACACGGTCGAGAACACGCTGAAGAACAACCTGGCCGTCAAGAACCGGCTCGGTCTGTTCACGGCCGATACGTTAAAAACCCAGAGCGACAACGAAGTCGCAAATTTCTGGATTCGCGCAGCTCACAACACGTTCATCGGTAACGTGGCCGCCGGCAGCACCGCCACCGGCTTCTGGTATGACGGCACGACGGACGGGCCAACCGTTTTCGAGCACAACATCGGACACTCCGCCGCCTCCCGGGGCACGGGTGCCGACTTCGTACGCGAGTCGGGACTACTTGCCCAGCCGGCGGAGTTGGAAACCGGGCCTAACCCCGTGCTCGAGTTCGCGAGCTCGACGTTCTTCGAGAATGCGATCAACGTGTGGCCGACCGAAGTTACGCAGCAACACCGAGACATGATCCTGGTCGGTGCGGCGGGGCCCTCGGTCACGGCGGAAGCCGTCGATCAAGTGGTCACCATGACGAACACGCTGTTCGTCGCCAACACGCCCGGTAAGCCCAAGCGGAATACCGGTGCGGCCATCTTGGTCCAGTACGGCGCGGCTCTTCAGCTTCAAGATCCCGTATTCGTCGGCTTCAAAGACGGTGTGCTGAGCGACAATGACATCGCCCAGCCCAACATGTCCGACATCACGCTGAGCAACGCCAAGCTCGTCGATGGGAGCACGGCGGTCGTTCCCGAACGCAGTATTGCCGACATGAAAGACTCTGCGTTTCTGCCAGCGGGCTACTACGTACCGGCAGCCGCACCTGAAATGGCTGGTCCGAACATGCAGCTCATCACCCTGCACGGCCCCGGCGACGAGCCATACCAGGTGTATTTCGGGACCAAGCGCGAGTGCCCCGCGGCTCAACCGCAATGCACGTGGGGACCACGCTGAGCTCAGTTCAGCTCTAGCGACGCCTGCGCCACGCCAACAGCATGCCCAGCAGCCCGCACGCGCCGCTCGCCAGCGAATGTTTACCTTGGCCACGGGAAACGGAGCAAACGCCGGACTCGGACGTGGAAAGCGCCGGCGCCGTGCCTCCTGCCGGTCCGAGCATTGCTGCGGTCGTGCCGCCGGCCGAGGACGGATCACCCGTGCTCGGGCCCGGGCTCGTTGTTTCAGCCTTGCCTCCGGCGCCGCCGCCCGCCGTCCCCCCGCTAGCGGGACCGCCTCTGGACATTGGGCTCGGCTCCATCAACATGAGGCCGCCCGGCAATGGCTCGGCGCCGAGCTGGTACGGCTCCGCGTGAAACATGCGGCGTTCCCCGAAGTCATCGTCGACGACGCTGCTGACAGCGGTCACGATGCTGCTCTTGCTGATCTCGATCGGCGCGACGTATGGAGTGCCCCTAGTGCCGGAAGGCACCGAGGAGTCGAGAGTGTAATGGATCTGTCCCGGCGCGCCCGCGTCGTCGGTTCCGGTCGTCGACAGCGAGACGGTAGTTACGCCATTCTGACGACCGCCGGGGGGAGCAAAACCAAGCGACGGAACGGGCGTACCTGGAACACCGCGCCGCTGGGCGAATAGCCACGCCAGAAGACCGGGCGAACCGATCGCATAGCCCTGCGCTCCGTGGCCGCCTCGCTCGGCTTCCGAGTAAATGGGCCGCGCTCCCGCAGCAGCCAGAGCCGCGAACATCTCACGATCGCTCGAGACCGGCACGGAGCCGTCATCCGCGAAATGGAAGGCCCAAACCGCCAGGTTCTGCAGGCGTTTCGCGGCCTGAGGCGAGCCACCGCCATCTGTCGGCACGGCCGCCGCAAACAGCTCTGGAGTGCGTGAGACCAGATCCCAAGCGCCGAACCCACCCATCGAAGTGCCGGTGACGTACAAGCGATCCGCATCGATGCTGTACTTGGTCTGCAGCCTGGCGAGCATCAACCGCGCTTCTTTGAGCGGCGCGCTCTCGCCAATCTGGCCGATGTCATACGAGCCGTTCGCCCACGGCCAGTCCACCCACTGCGCTTCGCCCTCCGACGGGCACTGCGGGGCGAGCACGAACGCTGGGTATTGGGCGCGGTTCTCCGCTGACAGCACGGTCTGCAAGAGCTCCACGCCCCAGTCTTCGACGTGCGCGCGATTGTCGGTCCCGCGCTGGCCGGCGCCGTGCAAAAAAACAAGCAGCGGGTATTTCGTACCCTGGTCGTAGCCCTCGGGTAGCCAGTACCGGCATGCCATCCCGTTCTGGCTGCAGTCCTGGCCGGTTGCGGCAAATTCCTGGGCGTGCGCCGAGCGCGCGAAGAACAACGAGATGAAGCAAACGGCCGTGGCCGGCGCTGACCAGCTCGTGAGGCTGCGTCGAACGGTCATGGCCTCACCTGAAGGCGGAGCAAGTATGTGGACGCCGGAGCCGCCCGAGGTCCGAAAAGTGAGCGAATCGTCGCAAGCCGAAGTGTTTTCATGCGTGGCGTCTCCGAGGTGGCATGGCGCAGCACGGCTGCTGTCGAGCTACGGACCGACGACGTGCCCAGAACGGCTCATGAAACGGACGCGGCGCGCGTCGTGAGGCGCAACCCTGCGCGCGAAGCGCGCGATGTGCTGGCGCTCACAAAAAGCCATGCAGATACCTCAGTTTTTTTGGCGGCGAAAATCCTGAACCTTTGTCGGCAGGCCGGGAGTCCGTAGCCCGAGAAACGATGAAGCAAACACTCGGCTTGGTCGCGCTGCTCGTCGCCTGTACCGGTGAGGTGGGCTCCCCGGGGGCCAGCGCGGGTCAGCTACCCGCCGGGGCCGCTGGATCCGGTGCTGCCGGGGGGCCGACCAGCAGCCTCGACCCGTTGAATCCTTCGAACTTGGATGCCTCGTGCACGGTCGATGCGCCGTCGCCACGCCGGATTTCGAGGCTTTCGACGGAGGAGCTCCTGCAGTCTTTTGCGCTGGCCGGTGCGATTGACGGCGCAAAGCTGCCGGCTGCGCTTCGGCCAGCCGCGATTCCGGAAGCGCCTTCTTCGGGCTTGGCGGTCACGCGTGACTTCCACCAAAATGCCGACGAAGTTGCTACTTCCGTGGCAGGCACGTACCAGCCGTCGCTCGCTTGCGACGTGCAGGAGTTTGGCACCGACGCTGTCTGTACCAAGTCATTCTTGGCGACTGAAGGCGTTCGGCTGTTGCGCGGTAAGAGCGACGATACGTTGTTCGCCAACTTGACTGCGCTAGCCGCCGATACCGCGCGGAGGTCGGGGGGCGCCACGGCCCTCAAGTACACCGTGCGAGGACTGCTACTCTCGCCTGCCAGCCTCTACATGACCGAGGGCATCGACGGCGCCAAGAGCAAAGCCGGCGCCACCATCCTCAGCTCCGCCGAGCTGGCTTCCTACCTATCCTTCCGCGTGAGCGGCCGGCCACCTTCCTCGGAACTGCTCGGAGCTTTGAGCGCCATCTCCTCGCCGAGTACCGACCAGCTGGCACGGATCATCTCCGAAGAATTCAGCAGCGGTAGCGCCGAGCTCACGGCTCGTTTCCTCTCGACGTGGTTGCAGGTTGCCGGTATTCAGGGCCTGTCACGCGATACGCAGAAGCACCCGGCCGCAGACGCTGGATTTTTGGCTTCTTTGCAGGATGAAACCTTGCGCGCCGTGCTAGGCGTCGCCAACGATCCGGCCGCCAACTTCGCCTCGCTCCTCACCAAGCCGCAACAATCCCAACTGCTCGGCGACGCGGGATCGGCCGGCTACGCGCGCTGGGGTCGCCCTGGCATTTTCACCCTGCCCGGCTTGATCGCCGCGGCTTCCGCGGCCGACCATACTGACATTCCGCGGCGCGGCCGGGCCCTGCTGAAGAACCTGCTTTGCGAGACGTTACAGAGCCCGCCGCCCGGCGCAGCCGCCAAAGAGCCAGCGCAAGTAGCGGGTGAGTCGCAGCGGGCGCGCTTCGAACGGGTCGGCCAGGTGAGTGGCTGCGGCGGCTGCCACGCTCGCCTTCACCCGATGGCGTTCGCGCTCGAGGCTTATGATGAGCTCGGCGCGGCGCGCGCCGAAGACGAGAGCAGTAACGCGGTGGATGCCGCCGCCGTCCTAGACATCGTCGGCGGCGGCACGCTGAAGTTCGACGGCCCCGCGCAGCTGTTCGAAGCCGTCTCGCAAGACGCGACTGCGCAAAATTGCTTCGTCTTGCAGACATACCGCTACGTGGCGCGCAGGGACGAACGCGGTTCTAGCGACGCATGCGTCGTGAAGCGTTTGGCCGAGCGCGCCCGCGTTGCGAGCTTCCAGTTGGCCGATCTTTCTCTCAGCGCGCTGGCCGAGACCGCGCTGTCGCCGCGTGCCGACTAAAACGTTTCCGAGTTGCGAGGCAATCACATGCGAATGACTACTAGTTCACGACGCGCCTTTTTACGCACCTTTGCAGGTGCCAGCTTTGCGTCCGTCATGCTGCGACATTTCGTGAGCACCGCAGCGACCGGATCATTCCCGATTCGGTTCGTATTCGTGTTCACGCACGATGGTCGTCACCAGACCTCCCAACACAGCGGAACCGGCGCAAATTTCAAGCTTGGGGCGTCGTTCGAACCGCTCGAGCAACATCGAGACAAGCTGTTGATCTTGGACGGCATGAAAATCCCAGACCACGTGAACGAAGAGCACCCGAATGGTCGCTGTGCCATGCTCACGGGGCGTCCCTCTTCGGAGAAGTGGACAGGCACCGGCGTGTCGATTGATCGTTTCCTGGCGACGGCGCTGACCAATGGCAAGTCGGTCTACACGGGCTCGGCAGCGCCCGGAGGCTCGGCGACCCTCGACCCGGAAATATCCTGGCACGCCGCCAACATCGCCAACCGAAGTCACTATACGGGTGACAAGGAGCTGTTCAAGGGCCTGTTCTCGGGCGTCGCACCCGCCTCCACTCAAGCTGCGGTGCCAGACGCCAGCGCCGTCGACGCGACACGCGACAACGAGCTGGCGCTCAACGGCTTTCTGAGCGAAGAGGTGAGGCGGCTCGAAAAGGTCGCTCCGGCGGAGGAACGCGAGAAGATGCGCCTGCATCTCGAAGCGCTAGCCCAGCTGCGCGAGTCAATCGACGGAGCCCAAAATCCGGGAGGCGGCCCGGTGCTCGTTCCGCCCACCAGCTGCACTGATCCACTAAGTGTCTCGGCGGTCGAACAAGTCGACCGCTCGAACCAGATCATCGCGCGCGCTCTGGCGTGCGGGCAGGCCCGCATCGTGGTCAACAACCTCGATGCCTATGACCCTCACCACGAGTACAGCCATGATCCGGACCCTACCAGCCTGGTGGCGCTCGACGCCGTCTACACCAAGCAGTTTGCGAATTTTCTCGGCTACCTGCAGTCGTATCCGGAAGGCGACGGCACTCTGCTGGACAACACGATTGTCGTACTCTCCAGTGAAGTTTGTGGGAGCTACAGCGGCGGTGACGACATTCACGGCACCGTGAACATGCCGCTGATCATCGCCGGAGGCAAAAACGCGGGGCTCAAGAATGGCGAGCGCATCGTCACGGGTGGTTTCTGGAATACGGAGCTTTACCGCGGGATTGCTCAGGCCATGGGCGTGACCGATACGTCGGGGTTCGGTGACCCGGCGCGCCCGACGCCGCTCGCCGACATTTTTGCGGCGTAGCCGTTGCGGGACTAAGGACGATCCTCCGCGACCGGAGCGGCTCAGGTTTTCAGCGACCAGCCGCATTGAAGTGCTCGAGGACCTCACCTTCCGTCAGTGCGCGCGAATAGACGGCCAGCTCGTCAATCCAGCCGTCCATTGGCTCCCCCAACGTTCCGGAGTCCTGGTCGACGAACGCTCCCGAGCCGCCCACGTCGAAGCGAGGCACGACCTCGAAGCCCGCGATCACCGTTCCAGGTGCCACATTGAGGCTCAATGGGTTTTGGGGCGATCGCGCGAGCGCGCCGTCGACGTAGATTTTCATGTGGTCCGCACGTGCTGCAACGTCGAACGTGGCGACTACATGCTGCCACGGACCCTGCTCGCATTCTAGCCCGACGCCTGGCTCGACCGAGCCCGCCGCCGTCGTCGCATCGAAGGTTGCGTAGCCATTTTTCGTGTCTAGCAAGAGCTCGAATGTCAAAGTATCGCTGGCATCCCCGGTGACAGCGAGTCCCCACGCGCCACCGATCACGCCTTCTACCCAGAGCACCTTGGCCAACGGGCGAGATGGCTGTAAACAACCGGCCGCCGCGCCGCGCAGCTTGATCCATACCTCCAAGCTCAGCGCTCGCGAGTACGTCTGAAAGCTATTCGGAAGCGGCATGGTCAGGCGCGAGGACACGCTGCCGTCGAACGACACGGCACCCTCTTCCGGATCGTTCGCGATTGCGCCGTCGGCGCCAATCCGGGCGCCTTCGTCGGCTGTTAGCCTGTAACCCTTGACACGATCCACGGCGGTCGCCCCGCCCGGCTCCGAGAACCGAAAGTAGGCTGCCAACCCGGGAGTGCGCTGTACCACTTGCGCATAGCTCGACCCCGCGATCGGCGCCTCGTCCTCGGCGGGAGCGAGCACGGCGCTCACGTTCGGCTGACAGGCGACCACGCTACAAGCCAGGACTGCAGCCAGTGTCGTCCGAGCGCCCGCTTGCAGGGCCGAGCCTGAACGCATGTGAGCAATGATGCCCATTAGTGCGCGCTTCCGCCAGCGCCGAACGCGCCAAAGCTCAGCCGTTTCGCGAATTCGGGAGCTTGGGAAATAACGTGACCCAATCCGGCTCGCCCAATAGTCTCTGAGCTATATGGCGGTTACGCCCAGCAGTGAGCTCGTCAGGTCACCGAGCGGTGCCCGGCTCCAGGTCCTCACCTGGCAAGGCAGTGATGAACAGCTGCTGGAGCTTGCTCACGCCGGGTCCGTGCACGCCGCGGGCAGGCTCTACGATCGTTTCTCGAAAGACGTGAATCGCGTGGTCTTTCACCTGATGGGCCCTGACTCGGAGCACGACGATCTCGTGCAAGAGACGTTCTTGCGCGTCTTTCGCAGCATCTCGCAAGTTCGGGAGGCGGCCAAGCTGAGCAGCTGGGTCGTCAGCGTCGCCGTGAACGTCGCGCTGAGTGAGCTCAAGAAACGCAAGTACCGGCGTTGGCTGCTGGCCGAGAAGAGCAAGGTCGATGCAAACGAAGGACGCGCCGATGATCACGAGGCCCGGCAGCTACTACGTTCGGTGTTCGGCGTGCTGGACGCCATGCCCGCATCCGAGCGCACCACCTTTGCACTCCGTCACATGGACGAACGAACGATGAATGAAGTCGCCGAGCTGATGAGCGTTTCTCTCCCCACCGCAAAGCGCGCGCTAGCCAAGGCGGAGCATCGTTTCGAGACACTGGCTGCGCGGATCGATCCCAGCTTGCTGCAGCGGTTCAAATCAGCGGACGGCGGAGGCGAACCATGAGCGCGCTCGAGCGAATGGCCGCGCACGTTCGTAAATCCATGCCAGAGGTCTCCGATGCTACGCAGGCAAGGCAGCGGGTGCGTTTCGTCAACGCCGTGCCTTCCCAGCATCGCACTCGCAGAATCGCTCGCGTCGTCGCCATCGCGCTGTTGACGGCGACCAGCGTAGGCGCCGGAGGGCTGGCCATGAAGGTGTTCCGCGGCGCCACCAGCGCGCCGGTAGCAGCGCCAGCGCCGTCCAACGAGCGCTGGTGGCCACACGTCGAGCAGCACACGGTCGAGCTGGTGGCAGATCGCGGTGAGCTGCAGCTCGAGGTGAGTAGCACCGCGCATCTGGCGCAAAGCGGAAGCAACGTCGAGGTGGTGCTCGAGCGCGGTGAGGCCGTATCGCATGTCGTACCCAAGCGCGGCACCCGATGGCGCGTGCGAGCCGGCGCCTACTTGGTGCAAGCCGTGGGCACGCGCTTTTCGGTCCGCTACGATCCGTCGATGAGCGAGCTGTCGGTTCGTGTCGACGAAGGTTCGGTCCAGGTGACCGGCGGTCAGCTGGGGGTCTCGAGCGTGCAGCTCGAAGTAGGCGAGGTTCTCAGTGTCGTAGGTACGCGTGTCGCGATCGAGCGGCAGGGAGGTGCATCCGACGCGGCCATCGCGGCTCGGCAGCCGGCAATCGACTCGGCGCCGAGCTCGAGCGCGTTGTCTGAGCTCAAGCCTGCTCCAGCTCAATCGGTTAGCGGCGCCGTTAAGGCGCCCTCGTGGCTGGAGCTTCAAGCGGCTGGCGATTATCGCGGAGCGCTGGAGCTGGCCAAGCAGCTTGGTTTCGACCAGCTCGTCGTGACGTCGACCTGTTCCGAGCTCACCGAGCTCGCAGACGTTGCTCGTCTGGCGCGCGACAGCACTCGCGCCCAGCAGGCCCTGCTGGCCTTGCGCGGCCGCTGCCTGTCCTCCGCGGGTGGGTTGCGGGCCGCGTTCTTGCTCGGCCGGTTGCTGGACGATGCCAATCCCGCTCAAGCCGCCAGTTGGTACGAAAAATACCTCAGCGAGGCAGCCGGCGACCGATTTGCCGATCAGGCTCTGGGGCGGCTGATATCAGCCGAACAGCGCGCTGGCCAAAGCGGTCGCGCGAAGGCGGCTGCGGCACGCTATATTCGACTGTATCCGAACGGCAGCTATGCCGAGCTCGCAAGATCGCTCGGCGAGCCTTGATCCCCAAGTGGCGAGATTTTCGGCGGCTGCTAGCAGTTGGGTGCGTCGCCGTAGGCTGCATTTTCACGCGCCCTGCCGTAGCAGACGAGGGCCGCATTCTGCTCATCGCAGTGCCAGCAGAGCTAGGCGGCTGGCAACCTGCCGAACAGCGCGCCTCGGCGGAGTTGGCGGCGCTGGGGCTTCAAGTGCAGGTCGTGTCCGGTCCAAGCTTGGGACAGTGCAGCGACGACGACGGAACGCGCGATGCCATTCGCAGCGCTGGAGCGCTCGGTGCGCTCGAGCTCCGGCGTGAAGGCGAAGGCTACAGTGAGCTGCGAGTCTGTGTGGTCGAGCTCGTGACTGGCAAGGCGACGCTGCGGCACTTGGAAATTAGCAGGGGTCTGCGGCCCGCCCAGGCGGCTCTGCTGGCAGTGGAGCTGGTGCACGCTTCCTTGCTGGAAGTGCGAGCCCCGCACCCATCTCGCGGCCAAGTCACGGCTCCGCAGCAGATCACGCGCACAGTCGATCGCCAGCTTGCTCGCCCCGTCCTGCCTTGGTTGGGGGTTCGGCTCGGCGGCGGCGTCTTTGGCACGCCTGGCGGTGTTTCGCCGAGCTTCGCCCCGCTACTTGGCCTCGCCATACGTCCGACGCCGCGGGTTGCGTTCGAAGCGGACGGTGCGCTGGGCTTGATGCCAGGTGCCGCGTCGCGCGAGACCGGAAGCGCAGAAGTGCGACTTGGCGTCGCGCGTCTACACGGCTTGTATTCGCCTTGGAAGTTCGAGCGGGCTACGATTGCGCTCGGCGCCGGCGTTGGCTTTGCTGCAGCGCGCGTGACGGGGCAGGCGACTTCGCCGTATCGCTCCGAGAACAGCGTCGCAACGACCTGGCTTGCCTCGGGCGCACTAGGGACGAGCCTCTCGCTCACGAGGCAATGGTGGCTGCGGCTAGATGCTCACCTGGGCTGGGCGCCGGACCCAGTGACGGTCGCGTTCGCCGGTGCTGCCCGCGTCGAGCTCGGCCGACCTTTGCTAGACGCTGGGTTGGCCCTCGAGTGGCTGGCGTTTCGTTGACAACCTGCAAGCCCCGGCCGCGGCCAGGGCATCGTCGCCGGCAATTCGGTCACGGTGGTTCAGGGCCGGGTCGGGCAGGCGTCGGTGCACCTCGCCTTCGAGCCGTCTAGCCCCGCCGTCATCGCGGCCAGCGTCGGCGACAGCCCGTTCGTGAGCTTGGACGGAATCACTCTCACCTTTGACCGCTACCCGAAACAGCTGGACTTGTGAATTAGAGTGTAACCGGCCACGCCGATTAGACATAATGTCGGCCGACCTTCTCGCGCTGCGACAGATTCGTTGCTCGGCGAGCGGGAAGAGGAGAGGACCAGATGGACGGACTCGCACAATTTAAGGCCAATCAAAAGGCGGCGTGGGCGAACTTCGCAATGCTCGAAAATCTAACGGGCACCGCAGCCCCCCACCTCGTTCGCTTCGCCGGCATTCGCTCGGGCCAACACGTGCTGGACGTGGCGTGCGGCACGGGCGTCGTCGCGCTCACGGCGGCCCGCGTCGGCGCGAGCGTGGAAGGGGTAGACCTAACTCCGGAGCTGGTCGTGCGCGCTCGCGAGAACGCCGCGCTCATGCGCATCGAGGCGAGGTTCCAGGAAGGCGACGCGGAAGCGCTCCCGTTCCCGGAGGCCAGCTTCGACGTGGTGGTGAGCCAGTTTGGTCACATGTTCGCGCCGCGCCCCGACGTAGCTATCGCAGAGATGCTGCGCGTGCTCAAACCGGGCGGCACGGTCGCCTTTTCGACCTGGCCACCGGAGCTTTTTACCGGCCGCTGGTTTGCGCTGATGGGTCGCTATGCGCCGCCGCCGCCCGCCGGCGTCTCGCCGCCGCCGCAGTGGGGCGACCCGAATATCGTTCGAGAACGCCTTGGCGGTGCCGTGCGAGACCTCGAGTTCACCCGCAATACTATGTATTTCCCCACGCTCAGCCCGCAGCACTATCGCGTACAAATGGCTGAAAACTTTGGCCCGGCAAAGAAGCTGTTCGAGAATCTCGACGCGAATGACCCCGCCAAAGCAGCCGCGCTGCGAGGCGAGATCGACACGCTGGCGCAAGCCTATTTCGCCGACAACCGCGTGCGTCAGGATTTCCTCCTGACTCGCGCAATCAAGGTCTAGTTGCGCGCAGGCGCAGGCGCAGGCGCGGGCGCAATCAGGAGCAGTTCATCGGCGGCGAGCTCGGAACGCCGAGTCCGTGCGGCAGTTCCGGCTTACGCCAAGAGCTGGCTAATCGGACCGTGGTTGTAGGCGGGATCGGCGAAACTCTCCAAATCGGTGGTGCCCATGGCCTGCGCGATGGTCAGCAGGACTTCGTGGAGGCGGCGGTTTTGGGGGTTGGCTAGGCGTTCTTCGCGGTTGGCCCCCATGTCGAACGGTAGTTGGTGGTAGCGGCCCATGTTGAGCTTCTTGCCGGGGACGTTGCCGAACAGGAAGACTGGGTGGCGCTCGTGGTCGTGCTCGAGTGGGTCCCAGCCGATTTCGGTGCTCCAGACTAGGATGGTGTTGTCGAGAACGGTGCCAGCGCCTTCGGGGTAGCTGTCGAGCTCTTGCAAGAGAAAGCGAATGCGCTCGCCGTAGTAGCGATCGAACGCTTGGTAGTGGCCGATGGCGCCGGCGTCGTGGAGGTGGTGGGCGCCCGCGAAAGCGCCGGTGCGGTTTGGATCCGCGGGAATGCTGCCGGGAACCGTCATCGAGCCTAAGTGACTGCCCATCGCGAAGGTGGCGACGCGGGTGCGGCCACAGGCCAGCGCAGCCGCCAGCACTCGGCTCTGCAAATCGTGCTGCCGTTGATAGTCTTCCCCGGTGATGCCGAGCGCTAGCGTCGCGAAGTTTTTGCTACAGCCGGCGCTCGTGGGGTTGAAGTTGTTCGGATCCATCACGCGCTGGAAAGCGCCATTCAAGTTCGCCTGGTAAGCCTCCAGTTGCATCAGCTCGTTACTGCCGAGCTGGTGCTTGAAGGCGTTGGTCTGATCTTGGCTGAGACCCAAGATCTCCTTTTCCCAGGTTTGCCGTAGCGCGCTGTCTTGGGGGCTCGGAACGTTGACTTGAGCGCCGGCGAACAGCGCGGCGAACGCTCTCTCGGGCTCGTGAATCGGCAGCTCGGGCTGATCGGCAGCGGTGTAGCTGAGCTGGAGCGCACCCGCGTCGTTGTTGCGATCCACCCCGCCAAGCACGATGTTCGATACGGGGCTCGTGGCGCCAATCCGATCGGCCAGCAAATGGTCGAACGTGCGCTGCGAGCTGACCGGAATGCCGCCCTGAAAATCACCGGCCTTTTTTAGGGGTATTTTGCCACCCAGCAGGGTACTGATGCCACCCAGGTGCGAGTTGTACTTGGCGTAGTCGAAGTTTACGAGCGTGACGCCGTCGATGATCGCCATACGCTCCCGGAACGGCTCGAACATTTGCAAGGTGGGCGCCAGCGTGAAGCCAGCGCCGGGCGTTTCGGTGCGCCAAGAGGGTTCACGCCCGCATGGCGTGTAGATGAAGACGAAACGCGGCGCGGCCATGCCATCCGCTTGAGCCACCGCGCGTTGCTGCAACGCCGCCATGCCTAGCGCGCTCATACCGGCGCCTAAGAACGCGCGACGACCAAACGAATTGCGACCGTGCCGACTCATGGATTTCCTCGCGTCCGGTATTGAAACAAATCCGACGTGACCAGATCCGAAGCGAGCTCGTCGAGGCGGCCCGATTGCTCGAAGCGCGCGGTGATGCCGGGCAGCTGGCAGTTGTCGACGGTGCTCGGAACGGCTTGGGAGAGCAGGTAGCTGACGAAATGCGCGGCAAAACACCGGCGCGCTTGCGGGGCACTAGCGAGCCAGCTGGCGAGCGGGACCAGGCCATCCCACTCACTCACACCAGCGTAAGGCTGCTTGCCAAAAGCCGGCGGTAAGCTGCCGTGCGCGTCGATCGGTCGGCCTTTCTCGCTGTCGCGGTGACGGCCCAACTGATCGAATTCTTCGAACAGGTAGCCTGGCGGATTGATGACCTGATGACAGCCGTTGCACGGGGCAACCGCTGCGAGCGTGGCGAAGCGCTCGCGCGTCTGCATGTCGTCGGTGACCATCACTTTGCTGAAGTCGGCGCCGGCGATCGGCGGCGGCACGGTTTCGCACAGCAGGTCGACCCGCACCATGATGCCGCGCTTGACCGGGTCGCTACCGTTGGGCGCAGCCCGTGCCGCCAGCAGACTGGCGAGACCGAGCACACCCTGCCGCCGCGTTGGCTCGTCGTTGGCGTAGACGGCCTCGAGCCCCGGAAACTGCCGCGTCGGGCTTTTGCTGAACAGATCGCCGAAGCTGCCGCCTGGCGCGAGCAACGTTTCTCCCATGAACTCTCGGAATTCTCCGGTGAATGCCGTCTTCAGCGCCGGCGTAAACGCGGCGTCGCTGCGGCTCAGCTCGGGCAAGTGCTGCACTCCGAAACGGAGCTCCAAAAAGTCGCTTGCTCGCTCGCGAAACGTGTCAGTCGCGACCCACGTCGCGACCTGAGTTCCGAGCGCCGTTTTCAGGCCGGCGTCGTCGACCGCGCTCAGTTGAGCCAACACGTTCGGCTCCGGCACCCGGCCGGTGAAGGCAAAGCTTGCCAAGTCGATCAGCTCCGCTCGGCTCAACCGCGTGACGCCGCGCGCGTCAGTGCCCTGTCCGCTCTCCGAACGATAGAGCACCTGCGGCGAAAGCAGAGCGCCGGCCACGACACCCGCCGCGCTCGTCGCGAGCGGATGGGTCGCGAGCAGCGTCTGAAATCGAAGCGACGCGGCTGCCCATTCTTCGCTGGTGGGCACGCGCCGATACAGCCGTTGCCACGCCGGTCGCAGGACGCCCTGCAGACAACTGTCGGCCACACCCGTGCGACAAGCGGCCGCATCAGCGCTCTGGTCAACGTAGGCCTGAGCCAACGACAAAACGGCTTGATAGTAGGCGCTGAAATCAGCCGCGCTAATCACGCGCTCCGCGACCGGTGCGACGTGCTCCGCCTGCAAATCTACCGCGGAAATCAGCGATTCTGCGACGCCCGGCAGCGCAGCGCGCAGCTGTGCCCGCAACTCGCTCGAGGCCAACCGCACCAGCCGCGTGGGCAGCAGCTGGGTCGGCTCGCACGCCGCGCTGATCGTGGTGGGAGCGCCGCCGGCGCCGGCCACGCTCGTGCTTGGGGCACCGGCTGCTGCGCCGTTTGGCGGAGAACCGCCAGAGGTCGCGCACGCCGAAAGTGCAACTGCCAGCCCAACGAGCTCGAGCGCTTTCACCCTCCAGAGACCCCGCCGCGATGAATCCCGGTTCAAACAATCGCGAGAAAGCAGCAACGTGACTGGTGAGTCGCTGGCGCGCGTCGAAAAAAGCATCGATACTGAGTTGGCCTTGAAGACGCTCGCGGCACGACCCGGCGCGCTTGCTCTTGCCGCGCTGCTCGTTAGTAGCTGCAGTAGGGGCAAGCTCGAAGCTTTCGTAGATGTCGCGCTGGTTCCGAGCGGCTTCGAAGATTTTCCGGCCGAGCCGATTCTCGACGACGAAAGCGGCTCGCGCGTACCAGGTGACGTCGTCGACCTGTTCGGGCCCGAAGGCTCTGGCAACGGCGTCGCACCTTGCCTTTTGGAACCCGAGCTGGGCTCCATTTTTCCGAAGAATTGGCTACGTCCGCGATTTCGCTTCGCGCCCGTCGCAGGCCAAACGCTGTTCGAGTTGCGGCTAAAATCACCTTCCGAACGCAACCAGCTGGTGGTGTACACCTCGGCCAATAGCTGGACGCTGCCCGCCGGCATCTGGCGAGGTGTCACCCGAAATCTCGTCGAGGAGCCGATCAGCGTCGCGATCCGCGGGCTCGATCTCTCCACCTCGCCGCCCACGCCTTCGTCGGCGCTGACCGGCACGATCACGGTTTCGCCGGCCGAAGCTAAAGGCAGCATTGTGTATTGGTCGACCGTGTTCTTTAGCGCGACGCAAACCGGCAGCTCGATTCTCAAAGGCTTTTCGATTGGCGACGAGACGGTGCGCGAGATCTTGCGCCCCGAGCAGACCGGCGGACAGTGCGTGGCGTGTCACAGCCAAACCCCGGACGGACGCTTTATCGGCGCTTCGGTCAGCTCGGTTATCAGCAGCGGTGAACCTGCCCACGTCGAACTGCACGCGCTGGATGGCTCGGGTGTCGAGCCAGACTTTCTGACTCCCAGTGCGCGCGCGCTACTCGGTCGCGAACAGCAGCAACTGCCCACATTTTCCCGAATGCATTGGCAGCCCGGCGATCATCTGATGGTGAGCGTGCTCAATCAGGACTTAATTTGGACGGACTTGGAGGCGGGTTCCGAAACCGAGGGTGTCGGGTGGGGGCTGCTGGCGCGCCCGACGGATCCGAATTTTCGCGCCACTCACCCGGCCTTTAACTCCGCCGGCACCGCGCTCGCTTACACGTCCGCCGCCACCGGCTTGCTTACCAAAGCGGATGGAACGGATGTCTACGTTCTGCCTTTCAGGGATCGACGAGGTGGCACGCCAGCACCGCTCGACGGTGCCAGCTCCGCGAACTTGAACGAGTTTTACGCGGCCTTCGCCCCCGACGACACGCTCGTGGCATTCAATCGCGCCCCGCTCTCGGCAGATGCGCCGAGCACTCTCGGCGTGGGGTTCAGCTCGTCCACGACCTACAACAACCCGTGGGGCGAGCTGTTCGTGGTCAGCAGCCAAGGCGGCGTCCCGCAACGCCTGTCCGCCAACGACCCGCCCGCCTGCAGCGGCAAAACGAGCCCCGGCGTGGCCAACAGCTGGCCCAAGTGGGCGCCCGAAAGCGAGCTGGTCGGCGACAAGCGCTACTATTTTCTCACCTTCTCTTCGGGTCGCGTCGATTTGGCCCGGCCCCAACTCTATGTCACGCCCGTGGTGGTCGACGCGGCAGGTGCGGTCTCGACCTACCCCGCGCTCTATCTGTGGAATCAGCCGCCCGATGAAGGCAATCACACGCCAGCTTGGGGCCTTTAGGGCGTCGAATCCCGCCGTTGGGCGAATTTTTGAGCCTTTTTGGGTCGAGGCGCGGTCCCTATACAGAGCGTTTCGATGCCTTTGCCTCGCCTCCGATTGATCAGGCCCGACGGGTCGCCCGAAAACGTGGCGGCGGCTCCGCTCGCCGAGCCGGGCCCTGCGAGGGCCTCGAGCCACGACGAGGTCGCGCGAGCTTTTCGAATGCACGCGGCCGCCATAGCTGCGCGCGGCATGGTTATGCTCGGCAGCGCCGAGGAAGCCGACGACTTGGTGCAGGAAGTCTTTCTGCGGGCGTTCCGCGCGATCGGCAGCCTTAGCGATCCAGCAGCCGTGCGCTCTTGGCTGTTGACGATCGCCGCGCGCGAGGCGCTGCGCCGTCTCAGGAAGCGTAAATTCAGTCGGCTCTTCTGGGGCACTCACGATGTCGACTTCGAGTCGCTGGCAGATCCGAGCGCCTCGCAAGAAATCAAGCTGCAGATCGGTACTCTGTTCCGCGCGCTCGATCGGCTGCCGGCCGAGCTGCGCGTGGCCTGGGTGCTGCGCTACTTGGAGAACGCCACGAGCGAGGCGATCGCGGCGGAGTGCGGCTGGAGCCTTTCGACGACCAAGCGTCGGATCGCGAAAGCGCAGGACCACGTGCTGGAGGCGATGAGCTCATGAGCCCGCGCAAGCTCGAGCTTGAGCCGCTTGGTCGGGGCTTGCGCCGCTGGAGCGAGGCCGACGTGGAACGGGCGCTCGGCGAACTGCAACGCCGCCGCCGAGCCGAAGCTCGCCTGGCCGAAGCCTTGCCCGAGGTGAGCCGAGGACTTCGGCGCTGGGATTCGGAGCAGGTCGAGGAACAGCTGCGTGACCTGGATTTCCGCATGAACCAGCGGCGCTCGGTGTCGACCTGGGTGGTGGTGTCGGGCGCGGTGCTGGCAGCCGCAGCCATCGCGCTGGTTTCATGGCGCGGCGCTGAAACCTCGCGCGCGACCACCGCGCGACTCGCGGCGGTCGGCAAGGCTGCAGCTTCGACAGCTGGGGCCGGAGCCGCAAGCCGGATGCGTCGTTTGGCACTGAGCGACGGCAGTGAAGTGAATTTGCCGGATAGCACCAGCCAAGCGCGCGTCACCGAGGAACGCGCAGAGCAAGTCGTAGTCACGCTCGAAGCGGGGCGCGCCGAGTTTCGCGTGAAGCACCGCGCCGAACGCCGCTTCGTCGTGCAGATCGGCGGCGTTCAGATCGAGGATTTGGGGACGGTGTTCGAGGTCGAGCGCGGTGCGCTGGAGGTCTCGATTCGAGTGCGCGAGGGCCGCGTGCGAGTAGTCTGGCAAGATCAGCGGGTCGAGCTTGGCGCGGGCGAGCAGGGCCGCTACCCGCTCGAGCAGTCGAGTGGCACGACCGAGAAGGCCGAGGCGGCCGAAAAGCCGGCGAGCGCTGCCACGACGCCGCCCAAACCGGCAGCCGCGGAAATTGCCTGGCGTGCTGCGGCACAGGCTGGCCGATACAAGGAAGCGTTTCAACTGCTCGAGCGCGAGAGCTTTGCCACCGTCCCAGGCGAGCCCAGCGATTTGCTGCTCGCGGCCGACGTCGCGCGCTTTAGCGGTCACCCCGAAAAAGCCGTGCAGCCGCTGCGAAATTTGCTGCGCCTTCACGGTGGTGATCCGCGCTGCCCGGCTGCGGCTTTCACGCTGGGCTCGATACTGCTGCGCAATCTGGGGCGGCCCGGCGAGGCAGCGGGAGCATTCGATGAATCGTTACGCCTCGCGCCTGCCGGCAATCTGTCCGAAGACGCAGCGGCGCACGCCGCGGAGGCGTGGTTCAAGGCGGGTCAACGTGGTCGCGCCCAGGCGGCCCTCGAGCGCTATCAGACGCTGCACCCGAGCGGCCGGCATCTCGCTTTCCTGAAGGGACTGATTCAAAGTCGCGACTGATGATTTGGTCCGCGGCCCTCGCGCCCGCGATTTTGCTGACTCTCGCCAGCTCTGTCGAGCACGTGGGGGCTGCGCTCGACCTCATCCTTGACGACTGCGTCGACGCCGATCGACAGGAAGTGGTGCGCCTGGTGGAGATCGAGCTGGGTGGCGTCGCCGAGAGCGCCGCGGCCGAGAGCGCCGCGGCCGAGAGCGTGCGACGGCTCAGCATCACGTGCACCGGCGAACCCGACGTGGTCAAGGTGGCTGATCCCAGCCGCCCGGAGCAAAGCGCAAGGCTCGTCGACTTGCGCGCGCTAGGCGCCGCTGAAAGAAAAGCGCGGGCTCGCGAGCTAGCCTTGGTGATCCGTGAGGTACTCGACACACCGCGTCCGCCACTACCGGCGCCGGTCAAGGCACCGCCGCTCGCGCCCGCAGCTTCAAAAAAGCGCCCGCGCGCCAGCGCGGAAGTTTCGTTGCTCGCCGGAGCCGAAAAATACTCGGCAGGTTACGCGCAGCTGGGCCCGAGTCTGGCGCTTCGACTGACCCCCCTCAGCCGACTGGTGCTCGAGCTGAGAGTCGGTGCGCGGTTCGCTCCTCAGCTGCGGGCCGCGGCCGGCGACGTCTCGGCGCACGGCTTCATTGGCTCGCTGGGCGTAGGCCTGAACCTCTTGCCCACCGAGGCCTCGGCGAGCTTGGTGCTGGTTGGCCGCGTCGAGAGCAATTGGATCTTCATCCAAGGCTCGAGCTACAACACCGATAGCGTCGGCCAGTCCGCGAACGGCTTCGCGCTTATCGGTAGCATCGCGTCCTCCGCCTCGCTCGCGCTAAGCCCGCGGCTCCGCATTGCTCTCGAGCCCGCGTTGCTCGTCCCCATTCGAGGGTTGGTCATCGACGATCGTGGTCGCGCCGTCTCGAGCATCGCCGGAATTGGCGCCGGGACTAGCCTCGGTCTCTCACTCGAGCTTTGAAGGTCAACTGACGCCATGATTCGAGCTCATGCAGCACGACCGAAAGAAATAGGCGTCAGCGGCTCGGCAAGCACCCAATGGGGCGCGGCGCTGCAACTACGGCACACCTTCACCGAGCTTGCGTTACTGCGAGCTGCTGGCGGGGCGCGCGCGCGCAAGGTGTACGGCGAACCATTCGCGTTCGTCGGTGAACGTGTGCGCGGGCGAAAACCCCGCACGCGTCAGCAGCGCGTCGACGCGCGGTAAGTCGTATTTGATGCTTGATTCGGTATGGATGCGTTCGCCCGCAACGAACGGCACCTGCAGTCGCAGCTGCGAAATTGGCACGACTTGATCGACCAGGCTCTCTAGGTGCATCTCGATGCGTGATGCTTGGCTGTTCCAGAGCGCTACATGGCGGAAGCGAGCTTCGTCGAACTGTGCACCCAGCACGCGGTTGAGGTGCGAAAGGACGTTCTTGTTGAAAGCCGCGGTGACGCCCTGTGCGTCGTCGTAGGCGGGCAACAGCACCTGGGGTGACTTGCTCAAGTCAGTGCCTAGCAGCAGCCAACATCGCTCGTCCAACCCCCGGCGAAGGCCGCGCAGTAGCTCGATTGCCTCATCGTCTTCCATGTTGCCGATCGAGCTGCCGAGGAACATCACTAGCCGCGACCCGCGCAACTCGGCGATGTGAGCAAAAGCTTCTTCATGCAGCCCGACGAAGGGCTCGACCCGGACCGACGGAGACGTTCGCGCTAACTCGCGTGTCCCCAAACGCAAGGCTGTTTGCGAAACGTCCGTCGGTACGAACACGCACTCCCCCTGCCGCCGCACGAAGGCGTCGAGGATGAGACGGCTTTTGCGAAACGTGCCCGCGCCCAGCTCTACGACTGAGATGCGGCCAGTGCTCGCGGTGTGCGCGGCGATGTCGTCCGCAAAGCGGCTCAAAATGGAGTGCTCGGTCCGCGTCGGGTAGTACTCGGGAAGCTCGGTGATTCGCTCGTATAGGTTTGATCCGTGTTCGTCGTAGAACAAGTAGACGGGTAACCGCTTGGGTTTACGGCTCAACCCGTAGCGAACATCTTGACTGAGGCGTGATGCCGCACGGCTGGAGCCGGGCGGCGGAGCACACTGCTGATCCATGGGAGATTGCACGTCGGGGAGTCTCCTCTGTGAGCACTTGATCGAATGCATCGGTCGAATGACGCCATGCTTCGCCTCGCCCGAGGCGATGGGTGCCATCGACCCAAACCGGAAAATCAACCTGGTACAGGCGGCGTCCAGTCGCAATGCCTAACTTGCCGTTCTCGCTGCTCGAGCGCAATTTTTCTCGAAGTGGTCGCAAATGTTTGGGCTCTGAGCGCTTGGTGCATTTCGATCACGCTGGCTACCCGTCTGCTTGCCCACTGCGAACAGTCGAGTAGGGTGGCAGTGTGGATCCGACGGAACTGCTGCAGCGCTGGGCGCTCGTTCGCAACAGGACGGAATCGCTCGCGGCGGCGCTATCCGTCGAGGATCAACAGATTCAGTCGATGCCGGACGCGAGTCCGACCAAATGGCATCTGGCGCACAGCTCCTGGTTTTTCGAGGAGTTCGTGCTCAAGCCCCACGCGCCGCGCTACGAGCCGTTCGACGCGCGCTACACCTACCTCTTCAACTCTTACTACGACGCGGTCGGTCCCCGACACCCGCGCGCCGCTCGGGGGCTGCTCTCGCGTCCCTCGCTCCATGACGTCAACCGCTACCGCAGCCACGTCGATCAATCGCTCGTGCGCTGTTTGAAAGGCGGAGTTTCAGCCGAAGTAGAGCGAGCGATCGTACTCGGTCTGCAGCACGAAGAGCAGCACCAAGAGCTCGTTCTCACTGACATCAAGCACGCGTTCGGGACCAACCCAGTCAAGCCGTCGTACGGTCAAGTTGCGCAGGGCGATCCGCAAGCGTGCGGCGACGCCAAGTTCATGCCTCGCGACGCGGGGCTCGTCAGCGTCGGTGACGGCACGCAGGGCTTTGCTTTCGACAACGAACGTCCACGACACCGAACGTTTCTCGAGGCCTACGAGCTAGCTGATCGGCTGGTGACGGTGGGTGAATACCTCGAATTCATTCGCGCTGGAGGCTACCAGCGCGCCGAGCTTTGGTTGGCCGAGGCGCAAGGTTGGCTTCGCAGCGAACAGGTCACGGCGCCGCTCTATTGGGAGCTGGACGACGGCGACGCGCGGCTGTTCGATTTGCGCGGAGGCTCGCGCCCGCTCAATCCGGCCGAGCCCGTGTGCCATGTTAGCTACTTCGAAGCGGACGCGTTCGCTCGCTGGGCGGGTGCGCGACTGCCCACGGAGTTCGAGTGGGAGGCGGTCGCGGCCGAGCACGCAATTGGCGGAAACTTGCTGGAACAGGCGCGCCTTCACCCACGAGCGGCCGCGCCGGCGGACGGCTCGGTCCGCCAGCTTTTTGGCGACGTGTGGGAGTGGACCCAGTCGACGTACGGAGCTTATCCGGGGTATCGCCCGCTGGAGGGGGCGTTCGGCGAGTACAACGGCAAGTTCATGTGCAATCAGTTCGTCCTCCGTGGAGGTTCCTGCCTGACGCCGCGCGAGCACGTTCGACCCACTTATCGGAACTTCTTTCCGGCGGGCGCTCGTTGGCAAATGACGGGCCTGCGCTTGGCCCGCGCACGAGCTTGACCGTGGAGCCCACAATGCCCCCGGCCATGATCCGCGTCGAGGACCTCAGCAAGAGCTATTCGAGTGGCGCGGTCGTGCAAGGCGTTTCATTCGAGGTTCCGCGCGGCGAGGTCCTGTCAATCGTCGGTCGCTCCGGCTCGGGCAAGACCACGACGCTCAAGATGTTGAATCGTCTGATCGAGCCCGACGCCGGCCGCGTTTACATTGATGGCGAGGACACCGCCAAGGTCTCGGGGGAGACGCTGCGGCGCAATGTCGGCTATGTGTTCCAGCGCGTTGGGCTATTTCCGCGCATGACCGTGGCCGAGAACGTAGGCATCACGCCCAAGCTGCTTGGCATGGCGAGCGACCAGATCAGCCGCCGCGTCGACGAGCTTCTGGACCTGGTAGAGCTCGATGGCTCGTTGCGCACGCGCCTGCCAAGCTCGCTTTCGGGCGGGGAGCAACAGCGGGTGGGTCTGGCGCGCGCGCTCGCCGCTCGACCCCGCATTCTGCTGCTCGATGAACCCTTCGCGGCTCTGGATCCGCTGACGCGTGAACGTCTTCAGCAGGTGTTTTTGCGCCTGCGTCAGGAGCTGCAGCTGACGGCGGTGCTCGTGACGCATGATTTAGTGGAAGCGTTTCTGCTCTCTACTCGCATCGCCGTGATGCGCAGCGGGCAGTTGATTCAGTTGGCGTTGCCAGAAGAGCTGCTACGCCGACCCGCAAATAGTTACGTGCGCGACCTGCTCGACGTTCCGCGCAGGCAAGCCCGGCTGTTCGAGCGGTTCAGCGAGCGGAGCGAAGATGCGTGAGGGGTTGGATGATCTTCCGCATTTTTTGGCTCTGCACCTCGAGTTGACGCTGTTTGCGCTGCTTGTCGGCGTGGCGTTGAGTGTTCCGCTCGGGATCATTTCGGCCAAGAGTCGCGTGCTCGGCCCGTTGCTGCTCGGGCTCGCAGGCGTCGCGCAGACCATTCCTAGCCTCGCGCTGCTGGCCCTCATGGTGCCGTGTCTCGCGGCGTTGGGTGCACCCAGCATCGGGTTTCTGCCCGCATTCGTGGCCCTCGTCGTGTACAGCGTACTGCCGGTGCTGCGGAACACGGTCACCGGTTTCACCAACATCGATCCGGCGTTGTTGGAGGCGGCCCGCGGCGTCGGCATGAGCCCGCGGCAGACGCTCTACTATGTAGAGCTACCAACTGCGTTACCTATGATAGCAGCAGGCGTGCGCACGGCTGCGGTGTGGACCGTGGGCGCCGCGACGCTAGCCACCCCGGTCGGGGCGCAAAGTCTGGGCAACTACATCTTCACCGGGCTGCAGACGCGGAACGTGAGTTTGGTGCTCATCGGTTGCTTTTCCGCGGCGCTTCTTTCGCTGGTGCTGGACGGCCTCGCTCGTCTGCTGTTGCTGGGCGTCGAGCGTCCGCGCGGGGCGGCCTTCGGCGCTGGTATCGTGGCCTTGGGCGCTCTGTACGGTTGCGCCGGTTTGACAGCCATTGACCAGCTGCGGCAGGGGTCGAGCGGGCAGGTCATCGTTGGCACGAAGACCTTCACCGAACAGTACATTTTGGCGGAAGCCCTGGCCGGGTACCTGCGTGCAGCCGGCAAAAGCGTCCAAGTTGCGCCGTCGCTCGGTTCTTCGGTGCTGTTCGATGGCCTTTCCGCGGGCACAATCGATCTTGGAGTCGACTATTCGGGCACCATTTGGGCGAACGTCCTGAAGCGTGACGACGCCCCTGCCAGCCGGGACGCCGGCCTCAACGAGATCCGCAGCGCGCTATCGAATCGCTACGGCGTCGTGCTCGTCGCCCCGCTGGGTTTCGACAACACGTACGCGATCGCGGTCCGGCGCAACGTCACCGCTACGTTTGCGCTGAAGAGTTTGAGTGATCTGGCGGCCCATTCGCGCGACCTCGTCATTGGCGCCGACTACGAATTTTTCGCTCGCCCCGAGTGGAAGGCGCTGAGGTCGCGCTATGGCCTGGTCTTTCGCGAACAACGCTCCATGGATCCGTCGCTCGTTTACCAAGCCGCGAGTAGCGGCCAAGTCGACGTGGTCTGCGCATTTTCGACGGATGGGCGCCTGGCCGCTTTCGACCTCGTCGTGCTGGAAGACAATCTCCAAGTCATGCCTCGGTATGACGCAATTCTGCTGGCCAGCGGCAAGTTTGCGCGCAAAAACCCGAGCGTGCTGAAAGCCCTCGCGGGCCTGGCTGGCAGCCTTGACGTCCCGCACATGCGAGCAATGAACAAAGCCGTCGACCAAGAGGGCCGAACCCCGGCCGTCGCGGCTGCGCCCCTGCTCCAGAGCTGGTTGGCGCGAGCCGCAAACTAGCTGTGCACGTGTCCGGGCCGGGCCTATGGTTGGACCATGCATCGGCTTCGGCTGCTCGAGATCGCGCGCGCCAGTGAGCATCTAGTCATTAGCTGTGGTTTGGACGAGCTGCGCTTTCATTTCAGCATCTGGTATCAAGACATTGACCTGAACGCGTTGGCGCACCAGCACGGTGACGAGCTGTTGGAGCGAATCTCGTTTCACGTGGCAATGTTTCAGCTCAACGCGCTGTGCAGTTTGCGCCCCGAGACCATCGAGCTGGGTGCGTACGCGCGCTTCGCGACGCCGCGCTTCGTAGCGCTTTGGCAGACCATCTTTCGTCGCGTTTGGGCGCAGTGGCGCTGGCAGCACGATTTGCCCGCCTACGCTGGTCCTCGCTTCGTCGACGCAGCCGGCTCCTCTGGTCGCCCTTTAGCGACGGCACGCGGCCCCGTGGAGTTGCTGGCTTTCTGCGGCGGGGGCAAGG
This sequence comes from Polyangiales bacterium, assembly GCA_038252755.1. Classification (GTDB taxonomy): domain Bacteria; phylum Myxococcota_A; class Polyangia; order Polyangiales; family Polyangiaceae; genus PMG-095. Next base: position 18,782 of record JBBSAB010000022.1, on the reverse strand, counting down.
ACAGCCTGGTGGCGCTCAAGCTGCTCGAGCGAGGCGGGCTGCCATTCGCCACGCTTGGTTACGCCCACTCCATTTACGGCAATTCGGCGCAGCAACACGCGCTGCTCGATCGGCTGGGGGCCGCAACTGCCCGGACGCGTGCCGAGCGACAGTGGGTGATTGACGACTTCATGGATGCACCGATTCTGGAGCTACGGCCGGAGCTGGGCATCAAGTCCATTCTTGCGGCCGAGACGCCCGCGTCGGTGTTTGCCGCGTTGCCCATCGCGCTGGCGCGTGGTTACCACGGGCTGGTCGTAGCGCACGAGGCAAGCGCCAACACTGCCAACTTGGTTTGGGCAGGCGAGCAGGTCAACCATCAATGGGGTAAAAGTTGGGAAGCAGAACAGTTGCTCGACGAGTACGTGCGCGGCGAGCTGCTGGCCGACGTTCGTTACTTCAGCGTCCTGCAGCCCATTCACGACGAGGTCATCTTCGAGCTACTAGCAAAAGATGCCGAGTTGGCTCCGCTGACGCACTCGTGCAACGTCAGAAAGCCGTGGTGTGGTGCCTGCGCCAAGTGCGCGTACGTTTGGCTGCAGATGGCAGCGCACCTGCCGCCTGAAATCGTACAAGCGACGTTCGGAGCGAACTTAGGCGAGCAGCCGGTCAATGAGCGCTGGTTTCGCGAGTTGTTCGGGCTGGCCGAGCACACGCCGTTCGAGTGCGTGGGTAGTGCTCCAGAAGCGCGCTTGGCGCTGGCGCTCTTGCCTCGCCCGTTGGGCCGACAAATGGCCAGTTTTGTGGCAGAAGTTGGCGACGTCGACGTGCAAAAGCTAGGCGCGCCCTTGCTAGCTGTCGGCGAGCGACACGGTATGCCGCCTCACGTGGCGGCCGCCGTGATGCCGCAGCTTGCCGACGCCGCGCAGGCAGCGTGCCGGCGTCTGGCTCTGTGACATGGAACGTTAGTTGGCGTTACTGGCAGACAACGCCACAACCGGTAGCTAACTCGCAATCCACGCGAGCTATCGCCTTGCCGGCGGAGTAGGTGATGTCGAACAGGTTGCTCTCGATGAAGACTGGGTCAGTGCTCCCGGGGCCGGCTTCGATCTCGGCCTTGCTGATGTGCCGCTTAAGGTTATTGCAAACGTTCTCGCTAGTTGTTGGCGCGGCTTTTGTCGGCGTCCAACACTTCCCGCAGCTTCGTCGCCAGGAGCGTTGGCGTAACAGGCTTTTGCAAATAGGTCATACCTGCCTCGAGCACGCCGTGACGAACGATGCTGTCGTCGGTGTAGCCGGACATGCAGATTATCTTCATGCCCGGCCGCGTAGCGGACAAGCGCGCTGCGAGCTCCGGACCGCTCATTTTCGGCATCACCACGTCAGTGAGCAGCAGGTCGATGGACACTGCTTGGTCCTCGCAAAGCAGCAGGGCCTCCCCGGCGTTTCGCGCTGGGATGACTCGGTACCCCTGGCGACTCAAGGCGCTCGATACGACAGCGCGCACCTGATCTTCGTCCTCGACGAGCAGAATGGTTTCGCTGCCCCGCAGTGACGTGGGTGTCGGTTGGGGCTTGAGCTCCGTTGCTACTCCGTCGGACTTGGGGAGATAGACTTTGAACGTCGTGCCATGGGAAAGCTCGCTGTAAACCCAGACACTGCCCCCACTCTGTTGCACGATGCCGAAGACCGTAGAAAGTCCCAGACCGGTTCCCTTGCCCTGCTCTTTGGTCGTGTAGAACGGCTCGAAGATGCGCGCTTGCGTTGCGCGATCCATACCCGTGCCGGTGTCGGTGACCGCCAGCATCACGTGCGGCCCGCGGCTTGCTGGCAAGTGGCTCTGCGCGTAGTTCTCGTCCAGCTCAACGTCGGTGAGCTCGATCGTCAGCTTGCCTCCGGTGGGCATTGCATCGCGCGCATTGATGACCAAGTTGAGTATCACTTGCTCGATGTGGCTTGGATCCGCCGTTACCCGGCTGTCGGACATCGGCTGTACCAGCACGAACTCCACGTCTTCCCCAAGAATACGTTGCAGCATCTTGTCCATGCTAGTCAGCACTTCTCGCAGATTGACGACACGAGGCTCGACGACCTGCTGGCGACTGAACATCAGGAGTTGGCTCGTGAGTCGCGCCGCCCGCGAGGCGGCATCGTGAATCTCTTGCACGTCCTTTCGAAGGGGGTCGGAGGCTTTCAGCTCCGCTAGCAGGAATTCCGCGTAACCCAGGATCACCGACAGGACATTGTTGAAGTCGTGCGCGACCCCGCCTGCCAGCCTACCAACGGCTTCCATCTTCTGTGCTTGTCGCAGCTGCTCTTCGCTCTGGCGCAGCGCGCGCTCGGCCTGCTCGCGACCAACTTCGGCCTTGCGGCGTTCGGTCAAGTCCACTGTAAAGGCCACCGTTTGGGGGTAGGCGAGCATAGCGCCGCCCATGAGTAAGGGGATGCGCTGCCCATCCTTGTGAAATACCTCGGTCTCCCAGGGCGGCGCGAAGCCAACAGTTCGTAGTTGCTCTTCGGCACGCTCAGCCAGGTGGGCGAACTCGGGAGGGGTCAGCCGCGCCCAACTGATGGCACTTTGCCGCAACTCCTCGCGCGTGTAGCCGATCATCCTGAGGTAGGTGTCATTGGCATCGTGGACGTTGCCGTGTAGATCCGCGCTGGCAATGCCGATCACGCCCGACTCGCTAAGCCGGCTGAAGCGAGCCTCGCTCTCGCGCAACGCCGCTTCCGCATCTCGGCGAGCTACGCGCTCCTTGTACTCACGCAGCTCGCGCTCGATAGCGGGTGCCAGCCTGACTAGCTTGTCTTTCAACACGTAGTCGCGCGCGCCGGCGCGCATCGCCTCAACCGCAGTCTCCTCACCGATCGGTCCCGAGACGATGATGAACGGTAGGTCGAGACCCGCCTCCTTGAGGACGCTCAAGGCCGCAGCCGCATTGAACTTGGGCATCGACCAATCCGAGAGCACGAGATCCCACTCGCTGCGAGCCAAGGCGGCTCGCATGTCTTCAGCGGTTTCGACTCGCTCGTAGTAGACGGCATGCCCGTTCTGCTTCAGCTCATGAAGTACGAGCTTGGCGTCGGTCGGCGAGTCTTCGACCAACAGGACTCGCAGTTCGCCAGTCATTTGCCGCCTGAACCGGCTGGGACGGGTTCGTTCAAGAGCAGCCAGAACAAGCCCAGCGTGGTGGCCGCCTTGCAAAATTCGGCGAAGTCGACGGGCTTGCGCACGTAGGCATTCGCGCCGAGCGAGTAGCTGCGCAAAATGTCCTCCTCCTCCCGTGACGAAGTCAGCACGACCACGGGCACGAGCTTGCTGCGTTCATCGGCCCGGATGCGCCGCAGCACCTCGAGCCCATCGATTTTTGGCAACTTCAGGTCCAGGAGGATTAACGCCGGCAGGGCCTTCGCGTCGCGAGACTCTTGCTCGCCAGTAGCAAGCAGATAGTCGAGCGCAGCTGCGCCGTCCCGTACCACCGCTACCTCGTTGGCGACGCCGCTTTTCTTGAACGCCAGCAGAGTCAATTTCTCGTCGCTGGCATTGTCCTCAACCAGCAGAATTACGTTGTTCACGAGGGTGCCCCTTCAAGTGGTCGAGCTGAAAACGTAAAATAGAAAGTCGCGCCTTGGGCGACACTTCCTTCCGCGCAAATGCGGCCGCCGTGGCGGTGCACGATGCGCTGTACGGTGGCGAGGCCAATACCAGTCCCCGGAAATTCATCCGCCGAATGCAGCCGCTGAAAGGGGGCGAACAGCTTGCTCGCGAAGGCCATGTCGAATCCGGCGCCGTTGTCGCGCACATAGAAACTTCGCGAGCCCTGGTGCTGAGTCGCACCGAACGCGACTCGCGGTCTTGGGGTTTTGCTGGTGAATTTCCAGGCGTTTGCCAGCAGGTTCTCCAAAAGTGCCCGCGCCAAGACGGGATCCACTTCCGCGCTGAGCGCGGGTTCTACCTCCAGGTCGACGGAGCGCGACGGCTCTGCTGCCGAAAGGTGGCCGCCAATCTCGCGGACTAGGACGGAAAGATCGATCAGCTCGCGATGCAGCTCACTTCGGGTGAGCCTCGCCAGTGACAAAAGCGCGTCGATCAGCGCCGCCATCTTGCCAGCGTTCAGCAAGATCTCTTGCAGCCAGTCGTTCCCGTCAGAGCCGAGCTTGTCCTGGTAATCATTGAGCAAGAGCTGAGCAAAGCCATTCATGCCGCGCAAAGGGGCTCTCAGGTCGTGGGCGACCGAGTAGCTGAAGGCTTCGAGCTCGCGGCTCGCAGACTCGGCCGTGTCCTTGGCGCGCGCCAGCGCTACGTCGCCTCGACGGCGCTCGGTAATATCTCGGACCACCTTCGACACCCCGATCGGCAGTCCATCTGAGTCCCGGATCGGCGAGTTGGTGATGGACACGTGGACGTGTTCCCCGTCCTTGCGAACCCGTACGCTCTCGAAGCGCTCGACAGCTCCACTTGCCACGCGCTGCAAGATCGCCTCCTCCTCGCTCACGCAATCGGGCGGAACCAAGAACAAGATCGCCCGGCCGAGGCTTTCCTCCTGCGAGTAGCCGAACAAGCGCTGCGCCCCGTCATTCCAGCTCGTGATCACGCCATCGATCGTCATGCCGATGATCGCGTCGTCCGACGCATTGACGATCGCGGCTAAGCGATAGCGCTGTTCGTCCGACGACTTGCGTTCGGTAATGTCGCGGATCGCGCTCGCGAATAGTGGACCGGCGTCGGTCTGGATCGGGCCCAGACTGACCTCGATCGGAAACTCCGTGCCGTCTTTACGCAGGCCATAGAGATCGAGGCCCGAGCCCATTTCGCGCGCGCGAGGCGCTTCGGAATACTGGCCGCGATGCGTAAAGTGACGATCTCGCAGACGCGCAGGAACCAAGGTCTCCGTGGCCTGCCCCAGCAGCTCCGCACGCGAGTATCCGAACAGGCGCTCGGCTAGCGCGTTGACGAGGACGATTTTGCCCTGGGCGTCCACGATGACTACCGCGTCGGGCGCCGCTTCCACGTAGCCACGGAAGGTCGCTTCGGAAGCGCGAGCCTCTCGCAGGTGCTCGATCGCGACTTCGAGACGCCTGCTGCCCCGCAAGTCGAGTACGAACGCGATGACACCCTCCTCGACGCCACCTCGTAGCATCGCCGCGCCGATCAATACTGGTATGCGGCTGCCGTCTCGATGGATGTACTCTTTCTCTCTAAGGCTCGCGACACCATCGGCACGAAGCTCGGCACGCGTGCGGTCATCGTCGATTCTCCACTCCGGCGGCGTCAGGTCCGGCCAGCGCACGCTGCCAGAGATGATGTCGGCGCGCGTGTAGCCGAGCATGTCAGCCACGGCCTGGTTGGCTTCAATGATCTTGCCGTCCATGCCCCCCACCACGATACCGATGATGCCGGACTCGGCCAGCCACGTGAATCGCGCCTCCGCGGCCTTACGGCCCTGCTCGGCCCGGAGTCGGTCGGTGATGTCGTTCACGAGCACGAGGCGACACTCACGACCGCCGAAGGGAACGGCGTGCGCGCGGACTTCAACATCGCAAACGGTGCCATCCTTCTTTCGGTGGCGAAGCGTTGCGCTACTCGTTGCCAGTGGGTTCCGGGCAACAGCGTCGCGATTCCTGACGACATCCTCGGCTGGCCAGATGTCGCTCAGCGTCATGCTCAGAAATTCGCCGCGTAGATACCCGTACTGCCGAATCGATGCCTCGTTCACTTCCAGGAACCGGAGCGAGTCAGGATCGAAGACGAACATGGGTTCGGGACTGTTTTCGAACATCACGCGGTAGTTCGCTTCCGCAGCACGTTCGGCGGCATGTGCTCGGCTGCTCGCCATGGCAATCGAAGCGTGCTCGGCGATGCTCTCGAGTAGTCGCAGGTCATCCTGGGTAAGGGTGCGCTCGCGATCACTACGTAGCAGCGTCGCGACGCCGATCACCCGGGCTCGCGCCTTCAGGGGCACGGCAACCAGGCCGGTTACCCCGAGCCTCTCGAGGAAGCGTCCTAACTGGGGTACGGTCGACACGGCAAGGTCAGCTGGGGTAAGGCGAGGAATCAGCAAGGGCTGGCCAGTCGTCGCAACTCGGCCGGTGAAGCCATCGCTGAGCTGGAACGGAACCGATAAGAGCTCGCGGGCCGCCGCCGCCACCTCCGGATTTGGATGACAGAGGGCGCCACCCTGCTCGAAGGCGAGTCCGGTCTCATTCAGGGTGCGGATCACGCACAGATCGCCGCCAAGTTGGCTCAGCTGACCAGCGACTACTTGCAATAGTTGCTGGTGATCGTGCGCCGCCGCCGCAAATTCCCGTGAGGCATCTGCCAGCAGGCCGAGACGCTCGGCCATGCGGTGTGTCGCCGCCTCGCGAAAAGCCAGATCGTCCAGCAGCACGTTGAGCGCGCCAGCGAGGCGCACCGCGGGCTGCTCCAGATCCGAGTCGTCCGGGACATTTACTCGCCGTGACGCATCGCCGTTCGAAGCCGCGGCCATCACCGCAAAGATTTCGTCGAAGGAGGGACTACTGGTCACGCCGCTACGCCTTTTTCGCGGAGCCACGCGCGCGCGTGAGCTTCGTCTCCAAATGCCCTAACCTGCAGGCCGCTACCAACCCGAAGCATCTCGAGCAGCAGGCGCGCCAGAGAACCCAAGTTGAAAACGGCGATGAAGAGCTGGTCCTTGTGTTTCTTGAAGAAGCGCGCGGTCAGCGAGCGGTACTCGGCATCGGCGCCGCGGACCCCGGTGGCGTCGGCTAACAGCGCAAACGGCTCGACGCTAGAACCGACCCAGTCCCTCAGTGCGCCCAGCAGGAGCGACGAGTGCACGTTGGTCAGTGTGGTGCCAGGGCAGTACCTGAGCGTGACAATCCGTACCTGGGGATCCCAGGGCACCTGCATTGAGTCGCAGGCGACGGTGTGCGTTTTGGCAGCGGTGGTCATGACTCCGGCGCGAGCAATCCCCGTTTGGGCGTGACGGTTCCCGTTACCCGTCCCCAAACATGGGAGCCTACCGCCCAACCGTTATTGCTGTGAAGCGCCATGCCTGCCCCGAGGCACAAACGTGTGGCATTGCGCCTCGTTTGCGGCAACGGTCGCGCCTGTAGTCACACGAAGGCCTTCTTCAGCTTGCTCCGAAACATCGGTCATTCGAGTCATTCGGCGCTCTCGCTTTCGTCGACCAGGAGCACCACCCCAAGCGTTGGGTGCGGCGCTCAGGAGCGGCGGATACGCGCTCGTGAGCACTCAGCACTACGGCGGCGTACGTGGTTCAGCTGCCGCAACCGAGCGAGCCGCGTACGAAGCCGGAGCGTTGGCGCGCGAGCGCGTCGGTCAAGGCCGGCGTTTCATCATTCGCGATCGCGACGACTTGCGAAGCGTGGGTCCATGTTGCCCTGATAATCTGCCGCTCCCGTCCCCACTCACTCGAGGAAATCATGAAAAAAGAGCCCCAGCGACAACGCTGGGTGGCAGGTCCACGGGCGGAACGGCTGCTGTGGGACGCTGGTGCGGCCTCGACGCCTCCGCGGCAGGTTCGGGCCGGGCCTGGACCGACGCTTGGACCCTCGTTGGACCGTGCTAACCGCGACCTACGCGACGATGCGCAGCAGGCCTTGAGTTTGCGGGCGGCGCGAGGCGAGCAGCTCGCGAAGCGTGGTTGTGCCGTCGCGATGGGCGGAGACGAGCTCGGCGCTGTCTTCACCACCCAGCACCAGCATTCGAACGCTACCGAAACGCGCCGTGGCGCGACTCAGCGCGCCGTAGAAAGCGTCGCGCTGTTGCTTGTGCTTTCGGCCCTGTTTACCGACGACCGGCGTCTCGAGCAGCGAGCAGGAACAGCCCTCAAGAGTCACGCAAACCACGGTGTCGCCCTCGGGGAAGCGGTGGGCCGCTACCTCGTCCGGAGTCACGTCGGTATCGAGGACCCCGTCGGCCGACAGAACGTCCCGGAGGTGGAATCCCTCGGCCTCGGCACCTACCAGCACGTAGTAACACATGGCTTGGTCGCAGCTCCTCGAACGGCTCGCTAAGCAAGCCGCGTTCCCCGCCGCGAACCCTGGCTTTCCGCAGGTTTCGCCAGGGTGGGCCCCCGGTAGGCTGTTTCCCTTCGATACACCTGGTCCAAACGGGAACAGCGCCGGGTGACCCAGGGGGCTGGGAGGCCTTCGACTCGACCGAGGCCTGTGACATGGTTTCGGCCTCGAGAGAGCTATGCGAGTCGCGCTCAAATTGGTCCTGGCGACGGTGCTCGGAACGCTCGCCGTGCTGGTCATTTTCGGCTGGGTGCGGGCGCGCGGCGAGATCGAGCTGTTCGACTCGGACATGCGCGGCGACCATCTCCTCGTCGGCACGACTTTGGCGGTATGCGTCGCGGACGCGTGGCTGAACGCCGGCCAAGATCGGGCAGTCCAACTCGTGAAGCAAGCCGATGAAGAGCGTCCGCACATGCGCCTCGGCTTCGTGCACCCCGACGGCACCCAGAGCGACATCGCGCCGGGGCGCGCCTTAAGGCATCAAGTAGTCGACCACTTGGAGCACTTCGTGACGACCGAAGCGGACGAGCCGGACGAAGAGTTCCTGGTCACGCGCGTGCCGGTGCACGGTCGGAAGGGCGAAGTGTTGGGCGCCGTCGAAATCGCCGAGCGACTGAGCATTCGCGCTGAATACATCCGCTCGAACGTCGTCGGTACCTTGGCGGCGACGCTGGCGATGGTCGGCTTCTCCGGCGCGGTCGTGCTCGTGATGGGCGTGTGGCTGGTCGGCAGGCCGCTGAACATGCTGGCGGCCAAAGCCAAACGCATCGGTCAGGGTGATCTGAGCGGCCCGCTGGCGCTGCAACAGCGCGATGAAATCGGGCAGCTGGGGCACGACGTAAACGCGATGTGCGAGCAGCTTTCCGAGGCCAACGCGCGTAGCCAGGCCGAAACCACCGCCCGCATCGACGCTTTGGATCAGTTGCGCCACGCCGATCGCTTGATCACGGTTGGGCGGCTGGCAGCCGGTATTGCCCACGAGTTGGGCACGCCGCTCAACGTGATCGCCGGTCGGGTCAAGATGCTCCGCCGAGGCAACGTCGAGCCGGAGGCGGGCGCCGAATACTTGGCGGCGGTCGCCGAGCAGGCCGAGCGCATGACGATGATCATCCGCCAATTGCTGGATTTTGCGGGCCGCCGCGAGGCGCGCCCCGCCGCGACCGACCTGCAAGTCATCGCGCGAGCGATCACGCGGCTGGTCGAGCCGATCGCGCGCAAACACAACGTCGCGGTCGCGCTCAAGTCCGAAGGTAGCGCGATGGCCGTCGGTGATCCGGTTCAGCTCGAGCAGGTCTTGTCGAACCTGGTGGTCAACGGTATCCACGCTTGCCAAAGTGGTGGCAAGGTCGAGATCTCTTGTGGCACGGAACCTGCCTCAGATGAACCTGCAGCTGGCGCCAAGCGTGCCTACCTGCGAGTTACCGACGACGGACACGGCATGGACGAAACCACCAAAGCTCGGATCTTCGAGCCCTTCTTCACCACCAAAGACATCGGCCAAGGCACCGGCCTGGGTTTGAGCGTGGCGCACGGCATCGTGCTCGAGAACGGCGGCAGCATCTCGGTCGTCAGCCAGGCCGGGCAGGGCAGCACGTTCTCGGTGTTCTTGCCGGCGGTGGCGACTTGAAGCCGCGCGCGCTGATCGTCGACGACGAACGTGCCGAGTGCGAAATGTTCGCCGACGCGCTGCGCGACGCCGGCTTCGATCCGAGCTGGGACGTGAGCCCGCTGAGCGCGCTGACGCGGCTCGAGACCGAGCCGTTCGACGTCGTCGTCACTGATCTGAACATGCCCGGCCTGTCAGGCAGCGAGCTGTGTAGGCGCGTCAAAGAGCTCAAGCCCAACCTGCCGGTGATCGTGGTGACCGCGTTCGGCAGCATCGATTCAGCAGTGGTCGCGATGCGCGCTGGCGCCTACGATTTCGTGACCAAACCGTTCGACGTCGACACGATTGGCCTGGTTTTGAAGCGCGCCGTGGAGAATCACGAGCTGCGCGCCGAAGTGGACGCACTGCGGCGCGTGGTCGACACCTCGCAGCGCTACGGCCTTTTGATCGGCTCGAGCGAGCCGATGCGCCGCCTGTACGCGACGCTCGACCAACTGCAGGCGGGCGATTCGACGGTGCTGGTCACCGGCGAGAGCGGCACCGGCAAAGAGCTGGTCGCCCGCGAAATTCACGCCCGCGGTTCACGCAAAGATCGGCCCTTCGTCGCGATCAGCTGCGCGGCGATGCCCGAGACATTGCTCGAGAGCGAGCTGTTCGGTCACGAAAAAGGCGCCTTCACCGACGCTCGCTCGCGCCGTGATGGCCTACTCGTGGCGGCCGAGGGCGGCACGCTGTTGCTCGACGAGATCGGCGACATGCCGCTGGCTCTGCAAGGCAAGCTGCTGCGCGCGCTCGAAGAGCGAACCGTGCGCACGCTCGGCTCGAATCACGAGGTGCCGTTCGACGTGCGGATCATCGCCGCCACCAATCGCGATCTTGAGGCTGCCGTCGAGCAGGGGCGCTTTCGCGAAGACTTGTTCTATCGCGTCAACGTTATTCACTTGGAGCTGCCGCCGCTGCGCTCGCGGAGCGGCGACGTGCTGCTGTTGGCGCAAGCGTTTCTGGGCGAGCTGGCCGTGCGCAGTGGCCGGCAGATCGCCAAATTCAGCGCACCGGCGGCGGAGAAGCTGTCGGCGTACGACTGGCCTGGCAACGTGCGTGAGCTCCGGAACTGCGTCGAGCGCGCCGTCACGCTCAGCCACTCCGCGCTGGTCGACGTGCAAGATCTGCCGCGCAAGGTTCGCGATTTCCAGCCGGGTCACGTGCTGGTCGCCGGCGACGACCCGAGCGAGCTCTTGCCGCTGGAAGAGGTCGAGCGCCGCTACATCGCGCGGGTGATCGCGGCGTGTGCCGGCAACAAGAGCAAGGCAGCGCGCATCCTGGGCATCGGTCGCAAGACTTTGTATCGGCACCTCGACGGTAGCGTTCCTCCCCCTGGTGACGACGAATGAAGCGTGCGGCGTGGTTGTTGCTGCTGCTGTTCTCGGCATGGCTGTTCGCGCTGCCCGGTGCGCGGTTGCAGCGAGCAACCGCGCCTGCGCCCACGGTTTCGATCAGCGACGGCAAGGCGAGCCTGGCCGCGGAGCACGTGGCGGCCGAATCGGTGACGCCGCAGGTGTGGCGCGCTCCGCTTGGTGCGCGCTTGCCCGTACCGGGTTTTGCCTGAACGCACGCGCGCTCGCGGGCCCAACTTTGAGCAAAATTGTACAGTTTGCTTCAGGCCGCGCGCGTCGCTGGCGGCGGTTGGCTATGCCGTGGCGCATCCAGCTTCGCCACCACCCGCTGAAGCGCCTCGAAGCACTGCGGATCGAGCGCAGTTCCGACGGTTTTGGCCATGATTTCCAGTGTGCGCGCCACCGGAACTGCGGTGCGGTACGGGCGCTCGGCGGTGATCGCGTCGAAGATGTCGGCGGTCGTGATGATTCGCGTCTCGAGCGCAATCTCGGCGGCGTGCAGGCCACGCGGGTAGCCCTTGCCGTCGAGCCGTTCGTGGTGCGCCGCCGACACGCTAGCCAGCTCGCGGAACTGCGGGATGCGGCTCAAGATTTCTTCGGTGAAGGCCGCGTGCTTACGGACCGCTGTCTAGGCCGTACGACTACGCGCGAGTGAACGTTACGGATCGCGACTGCGCGCGAACGTCTCGGTAGGTGCGGGGGGGATAACCTTCACCGCGACGATCTGGCCGCTATTTCGGGGTGGGTCGGCCGGGCATGCCGAGGCATTCTTCCACGCCGAGCGTCGTGGCCTGCGTCGTGCGCCGGAAGTTACCGTGATCGCGCGTCGCCGGACCCCATTCGAACGATACCGAACCGAGCGTCTGCAGCTCGGGTGCCGCGCCTTTCGCGCTCGCCAAATGGCGGTTGGGCAAAAGGTCATGAACCGTGAATGCTTGCGCGTCAGCGGCGTCCAGATGGCCGGAGTCGACCAAGTCCGCCAGCACCTCGCGCCCGATCGGCTCGAGCCGCACCCGGACGGTCACTCGCTCGGGCGTCTGCTTCAGCTGGCCCTGACTCGGAAACTGGCGCAGCGCATGGCCAGCGATGAAGCCCGGCGACAACGGGTCGAGGCTAGTCGCGACCGGCAAGGTGCCTTCTTTCAACTCCGCGGCTTGCCAAAACTGGTGCACCTCGACCCCGTTGGCGTCGAACATGCGATCGCGCAGCAGCCACAGATCGGGATCGTCGAGACTGGCGACGCCTTGCCCCGCAGGCACGACACCGGTTTCGTAGAACGGCGTCTCGGCTTCGGCCGCGAACGCTCGCACTTCGACGAATGCGCGTCGATCTTGCGCGGCGCCGGTCGGAAAATGATGCCCGGCGGTGGCGTTGTCGAGCGTCACCTTCACGGTGGCGTCTCCGGTGAAGCGCTTCAGCACGCAGACTTCGAGACGCAGCGTCGAATCCAACAGCCGCTGTAGCTCAGCCCGTTGCTGCTCGGCGCTGGCTTGATCCAGGTCGGTATCGCCCGTATCCGGGAAGGCGCTGAGCGCCACATCGACGCCAGCAAAGGTGTGCGCGTGTCGCGCGCGCAAAGGCGCGCTCGGTCCGAGCCCGTCGGCGATCGGCACGCCAGTGGTTGGCAGCATGTGGCAGCCGTTGCACGACAGCGCGGCCGTGTCGTCAGCGGCCTGCGGTGGCGAAAAAATCGAGGCTTGCCATTGTCCGAAGGTGCGCTCCAGGTGCAGCTCGGCTGGCGCAGGAGGTGAGGGCACCGTGACGTCGTGGCAGCTACCGCACAACGCGGCGCTGTCGACCTTCGGGCTCGAAAACAAGTCCGAATACGCCGATGGATGCGCGGCGTTGCGGCGTGGGTCCTTCACGCCGCCGCGCAGCGTGACGTCGTCGCTCAGCCGTAACGGGTTGTTGTGCGCGCCCTCGACCGCGTCGACGTTGTGGCAGAAGTAGCAGTTGACGCCCTGCAGCGCCTGCGGGACGTCCGCCAGGTTCAAGCCGTCAGTCGTGGCGCCTTCGCGCAGCGCGAGCGGGGCGTGGCAACCGACGCAAAACGCGCCGAGCTCGCCGTTCGTTTCTTCCTGACCCCGGCGATTCATCGCCAAAAATACCGGATCTTGCGAAGCATAGGCGTGCATGCTGCCGGCCCACTCACGGTAGTGATCGGAGTGGCAGCCACGGCACGTCTCGGCGTCCAGCAATTGCTCGCGGGTGAGATGCGACGATTCGACGGGCGCGACGTCGTGATCCGCGCAGCCGGTTCCGGCGCCAGCGGCGGCGGCGATTGCCAAGGTGCATGCGCCAAGCGCCAGGCGACTGGACATGGCTCAACGCTCGGCGATGCAGAAGCGAAAAATCGCTTCGCTGGCAACGCCGCCCGCTGGCGTGATGCTCAGCGGTACCTCCCAAACTCCGGGCATGATGAGCTCGATCGGTGAGAGCCGGTATTCGCCCTCGCCCTGCTCTTCAACCACCACCTCGGCGCTGCCGTGTTGGTGCTTGGGCATGTACGGGCTTGCGACGACCTCGGCGCCCGAAAGCGCAGTTCCGTCGGCATCGCTGAGCTTGAGCCACCACACATTCTCACTACGCACGACCGGCGGGGATGGGTCGGCGCGGGCCAGCTCGACCGTGAGCATTCCGGGTAGCGCCTCGATCGTCATCCCGGGCTCGAACTTGTCGAAGTCGCCGCTGCAGTCCGTGCCATCGTCCGGCGTCGCCGCGCGCGGAGTGTCGCCGTTGTTACCGCAGCCGAACAACGCGAGCGCCGACAGCAGCAGCAGTGCGCCGCGGCGGCGCGCCAACAAGCCGAGCGCTACCAGCGCCACTGTCGCAAGGCCCGACGTCGGCGCCGAGCCCGCCGCACGACAGCCGCAGCCGGAGGTTTCGGCCTCATTCGAAGCGACTTTCGGCGTCACGGCCGGTGCGCCTCCATTTGGCGATGGCGTGCCACCCGCGGCATTGCCAGCGACGTTAGCGGATGTTCCACCCGTGCCATGAGGTGCATCCATAGCACCACCAGCGCCTGCTGCCTCGCCGGCCGGGCACGCCGCGGCTACGCCGTTGGCGGCGACGGGAGCCGTGCAATCCGCTCGACCCCACGCCGAGCAGGTCGCTTCCCAGAATTCGCTGCAACGCGCGCCGCTGGCGCAGGCGGGACAACTGAGCGGCCCTTTCACGTCGATCAGCGAGAGCAACGGCAGAAAGCGCGTCACGCTTTCCGGCCCCAGGCTGGCTGGCGCGGCTAGACCGAGCGCGAAGCCCAGCTCAGCCTGGGCCGTGCACGCATACACGCCGGCCTCGGTCCACGTTAGACAGCTGACCGGGCTCGCTAGCACTTTCGTGAAAATGTTCGTGGCCGTGGGCGCACGGTAGACACCGAGCGCATCGGGATCAGTGACACGACCGCCGCCTTCGACCGGATCGCCGTAGCCGACCAACAAATCTTGGCCGTCGGGCGACAGCGCGAAGCCGAACAATTTCCCGCCGGTGCGGATCAGCTCCGAGAACTTTTCCCCGGCGTCGGTCGAGTAGAAGAGCGCGTCGGCAGCGTAGGCCACGCCTTCGCTCTCGTCGTACTTCCAGACGTCGGTGCGCACGTAGAGCGCGTCGCGGTTCTTCGGGTCGACCGCGGCGATGAACGGTACCTCGTCATTCTTGGGGTCGGTCGGCAGCGGCAAGGTCGTGAACGTCGCCCCGCGATCGTCGGAGCGCAGCAGCACGCCCACGCCGTTCAGTCCGAGCCCGCTCACATACAGGCGCTTCGGATCGCTGGGGGCGACGTCGATGGTGGCGACGAGTCGTATGCTGTCGGGCAAGGCCGGGCCGAGCGGGTGATAATGCTGGCCGCCGTCGAGCGATTCTTGGAGCTGGTTGGTCGACGTGCCGCTGGCGGTCGTGACCCGCACGGCCAGCACTGCACCCTGGCTATCGACGGTGAAATCAGGCACCGCCTGCGATGGGTCGCCACCGAGCATCTTGCGAAAATCGCAGGCCCCGTCGTGCGAGCGCGACAAGCTGCTGAAAATGCTGATCAGCAGGCTGCCGTCCGTCGTCAGCGCCGCCACCGGGTCGGTTTGCCCGCCCGGCTCGGCGAACGCGGCCTCGCACACATGAAACCAACTCTTGCCGTGGTCTTGTGTGGTGAGCAGCCCGTAAGTCGCCGCTAGCACGAGGTGGTTGGGATCTTGCGGATCTTCGAGCAAGCGTTCGGCGCGCGGGAAGCGGCCGTTGGCGCTGGCAATGCACGGCGTTGACAGCGCCAGCGCGAGCGTCACGGCGCCGAGCGCCCGAGGCAAGGCGCCTGGCCAGGTCAGCGTTGCGCTCCTCGCCGCCGTAGCCAGGCCGCCGCCAGCCCGAGCGCGAGAAGCGGCGCCCAGGAACGCTGGCTTGGATCGCGTCCCGGTACGCTGCAGCCGCATCCCGAGTCGGTTTGCGGTGTGGTCGCGCCAGCCAAACTGCCAGACGCGCCCGCGCTCGCACTCAGCGTGCCCGCGGTGCCGGCAGTCGCTGCCCCCGCGGTGCCGCCACCGGCCCCGGCCGCGCCTGCACTGCCACCAGCCGCGACCGCGCCCGCACTGCCCACCACGCTCCCGCCACCCACGCCGCCGGCACCACCCGCTGAAACGCCACCCGCACCGCCCGCTAATACGCCGGCGCCGCCGCTGGCGCCTGCACTCCCACCCGTTCCACCCAATCCTCCCATTCCGCCAGCGCCGCCGGGTCCAACCGCTGCACCGCAGCTGGTTTGATCGGGCCCCGGCGCGGTGAAGCTCGAGCCGTCGAGGCAGGTCAAGCCCGCCGACGCGCCGTCGAGCGTGACTGCGATTTCGGCCTTGTCTTGGCTCACTGAGTTGACCTTGATCGTGACGCCGCCTGCCGGATCCACGAACGATTGCCCAGCGCCGAGACCGGCGTTGACCAAGTTCGGATTGTTGCCACCCTCCGGCGTCTGGTCGAGCAGGTAGACGTAAGGTGCACCACGCGCGCTGCCGTTCACGAAATCGGGCCCGGCGTAGACCATCACCGAAGGTGTCAGACCCTTCAGCCCAGTGTCCATGCCGCGCGGCGTGCGCAGCTCCACGTAGTAGTGCGTCAGCGGACTACCTTGACCTTGTCGATCGCCGCTGGACGGCGGCTGGCGCGACTTGGGCGCCTTGATCTGCAGCACCTGCACGCCGTCGCATGGCACTTCGAGCGGCAAGAGCGTGATCGTCGCGGTGCTGCCAACCTTCACGCCGTTGCACTTACTGAGCCAGCCTTGCTGCACCTTGTGAAAGGCCGAGGGGTGACCGGCGCCGTGACCCATGAAGCTGATCGCGCTGCCATACTCGTTGTGGGTACAGCCGGTCGGGTTGTCCGGGAAAATCGCCTTGTCCGGACAGGTCATGTACGGCTCGTGCGTCATGCCGAAGTTGTGCCCGAGCTCCTGCGCGTAGCCGACAAGGCCGTGGAACGAATAGCTCGAATAAACAGCTGGTTTCGTCGCCGTTCCCTCGTCGCCCCAAGTGCCACACGTCGCGCCCGGCGGGATCTTCCCGTACACCCAGAAGTAGTGATCGTAGTCCTTCGGGTAGCCATCGATGATCGTCTGCACCGCTGGACCATTCGGTTGGTTTTGCTTCGGGCCGCAGCATTCGATCGGCAAACAGGTGTGCTCGGGTAGCGCGTAGGGACCGAGGAGCTCGACGTCGATGTCCTGCATGCCATAAGAGATCTCGCGGTACATGGCGCGCAGCGAGCGCGCCGAGCCGACCAGCAAGTCTTGGATCTCGGTCTTGTTCGGCACACCGCCACCGATGTCGAACATCATCGCGGCGATGCTGCGCGACGTTCGCACCTGGCCCATCACCAGCGGCAGCGGCGTTGGGTCAAGCGTCTGGCCTTCGGTCAGTAGTGCTTCAGGCTCGCTCGCCAGTTGCGCGGAGGCGTGGCGACTCCAACTCGTGCACAACGCGAGCACCGCCAGTAGCGGCACCCGGCTGCGGGCAGAGGTCAATCTTCGCACCCCAGTGGACTCGGCTGCGCGCTGCATGCTGGTAGGTGCTCACAGCGCGCAGATTCTGATCAGAAAACTTATCGATGTGGTATCGATTTCATCGTGTGGAAATGAGGCGTTCGGAGGGGATAATCAGTCTTGGCGCACGGCCTGCGATTGCCAGGCTTCTTCCCAACCGTTGCCGACACCGGGTTGGCACGTGCGGCACCATGGCAGCCCAACGAGCCCCGTCGCTGGCCGACACTCGAACTCGCGCCGCTCTTGCGCCGCGCACGCGCCGCTGTACGGACCTTCTGCAAATTGACGTCAAGCGTTCACCCACCGCGTACTCTCGCTCAACCCAGGCCTCCACCGCCTCGCACGCATTCGCTCCCGCCGCACCCTCTCCAAGGTAGCGGCCGGAACCGGGGCACGCCTGGCGCGATCCCCTCGCAGCCATGCTCGATTTTTCCAGGCCCGACGCTGTGTGATACGCCTACGAAGGTGAGCAGTGTGGCGGTAACTCAAGTCGACGCGACGGCCGAGCGTGAGCCGCATCCGCTGTCGTCGCCGTCGCGCTCGACCGAGTTTCTGCTCACCGGCGGCGCGACGCTGCTGCTGCTCCCATTGTGCTGGCTGCTCGAGCGCACGCTGGACCTCGACAGCGCGGACTTGGTCGTCGGCTTTCTCACGTTCCACGCCGCGCACGTCATCAACGATCCGCATTTCGCGGTCACGTACCTGCTCTTCTACCGTGACGTGAAAGCGCGGCTCTTCAGCGCGCAATTGCCGCGCGCGCAACGGCTGCGCTACTTCGTCGCCGGCTTCGCGGCACCGCTCGGACTGCTCGGGTGGGGTGTAGCTGCGCTGGCTACGCAATCGGCGCGCTCGCTCGGTGCGTTCACGCAGCTGATGTTCCTGCTCGTGGGTTGGCACTACGTGAAGCAAGGCTTCGGCGTCGTGACGGTGCTGTCCGGACGACGGGGCACGAGCTACGGCAAGAGCGAACGGCGCGTCTTACTCGCGCATTGCTTCGCGGGCTGGGCCTACGCTTGGGCGAGCCCGTTCGATCCTGGTCGCAGCGTCGAGGAGAAGGGTGTGGTTTACATGACGTTCGCCCACCCGCGTTGGCTCGAGCCGCTGACACTAGGCGCGTTTTTCGTGAGCGTGGTGCCGCTTTTGGTGATGCTGGTGCGCAAATGGCGCCGGGAAAGCGGCTTGCCGTTGCCGCCGCTGGTCGGTCTCTTGTGCTCGGTCTGGCTATGGACCGTCTACAGCGGCGTCGAGCCGCTGTTCATGTACCTGATCCCGGCCCTGCACTCGGTGCAATACCTGTACTTCGTTTGGCTGTTGAAGCGTAGCCAAGCCAGCGCCCACGAAGGCCCGCCGAGCTTTGGTCGCCCGGTCGCGGTGGTGGTCGGGACCACGGCGGCCTCGGCCATCTTGCTCGGAGTCGTGCTCTTTCACCTGCTGCCGTCGGCGCTCGACACCGCGCTGGTCGACGCCCACGCCGCCCGCTTTTCCGACCTCGGCCCCACTCCATACTTCGCGGCCCTGTTCACTTTCGTCAACCTCCACCACTACTTCATGGACTTCGTGATCTGGCGCCGCGAAAACCCCGAAACGCAATACCTCCGCGCGTAGCCGCGCGGGCGCGAGCGAGCAGGAAGGCGGCTGATGATTCATCGCATCTTGCCCGAGCGAGCGGGGACAACAGGAAGGCGGTAAGACGGGAAGGCCGAGATTTGGGGTGGGTGGTACTGGCAACTGGACGCAGCGGGATCGCGATTGGGCCTCAGGCGCC
>JBBSAB010000021.1:0-98560 GCA_038252755.1 Polyangiales bacterium | reverse complement strand
GCGGCCGCGCGCAGGCCGATTGCGGCCCGAGCAGTGTCACGTTGTCGGGGTACCAACGCGGGCGAGCGTGCCAAAGCTGGCCGCCCTGGCGACGCAGCTCGACTGGCGCCAAGCGGCAATGTGTCGGGGGCACCACCCACTCACCGGCTTGCCATTCCCAGCGATCGGTGAACTCCCAGAAGCCGTCTGTCCAGACGCAGTTGGCGCCCGGTTGCGGCGGCACTTCTTCGACCTTGGCCGGTGGCGGAGGGTAGGGCACAAGCGCGCCGTCGTTCGGCGGATGCGCTCCGCGTGGCGCTTCCGGGTGCCGGGTGCCGCAACCGAGCAACATGAGCAGGATGCCGAGGTAAAGGAGCCGCGTCATGTGCCGAACAGCGTCTGCAAGAGCTCCTCCCGAATGAAGCCGCCGAAGACGAGCAACTCGAGCGCGGCGAGTACCAGAAACGGGCCGAACGCGATGCGGGCCTTGCCAAAACCCTCTTCCGGCTCGTTCGCCAGCGGGTCCGCAGCCAACTCGGCTTCGATGACTGCGCGCTCTTCCGGCGTCGCCTGGGCTAACTCCTGCTCGAGCTCGGCGCGCTCGAGCTTGACGGCTTCCGGCTCCTCGATTTTTCCGTGAGCGAAATACAACGCCACGACCGTGAGCGTCGCCTGCACCGCGCCCCCCAGCAGCGTGAAAACGGCGCCCGACCAGCCAAACCAAGCGCCCGCCAGCATCACCAGCTTGGCGTCACCGAGCCCCATGCCCGGCTTACCGCGCAGCAGGCGATGCAAAAGGTCGAACGGCAACCAAACGATCGCGAACCCAACCGCGGCGCCGATCAGGCTTTCCTGCCACGAGGCACCGGGACGCAGCGGAACCGTGAGTACCCCGAGCACGGTTCCACCGAGCGTAATCCCGTCCGGCAAGTACATGTGTGACAGGTCGATGAACGCGGCGGCAATCAACCCTAAACCGAGCGCGAGCTCGGCTGCGAACAGCAGTCCGCCCTGCCAGAGCGGTGTGTCGAGCGGCAGTGTGAGCACCGCGATCTGAATCAGCGCACCGCCGAGCAAGCCACCCAAAAGCTCGACCAGCGGGTAGCGCGGCGAGATCGGCGCCTTGCAGCAGCGAGCGCGGCCGCGCAGCAAAAGCCAGCCGAACACCGGCAGGTTGTCGAACGCGCGGATCGGCGTGCCGCAGCTGGTGCAGTGCGAAGCCGGGAAGGCGATGTTCTCGCCGCGCGGCAGCCGATGGATGACGACGTTGAGGAAGCTGCCGAACACCAACCCGAGCGAAACGCCGACCCCCATCCAAAACCAGGCCGGCAGCTCGAAGACGGTCACGCCCCGGCAGCCTACACCTAGAACGCCGCACCGTTGCAGCCGCTGCGTTCTAGGTCCTTCCTGGTGGGGGCGGCACGCGCCGCCCCCATCAGCCGAAGTGAATTCGGCTGAGCCTCCCCCCACGCGGCGACGCTCGGCGTTGCCAGCTCGTGAAGTTCGTCAGACCAGCGAATTGTTGTCGCTCTAGTCGGCCAGTAGTCGATCCAGCTCGCCCGAGCGGTTCAGTCGTGCCAATTCGTCAAACCCTCCGACCGGTCTGCCGTTGATGAACACCTGGGGCACGGTGCGCTGGCGGGTAACGTCGGCCAGCCATTTGCGTTTGCCTGCGTCGTCGGAGACGTCGATCTCTTTGAACGGCACGCCCTTGCTCTCCAGCAGGTGGTGGACACGAACGCAGTATCCACAGTGCTCGGTTCGGTAGATGACGACTTCTGGCATTGACGGCTTTTTCTAGCCTAAGACCGGCGTTAGGCCAGCGGAAGCCTCTGCTATGCTCTGGCGGCTATGCCGGACGAGGCACCCTTGACCACGCTGTCTCTCGACCGCTACTTGCCGCCGGCCAAAGCGCTGGTGGCGCGTGCCCAGGCGCTCGCCGACGAGCGCCGCCATCACGAGGTGCAGCCGTTGCACTTGCTTTCGCGCGCACTCGAGCGAGGCCAAAGTACTCGGTCTGTCTTCGAGCGCGCCTGCTCGAGCGTGCTCGATTTCGAGGCCGCCGTGGAGCGGGCGTTGTCGTCGTTGCCGCAATCGAAGGAGCGCTCCTACCTGTCCGACGCGATGATCGATCTGCTCAGCCGGGCCGAGCGCGACGCCAGTCTCGAGCGCGCAGTGCGCGTCACGCCGGCTCACGTGTTGAACGCGCTGTCGCAGGAAATTCGCGGCGCTGCGGGCGAGCTGTTGTCGGCCTTCGGCGTCGTGCCTGGCGCGCTGCGCCGTCACGTCGCGCTGCTCGACGAACGCGCCGACGTTGTTCCAGGCGAAGCGAGCGGCGCTGCGCCTGAGCTAACCCGGCCGCTGCTCGACGGACCGCACGCCGCCGACCCGGTGATCGCGCGCGGCGGCGAGGTGCGGCGTCTGGTCACGATCTTGGAGCGCCGGCAAAAGAGCCATCCGTTGTTGGTCGGCGACGTGGGCGTAGGCAAGCGCGCGATTGTCCGCGCCTTGGCGCGTCGGATCGCCAGCGGCGACGTACCGACGCGCCTGCTCGGGGCGCGCTTGGTCGAGCTCGAGTTGGGAGCGGTCGCGGCCGGTACGCGGCTACGCGGCGAGATTGAAGAGCGGCTGCGCAAGCTGCTCGGGTCGCTCAGCGCGCGTTCAGGCACCGAGCATATCCTGTTCATTCCAGGGCTCGAGCAGCTGCTCGGGCAGGGGCCGACTGGTTCCAGCTTGGCCGACGCCTTGCGGCCGGCGCTGGCGCGCGGAGATCTGCGGCTTTTGGCAACAACGACCCCCGACGGCCTGCGCAAGCTGACTGAAAAAGAGCCAATTCTGGCGCGTTTCTTCACCGAAATCGCCGTGGCCGAGCCGAGCGTCGCCGAAGCGATCGAGATTGTTCGTGGCGTCGCCAGCAGCATCGAGCAACACCACGGCGTACCGATCGAAGATCGCGCGGTGATCGCCGCGGTCGAGCTGGCCAAGCGCTATGTGCAAGAGCGGCGCTTGCCGGACGCCGCGATTGATTTGCTCGATGAATCGGCGGCGAGCAAACGGGTCGAGACCGACGGCATGCCGCTCGAGTTGGACCAGTTGGTGCAGCGACTCGGGTCGCTGGCGGCGCAGTTGGCCTCGTTGGCTGGCGAAGAAGATGTCGCGGCGCAGGAGCTGGCGAAGAAGCTGGAAGTTGAGCAAGCGACGCTCGCGCCACGCGCCGCCGAGCTTCGCGCGACAATCGTGGGTCGGCGCGGCGTGACGGCCGCGGTCAAGACGCTGCGCCGTGAACAGGCCGGCGCCGAGGCTGAACGGCAGCGCGCGCGCGACGAAAAGAACTTCGCGCGGCTGGGCGAGTTGGAGCATGTGACGTTGCCTGACTTGACGACGCGACTGGCCGCAGCCGAAGAGGCTGCTCGCAGCCAAGGCGGCAGTGCGGCGAGCCCGAAGCTGCTCGAGCAAGACGTGGCCGCGACGTTGGCGGCGTGGACCGGCATTCCGGTCGACAAGATGCTGGAGGCCGAGGCCGAAAAGCTGCTGAAAATGGAGAGTCGGCTCGGCGAGCGCATCGTCGGGCAAGACCACGCGCTGTCCGCGGTTGCGCGCGCCGTGCGGCGTGGTCGCGTCGGTCTGCGTGATCCGAAGCGCCCGATCGGCTCGTTCTTGCTGCTCGGGCCAAGCGGTGTCGGCAAGACCGAGCTAGCCAAAGCCTTGGCCGAGTTCTTGTTCGACGACGAAGCTGCGCTCACCCGGCTCGACATGAGCGAGTTCATGGAGCGCCACATGGCCCAGCGCTTGATCGGCGCTCCGCCTGGCTACGCGGACAGCGACCAGGGCGGGTTCTTGACCGAAGCCGTGCGGCGGCGTCCGTACTCGGTGCTGTTGTTCGACGAGGTCGAAAAGGCGCACCAAGACGTGTTCAATCTGCTGCTGCAGGTTTTGGACGACGGCCGGCTCACCGACGGCCGCGGTCGACTCGCGGATTTCTCGAACACGGTCGTGGTGATGACGAGCAACATCGGCTCGGAACGCATTCTGGACGCCGACGCCAAGCTATTCGAATCCGCCGATGGCCTGTTGGCGATGAAAGACTTGCTGCTCGACCGGCTCGGTGAGTTCTTCCGCCCCGAGTTCTTGAACCGGCTCGACGACGTGGTCGTGTTCCGACCGCTGACCAAGCTTGATTTGCGCCGGATCATCGACATTCGGCTGCGCGAGCTCGGACGATTGCTCACGCCACGCAAGCTCGTGCTCGACGTCTCAGAAGCCGCAAAGCTTCGTCTCGTCGACCTCAGCTACGAACCGGCCCTCGGCGCGCGCCCGCTCAAACGCACGCTCGTGAAGGAACTCCAGGACCCGCTGGCGCACGCGCTACTCTCGGCCAAGCTCCCCGCCGGCGGCACCGTGAAGGTCGACGTCGTCAACGACGTCATCACGCTCGACATCGCCTGACGAGGGCGAGCAGGCGAGCAAACAGGGAGGCGGGGAGGCGGGGAGACGGGGAGGGCGAGCGAACAGGAAGGCGGGAAGGCGGGAAGGGGCGAGAGAAAGCGCATTTTTTGTTCGGGGAGACGGGGAGACCGAACAAAAAATCGATTGCCCGGGGGGGCGACGCTCGCCTGATGCGTCGAGCTAACCTGTTCGCACACCCAAAAAAATCTCTGCTGGCGATCTCCCCGACTCCCCGACTCCCTGTTTGCTCGCGCTCGCGCTCGCGCTCGCGCTCGCGCTCGCGCTCGCGCTCGCAGCTCGCAGCTCGCAGCTCGCAGCTCGCAGCTCGCAGCTCGCAGCTCGCAGCTACTGGCCGCCGTTGCGGCGGGCTTCGAAGGTGTTGAGGCAGATGCGGCTGCTGCCGCCGGTGCCGAGGCAGTTCAGGAGCTGGTAGTCCCAGGGCGTCGTCAGGCAGCGGCGCGTGACCTCTTCGGCGCGCGCCTCGAGCCGACGGTCTTGTGCGAGCAAGCTGGCCGGCGTGCTGGGCTCCACGCCGATCGACGCCAGTGCGAATGCCCGGCATTCCGCGGGTCCGGGTAGCTTTCGCGCGCAGCCGGACGCCAACAAAAACAGTAACGGGAGGCAGCTGGCGATCGCCCGCATACCTCCCGTTATACCCGCAACGCTGCGGTTTCGCAGCGTACGGACGTCGGACTTACTCGCCGCCGGGCGGAGCGCCCATGCCGTGCGGATCGCCCATACCGGGCGGCATGCCCGGAGGCATACCGGGCGGCATGCCTCCGGGTGCACCCGTGCTGGCGCCGTCCTTCTTCTTGTCCTTGTCCTTGTCCTTCTGGAACTTCTTTTCCTCAGCGACGGCCCAGTCAGCGGCCCAGCTGCTGATGCTCCAGATGTCGTCGCTACCGCTGACCTTGACCCAACGGCTCGAGCCTTCGGCGGTGGCGCCGACGCTGACGTCGCGCTTGGCGCCGTCTTTGAGCGTTAGCTGCAGCGTGGCGAGCGGTTTCTCGAGACCGACGTCGGCCGGCGTCTTGCCCTTTTCGGCGAAGCCGTCGGCGTTCAGCGTCTTGTAGGCGCGGACGAAGTCCTTCACCTTCGAGTCGTCGAAGTCCTTGATTGCCTCCGCCGTACCCTTGGGCTTTTCGAACTTGCCCTTCCAGTTTTCACCATCTTTGGTGAAGCTGAAACTGCCGTGCTCGTTTTGGATGGTGGCGCTGGTGACGTCACCCTCTTCGAACTTGAACAGCGCTAGATCGCGCCACGCCTTGGCGTCGCGCGCGTACAAGTAGCTCGAGTAGCCCTTGATAGCGTAGACGCCGTCTTTACCGGTGATCCGCGTCATCTGGCCACGCCCGCCGTTTTCGCCAAAGCGTGCGTCGAGCACGACCGCCGCGCCCTTGCTGAACACGGCGTGCAGGCCCTTGTCGTCGGCCACGCCGTACTTGGCGTAGGCCGTGGTGGCGGCGTCGATCTGCTCGGAAACCTTCAGCGTCTTCAGGTTTTCGAGCAGCGACTTCACGTTGGCTTGGTTGGCTTTGGCGTCGACCGGCTTAGTGAGCTTCCAGTCTTCGCCAGTCTTCGTCAGCTCGATGTCGACCGGCGCGCCGCCGTCTTCGCCGGCTTTGTTGAGGACGATCTTGTCGATGGCCTTGATGTCATCGTCCTTGATCTCGATTTTGGGTAGGGCCGCGGCCTGGCCGCCCTGCGTGTGACTGGCCGTGCTCTCCGCCACTTTTTTGTTTTGGAGGTAGAGGCCGCCACCCAGCACGCCGAGCACGCCTAACGCTACGTAGAGCTTCGTTTCGGTGTTCATTGCCATGATCTGTGTCTCGCTCTGAATTCCGAAGTTACGCTCAGGCCTTGAGCAGATCGCGCCGTGACTGGCGCGTCTGCCAGCGGAAGACGCCGAAGGCGGCGAACAGCGCCGGCATGCCCAGGATCAAGAACCACTGAATGTGGGTCTGCAGATCCTTGCGAGCGACGCGGTATTCCTCGTCCTTCTTCTTCATCTCGTCTTCGTTGTCCTCGGCCTTGAACTTGGGCTTGGTGACGCTGCTGTACGTCAAGCTGGCTTCGCCGAGCAGCTTGGCGCTGGACGCGACCAGGTCGGCGTCGCCCGCCATCCAGTCGAGGGTGTTCTTCAGCGAGATGATCGTGGAAGTGAGGTACTTGGTGTACGGCTGGGCCAACGCCAACAGCTTCGGATCGCCACCGACCGCGCCGAACATGGCGAACTGTCCGCCGAGGTCCGGACCGTTGCCTGCGTAGGCGAACGGGTTGGTCAGGAACAAGCTCGAGGCCACCACCAAAACGCGTGACGGTTGCGGGGCACGTTCCGGCGGGCTGATGCCTTCGGCAGGGCTACCGGCGAATGCGCTCTTCAACTTGCCGTCGGCATATGCCGCCAAGATCCGCTGATCTTGCGGGGGCTTGGGCCGCCACTGCTCACGCAGCTTCATATCGACGGTCTCGGACTTGTCGACGCTGGTGGCTGGCGTTGAGCGCGCCACGGCGGCGAGCTTCACATCGGCCGGCTGCTTGTCGCGCTTCAGATCCAGGCTGGAAGGGAAGGGGAAGATGATCTCGTCCAAGCGGAAGAAACCCGCAAAGCCGGTGTCGAGCAGCTTCTCTTTCTCGTCCATGCGCGTGTCGTTGATGACGTGCGCAATGCCCGGGTGACGCAACCACGCGGGCTGGCCACCTTGGGTCATGACCTGCACTCGGAACTGCGCGCCGTGGTCGAACACGGCGTCCTTGTTCATGTGGATGCCGTAGCCGTCGAGCAGCTTGTCGATGTTGTGGGTGTTGAGCGTCGCCTGCATGGAGCCGTCGCTCGGCTTCAGGTTGACGGCCGAGGCGTAGACGACTAGCGACTTGCCGCCCAGCATCAGGAACTCGTCGATGCGACGCAGCTCCTTGTCGCTGTAGTCCTTCTGCGGCTGCGTCATGATGACGCCGACCAGCTCCTTGTCGATCGCGTTGGCGCCTTCTTTCAGGTCGAGGTCTTCGACCTTGTAGAACGGGAACGCCTGCTCGAGGATGCCCTTCAAGTTCGGTCCGCCTTGCCCGCCCTGGCCCTGCTTCGGCACCAGGTTCGCGTCGCTCAGCTTCAGCTCGTCTTTACCGGTGACGACGCCGATGCGGTACTTGATGTTGTCGGCTTTGTCGCGAATCTCGCGGATCTTGTTGGTGATCCAAAATTCTAGACCGTCGGCGTTCTGGTACGGCAGCTGCGGGATGACCGCTTTCTCGCTGCCGTACTTGAACACCAAGCCCAGGTAACCGTTGGCGATCGTCGCTTGATCACCGCTGCTGGTTTGATCGATTTCGCCGAACGGCTGCTCCTGCAGACCGGCTTCTTTGGCCTGGTCGCGCAGCTCGTCGGTCGTCGGCTCGATCAGCGTGAACTTGAACTTACCTTTGCCGTCGCGCTCGTACTCTTTCAACAAGTCGGTCAGGTCGCGCACGAACGTGTCGAGCTGCGCCAAGCCGGCCTTCGGCACGTAGGCGTCGACTTGGAGCGGCGTCTTGAGCGATCCGAGCAGACGCCCGGTGCCCTTGCTCAACGTGTAGCGTTCGTTGCGGGTCCAGTCGGAGCGCGCGTACGCCTTGAACGACAGCATGTTGGCCACGACCGCGATCGCGATGACCACGATCAGGTACAGGCCGGTCTGCGTCGCTGCCTTACGCTTCTGATCTTGCGTTGCCACGGCTCACGCCCACTTTCTGCGCTCGAGCGCGCGGAAGGCCACCACCAAGCACAGGGCGGTAACACTCAAGAAGAACACCACGTCGCGCGTGTCGACCAGGCCGCGGGAGAATCCAGACAGGCGCGAGTCGAATGCGACGAAGTTCAGGAACGTACCGAACGTGCCGCCAACCAAGCGGGCCAGCGACCCGGTGAACCACAGCGCGATCAGCACGAACACGGTCAAGAAGAACGCGATCGCCTGGCTGTCGGTCAGCGAGCTCAAGAGCAAGCCAATCGCAGCTGCTGTAGCGCTGAACAAGATTAGCCCGAAGTAACCAGCGTAAACCGGCCCCATGTCCAGTGGCCCCAAGTTCCACGGCCACTTGAACATGGCGATCGGATACACCGCAGTAGCCAACACCAGCACCAGCAGCATGCCGATGGCGCCCAGGTATTTACCCAAGATGACGTCGCTGTCCTTCACTGGCAGCGTGATCAGCATCTCGAGCGTGCCGCTGCGCCTCTCTTCGGCGATCAAGCGCATGGTGACGACTGGCACCACCAGAAACGCCAAACCGAGCGGCGCCAGCTCGAACATGCGCGACACCGTCGCGCGATCGACCTGCCAGAAGCCGCCGCTGACCAAGAAGAAGAACGCACCGAGCACCAAGAAGCTCAGGCAGATGACCACGTAGGCCAGCGGTGAATCGAAGTACGAGCGGAATTCGCGCTTGGCGATAATCAACATCGGCGACATGGCTCAGCCTTTCCCCTGCGGCTTTTCAGCGCCGGCGTCGTCATCGTCATCGTCGTCGTCGTCTCCGTCATTCTCGTCATCGTCGTCTTCATCTTCGTCCTCGTCCGCCGCGGCGCCGCCCTTGGCGGTTTTGCGAGGCTCTTCATCTTCGTCGTCTTCGTCGTCTTCCTCGCCGCTGTTCCAATCAGCACCGCGGTCGAGCTTCTCGTCACCGCGCGTGAGGTCACGGAACACCGCGTCCAGGCTCTGCGCGTCTCTGCGCAGCTCTAGCAACGTCCAGCTCTTGGCGACGATCAGGCGGAAAATCTCCGCTCGCAGATCGCCGTCGGTCGGGCCCGACAGCTCGAACTTGTGGGCGCTCTCGTCGGTCGGCAGCTCGCGGATAGCGCTTGCGCCCGCCAACTTGTGCAGCGCTTCGTCCACCTCTTTGGCGCCCGGCGCCTTCGAGCCGGCTTCGGCCCGCTTTTCGTCGATCGTGACGACGTAGCGGACGCGGCCGGTCTTGGCGCGAATCTCGTCGAGCGGACCGTCGGCGACCACGCGGCCTTTGCTGACGATAATCGCCCGCGCGCAAGCCTCTTCGACCTCGCTCAGGTTGTGAGTCGACAGCAAGATCGTGCGATCCTTGCCGATCTCCTTGATGTACTTGAGGACCTCGGCCTTCTCGTTCGGATCGAGATCGCTGGTCGGCTCATCCAGAATCAGGATTGGCGGGTCGTGAATCAGGGCCTGGCCCAGGCCGACGCGCTGGCGGTAGCCGTGCGACAGCGTCGAGATGTCTTTGCCGAGCGATTGCGCCAGGCCGCACACCTCAATCACCTTCTTCAGGCGGCTCTTGAACTTCGACTCGTCCAGCCCGCGAATCTGCGCTGCGAAGTGCAGGTAATCGTAGACGGTCATGTCGGCGTAGAGCGGCGCGCGCTGCGGCAAGTAGCCGAGGCTTTGGCGAACGCTCAATGGGTCGTCGAACACATCGAAACCCTTCACCTTGGCCGTACCGTTGGTCGGCGAGGTGAAGCAGGTAAGGATGCGCATCGTGGTCGACTTGCCGGCGCCGTTCGGCCCCAGGAAGCCCACGACCTCGCCCTTCCTCACTTCGAAGCTCACCTTGTCCAGAGCGCGAGTGGAGCCGAATCTCTTCGTCAGCCCAGTCGCTTCAATCATCACGTCGGTAGCCATCAGGCCTCCAAAAAAACACGCCGGATTCCCACGGGAACCTGCGTATTCATGCGTTGTCGGGGTTCAAGCGCGGGCATCCTAGAGAAGTCTCGATCACTGTCAACAGACGGTCGGGCCCAAGCCACTAGACTGAGACCCGACTCGCGAGCCGCGCTGGAGCGGGTTCCGCCTCACTGATGCAAATGCGTTCCACGCGGGCGCTAAAACCACGGGATTTGCCGGCTATTCCCGCAACCGCCATCAAAGGCCAGACCGCATGTAGTTTTCCGTCACACCCGCACTCCTCATGCCCGGCCGGCCCCGAGCTAGGCCACCCCAAGTCAGGCGAATAGCCGCCAGCGCCGAGTCGCGCGCAGCGCCACAAGCGCCACAAGCGCCACAAGCCAGAGACAGACGTGCCCCCAAGAATTTTTGGCGAGCGGGCGAGCGTGGGCCTTGTGTTCCTTGATGAGGGGGTTATGGTTGTAGTGGCACCTCGCCGCCGCGTCCCCCCGCGGTGGGCACCCTACCCCTCCCCCCACCCCCCTAACCCCCACGCCCCTTGGGCGAGGTGCCACTAAGACTCCACCGTCCCGTTGAGCCGCTCCCTTTTAAGGAGGGGATGCGATACCCGGGCTGGCACCGAAGGCGACGCAAGTCGCCTTCGGTGTTTTGTCGGCACGACTGAGCAACCTCAGACGAAGGCTGCCGTCAGCCGATTCACGCCGGCCTAGTTATTTAGTGCTGCCGGCCCGCGCGTCCATCCCAACTCGCTACGCGCGTCCATCCCAACTCGCTAGGCGATGTAAGTCTAGGGCGCACTGAAGTGACGTGGCCTGACGCTGGATACGAAGAAGACACCTGGGCTTTGCCGAGCGGACACGATGGCTGGAGAAGATTAGGGGGTCATGCTGGCCAAGAAGCTTTCAAAATCCAATTCCGAACTGCCCACGCGACCTGTCAACGAACGCCCCCTGCCAGGCTTCGAGGCAGTGCCTGCTGGGCGCACCCACCTGATGCTCGTTCGAGCTCCGAGCCCGACGCCGCGCAGTCTCGCTTGGGCAAGGCGCGACAGCGCAAATGCGAGCGCGTCGATCGACGCGTCACAGCTCGAGTCGATGATGCGGCTCGAGCGCTTGAATCTTGGCTGAAAGCGGCCGCTGCTGCTCGAGCTCAGGAGTCGATATCGTGAAGCGCGGCCGCGCCTACGCGCTCGCACAGTTGAGCCAGGTACAGGCTGTCGATCGCGACACGCGCGTTGGGTGCTTCGAATAGGCCGGGCGCATCCGTCGCCGGCTGTTTGCCAGTGCAGCCGATGCAGAGGTTCTGCGCACCGGGTGGCTGCTCCACCTTGAAACTGGTCAGCGTGATGCCGCATTTGCCGGCGGTATGGCTGGCCTTGCCGCTATTCTCGCTGCACTTGTTGGTGACCGCGCCGCACATCCCGCAGCTGCGGACGGCGGTTAAATTCGCCTCGCAACCGTTCTCCGGATCTGCGTCGCAATCGGCCGTGCCTTCGTCGCAATCATCTGCGTGCAGTGCCCGCCGCTGCCCAGGTCGGCGCAGCAGTCTTCTCAACTTTGGGCAAACGCAGGCGTTGGAGTTTGTCGGGGTTGCGGACCATGTAGATGGTGACGATCTTGTCGTCTTCGAGCGCGAGGGCGGTTGTCTGTGGGGTGCCGTCGTGGCCGAGCGTGATGAAGCCGGGCAGGCCGTCGATCTGCGTGGGCTCGTAGAACAACGCCGGACGGTAGTGATCTTTGCGTAGGCGTCGTCGGGCGCGTGCGTCTCGGCAATCAAAGTCAACACCTCGGTCCAGCAACGCGCGGCTCGCTCGCGTTCGCTGTACAGCGGCGACTCATGCCACGTGCTCAGCAATTACAGGCGTTCTTCGCTTTCGCCCGCGACGCGCGCTTCGCGTGTGTGCATGTGTACGCAATACGCACAACCGTTCAGTTGCGACGCGCGCGTCTTCATCAGCCGAATTAACGAGGGCTCGAGCCCACTGTTTCGGACCTTTTCTTCCAGCTCCAACATCGCGCTGATCAGCTCCGGGGCCGCTTCGCGTGGGTTCAATCGTTGTTGCATTCTCGAGTGCCACTTCGCCGGCATTCGGCGCCTTTCCATCTCAAGACGAGGCAGCTTGGGCGCGAGTGACACCGCGACGAAAACCCTGCGCGACGCCAAGCGCGGCTCGGCTTTTTCGCTGACACTGGAGCGCAAGCGAGCACGAGAGCGAGCGGCAGCGACCACGAGACGAGCAGCAGCGACCACGAGACGAGCAGCAGCGACCACGAGACCGAACGCCAGCTCAGCGTCAGCACTCGTTAGTCTTGCACTCTTGCGGGTTATGATTAAGGTCCATGCCGTGCAGTTATTGCCCACTCATTGTCGCGCTTGTGGGGCAGTCAGCCTGGCCTCGCGCAGCGTGCAGAATCAGGTAGCTGAAGCGTGCGCATGTGGCGGGCAAGCGTTCGTGGTGCCGGGCCCTAGTTTCGCTCAGCACGAGGTCGCGCTGTTCGATTGGTTGGTTGAGGTCGCGCGCTACGCGCAGCTGCGACCAGCCGAGGCCCAGCGCGTCTGCATCGAGATCGAGATGGGTCTGGCGCGTGCCGATCAACCCAGCACCTACGCTCGCCTCACCGAGCGCTTCCCTTCGCTGAGCGAGCTAGCGCCGCAACTGGTCGACTCGCCCGCCCGCCAAGCGCGCGCGCTGCGCATGCTCGAGACAATCCTCAACGCACTGTCCATTCCGGGCAAATCTTTGTCGCTGTCCACCGCGCCGATCCCGCAGCGCCGCGAAGCCTAAGCGCTCGAGCGCCGGCTCAGATGCCCACGCTCGCGTTCGGCAGCGGCTGAGCCTTGGTTGCGTGAGTCTCCATAAACGTGCGCCAAGTCTGCCCGTCACGGGACTGCTCCCATTTGCCGTTCATCGTGTTGCCAGCCTCGGTGAAGTCCGCGGTGAATCTCACCTGATAGCCGTCGCCGTCGCCTTTCGCCCAGCTGCCATTCAGAACAAGAGTTTGTCCGTCTTGCGCGATCCGCCAGGTGTTGGTATTGCCGTCGTTGTAGAAGGTCTGAGCGAACAGCTCGCCGGCGGCGCTTCGGCCAAGGATTTGGTCGGGCGCTGACTTGTTTGAAGCGTGTGTCATTCACTCTGAAACGGCAAGACGCGTGCCGAGGCTACCGGGCGACGAGCCAAGCGCCACAACCAAGCAAGGACAGCAACGCGACGAGCGCCACCAACACGCGCGGCAAGCGGGCCCATCGCGGTGGCGGAGAGCCCTGAATCTGGTGATCGACGTGCGCGCGCGGCCGATGCCTCGTGGTGGCCAACGCCGGTCGGGGGAGGTCGAGGCCGGGGAACGACTGAGCCGGTCGCCCAAAAGCGGGGGTGAGGAGCTGTACCGGCACTGCGTCAGTGAGGCGCGCGCGCAACAGTTTGCCCGAGGCGTCTTCGTGTTCGCCGTGGCTTATCAGCCACGCGGCCAGCTCCAGGGCGAGTTGATTGGCCGAGGACCAACGGAGGCTCGGCTCCTTTTCCAGGCCACGCAGGACGATGCGAGACAGCTGCACGTCACCTGAAGCATGGGCGGTCAACGGCCGCGGCCCGGCGTTTTGTATCTCCGCGATCGTGGTGTCGTAGTCGTGGCCCAGAAAGGGGACCACGCCTGCGACGAGCTCGTACAGCGTGACGCACAGGCTCCAGATATCGCTTCGAAAGTCGACGTCTGCGGCGCGCGCTTGCTCGGGTGACATATAGCAAGGCGTGCCTAGCGCGGAACCGTTCGGCTCGTTGTCACGCGCGCTCATTAGCCGAGCTATTCCGAAGTCGAGCAATTTCGGCTGTACCCGATCGCCGACGCCGCGGGCCAGAAAGATGTTCGCCGGCTTGACGTCGCGGTGAACGATGCCCCGCTCGTGCGCAGCGGTCAGCGCGTCCAAGATGGGCAAGATCGTTTGCACGGCGCGCACGGGCGACAAGCGTTTCTTGCGCGCTAACGCGTCGGCCAGGTTCTGGCCGTCAAGTAGCTCGGTCACGACGAACGGCTCGCCGTCCTCGGTCATGCCGAAGTCGACGACGCGGCAGACGGCCGGGTCGATCAACTGTGCTGCAAGGCGAGCTTCGCTCAGCGCGCGCTGCACAGCCCGGGTCGACTGCGGGCCGTGGCCTTGGCGCGACAGCTTGACGGCAACCGCAACGTCCAACACTTGGTTGTGCGCCACCCAAACCACCCCCATACCGCCTTCGCCGATCGGCCTTACAAGCCGATACTTGCCACAGAGGACGCGTCCCACCGAAGTGAGGGTCGGCTGATCAGTCAACAGGTCGTCAAAGGTCATGTGCGGCGGTGCGTACTTCGATGAAGCTGCAACACCCATTCCGTGCGCGCGGATCGCGGGAAATGACGCAAACGCCGCTCTCACCCGCGGGGCATATCGCGTCGATGCGACAAAAGGGTTTAGCCAACTCGTTTCGACGTGCTTGGCGCTACTCGCTGCCTACATGAAGGTACTTGTGCACGCGACGAACCCGGCCGGTGCGATCTCGACTTACGGAAGACGCCAGGCCGGCAGCCTCATTTGGACACAGCCGCCTCGGCTTTCTTCGGCTGCTCTTCATTGCCGTCCTTGTCTTGGCCGGTTCGAGCATCGCGCTGTTTGGTGGTGTTTACCTTCGAGCTTTCGGCGCCGGGAGCGCCGCTGCCGACGGGTTGTTGCAGCTCAGGATGCGCAGCGGCTCCACGCGGTGCCGGCTTGCCCCGCTTGCTTTGCTTGTTCATGACGCGTGCGACAGCAAGCGCCGTGCCGCTCTGCCGATACGCGTCGGCTCAGAATTTGTAGCCAGTGACCAGCGTTTGGGCCAACAGGCCCCAACCGTCGATGGCGACGAAGAGCAGTAGCTTGAAGGGCAGGCTGACCTGGGTCGGGTTGAGCATCTGCATGCCGAGCGCCAACAGCACGTTGGCGACGACCAAGTCGATCACCAAGAACGGCAGGTAGATCGCGAAACCGAGGGCAAATGCCTCGAGTAGCTCGGTGACGACGAACGCCGGCACCACCACCGTCAGGTCATCCCGCTGCACGAGACCGCGCTCGGCCGCCGGTCGCGCGGCGCGCGCGATCTCGTAGAAGCGGCCGCGTTCCCGTTCGGACGCGTTCTGGCGCAAGAAGCTCGCGATCGGCTCCTTGGCGGCGGCGGTCACGCGCAGCAGCCACTCGGCCGTTTCGGTCTGCGCACTCGGCGCGAGCAACGGCGTCAAGCGATCACTCAGCCGAGTACCGAGCGGCGCCATCGCCAAGATCGTGAGCGCGCCAGCGAAGGCCATGATCACGGTGCTCGAAGGCACGTTCTGGGCGCCGATCGCGCCGCGCACGATCTGCAGCACGGTCGAGATCTTCACGAACGCGGTCAAGGTCATGAACGCGAACGGCAGCAGCGTCGCGATGCCCAAGGCGATGATCAAGGTGACGGGGCGCGCGAACAGATCCGGGGTGGGGGTCACGACGGCTCCTTGCCGGCGCTGTCGCCGCTTTCAGTAGGCGCCGCGCTGGGCGATGGGCTGACGCCGACAGCGCGTTTCAACACGTCGCTGAAGCTTCGTGGTTCGAGCGCGAGCCCAAGATTAGCGGGCACGGCTTCTCGCGGCATTTCGCCGAGTTTTGCCAGCGCGCTCTCCGATGCCGCCAACACGTAGACGGTCTCGCCGGCGCGTACCAAGTACACCGCGCGACGCCCTTCGAGCGGCAGCCGCGCGAGCAACTCGAGCGGGCCGCCCACCTTGCCGACGCCGACGCGACGCAGCGCGCTCAGCAAGAGCACGCACAACGCGACCACCGCCAACAGCGTGACGAACGTCTCCACTACATACCGCGATAGCGGTGTCATGCCGGCCGCACACTACACGCAGCCACCCGTTCAGAACAGGCTTCGGCGGATGGTTGTTAGTTGACAGGTTAGCGAGGCGGTCTGCACTAAATGAGTGACGGATCGAGCAGGTTTCGGGCATCTTGTAGTGGTGGGCCGAGTGTTGGCCCGTGCAGGAAGACGCCAAGAGGACGCGATGACCGACAAGAATACGTACGCCCCCAACTTTCGTCTCGATGGCAAAGTCGCCCTGGTAACCGGGGCCAGCCGTGGCATCGGCTACGGCTTGGCGCGCGCCTTGGCTGAGGTCGGGGCGAAGGTCGCCGTCAGCGCGCGTGACGAAAAGGCGCTGGCGGAGCTGGCTTCGACCATCCCCGGCTCGTTCGTCGTGCCGATGGACATGTGCAGCGTGGCGTCGATCAACGAAGGCGTCGCCCGCGTCGAAAAGCATTTCGGCCAGCTCGACATCTTGGTCAACAATGCCGGCCTGGGCGCCAACCACCCCGCGCTCGACGTGACCGAGAAGGACTGGGACGACATGATGAACGTCAACCTGAAGGGGTTGTTCTTCTGTGCCCAGGCAGCGGCGCGCGGCATGGTGGCCCGCGGCTACGGCCGGATCGTGAACATGAGCTCGCAGGCCAGCGTTGTCGGTATTGCCGATCACGCGGTGTACTGCGCGACCAAAGGCGGCGTGAACCAGTTGACCCGCGTGATGGCACTCGAGTGGTCGAAGCTCGGCGTCACCGTCAACGCCGTCGGCCCCACTTTCATCTACACGCCCGGGACCGCTGAACGCCTCGACAACCCAGAATACCGCGCCAACGTTCTGCGTCGCATTCCTGCCAACAAAATCGGCGATATCTCCGACGTTGCTGGCGCGGTGATTTACCTGGCTTCAGACGCCGCGAAGTTGGTCAGCGGTACGTGCTTGCTCGTCGACGGCGCTTGGACGGCGCAGTAACGCCTTCGAGATTCGACGAGCGCTGCGAACCCAGTCCGGCAGGCGGCGGCCCCGGACCGGTGCTAGTTGGCGCCAATCGCGATCGCGGTCAGGGAAACCGCAGCATTGGGGAGGGTAGCGGTGTCGAGGCGCCAACTAACGTTGAGCCTCGTGTCGGGCTTGTCCGCGTTCCCGTACTCGAGCGTCACCACCTGTAAGAACCAGCTCGCTTTGTCGCTGGTAAAGCGATCGTCGCCTCGGCCGATCGTGCGGGGGTCGGATAGTGATGCGGTTAGGGCACCGGTGCCCCCGAAAACACCTACGTAAAGCCGGAGCTTTCGGACGTCGGGACCGGCAGTTACGGCGAGTTGGAACCCTTCGCCTACGCCCTGCCACTTGATGCCGTCGTTCGTGCTCGCCGATTTGGTGGGTGTCCCGTCAGACCACGTGAACGTGGTGGGGCCAGCCAGAAGCCGTGCCGGAGACGTCGATCCGGTAGGCTTGAAGTCCAAGAGCTGCGACGCGACCGCTGCCTTGTGGTTGTAATCGCCGGCAGCAGTCAAGCCCCAGTGCGCCCAATCCAATGTACCCTGAAGCGTTAGACCGGCACTGATGGACTGCATGCCGATGATGCCGGTGACGTACGGGAGCATTTCCGGCGCTGGCCCCTCGCCACCCTCGGGTGAGCCCGCCGCTCCGCTTGAGGCGGTGTCCACGCCACCAGCCGTTCCTCCAACAGGCGCATCGCCTGCGATGCCGGCGGCTGCGCCAGCGCTGCCGCCCTGTCCCTGTCCGCCGCCTCCGGCGCTGGAGTTGGACTGGAGCAGGCCTGGCTCATAGGTCGAGCACGCGGTCGCGAAGGCGCCCACAATCAGCGCTCGCTTAGGCTTAAGCAACCCCGTCATCACGAGAGGACTGTAGCAGAACCCGCACTGTGCGAGGGCGCGTCGCGCAAGCAATCGCTGAACGCCACATATTGCAGCGTGACACCTAGCTCCACGAAGTCCGCGGCCTTCAGCCCACCGGGTTTTTTGCGCCTTCGGGCGGGGCGCCGCTGGGCGGACCGGCGACTGGCTTGGGCGCACCGGCCTCTTTCAGGCGGCGGGCGGCTTGGACCATGTGCACGACTTGGTCGAGGATCACGGCGACGAGGATCACGGCACCGACGATGATGAAGTTCCAGTTCGGGTTCAGGCGCCAGAGTTTGGGGATGCCGTCGGGGTCCGTGTACTGGACCTGGAACATGTTGATGCCGTTGTCGATGACTCGCATCATCGACGCGCCGATCAAGATGCCGAAAATCGTGCCTTCGCCGCCGCGCAGTGAACAGCCGCCGAGCACAGCCGCCGCGATCGCATAGAGCTCGTAAGACTCGCCAACCTTTTGCGACATCTGCCCGATGTACGCGGAGTAGCAGATGCCCGCGATACCGGCACAGCCGGCCGAAATCACGTAGGTCAGCAGCTCGACCCGGTTGACGTTGATGCCGGAATAGCGGGCCGCGTCGCGGTTGCCGCCGATGGCGTAGATGTAGCGGCCCAGCACTGTGTAGTGCAGCACGTAGGCGCCCAGCGCCGCGACCGCACCGAAGATTACTAGCGGCCAACCGATCAGCGGGTCACGGCCAATGTGGAGCAGGCCGCCGCTAGCCAGGTTTAGCAATGGCGAATCGCCCATGCTGATCACGCCGCCGTCGACGATCGTCTGCGAAACGCCGCGCAAGAGCAGCATACCGCCGAGCGTGACGATGAACGGCTGCAGTCTAAGCCGAGTGATCAGCAGGCCCTGTAGCAGGCCCACCACCATCGCCGCGACGAGCGCCAACGTAACGCCGAGCCACAGCGGGTAACCCAGGCCACCGGTCTGCGTCGAGCTCAGCCGCGCGATGATCACACCCGTGAGACCGACGACGGAACCGATCGAAAGATCGATGCCGCCGGTGACGATCACGAACGCGATGCCGATCGCAAGAATTCCGAGCATCGAAACTTGGCGCGTCGTGTTCACCACGTTAGACGCACCCAAGAAATCCGAGTTTGAGGTCCAGAGCGCTAGGCACATGACCACTAGCGCAATCAACATTCCGAGCTCACGCCTCATGACGCCGCCACATTGCTTTCCCCGGTACCCTCAGGCTTACCGGTCATCAAACCCGCGATCGCGAGCTGCGTGAGCTCGTGCCGCTCGAGCACACCTTTGAGTCTGCGTTCGTGCATCACGACGACGCGGTCGCTCATGCCGATAGTCTCTTCCATGTCGGAGCTGACCATCAGGATCGTGATGCCTTGATCGGCCAAGTCCGCCATATGACGATAGATTTCAGCCTTGGCGCCGACGTCGATGCCGCGCGTCGGCTCGTCCAAAATCAAGACTTTGGGCGCCATGGCGAGCCACTTGGCCAGTACGACCTTTTGTTGGTTGCCGCCCGACAGGTTCACCACCGCCTGTTTGATACTCGGCGTCTTGGTGCGCAGGCGTTTCACGCCGTTTTCGGCGACGTCTTGCTCGGTCTTGCGATCGAGCCAACCGAACTTCGCGTAGCTCGAGACGTTGGGTAGCGACGTGTTCTGCGCGACCGACATCGGCAACACCAAGCCGTGGCGCTTGCGATCTTCGGGCGCCAAATAGACGCCCGAGTCGATGGCTTTGCGGGGTTCTTTCGGCAGGTAGTCTTGGCCGTCGAGCTTCATCGTGCCGGACAGGGCAGGGGTCGCGCCGAAGATCGCCTCCATTAGCTCGGTCCGACCAGCGCCGATCAGGCCTGCGAAGCCGAGGATCTCACCCTTGCGGGCGGTGAAGCTGGCGCGGTCGGGGGCGCCCGGCACGACCAGGTCTTTCACCTCGAGCATCGGCGCGGTAGAGGTGCGCTCGCGCTTTTCGGGGAAGTATTGGTTGCTGAGCTCGCGACCGACCATCATCGCTACGACCTTGTCGTGCGTGGCTTCGGCGCGGTTCAGGTCGCCGACGTAGCGGCCGTCGCGTAACACGGTGATGCGATCGGAGAGATCCATCACCTCTTGCATACGGTGCGAAATGTAGATGATGCCGATGCCGTCGGCCTTCAGCTGACGGATGATCTTGAACAGCTGTTCGGACTCGGCGCTGGCCAGGGACGACGTTGGCTCGTCCATGATGATGATGCGCGCCTTGGTCAGAAGCGCCTTGGCGATTTCGACCATCTGCATCTGACCGGCCGTGAGCCGGGAGACGGGCGTGGTCACGGGCAGTCGCAGGCCCACGCGCGCGATCAGCTCGGCGGCGCGCGTGTTCATCTTTGGGCGATTCAGCGGGCCGAAAAGCCCACCCTTCGCGCCTTCGTTGCCCAGGAAAATGTTCGAGGTGATGTCGAGGTTCGGCGCCAGCATCAGCTCTTGGTGGATGAGCGCGATGCCTTGCGCCTTCGAGTCTTTAACGCCGCTGAGCGTGACCGGCACGCCGTCGATGCTGATCTCACCTTCATCGGGCGGCTGCACGCCGCCCAGGATCTTCATCAGCGTACTCTTGCCGGCGCCGTTCTCGCCCATCAGCGCGAGCACCTCACCGGCCTTGAGCGAGAGCGAAACACCTTGTAGGGCCACTACACCTGGGAAGCGCTTGGTGATGCCGCGCATCCGCAGGAGTGGCGTTTCGCTTTGAGGGACCTCGCTCATGGCCGTCTGGGTTTGCTTTCGTCTAGATGAGAGTTACTGGACCGATTTTTTCATTTCGGTCAGCTCGGCCTTGAACGACTCGACGTTGGCTTTGTCGATCACGGTCACGCCGGTGTCGATGATGCCGTTGGCGGGCATCGCCTTCTTGGCATCGTCTTTGTTCTTCGCCAGCTCGTGCATCCACTTGGCCGACAGGTAGCCGAACTGAAACGGCTTCTGCACGACGGTCGCTTCGATGGTGCCGGTCTTGATCGCCTCGAGCGTCGCATCGTCTTCGTCGAACACAGCGGCTTTGACTTTGCCCCGCTTGCCCAGGCCTTCGATTGCGGCGGCGATCGCTGGGCCGTTGTAGTTCCACAGACCGACCACCAGGTTCAGGTCCTTGTGAGCGTTGATGATGTCTTCGACGTTGGAGCGAGCCTTGGCGCGATCGGTGTTGTCCTCGCGCTTGTCGACGATCTCGATCTTGTGATCTTTGATCGCGGCTTCGATACCGGCCAAACGCTGCGAGGCGTTGTCAGCCGAAAGCGTGCCAACGAACACAGCGATTTTTCCGCCATCTGGCAGGATCTTGGCGATGCGCTCGCCGAGGGCCTTACCGGCCTCGAAGTTGTTGGTGCCGATGTACAGCAGGCGCTTGGACTTGTCGGCGTCCGAGTCGAACGTGATCAGGCTGGTCTTGTCCGCGACCTCGTTCAGGATGCGCAGTTGGTCTTTCGGTGCGATCACGCTGACGGCGATCGCGTCGTAGCCCTGGCTCGCCAAGTTCTGCAGGATCTGGTTCTGGTCTTCAGGCGTGCCGTTGGGCGGCATCTTCATGTCGACCTGGATTTTCGCTTCCTTCTCGTACTTGCGTAGACCTGCCTCGGCGATCTTCCAGAACTGGCTGGGGTTGTTGGTCACGAAGCCGAGCTTGACGATCTTGGCTTGGCCGGTTGCTGCAGCACCCGATGAAGCGGCGGCTGCGCCGTCCTTCTTGGCGTTGTTGCAGCCCAGCGCGAGCAGCATCGGCAGTGCTGCCAGTACGAGTCCCAGTTTTCGCTTTGCTTTGTTCATGTCGCCACAATCCTCGGGTTTTTCGCTTGCGCCTTCGGTCAGCCCCCAAAACCGACGCACAAGCGAGTCAGGTCGGAGAGCTTAGGACAGGTCAGTTCAGATCAATGCGTTGATTCGGGCGCGCTCTTCCGCCGAGAAGTCGAGGCCGACACGTCCCACGGGCATGCGGCTTAGTGACTGGCGGGACCTGACGATGATCGACTTTTTGGAATTCATCTTCAGATGCCTGCTGCAGGTCGCGTCGGACCTCACCAGAGTCTCGGGAGAACCCCAAAGTCGGTCACTCGTTTTGTCGGTAGCGCGCGTGTCGGTGACAGAGCGTTGGTAAAGTGCCCTTTCAGGCGTGTTCATGGCAGGAGCGGAGCCCCGCCAACCAATTTTCGCGTCGGCCGCTGGCAGGCGCATCCAATACGAACGACGATGCTGCCAGTTAGCTGCTTTAGCGGACAGTCAACCCATTGGACCTTATCAGTGCTAGCTGCTTTTCGCTAGACCAAACCAGCCGCCGCGAGCTTGAATCGCGGCGCAAGTCACGCCGGGCGCTTTGCTAGCTGTTCGCGAAAATGTGCTGGTGTCGCACCGCGTTGCCGCTGCGGCATTCGGCGTGCGGTGCTAACAGCTGCCGCGCAGCGCAGGCGGCGGTACGCGCTGCTGATCGACGCGGCAAGTTAGCTAGGGCGTTGGCGTGCCGATCGTTACTGGCTCGGTCGACGGCGTCGTAGTCGTCGCCCCACCTGGCGTAGCGGACGGCGTTGCAGGGCCGCAGTCGCAGCCGCTGAAACCGCTGCCGTCTGGCAAGCAGGTCTGCCCGCCCTTGCAAGCTGCTGCGCCGACGCAAGCGCGCGTCTCGCCCACCGAGCACGCCTTGGCTGCGGCGGGTGCGCCAGGCTCTGGCGACTTCTGGGTCGAGAGCAACACGTCAGCGCCGTCGTTCGTGCAAACCAGATGCAACCGGCTGGTGTGGTACGCCTTTTCGAAAGGGGGTGCGTCGCGCAGCCGCGTTTCGCTCGTGCCTTCGAGGATGCGAAAGCGCTCGTTCTTACACTGCTCTTGCACCCGTCGGACGCACTCGTCCATCGAGAGCTCGCAGGTGAACTGCAAGCTCCCGTCCTTCAATGTTTGCTGGGTGATCTCACTGGCACCACAACCGGCAAGCAAGGCAACGCCGCATAGACTGAACCAACGCATGAGTTGGGTATGCCAGAACACTGGGTTGGAGACTAGAACGTCACCGTTACGCCGCCGTTGATCACGTTCAACTTTTGGGTCTCGCCGCCGGTCCATTTGTAGGCACCGTTGAAGAAATCCAGGCCCAGATGCAGGCTTTCGTTAACGTGGTACGTGGCTTCGGCCGTGATGCCGGTCTGGCTCTTGAGCGTGCTGAGCGTGGCTGCAGCTGTCTTGTCCGCCGCAAGTTGACTGATGGTTGTCAGGCCAATGCCGCCGCCGATATCCACCGGGCCGAGTACGAGCTGCAGGATGCCCATGAAACCGCTAGTCGGACGGAACTCGTAAGTGCTGGCCATCGTGACCATGCCCGTCGCCGGATCGGTCACCGAACGCATTGTCGATGTGCTCGTTTCGGAAGGGTTGTCGTCGAAGGCATTGTTGATACCGACGCCTTTGCCGGTGAAGCCACCGCCCCCGACACGAACCGGGCCGACCTCAATACGCGCGCCGTACGCCGCACCCCAGACAGAGCTGCTCTCGATGCCGCTCGCCTGGTAAACCTTCTGAAACCCGCCGCTTCCGAACAGGTGTAGCTTGAACCCGCTGGTGTCCAGATCGTAGGTGAGCTCGGCCTCGGGCCTTGGGGTACGTGTGGCGCCCCAGCCAGCCGACAAGTACGATGAACCATCGTACAAGCCGAGCGCGAGCTTCACGCCGCCCAGGCTGGGGGTCGTGTACTCGCCCCCGCCTTCGTAGGTCGCGCCAACCATGCCGAAACCGTTCATGCCGCCCATCGGGCCTGGCAAGGTGAGATCACCTTGTGCAGGCTGTCCGAAACCGCGTGAAATGTTCGGGAAGCCCGCGCCGTAGCCGTGGGCGTACATCACGTCGATTTCGGTCAGGCCGCGCGCGAACGTGCCTAAGAAACGGCCACCGGTGAAAGAGCCCCAGCCGCCAAAGGCTTGCAGGTAGCCTTCGCGGAAATCGGCCTTGATTGAGTTGTCTCGCGTGCCGTTGGCGGGCTGAAACTCGGGCGGCTTGTTGCCCTTAGTGTCATCCGGCTCGATCGTGCCCCACATCGACAACTGGAACTTCAGCTTCAAGCTGGGGCCGACCGTCTTGCGCGCGCCAAGAGTCATGATGTTCGGGTAGTAACCGCTCCGAACTCGGATCTTCTTGATCTTGCCCTGCTTGGTTGGGTCGGCCTTGCCCATGGCGTCTTTTTCGTTGATGACGTCACGCGGTGGCGTTGCGGCGTCCAGACCGCCGCCGGGTTGAAGCATGCTTCCCGCGACTTTGG
The DNA here is from genome assembly GCA_038252755.1 of Polyangiales bacterium. GTDB lineage: Bacteria > Myxococcota_A > Polyangia > Polyangiales > Polyangiaceae > PMG-095. Next base: position 74,541 of record JBBSAB010000021.1, on the reverse strand, counting down.
GCACCGGATACGCGTCGCCAAAGGTATAGCTGACGAACGCGCCAAGCCGGCCCGCCACGTAAGCTTCCCAGGTCTCGCCTTTGGCGACGGTAATTTCGGCCGAAGCGGGCGCGGTTGCAAGCAAGCAAGCAGCGGCGGCGGTGAAGCCTGCTGCCGTGTGTAGCCAACGCTCTGTTCTTGAATTCCAGGTCACGCTGCGCACCTTTCGCTGTGGGACAAGACGGCAGCTCACCAGGTCAGCGTGACGCCGGTGTTGAGGTAGTTCACGTCTTCCTTCGCTCCACCGTACCAAGCGAACATGGCGCGCAAGTAGTCGACGTCGATGTGGAAGCTCTCGTTCAAGTGATAGACGACCGCCGCGGCGATACCGGTCTGGGATTTGATCGGGCGATCAGCGACGCCTTCGGGCGTGCTGTCGAACGGTAAGAGCTTGATGATCGATTGACCGAAGCCGGCGTTAAGATCCACTTGGCCGAGCACGTACTGCGCGACGACGGAGTAGCCTTCGGCGGTGCGGAACTCTTTGCCCTTGGGGTTGAGGGGGCCGGACACGTCAGCGTCCGAGCCTTCGAGCGCGTAGTAGAGGCCGAGGCCCTGACCATAGTGGCCGCCAGCTCCGATGTGGAAGTTGCCGATCTCAGCGCGGAAACCTGCGCCGACGCCCTTGACCGTGTTGTCTTGGGTTTGGCCCGGGTCATAGACCTTTTGGAACGCGCCGTTGGCGTAAAGGTGGAGCTTGAACGAGTCCGACTTCAAGTCGTACATCGCCTCAGCTTCCGGACGCGGCGTGCGCGTGCCGTCCCACGAACCGGCGATGCTGACCGGGTCGAACAACCCGAGCGCTACCTTGAGGCCGCCCAAGCTCGGCGTCGTGTACATGACCCCAGGCGAGAAGCTGTTCGCCAGCACGCCGAAACCGATCAGGCCCGCAGTGGGACCCGGGTTGTACGTACCTCCACCACCCCAAAATCCGACGCCGTAGCCGTGCAAGTAGAGGAAGTTTGTCTCGGTGACGCCGCGCGAGAACAAGCTACCGAAGCGACCTGCGGTGAACGTGCCCCACTTGCCCTCGGCTTCGAGAAAGCCTTCGCGGAAGTCGGTGATGACCGGCACGAACTTGCGCTGCGCCTGCGTCTCAATCGTGCCCCAGATTGACATTTGCGCTCGGAGCGTCGTGTCGCCGCCAATCTTGCGGCGCACACCGAGGCTGAACACGTTCGGCACGAAGCCGCTGTGAAAGCGCATCTTGTTCAGCTTGCCGGGCTTGCTGTTGTCAGGCATGCCATTCGGCAGCAAGTCGGGGATCTTGTCCGACGAGGAATCGACGCCGCCGCCCTTCAGCGTGCCCGGACCTCCCGGCTTGGCGTCGCCGAACGCGTAACCGAAGAACAGGTTGACGCGGCCAGACGTGTAGACCTCCCACGGGTCACTCTTGACGAGTGTCACCTCGGCCGACGCGGTTCGCGTCGTAAGTACACAGCCGGCGAAAAGAGCTATGGCACTAACGGTGCGCTTTAGGAGGGCCCTATTCGAGTTCGCTATTCTCACGGATACACAACCTTTCGCTCAGGGGCAGCAAACTTTTCGGGTCGAACAGCAAGAGCTTACTTTCGCTCTTGTCACGACGGCAGTGGCTCACGAGCAGCGCGCGCACCGTACACGAAGCAATGCGTCACTGAGAAGCCTAAAAAACACTACGGCGTCTAAACTGAGAGTCACGCCATAGCAAGTCTTCACTACGCACGTGGAGCGGGACAAGATTCTTGTGCAGCCAGTAGGCCACTAAGGCCCGCTCTCACAAAACACCACAGGCCGGAATCGCACGATTGCGTGCGAATTCCAGCCTGTGTTTCGTCACTGACAGCGTCGCCAGCGGGCGCAACGCCTTTCACGCAAGACTCACGCAGCTCGTGACTAGTAGTTCATCGTCACAGGGTCAGCCGTCTCTTCGATCTTGGTGATCGTGAGGTGAGAAGCCTGCGAGTGCCACGGTTGCGCCACACTGCCCTTGGAGAGCTGGTTCAAGCTGGCAGTCCCTTTGACCACGCCGTCCTTCGGGTCCTTGTACATGGCCGGCAACATCGTAGTCGCGTCGTTACCCGGCAAGCTGCGCGGGCCGTTGCAGCTGTCGTCCGGGACGTTGCCCGCGCCGCAGTTGTCAATGGCGTGGCAGTTAGAGTCCTGCACCAGGTACGTGATCTTGCCGCCGCCGACGACGACGATCGATTTCGTGTAGCTGATCAAGAACGTGCGATGCGATTCCCAGCCACCGCCGGCCGGGAACGAGTTCATGTAGTAGTGGCGGGCCTCGGCGCCCTTGTCGTCAAACACCGAGAGTCTCATCACGTTGTAGTTCGACGGAATCGACGTACCATCACGGTAGAACGTATCCCAGATGGCGGCTTCGGGGTTGGCGGGCACCATCGCAGCGGAGTCACGAGTGCCGTCCTTGTACTCCTTGGCTTCCGACAGACCGTTGAACTGGAAGGTCACCTTGTAGTGTTGACCCGCGACGCCGCCGAGCGTGAACGTCTCGAGCGTTCGGCCGCCCTTCTCTTCGAAGGTGGCACCGGCGCTCGGACAGGTAGGAACGGTGACGCAGTCATGACCTTGCTTGTCGGCACAGCCTGTGATGAACCACGAACTCTTAAAGCCGTACACGCCGTAGTCGCTGACCTTGCCAGCAACCTCGTCGATGCACTTGGCCATGTCGCCGCCTGCTTTGCAGGGGGAGCCGCCGCCAGCGGTGCCGCCAGTGCCAGCGGTACCGACCGTGCCAGCCGTGCCGGCGGTGCCCGTGCCGGCGGTGCCCGTCCCGCCAATGCCCGTGCCGGCGGTGCCCGTGCCACCAGAAGTGGTGCCAGCCGTCATCGCAACTGAACCTCCACTAGAGCCACCGGTGCCCACGCCAGCGGTAGAGGACGTAGTGCCAGCGGTCGTACCAGCCGTACCGGTACCAGCGGCGCCAGCATTGGTAACCGGCTCGTCAGAGGCGCAGTTGGCCATGGCCAGCAGAGAGAAAATGGGAGCGGCAAGCGCAACAGATTTAAGAGAAATGGGTTTCATGAAACTCCTCGCGATTTGTTCGGGCCCCGAACGACCCTTGGGCCGCATCCTGGAAACAGATTGTATGTGGTCGGTGAGAGCTAGTCAATCGCGTAAGATGACCGGGAGTAGAGAAGTAGTACTTACTACTACCCGGTTTCGAGAGCCGCTGAACGGGTGTGAGCCCATTCGTTGACTCCAGCACTCGCCGTCGATACCGCCGGAGAGAGTGCTGTGCGCGATGCGTTCCATTACGTTTCTTTTGAGTGCGACTTCGGGCTCGGGGCCTTCCAAATCAATGAGTGCCGCGAGCCGTACAAGTCGTGTCAACGACGAGCGAGCCTCACGCATTTGGGGGCGCAGCGGTGAGGCAAAGCTCGTCGTAAACATGACACTCTGGTAATGGCGCGAAGACCACTTTTTTTGTTGGAAGCAGTGATGGTCATGCGCGCCGATGTGGGCGGAGGTATGCGGGCAGAAACAGGGAGAGGGGTCGGCTGAAACAGTGTACTGACCACTTTGGTTAGGTCCAACACTGCCTGATCTGGTCACATTGGTGAGTGCCAGCTGAACGAATCCGGGACCTCAAAACTGGTTGGTGTCGGCACTAAAGTAGTCCCCTGCCTGCTTCTGGGCAGTCAGGTTCGGTTGATAGCTCAGGTGGAGCCCGGCACGGCTTGCTGGCATGAGTGCGCGGTCAGCTAAACCTGGCTGCTCGGAAGGCTGGCAAATGACTACTGGAACCATTCGGAAGTCGGCGATCGCGCAGCGGTTGAAGCCGGCGGGCTCGACGGATTGAGTGCGGCGGCTAGCCCTGTTGGAAGAGCATCAGGAGGCACTGCGAGGGTGTCGGCGGTGTCCTGAAATGCACAAGCCGGTGGTGGTCGGGCCGGCGGTGGTGTCGAAGATTTTGCTGGTCGGGCAAGCGCCGGGCGACAAAGAGCCGGCGTTGGGGCGGCCGTTTGCGTGGACGGCGGGCAAGCAATTGTTCAAGTGGTTTGCGACGCTGGGGGTTGATGAAGCGGAGTTTCGGCGGCGCGTTTACATGGTGGCGACTTGCCGGTGTTTCCCGGGAAAGAATCCGCGCGGGGGCGACCGTGTGCCATCGCCGGTCGAAGTAGAGGCGTGCCGGCCTTGGATGGAGCGCGAGTTTGAGCTGCTGGAGCCAACGCTGCTGATTCCGATTGGGCGGCTAGCGATCGAGCAGTTTTTGCCAGCGCGGCAGCTCGTCGAACAGATTGGGCAGACGTTCGAGATTGCGCGCGGGCGCCGGAAAATCGACGTGATTCCGTTGCCGCATCCGTCGGGGGCGTCGACGTGGCCGCGCAGCGAGCCGGGCAAGAGCCTGACGGCGCGCGCGCTGAAGTTGCTTGGCGCGCACCTAGCTTGGCGGAGCACGTTCGGGTGAGCGGGGCGTTCAGGGCGCGCGTTGTCGGAGCTGTGCTTCGAGGTCACGGATCCGGTCGGCGGGCGTCGGGTAGAGGCTGGTGCCGACGGAGTCGTGGCTGAGGCGCAGCGTGAGGCCCAGGGCCGGGTCTTCGAGCAGCAGCCAATGTCCCGGCAGAACTAGGCTTTGCGCGGTGGTCTGAAGCCCATCGCGCTCCACCAGGTCGTCGCCGATCGAGTCCCAGATCCGCAATTGTCGCTCGGGCGAGTTGGGATCGAAGCGGACAAGCTCGATGACGCCCAGGCGTTGGTAGCGAGCGAGCTTGGCGTCCCAGTCACGATCGCGCTCGTCTGCGTCGCTGATGACCTCGATCGCGAGCTGCGGGGCGCCGCGTTCCCAAACCTTCCAGCTCCGAAACAGGTGATCGGGCTCGCCCAATCGGACGAACGCGTCGGGCGCCAGGCGCGCTTTCGGATCGGTCGGATCCCAGTAGACAAACTGATCGCAACCGATCGCGGCGCGGTCGGCGAAGGCGAGCGCCAGGAACTCGTACAGCAGCGTGCGCAGCCGGAAATGCTGCTTCGTCTCAGGCACCTGCTCCTCCGCCGGGAAATGCACCGGGACCGGTGCACGCACGTAACGGAGCTCGCCGGACATCGCCATAATGTAGACCTCCCATTCCCACGCCACCAGTCGGCCGCGGGCGCCCACCGGTTGCGGGGAAAAAAGGTCGAGGCTCAGCCGGGGTAGTAGACGACGCGCGGGTCCTCTACGGGCCTTTTGTAGTCGTAGGCCGCGTCGATCATTTTCGCGAGGTCGTATTCGGGGCGCCAACCAAGTGTGAATTTGGCTTTGGTGTTGTCGAGCCAGGTAGAACGGTACGGTGTTTTGACCGGCACGCCTTCGAGGTTGCGCGTCTTTTTCAGGTACGCGGCGAGCTCGGCGTAGTCGACCGGCTCGTTCATGCAGACGTTAAAGGTTTGCTGCTTAGCCTTAGGGTGATCGATGGCAATGTTGATCGCGCTGATCAAGTCCTCGACATGGACGAAGTTGCGCTTCACGGGCTGGCCATCGGGGTCGAGCATGATCGGGACGGCGCCGGATTTCGCGTGGGTGGCGGCTTGTTCTTTGGTGACTAGATCGCACCAGCGCGGGCCGCCGAATACGTCGTCGCCGAACGACAGCTGGTATTTGAAGTCGTCCTTTTCCATGATCCACGGCGCGCGCAGGCAGCAGCCGTTGAGCCCGTACTGGATGTAGTACTGCTCGAGCATGACCTCTTCGAGCACCTTGGAGAGCGCGTAGCAGCCGGGATAGGCGCTGTGTTTTTGCGCTTCGGTGATCGGCACTGGGTGCGGGTAGAAAAAATGCCCCATGCCAGCGTCGCCGCCCACGAGCAGGAACTGCTTGAATGTCGAGCTGGTGCGCGCGGCCTCGAGCATGAAAAACATGCCCTTAACGGCCACGTCCATGATCGTGTCCGGATTCTCTTTGCTGGTCGCCAGGTGCAACAGGTGCGTCACGCCGGACATGGCTTCGTCGACGACCGCGCGCTGCTCGATCGGCCCGGAGACGACCTCGAGCCGGGGGCCGGCGGGCAATTTCCGGTTGTGACACAGCGCTCGGACGGTGAACGCTTCGAAGCGAGGATCAGCCAAGAAACGACGAATGAAGACCTGGCCGACTTTTCCGGCGGCGCCGGTGACCAGGATGCGCTGCGTTGTCATGCCCGTTAATGATTCTTACCACCTCAGACCTTGCGGAAAGGTGCGACTCCAATAAAAACGCCAGGTTTGGGCCGTTTTCCGGCCATGATTGGCTGTGGATTAAGCCGGCTTAGGCGGAGCGTTGGGCGCTGCAGCACGCACCAGGGCAGCCAGCCAATGCGTTTGGCTATCGTCGACGGGTGGGAGGGGTGGCCGGCTGGACACCCCTGCACGATGGCCGGAGGCCCTCGACCGGGGGCCGAGCGTGCGCTGGATGTTCACTCCAAAGGAGACACATCAGCGCGCACATTCTGGCCAAAATAGTATGTGACCCGGTCATGGGAAGGTGGTTTTCCTTCTCCTGTGTTGTGGGCATGCACGGCATCCCAAAGAGTTGCGAGCGCTTGGCGGGAGCGTTCGAGCAGGCCGACGACCTCGTCATACTGGGGATGGCCAGGCCAGACGTCGAAGGTGAAGGTGCTGCCGCCGACGTTGGGAGCGGCGCCTTTTGGCCCAGTGACCAGCGCGAGCTTGCCGCAGACCGCGCCGACCATCGCCTGGAAGTGGTCGAGGACCGCGGCCTCCCAGCCGGCGGTTTGGTCAATCGGGATCAGGCAGCTCTCGGCGCGGTAGAGCGGGTTGTCATCCTTACCGATGGTTTGGATGCGGCCCTCGGCCGTCAGCTGCTCCAAGGCCAATTGCAGGTCTTCGGGCTGAAGGCGCAGGCGTTCGCCCAGGGTTTGGCGCGAGATCGGGCCTTCCCGATACACGGTGACCCAGACCAGGGCCTGCTTGGCGGCGCGACCGGCCGGTTCGAGCGCGCTTTCGACCTCGTCGCCCTGGGCGGCGCGGTACACGGTGCCGTCGCCGCCGCCGGTTCGGTACACGAGCGCGCTGCCGACGAGATCGTTGAGAACTCCGCGGACGGTGGCGCCGTCGTCGCGGGCGAAGCGTGAAAGCACTTGGGTGCGGCTGGTGGTCTTGTGCTGTTGGATGTAGCCCAGGATGGCTTCCCACAGCGTCATGCCGCGGTCGGTCGCCGACTCTTGCAGGCGCTGGACCTTCTGCTGGTAGGAGCGCAGCGCCAGGCCGAACATGTCGGCGATGACTTTGCGGCCGACGCCTTGACCCTCAAGCTCGGTGACCAAGTCGAGGAAGACCTGGTTGGCGACGTGGGAGAGCGGCGCACGCAGACCCGACGTGGTCGAGAGCTGGGCGATCAGGACCGTGGTTTGACGGACGATCGAGTCGATCAGCAGCGAGGTCTGCACGCAGCGGAGTGTGCGGGATCTCGCCACCCGCGGATAGCGTGGGATTTCACGCGGTGGAGTTGCGGCAGGTGCGTCGGTTAAGCGGTTCAATCTGAACTACATCGATTTCACGGGCGCCGGCGTCGGGTACTGACGCTGTCGGCCCGGCGGTCGAGTCGGGGCGGCTCGACAACCTCGCGTCTGAACCCCGCCGACTGCGATTTTCTCGGCCTGCGTAGCCTTGACGCGCCTGATTTTGGGCGGTACGCGCTTCCCCGCCTTGGCCCTTGTCGTCCAGAAATTCGGCGGTACTTCGGTCGCAAATCTAGAGCGTATGCGTCGCGTGGCGGAGCTCGGGCTCCGAGCGCAGCGCGAAGGTCATCAAGTCGTGATGATCGTCAGCGCGATGTCTGGCGAAACCAATCGCCTGCTGGGGTTGGCGCACGAAATCTCGCCTACGCCCGACATGCGCGAGATGGACTCGCTCGCCTCCACCGGTGAGCAGGTCAGCGCCGCGCTCGTCGCGATGACGATCCAAAAGATGGGCGGCAAAGCCAGGAGCTTCCTCGGCCATCAGATCCGCATCCAGACCGACGACGCGTTCACCAAAGCGCGCATCGTCAACATCGAGGACTCGCGACTGCGCGCCGCGGTCGAGAGCGGCTACATCGCGGTCGTGGCCGGCTTTCAAGGCATCGAGCCGGGCGGCAACATCACGACGCTCGGCCGTGGCGGCTCCGACACCACCGCCGTCGCGATCGCCGCGGCGATCAAAGCCGACGTCTGCGAAATTTACACCGACGTGGATGGCGTTTACACGACCGACCCGAACATCTGCCCCGGAGCGCGCAAAATCGATCGCATCAGCTTCGAAGAGATGCTCGAACTGGCTTCGCTCGGTGCGAAAGTGCTGCAAATTCGATCCGTCGAGGTGGCCATGAAGTACGGCGTTCCCGTGCACGTGCGCTCCTCCTTCAGCGATAAGACAGGAACCATGGTTGCTTCCGAAGAAGGTTTGGAATCGGTTGTCGTCTCGGGCGTGGCCTACGACAAGGGTGAAGCCAAGGTGCAGCTAGTCGGCATGCCCGATCGGCCCGGCATCGTCGCCAAAATCTTCGGCCTGCTCGCCGAGCAGAACGTCTCCGTCGACATGATCATTCAGAGCCCGTCCAGCGGCGGCAGCTCGACCGACGTCACGTTCACGGTCGCCAAGACCGATCTCGCGCGCGTCAAAGAGCTGATCGAGAGCACCGTCAAAGAGCTGGGTGGCGGTCAGGTCGCGTACGATCCGGAGATCGCCAAAGTGTCGATCGTCGGCTTGGGCATGCGCTCGCACGCCGGTGTGGCTGCCAAAACGTTCGGCATTCTGGCCGGCGAAGGCATCAACATCATGGGCATCAGCACCAGCGAGATTAAAATCAGCTGCATCATCGCCGCCAAGTACACCGAGCTTGCGGTGCGCGCGCTGCACGACGGCTTCGGTCTCGACAAAGCCCCGGGCTGAGCGCAGCTGGAGTCGTCGAGGCGGCGTAGGGCCCCTGCCGTTACGAGATAGGGTAGGCCTGTCCCGCGGGCAGCTGCCCGCGCGCTCGATGAGTTTTTTGACGCAACCCGATGCCCCGCCGACCGATAGGCAGGCATGGGGCGATATGGGTTGGTGGCGGTTGTTCTCTTAGTAGCGTGTCGCGGACGCGCAGACGGCGCGCCACTCGCGACGGATGCGACGGAGACCGACTCACCGCGCGGTGCCGCGGGAGCCGAGCCGACGCAGGCCGTCGAAACGGCGCCGGACGGCCGCGACACGCGCAACGCGGAAACTGGCGGTGCCACAGCTGAGGGTGCCGAGTCGGCGCCGACCACGGCCGGCGGCGGCGCTTCAACCCTGGCCGAAGGCTGCGGTGCCGAGCCGGTGACGCTCGACGAGATCCACTCCGGACGCGTCCACGGCGGCGTTGCCGTTTCGGTTGGAAAGCTCGTCGCGAGCTCGCAGAAGTTCCTGGTTTCCGAGGCAAAATCGGGCAGCTGCCTGTGGGGCGCGTTCGCCGCAACTCCGACCCACGTGGGTATCGGGTCTGGCCTGTTCCTGGTTTCGTTCGGCGCGCCTCATGCCGAGGGTGCTGTCTGCGCGCCCGGCTCCGACGGCCTGCCCGACGATTTGACGCCAGGCGACAGCCTCGACGTCGAGGGTACGCTCGACGAGTACGCACCTGCTGCGTGCGACGGCATCGCTCCCGCGCAGCAGCTGCGCATCGACGTCGCGTGCCCCGCGCGGCGTGGCTCGGCTGGCGCCGAGCCCGAAGCCGCCGTCATCGATCGCGCGCTCGCCGATCGCCTGGCGGCCGGCAAGGATTCGCAGCTGCTGCGCGACTGGGGCGGCGCGCTGGTGCGGCTCGACAACGCTTCGGCGCTGCAAGACGCGGACGACGCCGACGCAGTGTTCCCGTTCGGCGTCGTTCGACTCGAGCAAACGGCGCTCGAAGTGCACTCGCGGCTCTACTATTTCGACTTGAGCGAGGGTGGGCCGCGCGCTTCGGCGAAGGCGCCGCACTACCGCTACCCGACGACGTTCCGCAGCATCACTGGCGTGGTCTTCTTGGACTACTGCAGCTGGGTTCTGGCGCCTCGCGATCGCTGCGCAGATCTTTCGCCGGCGAGCGAAGGCTGCACCGCCCAGGCTCGCCGGCCGTGACATGCCTGCAGCGCCTAACGCGCGTCGCGCAATTGCGTAGCCGCGCTTGACCCACCTGCCCGGCGCTGGGATCGTTACTGGGTGTCTGGATCCAGCGACGACGTGCCCGATCGGCGGCGAGGTGCCGTGCGACCACCGGCCAGCCTGGTGCCTGACGACGCGCCGGCTTGCACCGAGGCGCCGCGGATGGAGCCACCGCCGCCATCGCTCGAAGCCATGGTCCAAAGCGTCGACCGCCTTCCCAGGCGGCCTGAGCCAGGGTCTTCGTGGCTGGTTTGGCTGCTGGTCGCGTTGGTCACAGCGGCCGTCACTGCCTACGTGATGCGATGAGCGAGCCTGAGGCACTCGCCGACAGCGGCCTGGCGCCGACCCTGACGCCAGTTTGGCAAGCGCGCCTGGCCGTGCCGGCGCCGCTGGGACAAGCCTTCAGCTACCTGGTTCCGCCGGAGCTGCGCGGCCGCGTCCAGCGCGGTGCGCGCGTCTTGTGCGAGCTGGGCAAGCGCAAGGTGCTCGGGGTGGTGCTCGAAGTTAGCGAGCGCGTGCCCGACATTCCTATCGAGCGCATGAAGCCGATCGTCGCGGTCGTCGACGCCGAGCCGGTGCTGCCCGAAGAGCTGCTCAGCTTCTTGCAGGAGCTGGCCAAGTACTACATCGCGCCGATCGGCGGCGCGATCGAGCTTTCGCTGCCCGCCGTCGAGCGAACCGCGGCGGAGCTGTTGAAGTCGACGCAGACTCAGCTCGGCAAGGTGCCGGCGAAGGTCGTCGGCCGCTGGGTGCAGTTCGTGGCGCTCAATCCGCAGCGCCCGCTCGCGACCGTGCCGCGCGGCAAAGCGCAACCGGTGCTCGACGCGCTCAGCGACGGCGCCTTGCCGGTGGCCGAGCTGGAAAAACGCGTCCCCGGCGCGCGGCCGGCGCTCAAACGGCTCGCTGAGCTGGGCTTCGTCGAGCTCGAAAAGCGCGAACCTCCACCCGACTCGTTGCTCGCGGCACCCGTCACGCCCGACGTGCCACCCGAGCTGAATCGAGAGCAGGCCGTGGCGGTCTCGGCGATCGTTCACAAGCTCGAAACCGCGGAGCGCGCGCAGTTTCTGCTCGAAGGCGTGACGGCCTCCGGCAAGACCGAAGTTTATTTGCGCGCCGCCAAACGCACGCTCGAATTGGGCAAAAGCGCGATCGTGCTGGTACCCGAGATCGCGTTGACGCCGCAGTTGGTGGCGCGGTTTCGGGCACGCCTCGGCGACCAAATCGCGGTGATGCACAGCGCCTTGAGCGACTCCGAGCGGCACCGCATGTGGCGCGGCCTGCGCTCGGGCGAGCTGCGGATCGCGGTCGGGGCGCGTTCGGCCTTGTTCGCGCCCGTCTCGCAGCTCGGCCTGATCTGCGTCGACGAAGAGCACGACGGCTCCTTCAAGCAAGAAGAAGGCGTGCGTTACCACGCGCGCGACATGGCCCTGCTCCGTGCGCACCGCGCCGGGGCGGTTTGCGTGCTCGGCTCGGCGACGCCGTCCCTGTCGAGCATCGCGTTGGTGCGCGACGGCCGGCTTCTGCACTTACGCCTACCAGCTCGCGCGCGTGCGTCCTCGATTCTGCCGAGCGTCGAGGTCGTCGATATTCGGCGGGTCGGCTCGGGTATCGCTGGCGAAAAGCTGCTCAGCTTGCCGCTGGTCCGCGCCCTCGAAGAGGTGCTGCGCGACAAACACCAGGCGATCTTGTTCCTGAATCGCCGGGGCTTTGCGCCGAGCCTGATCTGCGAATCGTGCGGACACATCGCCGAGTGTCCGCATTGTTCGGTCAGCCTCACGCTGCACCGCGCGCGCCGCTCAGAGATGGTCTGCCACTACTGCGACTACACGACGCGCATCCCCGACCGCTGCCAGAAGTGCAACGCCGCTGAGCTCGGTGAAGAAGGCGCCGGCACCGAGCGCATCGAGAGCTTGCTCGCTCAACGCTTTCCGGCGGCGCGCATCGCGCGGCTCGATCGCGACGTCGCCGCCGGCATCAAGAGCGAAAAGGTCCTGAATCGCATGCGCGACGGCGAGCTCGACATCCTGGTCGGCACGCAAATGGTTACCAAAGGCCACGATCTGCCCAACGTCACGCTGGTCGGGGTCTTGAACGCGGACGCCGCGCTTTCGATGCCCGACTTTCGCGCCGCCGAGCGCAGCTTCCACTTGCTAGTCCAAGTCGCCGGCCGCGCCGGTCGCGGTGCAGTGAAGGGCAAGGTGTTGATCCAGACCCGCACGCCTGACCACCCGGCGGTGGCGTTTGCGGCGTCGCACGACGTGACTGGCTTCGTGGAGCAGGAGATGGTGCTGCGTCAGGAGCTCAACTATCCGCCGTTTTCGCGGTTGGCGCTGGTGCGGGTCGACGCGGTCGAGGAGCCGCGCGCGCAGGGCGCGGCCGAGCGCTTGGCCCGATTGGCGCGCAAGGAGGGGCAGGGAGCCGAGATCCTCGGCCCCGCACCGGCGCCGCTGCTGCGCTTGCGCAATCGGTATCGCTACCGTTTTCTGGTGCGTTCGAACGACCGCGCCGCGCTGCGCGCCGCCTTGCTCGCGGTGGCGCGGGCGCCTTCCGATCGGCAGGTGCGCGTCGCTATCGACGTGGACCCGGTGAATATGCTGTAAGGGAGCGGCATGAGGCGCGCGGCGTTGGTTCTAGGAGTCGGGCTTTCGCTGGCGCTTTGCGCTGCGCCCCGCTCGGCTGCAGCCTTCGAGCGCGAATGGCACCTCGGCGTGGGTGGTGGCGTGACGAACGGCACGGGCTTGAGCATGAGCCCGGCGCTGTCGGCGTACGCCGCTTACGGCCTTTCGGACGTGTTCGACGCGCGGCTCGAGGTCACGGCGCGCGGCTACCACTACCAGGCGGGTGACGAGCAGAATCCGAACGCGCTCTCGGCCATGGTCGGCGTCGCCTACAAGCTCGACGTGCTGCGCTGGGTACCCTGGGCCGGAGTGTACGCGGGCTACTTAGGTTTCCTCGATGCGCCGCGCGCCGGTTTGGCCTTCAAGCGCCATGACGCCGCGTTGGGGCTCGGGCTCGGGCTCGACTACGGGATCTCGCGCAAGCTCGGCGTCGGCGTCACGCTGCGCTTCGACAACGCGCTGGTCAACGCCGACGCCAGAAATTTCGACGCGCTCCTGCGGGCCGAGTACCGATGGGGTTGGTAAGGTCGCAGGCGGGGCTCGCCGGAGCGTGCGGCGCGTGGTGCTTGCTCGCCTTGGGCGGCTGTCAAAGCCAGCCTGACGGTCCGTTCAAAGCGACGCCGTCGCTCTTGCGCAGCGCCAGCGCAGCGACCTCGGCGAAGAGCGCGGAGTCGCCGCCCGAGCCACCGCCACCTTGGGCCGAAGCGCTGCGCGGCCAGCGCTACAAAGAAGCAGAGCGCGCGTTCCAAGCGCTACCCGCCGACGCTCAGCACAACGCTGAAGTGCGTTTCGCCTGGGCGCGCACACGGCTTGAGCTTGGTCAGGCTCCGGCCGCGCTGCCGCTGTTGGCCGGCCTCGAACAGTCATTGCCCGTGCTCTCCTCGCAAGTCGGTGAGCTGCGCGGACAAGTGCTGCTCGCCGCCGGCCCTCCGGCAGACGCCGCTAAGTTGCTCGAAGCGCGCGGCGATGCACAGTCGCTGGCCCACGCCTCCAAAGCGTGGCTCGAAGCGGGCGACGCCGAGCACGCGTTGAAGGTTGCAGAGCGCGGGCTGGCTGGGCTCGGCAAAGGCCGTGGGGCCCACGAGCGCGAGGTGTGGCTGCGCTACGCCCGTGGCTCGGCCGCCGAAAAGCTCGGCAAGCAGCCGCTGTGGGCGGGTGATTTTCGCTTCGTGGCTGTCGAAGCACCGCTGTCGGACGAAGCCAAAACAGCCGTCACCAAGCTGGCGCAGCTGGGCGAAAAGTCGCCGCTCTCGCCGGCCGATCGCCTGGCACGCGCCCGCGTATTGGCGGCGGCTGGACGCGTCAGCGATCTCGAATCGGAGCTGTCGTTCATCGAACCCCTGGCTGGGCGACTCACGCGGCCGGGCGTGTTCTCCTCGCTGCGCGGCTTGGCGCTGTTCAACTCGCGTGGCGACTACGCGGCCGCCGAAAAGCTGTTCGAAAAGGCTAGCCAGCTCGGTACCGAGGACGCCGCCAAAGAGCTGTTCTACATGGCGCGTTCGCGGGCGCGTGCCCAAGACGACCGCGGCGCCGAGGCCGGCTATCGGCTGGTGATGCAGCGCTTCGGTACGACGCCGTGGGCCGAACAAGCCGAGCTGTCGATTGCGCGGATCTTCTTGGCCGCCGGCACCTTCGACAAAGCCGCGGCCGCCTACGCGACGTACCTGCAGAAGCGCGGCGCCAAAGCCCGCTACTTCGACGATGCGGCGTACGAGCGCGCCGTCGCGCTGCTGGCTGCCGGCCAAGCCGTCGAGAGCTTGCCGCTGTTGAATCGGCTCGTCACGCGCACCAAAGACGCGCGTTTCGAGGCGCAGCTGCGCGAGCTGGTCGCGGTGGCGCTGCTGACGACCGGCAGGCGCGAGCAGGCGATCGCCGCCTTCAAGGACGTCATCCGCAAATTTCCGCTCACCTTCCCGGCGCTGGTTGCGGCGGCACGCTTGCGCGCGCTCGGCAGTGAGCTCCCGGCTTGGCTCGAACCAGCCACTAGTGGCGCGACGCCGCCGCCGCTCGAGCTGAAGCTGCCGGCCGACGCGGCGCTCTTGCATCGTCTCGGGCTCGAAAATGAAGCCGCTACGGCGCTGGCGAGCCAAGAGCGCCGGCTGTCGCGCAGCAACGCCTCTCGCTCGGGTGAAGCGCTGTGCGAGCTGTACGGCTTGCTCGAAGTGGCAGATCGCCGTTACGCGGTCGGCCAGGACGCCGCCACGCGCGCCGGGCTCGATCGCGCACCGGGGCCGCGCTCGCGCTGGATGTGGGATTGCGTCTATCCGAGGCCCTACGCCGACGTCGTGACGCGCGCTGAGCGCGAGCGGCTGCTTCCTCGCGGGCTCTTGTGGGCTGTCATGCGTCAAGAGAGCGGGTTCCGAGCTGCCGTGCGCTCGCCGGCTGGCGCGATCGGCTTGCTGCAGCTCATGCCCGCAACCGCCGATCGCGTCGCCGACGAGCTGGGCGAGAAGGTCGAGCCGCGGGGGCTAACCCGCGCGCACGCCAACGTGCATCTTGGGTCTGCCTACTTGCGCAAGTTGATCGACGGCTTTCAGGGCAGCGTGCCGCTCGCGCTGGCGGCTTACAACGCGGGGCCGCAAGCCGTCAGCCGCTGGCTGGTCGGTGGCGAAACGCTGCCGCTAGATCTGTTCGTGGCGCGCATTCCTTACGAAGAGACCCGCGGCTACGTGGCGCGCGTGCTGTCCAACGTCGCGCGCTACGCCTACCTCGAGGGCGGAGAAGGCGCCGTCCAGGCGCCGGCGTTGGATTTGCCGAGGGGCGTGAAATTGCCGGACGGGTCTTATTGAGTTGGGAGTTGGGAGTTGGGAGTTAGGAGTTGGGAGTTGGGAGTTGGGGAAAGCAGTGAATCGGCGGTTTTGCGCGCCATCCAGGCGTCGTCCGCGGCGAGGCCTAAGTCTTCGAGACGCGGCAAAATCGCTTCGCTGACGGTTTCGTAGAACAGCACGCGCGCGTCGGCGCCGCTGCAGAGGCCAAGTGCCACGCCTGCCGGGGGCGGTGTCGAGGCCAGCGGCAGATGAGCCAGCTCGTGCAGCTCGAGGTGCCGCAAAGCGACCCGCAAGTAGAGCGAAATCCGCAGGCGTGCTGCGTCGTCGAGTGCTGGCAGCAGCTCCTGCGCGACTCGCCAGCCGAAGCGCGCGTGGCCGACCTCGTCCGCCCAAATCTCCGACAGTACCGTGCGCAGCGGGCCGTCCGGCATCTCCAGCCGCTCCGCGCCGATCAACGCCACGGCGACCGTTTCGCTGAGGCACGACACGCTGAGCACGTTGCGCAAAAATCCTTCGAGCGGCGCCATGCCTGGATGCCGAGACAACTGTCGCGGCACCGTCACCTCGGCGCGCGCCTCACCCCCCAAGGCTTCCACGACGCCGCCGCACAGCACGCCGTGCTTTCGCTCCTCGGCCTCGAACTCGAACAGCTGCTCGACTACCTTGGCGGCGATGCCAATCGCTTCGGCCTGCTTGCCAATCGCTTCGGCCTGCTTGCCGAGCGCGCCGAACACTTCGGCGGATTGATACTCGTTCACCATCCGCCCGCGCCACGTCGCGACTGCCGCAATCTGCAGCGCTGGCATGTCCGGAACCACCGGGCGATGCCAGCGGGCCGCTGAGCGCAAATCCAGCACGGCTTTCACGCCGCCGTGCCCCACTGCAGGAGCGCGGCGAGCGAAAGCTCGGGCGGCACGGGCGGGCCCCAGGGCGCGCACGCCTGATGCTGCCAGGTGCTCGGGTCATTGCAGCATTGCGGGCGTACCCCCGGTTGCATCACGCGGTTCCAAAGGTGCTGATAGCATTCGGCATTGGCGTGCTGCAGTTGCGTCAGCTCCTCGAGCATTGCTTCGCAGCAAGGCTTGCCGACTATGCTAGGTGGCTCGTTGGCTGGGGCGTGCTCGAGCAACGTCAAGCAGGCGTCCGCAACCGCGCCGCAGATTGCGATTGGTGCGCCGGCAGTGCCCGCGTTGCCGATCTCGTCCGCTCCGGCGGCGTTAGCCATGCCACCGACTTCGACGCCGCCGGTCGAGCTCGTACCGCCCGCTGCGGCGCCGCCCGCTGTCGCACTGCTGCCCGCCTTGGCTTCACTCGAGCCGGTGCCGCTAACCGGGTAGGGCACGCTGGCTTGATCCCCGCTGCCCTTCACCGAGCTGCTGGGCTCCTTCGAACTGGCGGCATCGTTTGTCTCAGGAGTCCGAGCACCCCCAGCGTCCGTCGTAACGTTGCCGCCGCAACCGATCAGCGTCGTCGAGACCGTCACCCGGATCGCAGCCGACACCGCGGCTCGCAAGACCTTCGCATCCATGGCAGCTCCGCCGAAGGCGTGAGCGAAGATTGCTCCCGAGCCTTCGCTGTCATGGATGCCAAAACCTGGCTGTAGCGTCTATCTGCATTTTCTGACACGTACTTTACGGTTTATCCGTACAACGCTCAGAACACGCCGGGGATCTCGGCGCGCGGGCGATACAAACCGCCGCGACTTGCCTCGCGCGTGTCGCTCGACCAGCTGCCCCAAAACGCATCGCGCAGGAACAACTCCGCCTGGCGCCCGCGCGGGGAGAAGCCCCACTCGGCTTCTTGCGACAGGTCATCCGGATCCGAGTACAGCCGCCACACGAACGCTCCGACCAGTTCGGGCGCTTGCAGCATGCCCGCGAGCAGCCCGCGGTACGCTGCTGCTTGAGCTGGCGCATCGACCCTTACGCCAGACATGTGATCGGGCCACTCCCAGGGCCTGAGCGCTGGGTCGGGGCGTGCGGTGTAGCCGAACTCGTTGAACATCACTGGCCTCTGCCAAAGCTCGGCTAGCGCCTTCACCTTCTTGGCCACCTCCATGCCACCGCTCACCAGCGCGTCGTCGCTGGCGTTCGGCTTGTCGGTCAGCGGATAGAAAGCGTTGACGCCGATCACATCGAGCTCGCCCAAGATCACCGTTTGCTCGACGTCGTCCCAGTTGGCGGCGTAGGTCAAAAGCCCCGAGTAGGCCGCGCGAATGTCGCGCAAAATTGGGAAAAAGCTGGGCGCGCGGGTGGTGGTGAGCCAGCTTCGCAGCTCGACGCCAGCCGCCAGCATGTCGACGTGCGCGCTCTCTGCAAAGCGCGCCCACGTCAGCACGTACGCGCGATAGCTCTCGGCAAAGCGTCGCCAGCCTTCGTCGGTCTCCGGATCGATCTCACCGCGCCAGCCACCGCTTTCGACCCATAGGTGCGGCACGAGCAGCACCCGCAGTCCGCGCGCGTGCGCCTGCTTCACCGCTTTGCGTAAGCCGCGCTGGTTGTCCGCGACCGGCAGCTCGAAGGTCTTGTCGATGCCGATCGCCTTCAAGTCCCACGTGCGCCCAAACGGCGTCAGGCTGATCCAGGTCGCGCCGAGTCGCACCGCTTCGTCGAGGCTGCGCTCGAAATCGGGGCTGCCGTAACCGTGACCGGGGTGCAGCGCGCTCTCGATCGGGCCGATCGTGACGCCGCGCATGGCGACGCCGCCCAGTCCCGGCAGCTCGAACGGCAACGTTACCGAGACCGGGCGCGCAACCCGCGCAGTTTCGCTCGGCGTGGCCAGCGCGCTCAGCGACAGGCTGGCGCTCAGCGACAGGCTCGCGAGCACCCCAAGTGCCAAAAGCGCGCGTGGAGCCTCAGCCATAAAGCCTTCGGAACAGCGCGGTCAAAAGCGCTTCGTCGATGCCATCCAAGGAGGTCGCTACGGCGTCTGCCCCGGCCCCTGAAAGCTCGCGTTCCGAATACGTGTGCGTTACCCCGATGCATGGCAGGCCGGCCGCCTTCGCTGCTTGCACGCCCGCCAACGAATCTTCAATCACCAGCCCGCGGCGCGCGGCCGCCTCTTGGCCGCGCTCGGCGAGCCAGCGGATGCCGAGCAGGTACCCTTCCGGATCGGGCTTGCAGACCTGCGTGTCTTCGGCCGAAACGATCGCCTGGATCGCCGAGCGCACGCCCAACACCTCGAGCCCGAGCTCGATTTCGTCGCGCAGTGCGCCCGAGACGACCAGCGCTGGTCCTGCCGCCGCTTGGCGCCGCACCAGCTCGGCCGCACCGGCGAACGTCGGCAGCGCCGCGCGCGCGCGCGCCATGTACCGCGGTCGCTTCGCTTCGATCAGCTCGCCGATTCGTTCAGCGCTCGGCTTCTGTCCAGCGTCGTCGAGGATGGCGCGAAACGCCCCGGCGTCGTCGAAGCCGAGGTAGCGCTGCAGGTAGTCGTGCTCGCTCAGCGTGACGCCGAGGCCGGCCAGCACCTCTCGAAAAGTCTCGAAGTGCACGACCTCGTCATTCACCAGAACGCCGTTGAAATCGAAAAACGTCGCCGGAAACACCGGCCGAATGTAGCTCAAAACCCCCGCAATTTGGCGGAAGTTGCAACACCTTCGGGATTGTGCCAGCTTCCGCCCTCCAAAAAATCTTGCCTGGTGTCGCGGGGCCTGCCCCGCTCCCTGCGCTGATCGAATCAAGTCGTAAATATGAGTAAGGGCGATCTGCTTGAGATGGAAGGCGTCATTCAGGACGCACTTGGTGGCGGCCAGTACAACATCCGCGTCGACCAAGGTGGAGCCATCGTGCGTGCACAGCTCTCCGGTCGTATGCGTCGCCACCACATTCGCGTGCTTCCGGGTGATCGCGTGCGCGTCGCCGTGTCGCCCTACGACTTGTCGCACGGGTTGATCGTCTACCGCGGCAAGTGAGCCGGTTCGAGCGCGCAGCCATCGGTATCTGGTGGCTACTGACGCTGGCGCCCGTCGTCGCGTGCTCACGTAAATCCGATGAGCCGGACGCCCCGCGCGACCGCGGCTCGCCGACTAGCCCGTCTGCGTCCGCGACGACCGCGTCAGTCACGGCCGCGCCACGTCGGCTCTACCTGCCGGACGGTGGCGACCTCGTCCAAAACCAAGGCCAGCTCCAGGCAGTCCCGCAGCTCTTTCCGGGGATGCCAGCGCAGGTTAGCTCTGGCTGTCCGCCGGAAATGGTTTCGATCCGCGGCCAGTTTTGTATCGACCGCTACGAAGCGTCGGTGGTCGACGCCCGCGAGCGCGCGCTGTCGCCTTACTACCCGCCATCGCACGACGAGCTCGTGCACATCTACGGCGTTTTTCGGCAAGTGACGCCGCCACGTCGCGCACCGACGCTGCCCCTTCCGCCGGATTTCGCGCTGAACGAAGGCTTCGAGCCGCGCGCACGCTCGCTGCCTGCGGTCGTGCCGAGCGGCTACATGAGCGGCGTGCTGGCGCGAAGCGTGTGCGAAAACGCCGGCAAGCGCCTGTGCGCACCCGCCGAATGGGTCACGGCGTGCAAGGGCCAAGCGGCGACGAAGTTCCCATACGGCGACACGTATCAAGACGGCGTCTGCAACGTCTTCCGCGAGTCGCATCCGGCCGTGGTGCTCTACGGCGACGCCTCCAAAAACCACCTCGATCCGCGCCTCAACCTCGCCGAAGGCGAAACCGGGCCGCTGCTACGCAAAACCGGCGCGACCGCACGCTGCCGCAGCGACTGGGGCAGCGATGCCATCTACGACATGGTCGGCAACCTCGACGAATGGGTCGACGAAGAGCACGGCGCCTTCCAAGGCGGTTTCTACTCGCGCAGCACGCGCGAAGGCTGCGACGCGAAAATCACCGTCCACCCACCCGCATATTTTGATTACAGCCTTGGGGTGCGCTGCTGCAAGTGAGAGGGGCGAGAGGGAAACAACAGGAAGCCGGGAAGGCGAGATTTTCTTGGTGGGTGGTACCGCCCGGTCGACGCGGCGGGTTAGCGAAGCGGCTTCCAGCGCCCGCTCGAACCAACAAAACCTTCCCGCCTTTCCGCCTTCCTGTTGCCTCGCTCTCGCTCTCGCTCTCGGGGCGATGCCCAAGCTGGATGGTGGAGGCCCGGTTTCGTTGCGGGCGACGCCGCCCAGCTGGGCGGCTGAACCCGGCCTCCCACCCAGCCTCTTGACGCCCCGAATCGTGACCGCAAGAAACTATGAGCTAACGTAGGTAGATGTCGTACCATTTGCTACATGAAGCCCATGCGTAGCCCGTGGCTGCTCCCGATCCTGCTAATGCTAGGAAGTTCAACAGGTTGTGGGCATCCGGTGCAGCGCTCGCTCGAGGGGCGCTGGCTGGGTGAGGCCGTCGAGAACTTTCAGGATTCGCAGCTGGCGGCCGCTACTGGCTGGGCGCGGGGCCTCAGCTTCGAGTTTGCGGGGTCGACCGCGACGGTCGCGGTGCCGGCCGAAGAGGCGCGCACCGGTCGCTACCAAGTCGGCAGCGTTCACGAATCCGACGTGCGCCTGAACTTCACCAGCAAAGACGGCAAGACCTCGACCGCGCTCTTCAAGCTCGACAACGATCACAGCATCCGCTGGATGCTCGGCCAAGGCCGCGCCGTCGTACTGCGGCGCGATCGGTGAAGTGAGTTGGCAGTTTGGAGTTGGCAGTTGGGAAACCCGAGCAGGGCGCGCCAACTGCTCCCGCCGCCGCGCGCTCCTAACTGCGAACTCCAAACTCCAAACTGCCAACTACCTCTTCAGCTCGAGCATGCGCGTGACTTGCGTGCCCTGTTTCGAGGCAGCGAACGTCACTTGCGAGATGCTCGCGGCGGCGCACGTTTCGGCGTCGGGCGACAGCGGTGGTTGGAAATCGACCTCGGCGACGCCGCCTGAGCTGAGGATCTTCAAGCTGAGCGCGGTGCGCACCGTGATCTTAACGCCATCGGCGCTTTTGATGTGACGGCTGAGGCAGTCCGAGGTTGCGTCGACGACCCGCGCGATGCCGACCTCGATGTCGTTGATCGACGGTTCGCTTGGTAGCTCGGCGCTGGCGACCGGTGCGACCATGCTGCTGGCGGGGCCGACGCTCTGGCTGCGCGTCGGCGTCAGCTTCATTGGCCGTGCTCGGCGCTGCTGGCTCTCATCAACCGGCTGCCCGTCGATGTTGCCACTACGCCCGTCGGCGGCGAAATCACCGTGCGCCGGAGCCTTGATGAAAAACGCGGGCGCGATGCCGAGCGGGCCAACGCCGACGGTGCCTTCGCGCACCTCGACGATCACCCGGCCACCTTCGAGGCCGACGCGGAATACCGTGCCGTGCACGGCGATGCGCGCGCCCGCCGCTTCGACGATGAACGTCTCCGGCTTCGGGTTGGGCACGACTTGCGACAACACGCTGCCGCGCTCCAGCTGTACCGTGATGCGTTCGCCGCGGCCCGCCAATAGCGCGCTGCTGCTCGGCGCGAGCGTCCAGGTCGCGCGCCCCGCGTGGTTTACCGCCACCTCGCGGTCCTCGGCTTCGATGCGGCTGCCGAGCGCTAGGCTGTCGCCGTTGCGACGCAGCGATTCAGCCGCTTCGGCGATCGTCGCCGGGGCTTGGGTCACCAGGTGGTGGGCGCGCTGGCCGACGAGCCACAGGGCGATTGCCGCCGCAACCGCCAGCCCGCCCCACACCAACGGGTACGGCGAGCGCCGCGCCGCGGGTACAGAGCGCTGGGCGTGACGCAGTAAGCGTTCTTCGGCGCCGGACCAGTCGATGTCCGGTGGCGCCTCGGCGCGGACGTCGCGGACGAGCTGGCGTAGCGCGGCTTCACGCGGATCGGGCGTGGTCATGCCGGCTCCTTTGCGGGCCGGGCGTCGGACAGCGCAGGTGCCTCTTCGCCGAGCTCGGCGAAGAGGCCTGCCAGGCTGGGTTCTTCGCCGAGCAGCGCGAGCAACTCGCGCCGCGCATAGAACAGACGGGTGCGCACGGTCAGCACGGGCGAGCCGACGATCTGGGCGATCTCTCCCGGCGCCAAGCCTTCGAGCTCGTGCAGCACGAACACGATGCGTTTCTTGTCGCTCAAGCGATCGAGCAGCCGATGAAACGCTTCCACTCGCCGCTGGCGATCGAGCTGTTCGTCGGCGCGCGGTCGTTGATCGATCGCCGCTACATGCTCGGGCGTTTCGCTAAACACCGGCCGGCTCTTGGCCGAGCGACGATGCATCAGCACCACGTTGACGGTGACGCGATACAGCCAAGTCGAGAAGCGTGCGCCGTGGCGAAAATCACGGATGCTGCGGTGCACCTGCAAGAACACCTCTTGCACGATGTCTTCGAGATCCGTCGTGCGGCCCAGCATGCGTTGAGCGAGTCGCGTCACGTCTTGACGATGCTCGCGAAACAACTCGCGAATGGCCTCGGCATCGCCACGCTGGCATCGCTCGACGAGGCTCACGGGTTCCACGCGGTGGATTTTAACAGCGACTGCCCGTGCTGGCTCGCGCTTGGAGGTGATGTCCCACCACGCCGCAACATCGGTCGCTAGGTCCATCGGGGGCGGAAACGTGGATAGCGCAGTCACCAACCTTGGTTCTGGTGCGCCGCCCCCGCGGCATTTTCAGACAGACGCTCAGAAAAGCGACTTGAGGTCGGTCGCGGTCTTCTTCTTCTGCTCCAACACGCGATTAACCGCGCGAAGCAGGCGATTCTTGGTCGGGCCTGAAACGGCCTTGCCAGTGGCGGCGGCAGTTAGGGCACGGCCGGTGGCCGGGCGACCGGAACGCGGCTTCGTTGGCTTCTCAGCGCCTTCGGCCGGCTTCGTCTCGCTCTTCTTGGCTTGGCGACGCGCGAGACGCTTGGCGCGATCTTCGGGGCGCAGGCGCTCGAGCTCGCGCGAAGCGGCGGCGACGCGACGGGGGTCAATCTTGTTGTCGGTGAGAAACTGGGCGAACTTGCTGGCCATGGGGCTTTTGCTCGAAGAGGGGTGGGCCCCCGACCTGCGGGGGAAAAAGGACGCGGACCATAGCCCGGTTTCTAGCCGACACAAGGCCGATTCCTCCGGGTGGGCTGCCGCGGTCGCGCCGGCGGCGCGCAAATCTGGCAAAGTAGCGCTTAGGGGGCGCTCCTCCTCCTTAAAACCGACCGGGGCGCTCTTTCTCCAGGGCTGAACATGGACGCAAACGAGGCCAGCAAGCTGAGTGAGGCGGCGACATTCGTTCAGCGGAACGTCACCGGTGGAGCGCCGCGAGTCGGCCTGGTGCTTGGTTCCGGCTTGGGCGCGCTGGCCGACGGCCTGGGCGGTCTTCAGCGGCTGGCATTTTCGGCCATCCCGCACCACCCGACCTCGAGCGTCGCCGGGCACGCCGGCAACTTGTGTTTGGGTGAGCTGGGCGGCGTGCGCGTGGCCTGCATGCAAGGCCGCGTTCATGCGTACGAGGGTCACGCGCTTTCGCGCGTCGTGTTCGGCGCGCGGCTGTTGGCGGAGCTCGGCTGTCAGACGGTGTTGCTCAGCAACGCCGCGGGCGGTATCGCCGAGCGCCTGCACGCTGGCAGCCTGATGCGCATCGACGATCACATCAACCTTATGGGTGACAACCCGCTCCGCGGCCCCTCGGCGCGCGGCCCGCGCTTCCCCGACATGTCGCAGGCGTACGACACGGAGCTCGCACAGTTGTGTGAGCAGTCGGCGCGCGCGGCTGGCGTGGCGCTCGAGCGCGGCGTTTACGCGGGCTTGCTCGGCCCCAGTTACGAGACGCCGGCCGAGATCCGCATGCTCAAGACGCTCGGCGCCGACGCTGTCGGCATGAGCACGGTGCCCGAGGTGATCGCGTTGCGCCAGATGGGCGTGCGCGTCGGTGCGGTCAGCTGCATCACCAATTTAGCGGCTGGGCGCTCGGCGGAGCCGCTGAGTCACGCTGAGGTTGAAGCCACCGCGGCGCGCGTGAAGGACGATTTCATCCGCTTGTTCGAGGGGTGGGTCGCGCGTGTCGGAGGACTTTCGTGACCGCGGGCCTGGTGTCGCTAGCCGAGCTGACGCCGGAAGAACGCGTGCTGGTCGACAGCGCGCGCGCCGCCGCCGAGCACGCCTACAATCGCTATTCGGGCTATGCCGTCGGCGCTGCTGTGCAGAGCGAGAGCGGCCGGATTTTTTCGGGCTGCAACGTCGAGAACGCCAGCTACGGCGCGACGATGTGCGCCGAGCGCTCGGCGATTTTCGGGCTGGTGTCCGCCGGTCAGCGGCAGGTGAAGAACATCTGCGTGTACGCGCCGGGCGAGCCGATGGCCATGCCGTGCGGCATGTGCCGGCAAGTGATCGCCGAATTTTGCCTCGATGCGCCCGTGCTGGTGGCCGGACCGCGCGGCGTCTTGCGGCGCTCGTTCGCCGAGCTGCTGCCGGAAGCGTTTCGGTTGATCGTGGAGGCCAAGCCGTGAGCGGGCCGCGCGTCGTTCCCGCCGGGCGCTTGATCTTGGACCAGCCGCCGGAGCTGGTCGTGCACGACGAGCTGCAGCCTTGCCCCTACCTCGAAGATCGCATGTCGCGACTGCCACTGCGTATTCCGGCGCGCGGGCTCGAACGGTCGGAGCTCGACGTGCGGCTGGCGCGGGGCGATCGTCGGCAGGGCTTGTTCTTGTATCGGCCGGAGTGCCCCGGCTGCGTCGCGTGCGAGCCGATTCGCCTGGAGTTGTTGCGGTTCGAGCCGAATCGCTCGCAGCGTCGCACGCTTGCCCGAGGTGACGCCGAGCTCACGGTCGATCTGGGCGAGCCAGCTGCGGACCAAGAGCGCGTCGCACTGTACAACCGGCACAAGGCGCTGCGCGGGCTGTCGGCCGGGCAGGGCGAGGTCGACGTGCGCAGTTATCGCGAGTTTTTGGCGATGACCTGCTGCGATACGATCGAGATCCGTTACCGGCTGAACGGCGAGCTGGTCGGGATCGCGATTGCCGATCGCAGCAGCGAAGCCTTGTCGGCCGTGTACTGCTACTACGAGCCGGCGCACGAGCGGCTCAGCCTCGGCACCTACTCGATCCTCAAGCAGCTCGAGCTGTGTCGGATGTGGGGACTCGATTACCTCTACCTCGGCCTGTATATCGCCGAATCCCTGCACATGCGTTACAAAGCGCGTTTCCTGCCGCATCAGCGCCTGCTCGAAGGCAAGTGGCACGAATTCAATCGCTGACGCGGGCGCTCACGTTGCTGCGCAGCGCCGGCACGAGCGACAGCGCGCCGAGCAGCGCCATCCCCACCAGGCACGGGAACAGCGAATGCCAGCCGTAGACGGCGACCATCGGCGGCAGCAGCAGCCCGACGAGCAACGCGCCGATCGAACCTACGCCGTTGACGAAGCCGGTCGCCATCGACGCTGCGCTGCGGCCGCCGGCGTCTTGCGCGGCTGCGCCACACACGATCGAATCGGGCGCGAACAACAGCGCGCCGGTGATCGCCAACAGCCCGACGTTGAGCCAAGTGCTGTGGCCCACCAGCTTGACACACGCGAACAGCGCAACCGCCAGCCCGACGAGCGAGGCCGCCGACAGCGGCAAACGTCCCAGGCTACGCTTGTCGGATAGCGCGCCGATCGTGATCACACCGACCAGGCCACCGGCCTCGAAGGCCGCGGCGATCGAGCCGGCTTTGTCGTCGGCGTAACCGAGCTGCTTGTGCAGGTAGTACGGCAGCCACAGCTGCAGCGCGTAGCGCATGAACTTGATGAAGAAGTAGCAAGCCCCGTAGCTCCACAGCACGCGGTTGCCCAAGACGGCACGCTGTGCCCGTCGGCGTTCTGCGAATTCTCCGCTGATGGGCGCGGCTCCGACCGGCGTAGGCCCGGGCCGAACCAGCAACAGTACGAGCACGCCGACCAGCACCATGATCGCGGCCGGGATTCGAAAGCCCGTGCGCCAGCCATACGCGTGGACGAGCATGCTCGCCAGCGGCCCGGCCACCAGCGGTCCGGCTTGGTAGCAAGTCGACCAGAAGCCCATCACGGTGCCGCGATTCGCCGGCGTCGTCCATTCGGTCATCGCGCGCGTGACGCCGGGCCAGCCGGTCGCCTGCGCCACGCCGTTGAGCGTGAAGATCGCTGTCAACGCCAGCGCCGTGCTCGAGGAAGCGAAGGCCGCGCACAACGCAGCGGAAGCCATCAACCCAAAGCCGACCAAGCGTCGCGCGCCGACACGATCGCCCAGCGCGCCGTTCACGAATTGCCCGACCGAGTACGCGGCCAGGTAGCCCGAGTCGATGTAGCCGAGCTGCTTGAGGTCCAGAACCCTGGCAGCTTCCAGCGCGTGCTTGGCCGAGCTGAAGGTCTTTCGCCCGAAGTAGTAGCTGGCGTAGGCGAGCCAGGTGGTGCCCCAGACCAAATTGCGGCGACGCTTCTCGGAGCTCACACCGCGACCATTACCAGAGAGCGGGCGCGGGCGGCGTCACGCGCCCGCCATACGCGCGTCGTCAACGGCCGGTCACCGGCGCCGTTACTCGAAGGAGCGACCTTCGGCTTCTTCGATCTGAGCCAAGGCAGCGGCGAGCGCGTCTTTGGCGCGCTCCAGCGAGCCGCGATCTTCGCTCCATTTGCTGCTGGCGCGCTGCAGCCTAGCGCTGGTGTTGCCGAGCTCTGCGCGGGCGTCGTTGGTGTCGCCGTTGGCAGCCGCCAGCGCCGCCTCCAACTGCACGATCTTGGTCTCGCGCGCCTCGACGGTGCTTTGCTCTTGGTCGCGTTGCGACGTGCGCTCGGCCAGATCGGCCTCCAGTTGGGCGATGCGCGTGTCGCGCTGCTCCAGCGTCAGCGCGTTCGAGTCGCGCTCGTTGGTGCGCTGCAGCAGCTCACTCGACAGCAAGGCATTGCGCTCGTTCAACTGCTCGATGAGGTTCTGCGCCTCGTCACGCTCGCCGCTGCGCGTCGCGACGTCGGCTTCGAGCGTCGCGATGCGCGCCGCGCTGTCGGCTTCGAGCGTCGCGATGCGCGCCGCGCTGTCGGCTTCGAGCGTCGCGATGCGCGCCGCGCTGTCGGCTTCGAGTGCGGCGATACGCGCGTCGCGCGCCGCTTCGGAGGCTTGCTTTTGATCGACGAGCGCCAGCAGCGCGGCCGAGTGATCGGCGGCTTCTTTGGCTTGATCCGCCTCGTGCTCGGCGATGATCTCGGCTTCGCGATCGGCCAGCGCCTGCTCGGCGCTCGCGCGGTGCTCGACCAGCGCTTGCTCGTGCTCCGCGCGCAGCTTGCCGAGCGCGTCTTCGTTAGCGCGATGCAACGACGCCAGTCTGGAGTCGTGTTCCCGCTTGAGCTCGGCCTCGCGCGCCGCGACGGCTTCGGCCTTGGCGTTGCCGTGCTGCTCGCTGAGCAAGCCGAGCGCTTGGTCGTGGTCGGTTTGCGCCGCGAGGCGGGCCTCTTGCCGCGCCGCCTCGGCGGCTTCGAGTGCTGCTGCTGCTGCTGCTGCCAGCGCCTGGTGCTTGCCGCGGTCGGCCTCCTGCAACGTCTGCTGATGATCGGCGACTAGCCCCGCGAACCGCTCGTCCTTGTCGTCGAGGGCGGCTTGATGCTTCGCTGCGAGCTCGGCCAGCTCCGCCACGCGCGCGTCGAGATCGACCTTGGTTTTCTCGGCTTTACGCTTGAAGTCGTCGGCGCGTTTGACCGCTTGCTCCTTGTCGTTTTTGGCAGCTTCGGTGCTCTTGGCCTGATCGTTGACTTGCTTCTCGAGCTCGCTGATGCGGTCGGTGAAGTCGGCCTTCTCGCGCTCCATGCTGATCGCGGTGTCGCGCAGGCCGAGTAGATCCTTCTCCTTGTGCGAGAGCTGATCCTTGAAGTCGAGGATCTCCTTGTCCTTCTTGTTCAGCTGCTCGCGCAAATCCAGGAATTCGCGCGCCGAGCCGGCGCTCTTGCCGCTCGAGGCCAGCTTGGCTTGGACTTCGGTAAGGTCGCGCTGCAGACGCTGAACCTCGACGTCTTTGCCGGCGCCGCGCTTGGAGACCTCTTCCAGCTCGTCGACGCGCTCCTTGGCGCGGCGGACCTCGTCTTCGAGCTCTTTGACGCGGACGCGCGACTTTTCCAGCTCTTCTCGGTACTTGCCGACGTCGCCCAGGTCGGCCGCGCGCGGCGGCAACGACGAGGGGCGCATCGATTGCAGCCGGGCGGGCGTCGGTGCCGGAACGACGGATGGCGGCAACGGCAGCGCCGGGGCTTCTACCGCAGCCAGGGCGATGCTCGGCTCCGCGATTTCGACGTCGTCGAGCTCGACCTCGTCGGCCTCCTCGATGTCCATCGTCTCTTCGACCGTAGCTTCAGCCGGCGCTGACGCGCTCACCGCAGCCGGTGCTTCGGAGACGGCGATCTCGGCGTCATCCATCGAGATCTCGGCGTCATCCATCGAGATCTCGGCGTCATCCATCGAGATCTCGGCGTCATCCATCGAGATCTCGGCGTCGTCCATCGAGACTTCACCGTCGACGGCTGGCGCGGGCTGGTCCGCGCTGGGTGCCGGCGCGGCGCTCCCGACAGCGGCTGACTGAATCGACGGTGGGGCGATCTGGGGCTCGTCCATCAGCGCGCCGAACGCCTGCTCGGCGAAATCCTCGACGTCGGCGTCGACCTTGCTGTCGCGCGACGTGGTCACCTCGGCCTCGCCGTCGGACACCTCGGCCTCGCCGTCGGACACCTCGGCCTCGGTCGTCTCGACGACCTCGGCGTCTTCGATCTCGATGTCGTCTTCCAGCACGATGGCTTCTTCGCTCATCGGCGGCAGATCACTCGCCGTATCCACCGCCGGCACGAGCGAGACGTACGCCTGGGCGCGCGCGGCCAAGTCCTCGAAGGAGATGGGCTTGTGGACGTAGTCCTCGGCGCGCGTCCGCAGCCGGCGGTGCTGCTCGAAGGTCTCTTCCGTGGACTCGGAGCTCATGATGATGAGCGGCACGTCCTTGAGCGCCGGATCGCGCTTGAGCTTGTTGCAGACCGAAAAGCCGTTCATGCGCGGCAACTCGATCGCCAGCAGGATCAGGTCGGGTTTGTCGCTGCTGGCGGCTTGCAGCCCGTTGTTGGCGTCGTCGACGACCGATACAGCGCAACCGTACTTGAGCAACCCCGTGCGGAGCGTCTCTGCAAACGTCGGATCACTCTCGAAGACGAGTACCTTGATAGCCATCCAGGCCGTTGAAATTAGCCTTGAAACGCTGCAAGCGGACTAGGTTTTTTCGAGTCGCGTCAGTATCAGCGGCTGGCCTTCTCGGCGTGACCACTCTGGTGAGTGCGATTGGCGAGCACTTCGATAACCTGGCGCAGAGTCAGACCCCGCTGCGTGAGGCCAACCATGGCGTGGTACAGCAGATCCGACGCTTCCGAGAGCACGCGCTCGTCGCTCTCGTTCTTGATGGCGTCGGCTAGCTCGCCGGCCTCCTCGCGGATCTTCGCGCCGATTTTGTCCGGCCCGCCCGCGAGCAGCGACTTCGTGTAGCTCTTCTCCGCGGTCGAAGCCTTGCGAGACTCCAAGAGCTCACCGAGCTCGCTCAGGAACGGTGCGGCTTCGCTCGGCTGATCCGCAAGCTCGCCGCCGCTGGACACACGCCTGAAAAAGCAGGCAGGACGACCGGTGTGACATGACGGTCCAACCGGCAGCACGCTCAGCAGCAAGGTGTCGCCGTCGCAGTCGGCCACTACCGACAAGACCTGCAGCACGTGCCCCGACGTCTCGCCCTTGATCCAGAGCGCGCCCCGCGAACGGCTGAAAAACGTGGCCTTTCCGCTCGACAGGGTCTGTTCGAGCGCGGCGGCGTTCATGTAGGCCATCATCCGCACCTGTCCGGTGAGGTGGTCTTGCGCAATCACGGGGATCAGCCCGCGTTCATCGAACTTGAGCATGCCGCCCGGGTTTGCCTCACAATGGGGAACTTGGCGATGCACAATCGCGAGTTCGGCCCGTTTTCGCCCGAGCTCGTTCCCCCTGGGAACGCGGTTTGGGGGCCCCGGACCCGATTAACCCCCCACTTGGGGGGCCCAAGCCTCGAAGAGACGCACCCAATTCGCTGAAATCATTACGTTTATTTCTTGGCGCGGATCGTGCTCTCTTCTTCCCCAGCAGTCAGCCCGCTGCCGTCTCTCCAGGAGAAACCCATGGCCCGATTCACTCCCCACCTGTCGTTCGGAACTAGCGCCCTCATCGGCGCGCTCGCGGTGCTCTCCGGTTGCTCCGGCACCGCTTCGACGCTTCCCGAGTCGGGTCACGAGGAAGGCGTCAGCAAGATCGTCTACGCGGTTCGCCAGCACACGGTCGTCGAAGGCGGCACGGTGACGTCGATCGACGTGGCTGGTGGCATGGGCCAGGTCATGGATTACGGCCGCTTCGTTCCGGGTGGGCGCCTGGAAGTCTTCGATACGCGCACGGGCAAGGCCGAGAACATCCTGGAAGACTATCCGACGGCTGACGTCTCGAGCGTGGACCTGTCGTTCGACGCGACCAAGGTCCTGTTCACGATGAAGAAGGACGGCTCCGACCAGTACCACGTGTATTGGTCAGGCCTGTCGCGCGGTGAGGACGGTAAATACGCCATCACGCAGCTCACCTTCCAGCCCTTCGACGACCAGCAGGCGATCTGGGCCGCGGGTGATCGCATCGTGTTTACGACCAATCAGGCGTACACCGACATGGGTACGCGCGCCGACGAGTACAACCATGGCCGCGTCGTGACGCAGCTGGCCAGCGTAACGCTCACCGGCGGCGATGCCGACCGCAAGCTGTGCTCGCAGAACCTGTCGCACGTCGTGACGTTGTTCTCGATGAACGACGGCCGCGTCGGCTTCTCGCGCTGGGAGCATCTCGAGAACGTCAACGACGTGAAGTTGATGGCGATGAACCCCGACTGCACGCAGATGATTGGCCTCAACGGCCAGTTCGGCAAACCCGGCAACTCGCTGGTGCAGTTCACCGAGAGCAAGACGCCGTACGTGTTTTACGGCGTCGTCACCAACCGTGAGAACACGATTCAAGCCGGCTCGCTCGTCAAGCTCGACGCGCGTTGGGCCGAAGACCAGACCAAGCTCGACATGGAACGGACCTCGGATGAGGCGTACACCATGCTGACCCCGCACGTGCCGACGGGCGACGACGCCTCGCCGGTCGGTCGCTACCGTTCGCCGTCGGTCTTGCCGGACGGCCGCCTGTTGGTCACGTGGGCCGACGGCGTCGTCAACGAGCTCAACGAGCTGTCGCTCACGCCGCCCGACTACGGCATCTACATCTACGATCCCGACACGCGCGCCAACGATCTCGTCGTCAACTACGAGGGTTCGTGGGAGCTGTACGCAAAGCCGGTCGTCGCCCGCACGACGCCGAAGATCATCACGTCGCGTCAAGACGTGACCGACGCCAGCGTCCCGGCGCTGTTCGGCTCGATCGACGTGAAGCAGTCGTCGCTGTACACCCGCCATGGCAACACCGTCGGCGGCGCGCAGTTCAAGGACGGCACGACGCTCGACGACGCGCTCAAGGGCACCGTCAAGGTGCGCATCATCGAAGGCTTCTCGAGCGAAGCCGCCACCGGCGCCACGATGTTCGGTCTGACCATGGCCGAAGGCGCCTCGCTGATCGGCGAAGCCAAGGTCGAAGCCGACGGCTCGTGGCTCGCCAACGTGCCGCCGTACATCCCGATGCACCTTCAGGCGGTCGACGAGTTCGATCTGGCGATCCGCAACGAGACGACCTGGATTCAGGGCATGCCGGGTGAAGACCGCGTGTGCGGCGGTTGCCACGAAGACCGCACCCAGCCCAGCTTGCCGGGCGGGCAGGCGATCACCAACGCGCGCGGCCGCGGCCCGGAGGATTTCATGATCCCGGTGCTTGAGCGCACCGAATACCCGTGGGCGGCTGCCAATGACGCTGCCAACCCGAATCAGATCCAGACGCTGCTCAACGCCAAGTGCATCTCGTGCCACAACGAGACGAAGAACGGCAACGGCCCGCAGGAGTTCTACTCGGTGTCCACGATGAATGCGGCGACGGGCGACGCGGCGACGTACATGCTCCCGCGCCTCGACCTGACCGATCGTTCGATCACAGTGAAGTACGATCGCCAGACGCGCGCCTGGCCGGCTTCCTACGTCTCGATCTTCTATCCAGCTGCGCTGGAGATGGAGATGGGCATGAAGGGCACGGAAGTCACGGGAACGGTCCCGCCGAAGTGGGGCGTCCCGAGCGACGCACGTCACAGCGCCTTGATCGAGAAGCTGAACATCACCTCTTCGCTCGACGCCAAGACCTACGCTTGGCCACTGGGTGAGGCCTTCACCGACGCCGCGATCGCTGGTGGTACCCGAACGGATCATGCCGCTGCGCAGAACTTCACGCTCACGCGGGAAGAGCGGCAAATGCTGATTCGGGCCTTCGACATGGGCGGCCAGTACTTCGCCCGGCAAAACACCGGCTTCAAGCCCTTCAACAACGACCCGGTCGCCGGGAAGCAGTACTGAGGAGCCGAGAGGACAAGACCATGACCTTCAAGATTACCACCCTCGTCAAGTCTTCCGTCGTTCTCGGTACGCTGCTGATGGCCTCAGGCGCCAGCGCAGATGAGCCGAACATCCACAGCGGTCGCGCTGAGGTTTACAAGCAGATCTCGCCCGAGTCGCTGGAAACGGTCAGCACGCGCGATGAGATCACCAAGCTTGGCGCGCCCAACATCGCGCCGACCCGGATCTGGAAGATTCTGGAGCACGGTGAGAAGCTGGAGTGCCTGGGCTGCATCCCGGTCGTCTCCAAGCTGCTGTACAACAGCAACGCAAAGACGCGCGAGATCAGCGCGTGGTGGCTGCGTCGCCGGATCTTCGGCGTGTTCGGCCCCGGTCAGGTCTACGAGCAAACGCTGATCACGCTGGCCGACGCGAACGAGAGCGTGTCGCACCGCGTGTACGCGGCCAACGCGCTCGGCGAGTTCCTGTCGGGTGACGGCGTGCCGGCTTTGTCCAAGGCCGTGCTCGGAGACACCTCGGCTGCCGTTCGCACGGCGGCTGTCGCGGGCCTTGAGCGGCTCAACTCGTCCGGCTCGAATGGCGAGCTGGCGGCGGCGTTCGCCGACGGCGATGTGGGTGTACGGCTCGCGTCGCTGCACGCTGCCACGCGCATCAACTCGTTCACCGACGTCGAAGCCGTCGTGGCGCTGATCAGCGATTCGTCGGCGTTGGTACGCCGGCGTGCCGCCGAGACTTTGGGCGTCATGAAGGCAGCCGACGCCGTGGCTGGGCTGATTGCGCTCGGTTCGCCGGAGCAAGAGTCGGACGCCGCCGTACGCGCGGCCGCCATTTGGGCCTTGGGCCAGATTGGTGATCCCGAGGCGCGTGACGTAATTACGGCCGGGCAGACCGACACCGATGCCTCGGTGCGGAGCGCCTCGAACGTCTCGGCCCGCCTGCTTCGGCTCTGAACCCCGACTCGCCACGCGGGCCGTGGTCACCAACTGAAATGAGATCCAAGGTCAAGGGGCCTGGTAGTAGGATTGCTTCAGGATATGCCCCCGCTCTCCTGGCGTTTGTCGGTCTCGTTGTGCGCGCTGCTGCTGCTCCTTCTGCCCGGTTGTGAGCGCAAAGAGCGCACCGCGCAGACTAACTTCTACGAACGCCGCATCGGTCCGATTCTGGAGCAGACGTGCGCCGAAGGCCCGGCCAAGGCCGGTTGCCATGTGCGCGCGGACAAGAAGGGCAACGCGCTCGGTAACCTGAGCCTCGAATCGTACGACGATGTGGTTCGTCGTCGCGACCTGCTGGTGAACTACGGGCCGTACGGCATGCCCGGCCTGCTGGTGAAGGTGGCGCCGACATTCAAGCTCGGCCTCACCAACTGGAAGAGCAGCGATCCGCTGATCCTCAACTCGAACATCGCCCACGTCGGCGGTTCGTTGATCGACATCACCTCCACGTCGTTCACCCAGCTCCAAACCTGGATGGACAACGGCGCTTCCGTGAACAACGCGCACCAGGCCGACAAGCACTACGACAAGGCGGCTTGCTCGGACGTGGTCGGTGTCGACCCAGCCTTCGACTCGAACGTCGAGCCCACGGCGGCAGATTTTGCGACCTTCAAGGGCCGCGTCAATCCGGTGCTGGGCGAGAACTGCGCGGCCTCCAACTGCCACGGCTCGGCGTCGAACTCGCTGCATTTGACCTGTGGCACCACTGCAGCGCAGGTGCGCTGGAACTACTTCGCAGCTCAGGACTATGTCTCGACCGATCCACCGCTGAGCGAGATCGTTCGCCGTCCACTGGCGGTGTCGACCGGTGGCACCTACCACGAAGGCGGTACGGTTTTTTCGGGGACCAGCGACGCCAACTACAAGGCGATGCTGGATTGGGCGACTGAAAAGAAGGGCCCGACCAACCAGGATACCAGCCCCGGTTTCGAGTTCTTCACCGGTCGCGTTCAGCCGATGCTCGTGCGTCGCGGCTGCATGATGCTCGGCTGCCATTCGTCGTCGATGTTCCACGACTACCGCCTGCGCGGCGGCAGCGGTGGCCACTTTGGCCTGCCCGCGACGCGCAAGAACTACGCGCTCACGCTCGAGCAGCTGGCGTTGGACACGCCGAACCCCGAGGCGAGCCGCCTGATCCGCAAGAACTTGATCCCGGCTCCGTCGGGTTTGGGCATCTTGCATCGCGGTGGTTCGCTGCTGGCGGAGCACCCGGCCGTCTGTGATCCGGTCGGGTCCGATACCGGTCCGCTGGATGAGCAGAGCGAGTATTGCGTGATCACCCGTTGGATCGAGATGGAGCGCCTGGCGCGCATGCCGACCTCGGGCCTGAGCGGCATCGTGTTCGTGCGGCGCGCGCCGGCGCCGCTGCCCGATACCGCGCAGGATTACGGCAGCTTTGCCCCAGGCGCGGAGCTGGTGCGCGTGGTGGCCGGGCAAGAGCCGACCGGCGTGATCACCGTGGGCGCCGAAGATAGCCTTTCGACGTTGTGCGGCTTGCCAACCGCGTCCACGGATGTTCGTCGCCCAAGCGTGTCGTGGGACGGAACCAAGATCGCTTTCGCGGCGCGCAAATCGGCGACCGAGGCGTTCGGGATCTACGTGGTCGACGGCACCAGCTGCGCGTTGGAGCCGACGATCGCGCTGGCTGCGGTCGACGACAATGGCAAAAGCGTTCCGACCAACAACGAGCTCATCCACAACTTCGACCCGGCGTTCGCAGCCGACGGTCGCTTGGTGTTCGCCTCGACGCGCGGCAACGTTACCAACGTCGCGGCCTTCGACTACCAAGGCCCCCAGCGCACGCCCGCCGACCCGTCTAAGCTCAACTCCAACTTGTACGTCTTGGAGGAGGGCAAGATTCGGCAGCTGACGTTCCTGCTCAATCAAGAGCTGTCGCCTAGCTTCATGCGTGACGGGCGGTTGCTGATGACGACCGAGAAGCGCCAGCCCGACTTCTATCAGCTGGCTGGACGGCGCATGAACCTCGATGGCGGCGACTACCACCCGCTGTTCGGGCAACGCGGGACGATCGGCTTCAACCAGTTCACCGACGTGGTGGAGCTATCGGACAAGAACCTGGCGGCGATCGTCAGCGAGCGTGGCGCGGCGCACGGCGCAGGCGCGCTCGCCCTGATTAATCGCAGCATCGGCATCGATCAAAAGAGCGGCGATGAAGCTGACTACGTGCAGGACGCCGCCGCCATCAACTACCCGAATCAGAAGTTTTATCAGCACTCGATGCGCATCCTCGATCCGGCGGCCACTGGGCTGCTCGCCGGCACGCAGGGCGCGTACAAGAGCCCCGCGCCCTTGCCCAACGGCGACATCTTGGTCAGCTACGCCGCCAACGTGGTAGCGCTCGATAAGTTCAGCGGCAACTTCGACATCGTCGTGGTGAATGCCAGCACCGGCGACCGCGCGCCGCTGATCACTGGCACGCAGGACGAAATCTGGCCGGCCGCCATCTACCCGCGCGCGTCGATCGGCGTATTCAAGTCACGGCTCGACGAAGCCAACGCCGCGACGCAAATCCTGAGCGACAGTGACCACCAGGGCGTTTCCGACGTCACGTTCCTGGACGTCAATTTGATTAGCAGCTTGCTGTTCCAGAACACGCGTAGCGGGCGCTATATCGCCCAGCCCACGCAGG
The DNA here is from genome assembly GCA_038252755.1 of Polyangiales bacterium. GTDB lineage: Bacteria > Myxococcota_A > Polyangia > Polyangiales > Polyangiaceae > PMG-095. The sequence continues at coordinate 38,000 of JBBSAB010000021.1, read as the reverse complement.
TGTTGCGCGGCGTCTGGGAGAGCTTGCCGCCGAGTAAGGCGACCAGCTTCGCCGACGCCGATCCGAAGTTCGTGACCAGCGACGACTTTGGTCAAGTCTACGTGCGTCGGCGTCTGCTCGGCATACCGCTCGTCAACCAAGACGGCTCGACGGCCATGCGCATCCGCGGCGGCGCTCCGGTGATGCTCGAGGTCTTGACCGAGCTCGGCGGCGAGAACGAGCCGACCGCCCACATGCAGCGCGAAGAGATGCAGTTCTACCCCGGGGAGGTCGTGCGCCAAGGCTTCCGCCGTGACCTGTTCGATGGCCTGTGCGGCGGTTGCCACGGCTCCGTCAGCGGCAAAGAGAACGAAATCGCCGTCAATCCGGACATCTTGACCCAAGCCTCCGACGTAATCGCCCGCAAAAAGCCGCCGACGGACCTGAGCGGCATCTTCAACGACGCCGTCGGGCCGTGAAGAGTTGGCAGCTAGGAGTTGGCAGTTGGCAGTTTCGGGGGCCCGCTCGCTAGCGGCGTCCTGTTGAGTCAGCGCCGTCGCGCTCGGCATGTCGCGTCTGCGAGCATGGCCCAACTGCTAACTCCCAACTGCGAACTGCGAACTCTCGATCCTACTGAATCACGATCGTCTTCGAGACCGTGACTCGATCGCCGTCGAACGCTGCGACGCGCGCTCTGCGCAATGCGGCCGCGATGCAGCCGCCGGTCGGGGTGCCAGCGAACGGGGGACCGCTGACGTTAGCGCTGGTGACGCGACCCGAGGGCGCGAACGTGATGACGACGCTGGCCACGCCCGACGGATCGCCGTCTTTACGACAAGCGGAGGCTTGGGCAGCACCGGCGCTGAGTGCCGCCGCCGCCGCTGCGCGATCGAACGGACCTGCAGGCTCGCCCGGCTCGGCGGGAGCGACCGGCGTCTTCGGTTCCTCCTTGGCGATCGGCTGAGTGGGCTCGGGCTTTTCGGCAGGCGTGGGCGTGGCGACTGTCGACTTCTCGCCACTTGCCGGCGGGTCGGTTGACGTGGGCTTGTCGTGTGGCGCTGGTGTCGCGGCTGCCGGCTTCATCGGCGTCGTCTCGAATGTGACGTCGTCGGCGGGTGGCGCCGCGGGCACGCTCGCCACCGAGGCGGGCACTGCGGGCTCGGGCACGGCCGCGGGCGGCGTTTCGACGGCGTGAGCTGGCGGCGGTTCGCTTTGCGCGAGCACGTCGCCGTGCAGGCTGCTGCGCTTCCAGATCAGGAAGCCGGCGGCGACCGCCAACGCTAACAGTACTGGCGCGGCCAAACCGCTGCGGCGTTGGCCTGATGGCGGCGGCACGCTTTTGGTGGCCGGCGCGACGACATTCTTGCGCTCGCGCGGGCTATCGGTGCGGTCGGCGTCGCGCTCCGGGCGATCGAGGGCGGCTGGGCTGAGCGAACCGTCGCCGAGGTTGGCGGTGCTGGACGCCGGACGCGGTCGCGCCGGTGCCGCGCGTGGTCGTGCCGGTGCCGTATCGTCATCACCGCCGAGCGCAAACAGCGGCAACGTCTTTTTGCCTTCGAGCGGCACGTCCAAGTCGGAGACGTCGATGCTGGGAGCGTTCGAGCTTTCGGCAGGCGCCGCTGCCAGCGTGGAGATGTCGATCGTCGGCGCACCCTCGGTGCTGCCGCCCATGATGCCGCCGTTCATGGCAGCGCTCATGTTCGCCAAGAAGTCGTCAGCGCGCGGCTTCGTCCCGTGCTGGTCGTGGTGAGTGAGCGCCTTGAGGCTGGGCGTGCCGGTCGAGCTCGGCATTTCCTCTTCGGTTGGCGGCAAGCTCGGCGGCAGGTCCTCGATGAAATCGTCAACGCTCTCCGGTGCCGCGTCAGCCTTGGCGAGCGGCGGCGTCTCGGTGATGTCCCAGTCCCCCATGCTCAGCTCTTCGACGGCGCCAGGCGGCGGTGGGGGTTCGGGAAATCCGTGCAGGCCCGGTGCGGGCGCGCTCATGTTCAAGAAACCGGCCGACAGCGCCACCAGCTCGGTTGCGGTACCGGGCTTGGCGGGACTGCCCATGCCCATCAGCGTCGATTTCGCCGTGGGCCGGGGCGGCGCGGGCGCAGGCTTGACCCCCTTGGGCGACAACTTCGGGGGTGGCACTGGTTTTTCGACTTCCGGGAGCGTTTTGGGATCGACGTCGGACGCGTCGACCTCGATCGTGGCGTGACACTGCCGACAGCGCACCGTTACGACCTTGCCGGCTACTTTGCGCCGCAGAAGGTCATCATTGAGAAGGAAGCGAGCCTGACAGCTCTTGCAGACAACCGCGAAGGCCATAGCGAAAAAACAGCTTCAGCATCGATCGAAACGCAGCTGCTGTCCACGCAGGCGTGGCGCGCTAGGCCCGAGGAACGATAGCCGACAAGTGTCTGTCCTCGTGGGCCTTGGGGCCCCAGCTCCAAAAGCGTGCCCGCTGACAGCTAGATTCGGGGGCGCGGGACGATCGCGGACAGGTGCCGTCCGCTTCGTTTACCGTCACGCCGGAATGAGAAGTAGCGGTCGGGCATCAGGACCGTGCAGCCACCGACTTGGTCGATGCTCGCTTCAGTAAGGCCCAGCGCCAGCAGCTTTTGCGTGACGATGAAGCGTAGATCAATGTGCGGTTTTTCGCTCCCCTCGGCCGGGGTCAGCGCTCCCGGTACCGGGCACACCGCCAGCAGCTCGTCAGCTACGTCGTCCGACACCTCGAATGCCAGTTTCGAGATATGCGGGCCAATTGCCGCGAGCAGCCGCCCCGTCCCCGTGCCGCCCAGCTCCGCCCGTAAGCACGCCACGCCCGCCTCGATGACCCCGACCACCACGCCACGCCAACCAGCGTGAATCGCCATCACCGCGCCACTCTCGGTATCGGCCAACAAAATCGGTACGCAGTCGGCCGAGCGCACCCCGTAGGCGCTGCCTGGCTCGGTCCCGCCAATGGCGTCACCCTCCACGGTTATCAAATGTGAACGCAGCTCCTGTGCGCGGTAGAAGCGCGCCACGTGGCCGTGCACTTGCGAAAGGTAGAGGACGCGCGCCGCGTCCACGCCCAAGAGCGCGCCGGCTCGGCGTAGATTCTCGTCGACGTGACTCAGATCGTCCCCGACCGCGGTCGAAAAGCTCAAGCTCTCGAACGGCCCCTCGGACGCTCCGCCCTGCCGCGTGAAGAAAGCATGGCGAAACCCAGCCTGAACGAGCAATGGGCTCTGGTGGTGGCCGGGTGAGGGCGGCACGGGCGAGTCGCGGGCGCTGTCGTTCAAATCGCTTCCTGGCACGAGTTTTGGTATGGCTGTGGCCCCATGCGCCCTAAGGACCCATTTATCGGCCGCGACCTGCTCGGCGGCCAATTCCGGGTTCTGGAGAAGATAGGCACTGGGGGCATGGGGTCCGTCTACAAGGCGGAGCAGCCGGCGATGAACCGGATGGTCGCGATCAAGATCCTCCATCCGAAGCTGGCTGGGCGCAAGGATTTGACCGCGCGCTTCCGTCGCGAGGCACGCGCGATGAGCCAGCTCACGCACCCCAACACCGTGAAGGTGTTCATGTACGGGGAGCTTGAAGACGACGGCTCCCTCTACATCGTCATGGAGATGCTCGAGGGTCGCAACCTCAACCAGACGGTCCGAAAAGAGGGTCCGCTGCCGGTCGAGCGCGCGATCCCGATTCTGATTCAGTGTTGCGGCGCGCTCCAGGAAGCGCACGACCTGGGCATCGTGCACCGCGATCTGAAGCCCGAGAATATCTTCCTGTCCAAGCAGGGCGGGATGGCCGACTACCCCAAGGTGCTGGATTTCGGCCTAGCCAAAGTCACCGAACGCCAGATGCAGCCCGGCTCGGTGATCCTGACACAAGAGGGAATGGTGTTCGGTACTCCGGAGTTCATGTCTCCTGAACAAGCGCAGGGCAAGACGCTCGACGCGCGCAGCGACATCTACTCTCTAGCGGTGATTTTGTACGAGGTGCTGACTGGCAAGCTGCCTTTTTCGGCGCGAACGCCGATGGAGTACATCCAGAAGCACGTGACCGATCCGATCATCGCGCTCAGTGATCGCGTGCCGGACCGCCGGTTTGCCAAGGGGCTCGACGACGTACTCGCCAAGGCGCTGCAAAAGCAGCCGGACAACCGCTACCAAACGGCGGGCGAGTTCGGCGAAGCCTTGCGCCAGTTCGGCGGCGCCGCGGCCCAAGCCTTGCCAGCGGTCGGCCCCACCGCATCCAGCCCGAGCGGCGAGCTGAAGGTGGCGTCGCAGCGCGGCCCGCGACCAAGCGCGAAACTATTGGTGCTGGTGGCAGCCGCCTGCTTGTTTGCCGGCGTTCTGATCGCCGTGGTCGTGATGAAGGTCTTGGCGCACTGATCCGGAGCGACTCGTGAATCGCGTCCGGCTCGTGAAGTTCCTGAAAGTAGCCGGTTGGGCGGCGCTGGCAGCCTGCGTGGCGGGGGTGATCGCGGTGGTGCTGGTGGTGCGCCACTACGAGGGCAAGCTACCGACGCTCGACAAAGTGCGTAAGGGCTACGAGCCACCCCAGGTCACGCGCGTGCTTTCGCGCGACGGCGCCGTTTTGGCCAGTCTGTTCACGGAGCGTCGCACCGTTGTCAAGTTCGCGGACATTCCGAATCACGTGAAGCTCGCGTTCTTGGCGGCCGAAGACGCGTCGTTCTATCAGCACGAAGGGCTGAACTACTTGGGCATGCTGCGCGCGCTGTTCGTCAACCTGCGCTCCGGCCACTCGCGCCAAGGCGCCAGCACGATCACGCAGCAGGTCGTGAAGAACGTGCTGCTCGTGCCGGAACGCACGTACGAGCGCAAAATCAAGGAGACGATCCTGGCGCGCCGGCTCGAGCACGAGCTGTCGAAGGACGAGATCCTCTCGTTGTACCTGAACCAAATCTATTTGGGCCACGGTCGCTACGGCGTGGAAGAGGCGTCGCGCTACTATTTCGGCAAGCGCGTGCGTGAGCTCGACATGGCCGAGGCCGCTACGCTGTCGGGGCTGGTGGCGTCGCCCGAGCGTTATTCGCCGCGCCGCGACGTGACGCTCTCGATGCAACGCCGGCACTACGTGCTCAAGCAAATGCTCGAGAAGGGCTTCGTCACCCAAGAAGTATTTGCCGACGCCGAACAGCGCCCGCTGCGGCTCGCGCCGGTCAGCGACGGAGAATCGGAGCTGGCGCCCGAGGTGGTGGAGCACGTCAAGCGTCTACTGGTCAAGGTGGCCGGTGACGCAGCGGCGCGCGGCGGTTTCGTGGTCGAGACCAGCATTGATCCAGCACTGCAAGCCGCCGCCCGCAAGGCGACGCGCGACGCGCTCGACCAATACCTAGTGCGGCAGAAGCTGTTGCCGCCGTACACGCAAGAAGAACGCAAGCTGTGGGGCCCGGCTGAGCACGGCACGCCGCGGCAAAACAAGGTGTATGTCGGCCGCGTGAGCGCCGTCGACGATCGCTTGGGCAGCATCGACGTGCAGGTCGGCGTCACGCTCGGTCGCCTGGATCTGCGCCATGAAGACCGCTTCAATCCCAAGCGCCTCTCGCCCAGCGAGTTCACGCGCGAGGGCGCGGCGCTGCGCGTGCGCGTGCTCAGCCTGGCCGAGTCGCCTGGCGGCAAGGCCGAGCTGAAGCTCGAGCTCGGTCCGGAAGCGGCGCTGGTCGCGCTGGACCCCCGCACGCGCGAGGTGCGCGCGTTGATCGGCAGCTACGAAGGCGTGGCTGGTGGCCTCGACCGCTCCACCCAAGCTCGCCGCCAGCCGGGCTCGGCCTTCAAACCGTTGGTCTACGGCTACGCGCTGCATTCGCGTCGGCTCACGCTGAGCAGCGTGCTCAGCATCACGCGCACCGCCAAAGATCTGAAAAAAAAGCCGCCGCACGGCGTCGACCCCGACGCGACCGAGTACAAGCTGCGGCTGCGCGACGCACTCTCGATCAGCGACAACGCTGCCGCGCAAAAGGTGCTGGAAGAGGTCGGTGCAGCCAACGTCGTCGATTTCGCGAAGGCGCTCGGCATCGAGTCACCGCTGCAGCCCACGCCATCGCTCGCGCTCGGCGCGTACGAGGTGACGCCAATCGAGCTGACGGCCGCGGTCGCGACTTTCGCTGCCGCTGGCGAATACCGGCCGCCGGTGTTGGTCAAGCGCATCACCGATTCTTCCGGTCGCGACGTGCCGTTGCCGCCCCAGCCGCCCGCGCGCCAAGTGATTCCCGCCGACGAAGCGTACCTCATCACCAGCGCGCTCACGAGCGTCGTGAAAGACGGTACCGCCAAGGCCGCCAGCAGTTTGCAGCGCCCGCTTGCGGGCAAAACTGGCACGACCAACGAAGCCAAAGACACCTGGTTCGTCGGCTACTCGACGGATTTCGTGGCGGGCGTGTGGGTCGGCTACGACGAAGCGATCCCGCTCGGCTACGGCGAAGCCGGCGCTGTCACGGCGCTGCCAATCTGGATGGCGTTCATGAAGGCCGCCGAGGCCGGTCGCCCCGCTGTCGACTTTCCCCGCCCGGCCGGCATCGTGACGGTGCGCATCGATCCCGTGACGGGGCTGCTTGCCGCGCCCGACGTCGGCGAAGGCATCGACGAAGAATACCTCGACGGCACCGCACCGACTGAGCTCAGCACGCCCGCCGCCCCCGCCGCGACGCCCGGCGCCGCCACCGATGACGAAGCTGCCGCTGCCGCCGCTACCGTGCGGCCGCCATCAACACCGCCTGCCGACGTTGCAACCGGCTCGCTGCCAGAAGTTCCGCCGCCGTTCTAGTGCTGCAACCGTTCGACTATTGAGGCGACGCGGCGTTGGTCATAGCGTTCGCGCTGCGCTCGGCCCAAGTCGTCACCGCGAGCGCGAGCAACCCGCACGTCATGTAACCCGCGATCAGCGGCAACACGGTGCCGTCGTAGGCGCGGCCGAACGGCGTGCCGATGGCTAGCGCGACCAGGCCGCTGACCGAGCCGATCACGGCAGCGGCGAGACCGGCGATGCGGCCCATCGGTTCCATCGCGCGCGCGTTGAAATTGCCGAACAAGATGCCGTTGAAGAAGAAGCAGGCCAGCAGGTAGCCCATCAGCGCGGCCAGCGGCGGGTGGCCGTGCCACAGCCACGCGCCCGCGAACGCTGTCGTCGACAGCGCGCAGGCGCACAGCAGCGCAATTCGGCTCAGTCGCTGCATGCCGTAGCGCATCACTAGCCGACCATTCACGAACGAAGCGACGCCGATCGAGCTGGCCAGCGCGCCGAAGAACACCGGGAACAGCTTGCCGAGCCCGTACTGCTCTTGGAAAATCTGCTGCGCGGTCGACAGGTAGCTGATGAACGCCGCGAAAATGATGCCTGTCGCCAGCATGTAGCCGAGCGTGATCGGTGTCCGAAATACCTCGACCGTCCCGCGCGCAATGTTACGAAGCGAAAACGCGACACGCCGTTCGGTGGGCAGCGTCTCCGGTTGCCGCAGGGCGAACCAGACCCAGTTCAGCACCGCGATCACCACCAACCCGAGAAAGATCGCGCGCCAGCTGGTCACGGCCAGCACGCCTTGTCCGATCGACGGCGCCAGCACTGGCACCAGGATGAACACGGTGGAAACAAACGACATCACACGCGCCATGCCGCGGCCAGCGTACACATCACGCACCAGCGCCATCGACACGATGCGCGGACCCGCCGCAGCGAAACCCGCCAAAGCGCGTCCGACCAGCAGCACGTTGAAGCTTTGCGTTAGCGCGCACAGCAAATTCGCGGCGATGAACAGACCGATGCCGAAGAACAACGCCGGCCGGCGACCAGTGCTATCGGAAACCGGCCCGTAAAGCAGCTGCCCGACCGAGAGACCACCGAAGAACGCGCTCAGCACCAGCTGCCGATCATTGGCATGCGCAGCGCCGAGTTCGGTCGCCATCGTGCCTAGCGCGGGCAGCATCGTGTCGATCGACATGGCGACCAGTGAGGTGGTCAGCGCGACGAGCGCGATGAATTCGACCCCGGGCGCGACGAAGCCGCTCCCTTCACGAGCGGGCGCGACAAAGTCGCTCCCTTCACGAGCGGGCGCGACAAAGTCGCTCCCTCCATGAGACAGAGGCGGCGGTGTGGCCTTAGCGTCCATGCGTTGAGCGGGCTGCTATAGCAGCTGGCGGCTGGGACGCCTTCCTGGCACAATCCCGCCCCTTTCACATGTCCAAAGCGCCCACCATCATTTACACCCAGACCGACGAAGCGCCCGCGCTTGCCACCTATTCGCTGTTGCCGATCGTGCAGGCGTTTACCAAGCACGCCGGCTTGAACGTGGAGACGCGCGACATTTCGCTCGCGGGGCGCATCCTGGCCGTGTTCTCGGACTTGCTGCCCGAGTCGCAGCGCGTGGCCGACTCATTGTCGGAGCTCGGGGCGCTCACGCTCGAGCCGGAGGCGAACATCATCAAGCTGCCGAACATCAGCGCGTCGGTGCCGCAGCTGAAGGAAGCAATCAGCGAACTGCAAGGCCATGGCTTCAAGATTCCGGACTATCCCGAGTCGCCCAAGACCGACGCCGAGAAGGACGCCAAGGGTCGTTACGACAAGGTCAAAGGCTCGGCCGTGAACCCGGTGCTGCGCGAAGGCAACTCCGATCGCCGCGCACCGAAAGCGGTCAAGGAATACGCGCGCAAGCACCCGCACTCGATGGGCAAGTGGTCGCCGGATTCGAAGACGACCGTGGTGACGCTCGGCAAAGACGATTTCTTTTCGAACGAAAAGTCGGTGACGCTGCCAGCCGCGACCGAGGTGAAGATCGAGCTTACGGCGGCCGATGGCAGCGTCACGGTCCTCAAGGACAAGTTGGGGCTCAAGGCTGGGGAAATCATCGACGGCACCGTGCTGCGCCAGAAGGCTTTGGTCGGTTTCTACGAAGAGCAGATTGCGCGTGCGAAGCGCGAGGGGCTGCTGTTCTCGCTGCACTTGAAGGCCACGATGATGAAGGTCTCGGATCCCATCATCTTCGGCCATGCGGTGCGCGTGTTCTTCAAGGATTTGCTCGCCAAATATTCGGAAACGTTCAGCAAACTGGGCGTGGATCTGAACAACGGCTTCGGCGACTTGGTCGAGAAGATCAAGAGTTTGCCCGCCGACCAGCAGGCGGCGATTCAGGCTGACATTCAAGCGGCCTACGCGGCGGGTCCCGGCCTCTCCTACGTCAACTCCGACAACGGCATCACCAACCTGCACGTGCCGAGCGATGTCATCGTCGACGCTTCGATGCCGGCGCTGATCCGCGCGGGCGGCAAGGTCTACGACTCGCAAGGCAAGCTGGGCGACACGCTGGCCTTGATTCCGGACAGCAGCTACGCCGGCGTCTACCAGACGACGCTCGACTACTGCCGCAAGCACGGCGCCTTCGACCCGAAGACGATGGGCTCGGTGCCGAACGTCGGCTTGATGGCGCAAGCCGCCGAAGAGTACGGCTCGCACAACAAGACGTTCCAAATCGCCAGCGCCGGCACCATCCGCGTCACCGACGCCACCGGCAAGGTGCTGCTCGAGCACCAGGTCGAAGCCGGCGACATCTGGCGCGCGTGCCAAACCAAAGACGCGCCAGTGCAAGACTGGGTCAAGCTGGCCGTCAATCGCGCACGGCTGAGCAACACGCCGGCCGTTTTCTGGCTCGACGAAAAGCGCGCTCACGACGCGCAGATCATCGCCAAGGTGAGGACGTACCTGGCGCAGCACGACACGACCGGTCTCGACATCCGGATCCTGCCGCCTGCGGCCGCCACCGCGTTCACGCTGGAGCGACTGAGCGCGGGCCAAGATACGATCTCGGTCACCGGCAACGTGCTGCGCGACTACCTGACCGATCTGTTCCCGATCCTCGAGGTCGGAACCAGCGCCAAAATGCTGTCGATCGTGCCATTGATGAAGGGCGGCGGCCTGTTCGAGACCGGCGCCGGCGGCAGCGCGCCCAAGCACGTCGAGCAGTTCTTGCAGGAGAATTACCTGCGCTGGGATTCGCTGGGCGAGTTCTTCGCGCTGGCCGCGAGCCTGGAGCACTTGAGCATCATGTTCAAGCACGGCAAGGCCAAGGTATTGGCCGACGCGCTCGACGCCGCGACCGGCAAGTTCCTCGAGAACGACAAGTCACCTTCGCGCAAGGTCGGCGGCATCGACAACCGCGGCAGCCACTTCTACCTCTGCTACTACTGGGCGCAGGAGTTGGCAGCGCAGAGCAAAGACGCCGAGTTGAAGCAGGTGTTCCTGCCGATCGCCGCTGAGCTCGAAGCCAGTGAAGGCGCGATCGTCAAAGAGCTGATCGACTGCCAAGGCAAACCGATCGACGTCGGCGGTTACTACCAGCCCGATCCGGCCAAGGCCTCGGCCGCATTGCGCCCGAGCAAGACGCTCAACGCGATTCTCGCCAAGCTCTAAACCGCGCTGGTCGGTTTCATACCCACTGCCGGCGGCTTGGTTGGGAGTTAGGAGTTGGGAGTTCGAAGTTGCGGAGCGCGCGGTACCGGTTCGGGTTTCGTGCGTTGCTAACTCTCAGCTGCCAACTGCTAACTCCCAGCTACGCTTTCAGAAACGGCAACACGTCGCTCGCCGACGTGAAGTAGCGCGACGACGTCGTGCCGTAGTGCTTGGCGTACGGCGGCGTCCAGCTCTCTTTCGAGATGAACGGGACGCCGTAGCCTTTGTGGCCCCAGCGTTCGAAGTCGCTCGGCGGAACGCCCATCGCTTGCAGCACGGTCGCCAGCCACTGGTTGTACAGCAGGCCCAGGTACTGCTTGCCGCCCGCCATCGGGTCGAAGGTCGAGTTCGGGTTGCCGATCCTGCGAAAGTCAGCCAGCTGCCCGGTCTTGAAGAAGCCGGCGGCGCTGCCGAAGGTGACCACCGGAATCGTCACCGAGTCGTGCGTCGACATGCCGCACTCTTGGCTCCACACCAAAAGTGAGTTGTCGAGGTAGGTCATGCCGGGCGCTTCCTCGATGTCGAGCTTGGCCGCCAAATCGAGGAAAATGCCCTCGAAAACCTTCTGGTAGCTCTGCTTGAGCAGCTCTTGCCTGTCGGCCAGCTGCCACTGGTGCGCGACCTCTTGATGCCAGTCGCCGCCGTAGGCCACGAACTTGTCGGTGCTGCCGTAGCCGAGCACGCCGATTCGGCTCGTGCCGCATACGAACGCCGCCGTCACGACCTCGTTCCACAGCTTGCCGTACGCGATTGCGTCTTGCTCGGTGTTGCCGGAGTGCTTTTGGGCTTCGTCGGTCGGCTTCATCACGTCGCCGCACGACGCGCCGGCCGTCAACTTGCGCTCCAGCTCGGCGAGTCGCGCCATGTGATCGTCGAGCCGTTGCTTGTCGGCCGCCGACAGTCGCCGGTTACCGTTGCGCAGGGCCTTGTAGCTCTCCAGCACACGGTCGACGATTGGCGGTCGTGGCGCCGGCCCGGTATCGGGGGCGACGAAGATTTTATCGAACAGCGCGCGCGAGCTGTCGTAGCCGCGCACGTTGTCGATCGTGCCGCCGCGCTTTTCGGGGTCCGAGTAGTTCCACGAGACCGGACGCGAGCTCATGATCATGCTGCGTTCGCGGACGCTGGATAGGTCGTCGTAGAAGCTCGGCGACCAAGCCATGATCTGATCGATGGTCGGGCGCGGATCGCTCTGGACGGCTGCGCCGTCGCCGCCGTTGCCGTCGTTTCGGGCGTAATTCCCCAGGTGCAGCCCGGTATTGTGCGAGATGTAAAACGGCACGTCGAGGCCGTACAGCACGTTCATCTTGCCGAGCAGGGCCTCGGTGAAGGTGCTCGACTTGCCCGACAGGATTGGCGAAAGCACGCGGTTGTCGCCGTTCACGGTGCTGGTCAAGGCGCCAGCGCCCATCTCGTGATCCGCGAACACGGCTTGCCTGTTCGTCGCCTGTGACGCGGCCGGGAACATGCTGCTCTCGAACGCCGCGCCGTGGTCGGTGCACAGCCAGTACAGCCGCGGCTTGCGTTTGTAGGTTGGATCTTGCCCGAACGCCGTCTTCTCCAGCAAAGACGGCAAAACCGGCAGCGCCAGCAGCACGCCGCCGGTGCCGAGCAGCATCTGCCGGCGCGTGATGTCAATCACTTGGCGAGCCATGTCAGACGCATCCTTTCATTCGAACGCTCGCTGTCTGAACGAGCCGTCCAAGGTCGCTGCCATCACCAGATCGACGACAGTACCGCCGTTTTCGAGCGCCTTGCGCATGCCTTCCAGCGCGCAGCCGTCGGTCGCCGGATCTTCCCAGCGCGCGAAGGTGTAGCGGAAGAAATTACGCGACAAGCACGCCTCGACTTTGCCGCTGGCGATGACTTGCTGCATCAAATCAGCGGCGCCGGTGATCGGCGTCTCGGCGGCGGTGACGTGCGGCACACCGTCGGTGGCGACCGGCTTCGAGCCAGCTACTTTTCCGTCCGCGTCGAAGAAGCGCTGCTCGGTGCGGTAGCGCCCGAGCGCGTCGAAATTCTCGGTCGCAAACCCGAGCGCATTGATCAAGGCTGCGTGGCAACCGGCGCAGACCGTGCCTTGCATCTGGGTCAGCTCTTCGACGGTTTCGCGTGTTGTCATGCCTGGCTGCAACTCGGGTGGCTTGGCGTTGGCGCCCGGAGGTGGCGGCGGAATCGCGTCGCACAAGATGTTCTTGCGCATGAAGACGCCCTTCATGATCGGTCGCGTGTTGGGCGAGCCGGTCGAAAGAAACAGCGCGCGTGTCAGCAGGCCTGGTCGCTGCCCGGCTGGGAACTCGGGTGGCGGGGCCACGCCATCCCACGTCGGAACGCCGTACAGACTCGCCAGCTCCGCTGAACGAGCGAACGAGCTATTGCTTTGAAACAGCGACGCGACACCCGACGGCTTCTGCCAAGTGTAGTAGTCGAGTAAGCCGAGCACGTCGTCGATCATGTCTTGCCGCAGCGTCGCGCTCGGCAATTGCGTGCCGGCGAAAGCCTTGAAGACGGCGTCGCTGTTTTTAGCGTCGAGCGCTGGCAGCTCTTCGACCTTGGTGAAATCTCCAAAGAATTCGTCGAGCGCGCCTTGCGCGCGAGTATCGGCCAAGAGCCGCGTTACTTCAGCGCGGTAGGTCTGCGCGTCGAGCAAGCTGCCGTCGGCGGCGTGCGCCAACAGCTGCGCGTCGGGCGCGGTCTGCCACAGCTGGTACGCTAGCCGCGACGCCAGCTCGTAGCTGGAAAGCTCAAGCACGCCGGCTTTGCCCGCAACTTCGCTCGCGCCGTGCTCGACGAAATAGATCATTTGCGGCGCGTTCAGCATGACACCGATTACGTCGGCGAATGCGGCCGGGTTCGGCTTCTTGTCTGCGCCGTAGACGCTGTCATAAAAGCTGAGCTCGGCGGCGTCGAGCGGGCGCCGCAACGCTCGCGCGCCGACACGACCGATGAACTCGCTCACGCAAGCCGCGTCGTTGCTGGCATCCTGATCGGTGGCGCACGCACCGACGACGCTAGCGATGCGCTCCGGCTTGGTCAGAGCTGCGCCCGTCGCGATACCCAAATCGTAAAAGCCGTCGACGTGCAACTGCTGCAACGATTGGTCGAGGCGACGATAGCTGCCGTGGAGGTCTTCGGACGTGGGTTCTCGGCGATCGGTCGGCAAGCGGCCGAGCGGTGCCGAGAGTTCGCTCAGCACTGCCGCGGCCTCGGTGGCGCTGCCGGCGGCCAACGCCACGAAGTCGGCGAGCGTGTTTCGGTACTGACTCATCGTCAGGCGCCGCAGGTTGGCGGCCGGCGGACGCGCCGCGGTGTCGCAGGCGAAGGAGGGCGTACCATCGCTCACGCCGCCGGTTTGCCCGGCGCCACTGCTGCCGTTGCCTGATCCGCCTGCGCCAGGCGTCGCCGAGGTCCCCGGGCGATCGGTCGAGCAGCCCGCGGCCGCTAGGCAGACCACGAGCCAGGAGAGGGCGCGCGCAACCATCGTCAGATTCTACGGGCCCCGACTCGCCCGGAACGGTCCAACAAAGCTGTGCGCCTGGACATTTGGCTGCCGGAGGTCTTCCTGTTGCAGTGAAGGCGTAATTTGTGGGTGCCAGCCTAGCTTTTCATGGCCATCGCGGATGCGGGGCGCTTTAGCTTTTGGAGGCCGGCCCGCCTCGGGTAGAGGTCGTAGAGCGTGTCAGATCCATCGCCAGACGAGCTCGAACGGCTCCGAGCCATCGAGGAGCGTTATCGGCAGCTGTTCGCGAACATGGGCTCTGCTTTCGTGTTGTACGAGCTCGTCCCGGACGCGACGGGGCACGTAACCAACGCTCGCATCCTCGAAGTGAATCCGGCGTTCGAGCGCATGGTCCGCTCAGAACGCAGCAGGTTGATCGGTAGGCTCGTGACCGATGCGCTGCCTTACTTCGACACCAACTGGCTCGAGTTTCTGGCGCGTGTCTCAGCAACCGGTCAACCAGAGGAACGGCTCGCTCACATTCCACAAGCCGATCTTTACATCGACTGGCGTGCCTACTGCCCCAGCCCTGGTCACGCCGCAGTGCAGCTGTACGACGTGACGGAGCAGAAGCGCGCGCAGCAGCAGACGCTCGAGCGCGATCTGCGGCTCGACGCGCTGGTGACGTCCGCCATGGACGCGATCATCTCGCTCGATGAAGAGCAGCGCGTGCTGCTGTTCAATCCTGCAGCCGAGAAGATGTTCCGCTGCTCCGGCGCCGAAGCTGCCGGCCGGGAATTCAGCCAGTTCATCGCGCCGCAGCATCGCGCGCAACACCGCGAGCAGATCGTCGAGTTCGCGCAATCGGGCCTCGCCAGTCGGCGTATCGGTACGGTCGGCGAGCTGAGCGGCCTGCGCACGTCGGGCGAAGAATTCCCGCTCGAAGCGGCGCTGTCGCAGTGCACGGTTGAGAAGAAGCAGCTCCTGACATTGATCCTGCGTGACTCGAGCGAGCGGCGTCGCGCTGAGGACGAGCGCTTGAAGTTCCTGTCGCAGATCCAGCAGACGCAAAAGCTCGAGAGCTTGGGAGTGCTGGCTGGCGGCATCGCGCACGACTTCAACAACTTGCTGATGGCGGTGCTCGGCCACGCCGATCTGGCGCTCGACGCGTTGCCGGCCTCCTCCGAAGCGCGTGAAGACCTGGCCGAGATCCGCCGCGCTGCCCAGCGCGCGACCGAGCTGTGCAAGCAGATGCTGGCCTACTCGGGCAAGGGCCGGTTCGTGATTCAGCCGGTCGCGATGCAGAAGGTGGTCGAGGAGATGCTGCACATGCTGCGCGTCTCGATCTCCAAAAACGCGATCTTGAAGCTGAATTTCGCGGCTAATTTGCCAAGCGTTGATGCCGACGCTTCGCAGCTGCGCCAGGTGGTGATGAACCTGGTCGTCAACGCGTCGGAGGCGATCGGCGAGCGCTCGGGGGTGATCACGATTTCGACCGGCGCGATGGATTGCGACCGGCAGTACCTGTCCGAAGCCTGGCTCGACGAGCAACTGCCCGAGGGCATGTACGTGTTCCTCGAGGTCGCCGACAGCGGCGTTGGGATGGACGCCGAGACCCGCACGCGGATCTTCGATCCGTTCTTCACGACCAAGTTCACTGGTCGCGGGCTGGGGCTGGCGGCGGTGCTCGGCATCGTGCGCGGCCACCGCGGCGCGATCAAGGTGTACAGCGAGCTCGGTCGCGGCACGACGTTCAAGGTGTTGTTTCCCGTCAGCCAGCGCGCGGAGGTGCGCGAGCCGGGCAGCACGGTGCGAGGCATGTACGAGGGCAAGGGCACTGTGCTCTTGGTCGACGATGACGAGTCGGTGCGGGCCGTCGGGCGCAAGATGCTCGAGCGCATCGGCTTCAGCGTGGTCACCGCCGCCGACGGCTCGGAAGCGATCGCGCGCTTTCGCGAGCGCGCTGACGACATCATCTGCGCGATCGTCGACTTGACGATGCCGCACGTTGACGGCGCCGAGACGTTTCGTGAGCTGCGCCGGATGCGGCCGGGCGTGCGGGTGATCCTATCGAGCGGCTACAACGAGCAGGACGTGACGCAGCGCTTCGTGGGCAAGGGTCTGGCGGGTTTCATCCAGAAGCCGTACCAGCTGTCTACGCTGGTGGCCGTGCTCAAGGAAGTGCTGGAGAAGAGCCGGGAATAAACCGGCCGGGGCCCGGGCTTTCGCGCCCAAGAAGCGCTCGGCGCTTGCCAGGCTTCGCCCTCCCCCTGCTATAAGCGGCCCACCCGTCATGCGCGCAAAATCCCTGACTTTGTTGGTTCTGCTGGCGCTCTCTGCCTGCGAAAAGAACGAGCCGAAGCCGGAGTCGACTCACAAGAAGGAGTCGGACTCCGCGGCCTCCAAAGTGGAGGCCCTCGACCCGAGCCTGGCGCAAGCCGTCGCAGCGGCGTCGGGGGCGGTGCCGGGCGGTCGCGGCGGGCCACCTGGACAGGTTGCCGGCGGACCGCCGCTCGACGGCGTGTTCGCACCCGGCGGCGCCGACAAAGAGCTGGCGCGCGGTGCGATGCCGAAGGTCACGCTCGGCAGCGAAGGGTCGGATCCGAAGCAGCTGCTCGGCCCGGGCAAGTTGGCGACCAAGCTCAGCGGCACGATTCAGATCGCGATGCAGTCGGATCCGCGTCAGGGCGCGATCCCGGTGCTGCTCAGCTTGACGATCGAGCCCAAACAGGTCGAAGCCCGCAAAGAGGGCGACGCCCCCGTGTCGCAGCCGGTCAGCGTGCGCGTCACCAGCGCCAAGATCGACGCGCCATCGGTGCCGAAGGACTTGGACGAACAGCTCGCCAAGCTGAAGGGTAGCAAGGTCGAATACAGCATCTTGCCGGGTGGCGCCGGCGCTGGGTTTCGTTTCGACGTGCCGAAGGGCGCGCCGGAAGAGTTCAAAGACGTCGTGCGCTCGCTGTCGGATTCGCTGAGCCTGCTGACGATCCCGTATCCGGACAAGCCGATCGGCGCCGGCGGTTACTTCATGGTGACCAGCCGTGACGACTTTTTGGGTCTCGATCTGGTGACGTACCGCATGATCAAGATCAAGGAAGTGACCGCGACGGGCGTGACGATCGACGTGAACACCAAGCGCTACGCCGCCAATCGCACGTTCGATTTTCCGGGCCTACCGCCCAACGTCGACAAGAACCTGGCCGAGTTCCAGGCCACGTCCGAAGGCACGGTTCAGTACCCGCTGGGCGCGCTGTTGCCCACGAAGGGTGAAGTCAGCTCCGTGCTCGCCGCTCAGCTCGGCGCTCAAGACCCGAAACAGCGCGCCATGCTCCAGTTCCAAACGCGAGCGCAGCTGGACCTGAAGTAGCGGGAGCAGCCCGAGCAAACAGGGAGCCGGGGAGTCGGGGAGTTTCCAGGCAGAGCTTTGATTGATGGTGAGCCGGGCGAAGGTCTGCGCTGCGGGTCACCCGCTGGGCTGCAGTCGCCTGCTCGAACAACCAAACCTCCCCGTCTCCCTCCGTCTCCGTGTTTGCTCGATTCTCGAGACGTCAGAAACCGAGCAGGGACGGGACCAGGGCGAGGTCGTCGACGGGTTCGGCACCGGCGGCGATGATTGCGTCGCGTCCGACCGAGGCGGTGTAGCCGAGGATGCGCATGCCAGCGGCTAGCGCGGCTTTCACGCCGCGCGTGCTGTCTTCGATGACGACGGTTTGCGACGGTGAAAAGCCCAATGTCTGCGCTGCAAGCAGGAACAGATCCGGTGCGGGTTTGGGGTGCGCGACTTGCGAGGCCGAGAAAATGTGGCCTTCGAAGTAGGGGAGGA
The DNA here is from genome assembly GCA_038252755.1 of Polyangiales bacterium. Classification (GTDB taxonomy): domain Bacteria; phylum Myxococcota_A; class Polyangia; order Polyangiales; family Polyangiaceae; genus PMG-095. The sequence continues at coordinate 20,325 of JBBSAB010000021.1, read as the reverse complement.
GGCCGGTCACGCCGAGCGTGAGCTTCATCTTTTCGTGAGTGCCCTGTGATCCCACCGCCAGACTGACGCCGGCAGCGACCAGCGCGTCGATGACCCCGCGTACTCCGGCCACCGGTGCGAGCTCGCGCTCAAGCGCTGCCAGCAGGTTGGCTTGGCTGCGTGCGGGCCAACCCGTCGGCACCGCGCGGCCGATTTTTTCTTCGACCCGACGGATGATGTTGGTGAAGGTGTCGCCCAGAAACTCCGCCTTCGCGACCTCGGCCGACATCTGCCAGCCGAGCTCCGACACGGCTTCGGCCGTGAGCCGCGCGGCGATTGGCTCGCTATCGACGAGCACGCCGTCACAGTCGAAAATCACGAGCACGGTCGAACCATTGCGTTGAAAGGGCAAGCGATCGAACAATTTTGGGTAGGGGCTCCCATGCTACAGCTAGGGAGTGTTGCCCCGCCGAGCTTTGTACGCCGCGACCTTGGCCAGCATTCTGGCGAGCTCGGGCTGCGGTTCTGATTCCGGCGCTCGGCCCGCCGGCAGCGCAGGCGCCACTGCGGGCGGCCAAGGCTCAGGAGGATCCGCAGTCGGTGGCAGCGGCGCCGGCATGAACGCGACGGCCGGCGCGTCTGTCAGCGGCCAGCCGAGCGGTGGTGGCGCGTCGGCGGGCGCCAGCTCCAGCGTGTCGGGCTCCGCTGGTTCCGGTGGTTCCGGCGGAGGCCCGAGTAAATCCGTCGGAACGCCGCTGGTCTACGTTGGTGGCTTCGGAGATTTTCCGCTGCGCGTCTACGAGCTGAATAAGCTGACCGGTGCGCTCACCCAGCTGGGTGATGACGAGCCCGGCGGCGCTTCACCTTCGTACCTGGCGCTCGATCCCTCGGGTACCCACTTGTACAACGCTAACGAAGACAACGGCAACGCAGCTGGCGTGACCGCGCATCACATCACGGCCGACGGCACGCTCGAGCCTTTGAACCACCAGCAGGGGACCGACGCTACGCCGCAATCGTGCAACGGCAGCTGCGGTTTCACGTACGTGGCGGTGGAGCCAAACGGAAATTTCGTGATCGCCGCCAACTACTACGGCGGTAGCGTGTCGGTGTTTCCGCTGAACCCCGACGGCTCGCTGGGCGCTGAGAAGCAGCTGCTCGACTTCGGCAGCAACTCCAAGGCGCACGCTGTCGCGTTCGATCCGGCCGGCAAGTTCGCGTTCGTGCCGACGCTCGGGTCGGACCGAGTGCAGCAGCTACTGCTCGGCGCCGACGGCATGTTGAGCCCGAATACGCCGGCCGACGTGGCGAGCGCCGCGGGCGCTGGTCCGCGCCACATCAGCGTGCACCCGAACGGCAAGCTGGCGTTCGTGATGAACGAGACGGTCAGCAGCGTAACGCCCTACAAAATCTCGGCTGACGGCCAGCTCAGCCCCGGTGCGAGCGTTTCGTCACTGCCGGCGGGCGTCGGCGGTGAGACGTACGGCCAACACATCAAGGTCTCGCCCGACGGGCGCTTCGTCTACGGCTCGAACGTCGGGCACGACAGCATCGTGGTGTTCGCGGTCGACCAAACCAGCGGCACGCTCACGCAACTCCAGGACCAACCGTCGGGCGGCGCCTGGCCACGCGACTTCGACATCGACCCGAACGGCGAGCTGTTGGTCGCCGCAAATCGCGACAGCGACTCGCTCGCCGTCTTCGCGATCGGCCAAGACGGCAAGCTCACGCCGCTCGGCCAACCGACGAAGGTGCCGGCGCAACCGAGCTCAGTCGTGATTCGCTACCAGAAGTGAGTCGGGCTTGCGGACACGGCTAGTCGCCGCGCCGTCAAACCTCAAAACCCGAGCTTCTCTTTGCGCTCTTCGGCGCCGGGCAACGCGTCTTGCTTCGAGTTGATGACCGGCAAGCCCACCGACTTGTCGGCGTTGATCTTGATCCAGTCCTTCTGGTTGTCGGCCAGCTGCGTCTCGTCAAAGATCGCTTCGACCGGGCACTCGGGCACGCAGGCGCCGCAATCGATGCACTCGTTCGGATCGATGTAGAGCATCTCGGCGTCGCCGTGGAAGCAATCCACCGGGCAGACGGCGACACAGTCAGTGAAACGGCAGCTCTTGCAATTGTCGGTTACGACGAACGTCATGGCAACGGGCGGAGTCTAGTGCCCAGCTCCGCAGAAGACAATCTCCTGCGCATTGCCGCGCCGTCATTCGAAGGCCGAAACATCGCCCGCGCCGACCCGGACCACGTGCGGTTTGGGGCCGCTCAGGTCGACCACGCTGGTCGGGACCGTGCCGCCCGCACCGGCGTCGAGGACCAGCGCCAGGCCGGGGAACAGCAGGTCGACCTCACGCGGATCGGGGTCCGGCGTTTCGCCGTGCCGCGCCGCCGTGCTCGAGATGATCGGACGACCGAGCTCGGCCGCGATCGCCAGCGCCACCGGGTGCTTGGGGATGCGCACCCCGACCGTCTTGCGCGGTGTCTGGATGATCTTCGGCACCTCGCGGGTTGCCTCGAGGATGAAACAGTAAGGGCCGGGCAAGAACTGCTTGAGCACGCGGTACACGCTGTCGTGCATGACGGCATAGCGCGCGACGTCGCCCAAGTTCTGGCACACGAACGCCAGCATCTGCGTCCGATCGATACCCTTGATCTGGTACAGCTTGTCGATGGCCTTCTTGTTGAAGAGGTCACAGCCCAAGCCGTACACGGTGTCGGTCGGGTAGGCGATCACTTCGCCTGCCTCTAGCGCCTCGACGGCTCGCTTGATCTTACGTGGTTCGGGATTGTCCGGATTGATTTCAAGAAGCATAGAAGCGGGTATCGAGGGCGTAAGGGCAGAGGGCGAGGCCAGCCCGGCGACGAAGACCGCGGGCTACTTCAGCTCCAACATCCTCACCGTGTGGGGTGAGAGCGGAACTTCGAGCGCGCCGAACCTAGCACGGAAGGCCGTGCCGTCGAGCGCGTCCACGGCGCTGGATAATGCCTTTGTGCTCGATGGCGGCGCTCCGTCCAGCGCAGCTGTTTCGACCCGCGCAACGACGGCCGTTCGTGTCGTGTTGGTGACGAACAGCACGCGCGCAGCGCCATCGCTGGCGCGAAACACGCTGGCCCTGACACCGCGACCTGCGTCGAGGCGGAACGGCTGGTGGCGCGCGTCGAGCGCGTCGAGCGCGGCGGTGAGCTGCTGCTCGTTCAAGGTCGCGATCCGCGCGGAAGCAGCCGAAGCGATGGCCGCGAGGGCTGTCAGGCCGTCGGGTGCTGTCGTCGGTAGTTTGGGACCGAAGCGCAGCTCGGTACCGCGGCTGGCGACACCGGCGAGCGTCTCCCATAGCTCGGGTTCCAGTCCCACCGCCGAGATCACGAAGCCAAACCGTGACGCCGCGAGCGCGCTCTCGGCCGAGTCATTGCCCGACACGCGGTAGGCGAGGCCGCGCTCCGAAAGTTGTTGGAGCAAGCTGCGTAAGAAACTTTCAGCCTCGAACAACGAGCCTGCGAACGGCCCGTGCTCGAGGCACGAGTCGTACGCGGAAAGGCCCATGATATCGAACGCCGCCGCGCTGATCGGTCCAAACGCATGCAGTAGCCGCTCCAGCCGATGCAGGCTGCGCGGTACGACGATGCAAATGTCTGCGGCGCGCGACAGCTCGTACAATCGCGTGCGAACGACAGCTTCGTTCAAGCGCGACCAAAACTCGAAGCTTGGGCGCTGCGCCCCGAAGCGATCGATCGGCGAGCCGATCCAACGATCGCGCTCGACCGCCATGTACAGATTGAAGCCGCGGATGCCGGCTGCCAAGCACGACAGCGCGGCGAAGCGATTGTCGTGCTCGGTCAGCGGCGGAAAGAAGGGTGGGAAGCCGGCGGCCAGCTCGACCGCGAACGCCGGGTAGTCGAAGGCGTCGGCGCGCGACACGATCTCACTCGTGCGCTTCAAGATCACGTCCGACGAAGGGTCGGCTGCGACGTGGTAGTAGTCCAGGCCCAAGCATTCCACCACCTTGCCAAGGCGCGTCGGATCGAGCGGGGTCGCCGACTCGCCCATCGGTAGGTTGTGGCAAGTCGGTACGCGCTCGAGCCCGGTGTGCGACAACGCGGCGCGGAAAACTCCGAAAGCGTCGGCGATCAGCGCTTCTTGGTATTCCGCCCAGTCGAGATGCCAGCATAATCCGTGACCGTCCTTGGCGTCGAAGCGCTGCGGTGGCGAAATATCGAAGCTATCCGCTGAGATAGCGTATGCCTCCCCGAGCCGCGCGGGGCTGCCATAGCGCTCCTGCAGGTGGCGCGCGTATTTGGCGAGCGAGTCCGGGTGATAGTCCTGCTCGTACACGCCGTCGCGGAAGTAGAGCGCGCCCTCGTTGTCGACCTGACACATGACGATCGGCCCGTCGGGCCACGTCAACGGTCCGAGCACGGCCGCTGCGCTGTGTAGCCACGCGCACGCTTCGTGGAGCAGCTTGCGGCTCGCGTAGCTTGGTACCGGGAACGCTTGTGGCGGCATCGGCAAGATCACGGCTTCGCCCGACGGTGAACGCGCCTGACACTCGCGATCCCACAGCACGCGCTCGGGCAACCCGAAGCCGCTCAACTCGCCGTTGATATGCGGACCGGGACGCACGAGCGCGTACAGTCCGACTTCTTGGGCGATGCGTAGAAACCGCGCGACGTCGAGACGCGCGTCTCGCTGACCAAAGTCGAGCGTGCCGTCGGCCGCTTCGTGCACGCTCCAAGGCACGTAGACATCGACCACGGTGCAGCCCATGTCGCGCATTGCCTCGAGGCACGCTCGCCAGCTGTCTGGCTCGAGGCGGAAGTAGTGGATGGCGCCCGACAGCAGCGGCACGAGCTGGTCGCCGAGCAGCACACCCTCACGGGTGAGTTTTGCGCGTGCGCCTGGCGCCGCGGCGCGTGGCGTGCCGGCGCGTGCGTCTGCTTCGGCTGGGTGTGTGGCGACGTGAGCGCCCTCAGAGCTGGAAATGTGCACCGACACGGCGCGCACCTTAGCGCCTGCGTGCTTTCGCTGCTCGGTGAAATCCGCTACAAGCGGAGTATGCGGAGGAGCCTGCGGCTCGTCGCGGCGGCCTGGTGGCTGCTGCAGCTTGGTGCTTGCGGTGACCAACCGCGCGCCAAGTCGCCACAGCGAGCGCGTGCGTCGCACCACGTCCACGTCTCGTACCAGGACTTGGGCCGACCGAGCGGGGATCCGGCAGAGTTCACGACCAGCACAGAACCCGTGAGAAATACGGGAGAAATGCCGCGTCGTGTGCGCGGTGCCGGCGCTGATACGGATGCCAATCGTGACCTTGGCATGACGAGCGAGCAGCTGGCGCAGCGGTACGCGAAGGCGCGTGTGCTGGCGACGCAACAGGGTAGCGGTTCCTACTATTCGGACGTATTCGCCGGCCGCCCCACTGCCAGCGGCGCACCCTATGAACCGCATGGCTTTACGGCGGCGCACCGCAACCTGCCGTTCGGCACCGTGCTGCGGGTGACCCGCGTCGATGGCGGGCAGCGCGTCTACGTGCGCGTGACCGACCGCGGGCCGTTCGGACCGCGTGGGCGGATTTTGGACCTGTCGCGAGCTGCGGCGGAGCGCCTCGGTATGCTGCGCGCCGGCGTGGCGAAGATCAGAATCGAGGTGATCGAATACGGGCCACGCAAGGTGCGGCGGCGGGGGCACTGATGCGCGTCCGCTTCGGCGACTTGTCAGCGGAGGAGGCGCGCGACAAACAGCGTGCTTGCGTCAGCGCGCGGGACGCCTGGGCGAGCTTGCGCGCGGGCGACGACGCTCGAGCGTGCGAGCTGATGGACGCGATCGATCCGCGCGTCGCGCTGTCGGTTCAGCGCGACGCCGAGCAAGCGCGCGTGCCGCACGCCGAGCTGAGCGCGTTCGAAGCCTGCGCCTGGCCGCTGGCGGAGCTGTTGTTGGCGCAAGCTCCGGCTGACCTCGACTGCACGTTGTCGCTCGGTCGCAGCGCAGTGCCGCTTGAGCGCGCGTTGCTCGAAGTGCGCGCATCGCACGGGCTCGATCTCGAGCGCGCGTCGTTGCGCGCGGGCTTCGGTCGCGGCCACCTGCTCGAGCTGACGCTCGGCGTGCCGGGCGGCGGCGGCGGTGAAAAGGCGCAAAATGCCGCGGAAAACCTGGTGCGCGCGGTGCTCGGTGATCGTTTGTTCGAGACCTGGGTTGGCGCGGTGCACGTCACGGCCGCGCCGCGCGGCGGACCGCTGCGCGTGCTCGACGTGAGCGCGCCGCGCACGTCGCTGCACTTGCGCGAGCTGTTCGATACCGTAGCGGCGGCGACGCGCGGCGTGCTGCACGGCTTGCCCTCCGCGCTCGCTACGACCGAGTCGCGACAGCTGGCGGTGGCGGGCGCAGCACCGGTCGAAGGCAGCGACGTGGTGCGCGAAGATTGGACGCTGCTCGAGGTCGAGCCGCTCGCCGGTGCGCGCTCCGTGCGTAAGGATGATCTGGTGCTGGCCAGCACGTGCACGCCCGAGCTCTTGCGCTGCTACCTGGACGGTTCGCCATGTGCGTCGCGACGTTTCTCACGCTCCGGCGAGCACTTCGTCTTCGTGAGCTACATCGACGACGAGCGCACGATGCAAGGTCGGGTCGCGCGCCGCACCGCGCTCGAGAGCGCGCTCGCCGAATGTGTCGCTGGCGTCGGCGCCGTGACGGGTGTCGGCCTTGGCGTGAAGACGACGTATGTGGATCTCGCGCTCTACGATCTCGAAACGGGACTGGGGCGTCTCGTTTCAAAACTGAAAGACGTCCGCGCGCCAGCGCTCACATTCATCCAGTTCTTCGACTCCGAGCTCGCCGATGAATGGCTGTCGATCTGGCCAGACTCCCGACTTACCGAGGGGTGACTTGCCGCGCGCTCGAGTTCGACTATACAGGCGTCACCCAGCCGGTCATGAGGCACGTTCTTAAAAGACTCGCGGCGCCAGTGCTCCCTTTCGCACTGTGCTTCGCGACCCTGGCTTTCGCCGACACCAACCACGCGGCGTGGGTGCGCGCAGCCATGGAGTCTTTGCCGTGTTTTGTCGAGGATCGCGGCGATCCGGATAAGAGCGCGCAGCTCGACGCAATCGCCGCGGCGATTGCCGAGGTGAGCCGTGACGCCCCGCGAGCGCCGCGCGAATGGGCCGCGCTACTTTTGACGATTGGCTATCACGAGAGCGCGTTCTCGCTGCGCATTCAGCGCGGGCAATGCAAGCCCCACGAGTGTGACAACGGTCGTGCGCGCTCCGCGTGGCAGATGCACAAGAATCTGTTCACGGCACCAGTTTGGGATCAGCTGCACGGGATCGAGAACACATCGATCCAAGTGCAAACCGCGTCCGAGGCGCTAAAGCGCGCCTATTTCACGTGCAGCCGGAGCGGCGTGCCGTGGTTGCAGGCGACGCTCAACGCTTACGCGGGTCGTCGCTGCTCCTCGGAGTGGCCGGGGCTCGACCAGCGCGTATCGACATTCAACCGTTTGCAACGCACGTCGCTGCCGCGCAAGGTCGGCAAGACGAGCAGCTTGCCAGCCGCGAGCGGCTCAGGTGCGGAGCGCGTGAGGCTTGCCGCGCAGGCGTTCGACGACGCCCGTCTCGCCCAGCTCTTCGCACAGCGCGGAAAGCTCGGACTCGGGCGCGCCGCGCCACTCGAGATCGGTCAGCTTTTCGTCGAGCGGCACGTCGCGACGCAGCGTCGCCAGTCGTCGATACAGTAGCGCCTGCTCGCGCATTGCTTCCAAGTTCGAAGATAGCGCTTCGGCGCCGCGCACCTTCATGCGCCAAGCGCTCGCGCTGTTTGGAATGTTCTCGAGGTGCACGTACTCGGCGAGCACGCTCGCAGCAGACTTGGCACCCCAACGCGGAACTCCGGGAATGCCATCCGCGGTATCACCAACCAGCGCCAAGTAATCCGGAATCGATTCGGCGCTGACACCGAATTTCGTCACGACGCCGGCTTGGTCGAGCCAGTTGTTGCGCAGGCGATCCCAACACACGATCTTTTCGTTCACCACGCACTGCGCGAGATCTTTGTCTGGCGACGCGATCACGACGCGCGTCACTTCGGGCAACTCGGCGAAGCGGTACGCGCCGGTCGCGATCGCGTCGTCGGCTTCGAACTCGATCATCGGCCAGGTCACGATGCCGAGCGCGCGCGTGACGCGTTCAGCGAGCTCGAACTGCGCGTACAGCGTTGGCTCGATGCCGTCGCCGGTTTTGTAGCCGTCGAACAACTCGTTCCGAAACGATTCGATCACATGGTCGAACGCACACGCGACGTGCGTCACTTCGCCCGAACCGAGCAAGGCAGCGAAGCTGCGCATCAGGCCGCGCGCGGCACCTACCTCCACCCCGGCCGCATTTTGCGATGGCGGTACGGCGAAGAAGGCGCGGAACAGCTCGAAGGTGCCGTCGATCAGGTGAACCTGCACGCCCCGGAGGTTAGCGAAAGCGGCTGGCTCGCGATGAAAAACGGCCGAAAAGCGCCATGCCGCCGGGCGTGAGGCCGGCCTTCCTACAATCCGAGGGAAATCTTCGCGTCGCTACGTGCTTTGTTGCTTGCGCTCGCGCGGTTTCCCGAGGAAAAATGGGCTTCAAGCGTCTCGAACCGACGCAAAGGTAGCAATTCAGATGCGTCTCTCTCACCCCTTGCTCTTGGCTTCGTTAGGCGTGCTCGTCGCGGCCGCGAGCTGCACGCTCATCACCGATGTCGATCGCAGCAAGATCCCGGACGGCACGGCCGGCATGCCCTCTGGCGGCGACGGCACTTCGCACCCGCAAGCTGGCGATACGAGCATGCCGAACGGCGGCACCGCGAGCTCGATGGGCGGCGCGTCGGATGCCCCCGGCGGCAATGGGACGACGACTACGGGCGGCGCTGGCGGCACTCCTGCGGTGGAAAATGCAGGCGCGGGCGGTGTCGACACCGGCACGGCCGGCATGCCCAACGCGGGTATGCCCGGCACCGCTGGCCTGGGCGGCAACAACAACTAAGTTAGCGCTTCGCGGAGCCGCCACGGCGGCTCCGGCAAAGCTAGCGAAGCAATCAGCAACTGAGCCGCGCGCGGCTCAGCGGGCGCTTGGCTTACGACGGCGGCGCAAGATGCCACCTGCCACGACGGCGCCGACGATCCAGAGCGGGCCGGAGAAGTCGCGCGGTGCGGCGGCTTCCTTGGCAACGGGGACAGCGCAGCCGTAGGTCGGGCCGCAGACATCGACGTTGAAGGTGGGCTCGATTCCCTTTTGGACCTTGGCGGCATTGACAGGATCGGTCAGCGCCCAGGCGTCGTAAGCTGGCTTGATATCTGTCTGATTGGTGATGGGGGTGACCAGTACACCGCTCAGCAACTTGCTGGTCCAGTTGCTTTTCACGCCGGGGTTCGTCAGGTGGCACATCGTGCACAGGGGCACGCATTGCATGTTGGCGGCTGCCTGAAGTTGCCCAGGAACTTCGGGGCGTGCCAGCGCGGAGCCGGTTGTCAGCAACGCAATGCCAGTGATCGAGAGGCGCGAGAGGAGATGACGGAAGGACTTCGGAAAGGGCATCGCGATCCTCACAGGTAAACGTGGAGCTGGGCCAAGAGCGACAGGTCGTCACCCGTACGCTGGATGGCGTCGAACCGGACGTCGAAGTGCGAATAGACGAACCAAGCCACCGACAGCCAGCCGCCGACCTTCGGCTTGCCCTCGCCGGGAGTGCGCGTGACGAGCATATTCATGTTGGGTGCGACCTTGGGAGTTCCTTGGTCCAGGATTTCCCCAGTCAACAGCACGTGAACACCTTGGATGAACTCGGTGTCGAGCTGGGTGAAGCCGACGTAGCCGGTTCCCCGTCGCGACGTAAGCATGGCGTCGAGCTCGGCGAGCAGCGCGATCTTCTCGCCGAAACCGGCCCGCGCCATCGCGCCGTGGACTTGTCGGGTGCTCTTTAATTCATTACGGGTCACCGGATCGGTTCCCGAGAATGTCACCAGCGAGCTGATGCCGAGCGTGGCGTTCGAGCTGGTCGCGTACTCGAGGTAGCCTGAGTAGCCGCGCTCACGGAACTTATCCGGGTGCACTTGGTAGTTGCCCGCGATGCCCATGAGTTCACCGCGAAAGGCCTCGCCGACGTAGGCGACGGCGACGCCGTGCTCTTGGCTTGATTCGCGATCGGTACCGGTGGCTTGGCGCACCCACATCGTGTGCTCGGGGATGCGCACGCCGAAAGGTAGATTCAAGCGGCCGGCGCGCACTGTGACCTCAGGGATGATGTCGTAGCCGACGTAGTGCGTGCGCGAGATCAGGTTCCATTGGTTGCCCTGATTGGCGGTGATTTGCGCGCGGCGTGCGTACGGCGAACCGGCTGCGACGCGCGCACCGCCGATGCTGCCGCCGGCGGTGAAGGCGCCGAAGCGCATCTGCCCGTAAGCGTCGAGCATCATCGGGAAGGTGCGGAACTTACCGCTACCACCGACAGGGAGGATGTTGAGGTGGCGGTAGCTGGCACCGAGCAGCAACCAATCCGGCAGATCGAATGCGCCGAACATGAAGTTGCCGAACTTCGAGTCGCCTGAATCCGAGCTGCTGCTGCTGGCTGCCGCAGGGGCTTCAGCAGGCGCGGCTTCTTCGGGTTTGGCTTCGGCATCGCCTTCCTTCGGCGCGTCGCCCTCCTTCGGCGCGTCGCCTTCCTTCGCGGCGTCTGCGGGCGCGTCGTCGTCGAGCGTGACGGCCTCCGGACCAGCACCCTTCGGGCCTGCTGCGAAGCTTTCCGGCGAGCGTAGCGCTGGTGAACGCAGCGCCAGCTTGCGTTCGAGCCCGCGTTGGTTCGCGCCGCTACCTTCTTCACCAGACCAGTTCGTGCTCAGCGTGAGCTGGCTGATCATGCGACCATAGCCGGTCAGCAATTCGCCGCCCGACGGATCCGCGTGGCACGCGGGGCACGATGGATAGCCGCGCTTGATCATCCAAGCGTAAGCGTGAGCTTGCTTGGGAGTGAACATCGCGATCAGCGGTAGGACGATGATCGCGATGCGCAGGATCAGCAGCGCGCCGCTTGGGGTTTTCGCGGTCGATCTGCCGCGCCTCGAGCTCTGCATAGGGCGAGACTTTTGCCGTGCCGGCGCCCCCGAGTCAACTTTGCTTTCCCACCCACTTCGGGAGTGTGCGGGGCGCCTGCAATCCATTTGCAGGACCGCGCGCAGCCTTTGCGGGGAGCGCAAGAAACGCGGAAACCCGCGGCACCTACAGGCACCGCGGGTCTGAGCCGTCCAATCACCCCGGCGGGGTAACGCGACTGTCGAACCTTACTTCTTGGTGTCGACCACGCCGTCCGTGATCTTGATGGTGACGATCGGCTTCACGCAAACCAGCATCAGGCAAACTTTTTTGCCGTCGGCGACGTGCTTCGTGTAGTCGAAGTCGAAGCTGGCGCTCTTGATGATGAACTTCCCGCCGTCTTCCTTGACGGTGTACTTCACGGTGACGCTCGACTCTTTGTCGAGCATCTTGATCTTGCCCGGGACGCTGCCGCTGGCTTCCTTGCCGGCTTCCGGGAAGGTCAGCTTGCTCTTCTCGATGGTCAGCGAGACCTTCTTGCCCTTCTTGAGGCCGAGCTTGCTGTCGTCACCGACCGTGTGCTTCTGGCGGCCGTCTTTCATATCCAACTCGCCGTCGGCGACGTTGGACGTGAACACCAGGTTGCCGCCGTCTTCCTTGACGCTGAACTTGCCGCTGCCCTTGACGTCGAGCTTGCCGGTGTAGCTGTCGCCGACGCCGGCGACCGTCACCAGCTCGAACTTGCCCTTGCCGCCGCCGCCGTCTGCAGACGCGGTTGCGACGCCCAACATGAGCGCGCCCATCGTGGCGGCGGTAACGAAGCGGCGGATCAGGCTGCGCTTGTTAGAGAGAGCGGGGGCGTTCACGGAGTGCTTGGTGTTCATCTTGCGACTTACCTCGATAGATATGGGGGCGGACGGTTGGACGGTTGGACTGCTTCTCTATTCAGACTGACGAGTTTTGCGTCGAGCCCGCTCGCCTACGGAGAAGTGCCGCTTTCGAGATCAAAACAGTCAGAATTCGTGGTTGGAGCTCTAATGGGCGATTGTCCCGTCGAGCTTCTGGGAGAGTAGTACGGGGGGCGGGCTCGGAATCTTCCTGCTTTTTTCTGACGCCCGAAGGACCCGGGGAACGGGGCGATTTCGGGGCAGGACTACATGTAAGTGTCCGCAGCCCGTCAGAATTATCCAACCCAAAGGCGGACAGCTGCCAGGTGAGGCACAAGGCCTCAAGATCCTTATGGACTCGGCAGAATGCGGTTACTTCGTTTCGCTTCGTTTCAAGAAGCGACGCCCCTCCGCCCGGCCGGCTTTTCAATCTCAAGTCGGGCTCTTCGCGTAGCGGACCGCACGGCGCCGCCCACCGGTGAGCGGCCAGACGTAACTGAGATCGAGATCCGCGTGCCATGACGAGAGGGTGGGTGGTTCGTCTTGTCCGAGCAACACCCAAACTCCGCGTTGTGCGAGGCGTGCGCCTTCACGCAACCAGAGCGGGGGCGGCAACGTGGCGCGTGACAAGGCCAGCTCCGCTACACCGGCTTCTACCTCCATTGAGCGCTTGCGCAAGAGGCTGATGTCGGGGCGCGACAACGTGCCGCATGACGTGCGCAGAAACGCAGCGCGTCGTTCGCGTGGTTCGACCAAGGTAAGCGTCAACGTGGGCCGCAAAATTGCGAGGGGAATGGCCGGCGCTCCCACACCGCTACCGACGTCGATCACGCTGCCAGTCAGCTGGGTGCTTGCGAGCAGCGCGGCATCTGCCAACAAAAGATCGGCGAGCGTGTCGGCGTCGCGCGCCGCGGTGAGATCCACCCGTTCACTCCAAGTGACGACGAGGTCCAGCCAGGTGACAAGTTGCTGCAGCGCGTCTGCTGGCACGCTGAGCGACAAGCCGCACGAAGCTGGCACCTCGGAGAGCACGCGCTCGATGCGGGGTAACCAACCGTTGCCGAGGCGCGCCAGGGGCATGGGGGCGAGCAGTTTGCCCCATCTCGCCGCTTTATGGGGCAGCGACACCGGCTACTTGCCAAAATTTTGCCCGCCGGTGCGGAGCGGGTACTCGGTAGGGGTGACGACCGCTGCCAACGCGAGCCCGGGCCCGCCCGACGACCTCGAACAGCTGGTAGCGGACTGCTGGGGCGAGCAGAATTTGCAGCTTTCCAAGCTGCCCGGTGGTTTGTCAGCGCGGCAGTTTTTCCGTGCCGAGCGGGCTTCGGGCGAGCCTGCGATCGTGATGTGGCTGCCCGAAGACGCGCCCGAGCGCGTGCTGTCGCGGCGGCTTGGGCGGCGACTGCCGTTTCTCGAAATCCGCGACTTGTTGGAAAATGCGCGCGTGCGCGTGCCGCGGCTGTTCGGTGCGGTGCCGGAGCGCGGAGTCTTGGTCGTCGAAGACCTGGGCGAAACATTGGCCGAGCGCGTGGCGCGCGTGCCGACCGACCGCGTCAATTTGTACCGACGCGCAGTCACTGACTTGGCCGCAGCGCAGCAGGCGCTGGTCGAGCTACCGGCGGACAGCATCGTGCGCACGCGCGGCTTCGATCGCGAGCTACTGACGTGGGAGGTCGAGCACTTTCGCGAGTGGGGCGTCGAGGCGCTCGGTGTGACGTTATCCGACGCCGAACAATCGACCTTCGCACGCGCGACCAGCTACTTGGTCGAGACGATCCTCGGCTTTGCGCAAGGCTTCGTGCATCGCGACTACCAGAGTCGCAACCTGTTGGCGTTGAACGACGGCAGCATCGCTTGGATCGATTTTCAAGACGCGCTGCTCGGGCCACGCGCTTACGATTTGGTGGCGCTGCTGCGCGACAGCTATCAACGATTCGACGAAACGTTCGTGACCGAGCGGTTGGCGGAGTTCGCGGTCGCGAGCGGGCTTTTTGCAGGCGACGCCGAAGCCTTGCGCTTCGAGCTCGATATCATCACCGTCCAGCGCAAGCTCAAGGACGCCGGGCGCTTCGTATTCTTCGAGCGGACGCGCGGGGACGCGAGCTACCTGCCGTTTTTCGTGCCCTCGCTCGAGCTCGTGCAGGGCGCGCTCGGGCGGCTGCCCGAGCGTCCCGAGCTGCGCGGGCTTTCGGCTATCGTCGCGCGCCAGATCGAAATCGGCCGGAGCCGGGGTATGCTTCCGCCATGAAGAGCTTGCCCTGGTTGACCGTTCCGGCGCTCCTGAGCGTGACCGCGCTCGGCTTCGCACAAGAACCGGTGCCCGCGCCCGCGCAGAGCAACTTGGAGTCGGGCGGTTTGCGTCCCCCGGACGCCGTCGACAGCGCGCCGCAACCGCCGCCGGATCCCGCGGCTCCGAATCCGGAGCAAGAGCTGGAGAAGGCCGACCAGGAGGACTCGGGGCGTGGTCTCGAATGGGTTTGGCTCAACGCCGAGATCGGCGGCGAGCATCTCGGCCTCGAGACGTTCAAGTCGAAGCAGCTGCTCGATCCGAAACTGGTCAAGACGTCTCAAACCGGCCTGGTTTACGGCGCCGGCGTGGGCGTCCGGATCTTGGTGTTCACCGCTGGTGTGCGCTTTCGGCTGGGTTCGTTCTCGGAGTGGCAGCTGTGGACGCTGAACGCCGAGGGCGGGCTGCGCATCCCGCTCGGCAGCCTCGAGCCGTACTTTACGGTTGGCGGCGGCTACGCGTCGTTGGGCTCGTTTTCGACGTCGGCGCCGGCTGCGTCGAAGGCCGCCGCTAAGGGCTTCAACGCGCGGCTCGGCGCCGGGCTCGACTACTACTTGAGCAACACCTTCTCGGTCGGGGCGAACTTCACCGGAGATTTGTTGTTCCTTTCGCGTTCCGCGGTGGCGGGCGCTGCGGTGAGTGCCAGCGGCGACGAGGCGGCGGTCTACGCCAAGGACGGGTCCAGCATCGGTGCGGGCGCGACCTTGACGGCGGTCGTCGGTCTGCACTTTTGAGGTTCTTCTTCGCGCCGCTGGTCGTGCTGCTAGCGGTGCTGCCGGCGTACTTCGTGTTTCGGCGCGTGAGCAGCCTCGGCCGCGTCTCGCGTCGGCTGGCAGGCACGGCGTTGTTCTTCGGCGCCGTGGTCGGGCTGGTTGCGGTCGCGATCGAGCGTGCCGTCTTGGCGTTTACGGAGCTGTCGTTCGACGTGCGCGCGGCCGGGACCGGTTCGGCGCTGTTAGCGAGCTTTCTGCTCGCCGCGCCGCTTGAGGAGGCCGGCAAGACGTTGGTGGTGTGGCCGCTGTACCGGATGCGGCGTATCGACGGGCCACGGCTCGGGCTGTGTTACGCGGTCGCGGCAGCGGGCGGTTTCGCGGCGGCGTTGGGGGTTTCACGGCTGTTTTCTGCGCCGTGGGATGCGGTGCTGGGGCTGCGCGTGCTGTGCGCGGTACCGGCGCAGCTGTTCTTCGCTGGCGTGTGGGGCTACGCGCTCGGTGCGCGGCGCGGGCAGAGCGCGAGCTGGTTTTCGATCGCCTGGCTGGGGTCAGTCGCGTTGCATGGCCTGTACATGCACATCGTTTGGGGGCGCGGCCCAGGATTCTTGGTCGCGGTGGTGCCGCTGCTTGCGTTCATGGCGCTGGGTGCGGCGTCGGTGTTGCGCGAGGTGAGCCCGGATCGGCACACGCTCGCGAAGCTGCACCTGCCCGAGCCGCCGCGGCTCAGCTTGGTGGGCGAGGCGCTCAACCCCCGCGATCAGCCGTTGATGTTGCGCTGGGTGGTGCTCGGCGCGTTCGTCAACGTCGGCTTGATGTTCACGCTGCTGGTCGCCGCCGTCGCGATTGGTCATCGCCTCGGCGTCGATTTTTCGGCAGCCGACGAGAGCGACATGACCTCCGCCGGCCCGCTCGCCCTGCTCGGCGCCGCGCTGCTCGGCGCTTTTCCTGTCGCCGGTTACCTGGTCGCCCGCGCCAGCTCGGCGATCGGCGTGCTCGAGCCCGGGCTGGCGGCTGCGCTGGCGTTGGCGTCAATCGTCGCGATCTTGGCCGTGGTAGCCCCGCTCGGCGTCTTGTTCGCGTTGGCGGTCGCGCCGCTGGCGTTCGGGCTAGCGTGCGGCGGCGCTTGGATCGGGCTGGAGCGCTGACGCTGCCGATCAGCTAGCGCTTCAGCTCGAAGCGGATGAATTTGGGAGTGAAGCCGAAGCTTTCGAACGCGGCGTGCGCGTCGTGATTGAACGCCCAGGAACTGAGCTCGATTTCGCGAACGCCTGCGGCCGTCGCGGCATCGACGACGGCTTGCAGTAGCGCGCGGCCGATGCCGGAGCGGCGCTCGTCGGCGGTGACGCCGATTTCGTCGATCTCCCACCACTGGCGAGCCGGACACATCGCGTGCTCCGCGCGCTGGTAATGAACGGCCACGGCGTGGCCGACGGCTTTACCCTGGCGCTCCGCCAGCCAAACCTTCACGTGCGCCGCACCCAAACGCTCTCGGTACTTTGCGGTGACTTCGTCATCGCGCGTCGCCTTGAACTGATCCGGCCGCTCAGCGAGATGAAGCGCATGCACCTCCCGGTGCAACTCCACCAACGTATCGACATCCCCAATCCGCGCCAGACGGATCTCAACCGGCATCACGCTCTCGCAACTGCCAACTGCCAACTGCTAACTGCCAACTCACTTCGCTTTGCCCTTCCAGCTGGCGTACTCGCCGCTACTCAGCAAGACGTCCTCTGGCAGTGCTTCGCCGACCGTGACGTCGCTGGCAGCGTCGTACCCTTCCGCCAACAGTCGCCGCAAATCGAAGGCGCGAAAGTGGCCGAGCAGGTGAGGGGACTCGCTGACCCACAGCATGCGTGTGCCGGTTTGCATGATCACGCCGTGGGTGGCGATCAAGGCGTTGATCGCGCGGCGGTCGCCGAGCGGGAGCGGGGAGCCGTCGGTGGCGTTGCGATCACGCAAGAGATTCGCGGCCATCAGCGGCGTTAGTGCGGCGTTTTGCGGTAGCTCCGCCAAAAGTCGGTCGCCGCGCGCGCGGCGGGGCAGGGTCGATGTGTTGGCGCGGACGCGCAGGTTTTTGGGATCGTCCTTGAGCGAGGACTCGAAATGATTCGTGGTCGCGGCGCGCGATGGCAGGAAACGCACGGTGTCTTTGACGCCTGGCGCGCGTTCGATCGCTGCAGAATGCCCGTGTGCGTCGGTCACGATCACGATGTGACTCACCATCGGCGAGCGCTCGGCGAGCAGCCGTGCCGCGTCTTCGGTCGTGCGCGCCTCCGACAGCACGCGACGCAAGGCGTGAACGACCGGCTCGCCCACGGCTTGCGGTTCGCGCGCGCGGCCACCGTGCACGACGACCGCGACGCCTTCCAGGTTCATGCCGCTGACGACGCCGATCAGGCCCGGCCAAGCCACCGACGCGAACGGGATCTTGCCCGTCTCGCGCACGAAGAATACGGCTTTGCGGCGGTCGAAGATGTCGTCGACCTCGAAGTCGAACGCGCGCGCCAAAACCCCGGAACCGTCGGCTGTCGCCGCGCCGTCGAAGGTGAACGTTGTGCAGCCGATCAGCGGCGAGCCCTCGAACGACAACGAGATGTCGTACAGCGCGTTCAGGTACACGAAGCGCTGGAAGGTCGGGAACAGCTCGGCGTACGGATCCGGCTGAAAACCCTGCGCTCCGGCGGCGATCTCGCGCAGGCGCTCGACCGACATCTCCTGGTCGACGTGGCGGTAACGCAGCTGCGCCAGGTCGAGCAAGAACGAACGCGCGGCGCGCATCGGCACTTGGTCCTGGAAGCGACCGAGTAAGACGCCCTCGTTTTCGACCATCTCCGGGTACAGCAGGCGCGCGTGGCTGTAGCCGATCGTCTCCGGAGCTCCGACCAGCCCAACCTGCAAGATGCTGCCGACCTTGCGCGCGTAAGCGTTGCCGAAGCGCCGCAGGCCATCCGGCGCGGTCGTGACTTGCGATTGAGGCAGCGTGACGGCCGGTGGCACCAGGCGACTCGCGCGCCCGACCGCCACGTGAAACACCACGAACGTGAGCACTAGCGCGGCGAGCACGAAGCCGAGCCAACTGAGCGCACGCTTGAGCCGCGCCTTCACGGCAGTTTGTCCGTTCGTCGAACCGAAAAAGCCGTGTGCAGCAGGCGCATGACGATCCGCGCTGGATCGGCGACGACATGAAAATGCGACACCCGCTCGGCTTTGGGCGGATAGATGACGTGTACCGGCACTTCGATGATCGGGATGCCTCGGCGTGCGGCGCGCACCAGCATGTCGCACTCGAAGCCGTAGCCGCGGGCGTCGGAATCGAGCGAGAGCGTGGCGTGAAGCGGGTAGCGGCGTAGCCCGCACTGCGTGTCACTCAGCTCAAGCCCCGCGAAGCGCGACACCCACCAATTCGAGAAGCGGTTGGAAAATTGGCTGGGACCAGGCGCGCCGTCGCGTTTCAGATCGCGAATCCCGAGCACGATCGCCGTGGGCGATGCGCTGTGCCGGGCCAGCATGACGGCGTCTTCGGCGCGGTGTTGACCGTCGGCGTCGACCGTCACTGCGGTCTCGAAGCCGCGCTCGGCGAGCCATGCGAATCCGCTCTTGAGCGCGACGCCCTTGCCGCGGTTGGTGTCGTGTGTGACGACGTCCACGCCCAGGGCGCGCGCGATGTCACCCGTGCCGTCGGTCGAGCCATCGTCGACGACCAGTAGCGCTCCGTCCGGATCGCACGCGCGCAGGTCGTCCAGCACCTGCTTCAGGCTACGGTTGGCCTGATAGGCCGGAATCAGGTAGGCGTGCTGCACGAGCGAAGGCTACCATCGCCCGGTCCATCGTCATGCCCTCGTTCGAACCCGCTCAAGTCGAGAAGCTCGCCGAAGCCGCCAAGCAGCAATTGCGCAAGCGCATGCGCGCGCTCCGAAGCGCCCACCCAGCGGAGGCGCTCAGGGTCCGCAACAGTGCCCTGGTCGCCCGCGCGCTCGCGCTGCCGGCGTTCGTGTCGGCCCGCAGTGTGGCGCTCTTTTTCCCGATCGAAGACCGTAAAGAGGTCGATCTGCGCGAGCTGGACGCCGAGGCGCGCCGGCAAGGTAAACGCGTTTATTACCCGTTTTTGGAGCCGCGCGCTGACGCGCTCGTCTCTGGCCTGCGGCTGACCGAGTCGTTGGACGAGCTGGCTGAGCGCGGACGACGGTTCCTCGAACCGCTGCCGTCGGCGCCCGAGGCCGCGCGCGGCGACATCGAGCTGCTGTTCGTGCCGGCACTGGCCGTTGCGCCCAGCGGTCACCGTCTAGGCTACGGCGCGGGGTTCTACGACTCGCTTTTGCCCGACGTTTGTCCGCCGGCCGAAGCCGTGGCGGTCGCTTACGACTTTCAGCTGCTGGTCGAGTTGCCGACGTTCCCGAGCGACTTCGCTTGCAACATCGTGATCACCGACGCGCGTAGCCTGACGGCCGAAAAAGCTTAGCCCGGGTCCGATACGTGAGCTTCTGCGATTCAGGCTGCGGGGTGGCAGCCCCCGTGCTCAGCCCTTCGCCGCGCGGCCGGGGCGGGCGGCTTTGGGCTTTTGGCAGTCGCTGCACAGGCCGTACATCTCGTGCTTGTGGGCGCGGACTAAAAAGCCGTAGCGCTTGGCGATTTTGTCTTGGAGCGCTTCGATTTGCGGCTCCTCGAACTCGATGATCTTGCCGCATTCGAGGCATACTAGGTGGTCGTGGTGCGCGTCTTCGTCGGACAATTCGTAACGGGTGAAGCCATCGCCGAACTTATGCTCTTGGACGACGCCGCTCTCGCTCAACAGCTTCATCGTCCGGTAGACGGTGGCGTAGCCGACGCGCGCGTCGACCGCGCGGACCAGCTTGAGCAGACTGTCGATGGTGATGTGCTCGTGCTGCTCGAAAAACGTGTCGATGATCAGCCGACGCTGCTCGGTCGAGCGCAGGCCGCGCTTGAGCATGTAGTCGTTGAGCTCCTGCCGCAGCCGCTCCTGATCGGGCGGGCGGGGTTTGACTTGGGCTTTGGTCGTTTCCCCGCTCTTCATCACGGCCCTATCTATCCCCGCCACCCGGGCCCCGGTCAAGCGCCGCGCCGAACGGCGCGAAAGCCTGTGGGTTCGGTGCCGGCGTAGGGGACGAGCGAGAATCGAAACAACAGGAAGGCGGTAGGAAGGCGGGAAGGCGGGAAGATTTGGTTGCTCGAGCACGCGACCGAGGCCAAGCGCCAAGCTGTTGCGGTGAGCCCACCCGAACCCCCCATAGAAAATCTTACCTTCCCGCCTTCCCGCCTTCCTCTGACCATTCATCACATTTCGCGATTCGAGCACGAGCGAACAGGAAGGCGGCTCATCATTCATCACATTTGGGGCTGCCGCGCCGCAGCCTTCTTGCAGAAACTCACGTAGCGTCTCCGGGCCAACTGCGTCACCGTT
>JBBSAB010000020.1:0-102529 GCA_038252755.1 Polyangiales bacterium | reverse complement strand
TCTCGGCATGAGTCCCCAAGACAAGCAGGCCCGATCCGACCGAAGCCGATGCCGTCACTGACCCCGCTGCCGGCTGCGAATTTGTGCAGATCCGAAACCGCTGACCCGGCCGATCCCCATCCCGCTGCCGATCAGCCGATCAGCCGATCCCCAACCCGAACCCGGCCCGATCACCAATCAAGGCTGGGCCGGTCAGAGCTTACAGGGCCGGCAAACCGATCGCGCCACGCCACTGGTCCATCACCCGCAGGTTGGCCAGCGTGTCGTCCCAAGTCATGGCCGGCCAGGTCGCCTGCGTGGCGGGCAAGGAGTCGGCGACCAGCTCGGCCTCGAGCGCGTAAATGGCGCGCGGGATGTTGACCTGCACGACCTCCGGCGGCTGGCCGTCGCGTTCGATCGTGAAGTGACTCTCGAGACCCTGGCGCTTGCCGCCGGGCAACCACGCGTCGTCGAGCTTGATGCGCCCGTCTTCGCCGAAGATGGTCGCGGCGCAACCGAAGTCGAAACGGATGCCGCACGCGATCTCGGCGGTGACACCTGATTCGAACGAAAGCGTCGCCTGCGCAAACTCATCGACTCCGGTCGGGCCAATCTGACCAACCGCCGTGAGCTTGGTCGGTTCCGCCAACGGTTTACCCACGGCGAGCCCAGCCATCAAGCGCACGAACGACACCGGATAGCCGCCGACATCGAGCATGCCGCCGCCGGCTTGTTCGACATCGAACAACCTGCCTTTCGGCTTGCGTGGATCGCGAAAGCCGAAATCAGCGCGCACGTGTCGAACCTGCCCGATCACGCCCGCGCGCAGCCGGCTGATCAGCTCCGTCACCAACGGGTGACACCGGTACATGTACGCTTCCATCAAGAACACGCGCTTCTGGCGCGCGGCTTCGATGATGCGCCCCGCAGCGGCCGCCGACGTCGACATCGGCTTTTCGACCAGCACGTGCTTGCCCGCCGCGATCGCGGCCAGCGCCAGCTTCTCGTGCATCGGGTGCGGCGTCGCCACGTACACAGCCTGCACTTCTGCATCGCCCAGCAACTCATCGAGCGAATCGCTCGCGCGCGCGATGCCAAACTTGTCGGCAAACGGCTGCGCCAAGCCGGGAAAGCTCGTCACGTTGACGATCCGACACCGCTCGGAGCTTTGAAGCGCCGTCGCAAAATCCGTCGCTATCGCGCCAGTTCCAATCACACCCCACTGCAAGTTCTGCTGAGCCATCTTCCCCAGTGCCCGCCCAAGGCCGAAAATCGGGTCAGGTTTCGCCTCGAAACCCGTCCCACCAGACAAACTTGCGCCCCAACTCGAGATCCCGCTCGCTCCCCCGCCGTACCAGCTCCGGGATCGAGCCCCGCCACATCCCGCGGATCGATCTCTGGTCCGGTGTCGTAACCTTCCGGCAGCCCCCACTCCGCCTGCAGCCCGCACGCCTCCAGCACCTTGCGCACGTAGCGCTCACTAACTTGGCTGTGCCCTGATTCAGCCTGGCTTACCATCGCCTGACTTCGCGCTAAACGCTTGGCCAACTGCGCCTGCGTCAACCCCGCCGCGCGCCGCGCCTCCCAAAGCCTTCGCATCGTCGAGCGCGACGCTCTCGATGGCGCGGAAAGCATCTGCGCGCTGCCAAGGTCCCCCGCGGCCGGCACGAGCACGAAATCAACCCCACCAACCCGTATCGAGCACTCGATCCCTCGACCGTTCCCGTCACCCTTGCCACCCAAGTCACGGTTCGCGCCGTCCCCGTGTGCGCCGTCCGCACCGCCCGCACCGTTCGCGCCCCTGCCCCCGCTCGCCGCCCTGTCGCTCATGTTTGCGACGCACTGCAATCTGCGAACCAACCCCTTTTCGTACCCCAGCCCCCACCCGCCGAGCCTTCACCCGCCGAGCCCTTGCGCCAAACGCGTCATCGAGCCTCGCGAAGCCTCATACCTTGCAGTCGGTATCACTTGATATCACCCAATTATCACCTAATTCGCTGAGCGAGCCCCGCGCCTCGGTGGCCAGCTTCTACTATCGATCTGGAAAGCTCTTCGTGGTTGGCGAGCGAGCAGCAGTGACGTCGCGCGCGGATCATCCCAGGCCTAACGCGAACAATCGAGCGTCGATGGACCCCGAGGGCAGCTGCCAAAGACACGTGGCCGCCAATGCCGCGTGGCCGCCAATGCCGCGTGGCCGCCAATGCCGCGTGGCCGCCAATTGCAGCTGCCGGCAACGAAGTGAGGCCGCCAATGCCATGTGGCCGCTAACGACACGGAGCCGCGTACGACACGGCGGAGCCGCCTACGACCGGAGCTGCCTACAACCGGAGCTGCCTACGACCGGAGCTGCCCTCGACCGGAGCTGCCCTCGACCGGAGCTGCCTACGACAAGGTGCCGCTAGTGGACGGCCGCGGGCAAGGACGAAGGGCTAGAGCTTGGCAGCGGATTCGGAGTGGACCAGATCGACGACGTATTTGACGGCGTCGGGGTTGGTTTCGGGGAGGATGCCGTGGCCGAGGTTGAAGATGTGGCCGTGGCGGCCGCCGCGGTGGAGCACGTCTTTGACGCGCGCGGCGAGCAGCTCGCGGGGGGCATCGAGCAGCAGGTTGTCGAGATTACCCTGCACGGCCACGTCGGGGCCGAGTAGCTTGCGCGCCCAGTCGAGCGGCGTTTTGGCGTCGATGCCAATCACGGTGCCGCCGGCTTGCTTTTGGAGCTCGAGCAGCATCGCGGTGCCGGTGCCGAAGTGAATCACGGGGACGCCGGCTTGCTCGACCGACGACAAGAGGTGCTTCACGTGCGGTTGGATGAACTCGACGTAGTCAGCGGGTGAGAGCGCGCCGATCCACGAATCGAATAGCTGCACGGCTTGGGCGCCGGCTTCGACTTGAGCAAGCAAGTAGCGGCGCGTCATCTCCGAAAGCTTTTCCATCAGCGCGTGCCATACAGCGGGCTCGCGGTACATCAGGCGCTTGGTGATGGCGTAGTCTTTGCTCTTGCCGCCGCCTTCGATCAGGTAGCTGGCGAGCGTGAAGGGCGCGCCGGCAAAGCCAATCAGCGGCGTCTTCCCGTCGAGCTCTTTGCGGATCATGCGGATCGCGGCCAGCACGTAGCCGAGGCCTTCTTCCGGCTCGAACAGCCGCAGTTTGTCGACGCCGGCTTTGTCGCGCACCGGCGAGTGAATGACCGGGCCTTCGCCGGCGGCGAATTCGAACGGAGCGCCGAGCGGCTCGAGCAGCAGCAAGATGTCGGCGAACAAGATCGCGGCGTCGACGCCGAGCGCTTTGACGGGTTGGAGCGTAACCTCCGTCGCGAGCTCCGGATTTTTGCACAGCTCGATCAGCGTGTGCTTCTTACGGAGCGCGCGGTACTCCTCCATGTAGCGGCCGGCCTGGCGCATGAACCACACCGGCGTCACGTCGACCGGCTCACGCCGGCAGGCGCGCAAAAAGCGATCCCACATCTTGTCTCTCAGTTCTTCGAAGCGAAGGGTTGAAGCGGCGAAGCTTGCTTGCCGGCGTGGGGTGCCAGCTCGCCGGCCTTCGACTTCTGTTCCATCTCGTACTTCGACGGGCACTTGGCGACGATGCCGGTGGAGATGAGCGTTTTGCCGTCGGCGGACAGCCTGCCCTCGGCCTGTACCTCGACGTCCATGCCCGGCATGTCTTTGAAGGTGTCGGGTACGACACACGACGGATGCTGCACGGAGAGCACGGCGTCCTTTTCTTGGAGCTTGAAGCGGTACTCGCACGGCGAGTCGCGGCGCGTCAGCGTGCCCTTCACGAGCATGCCCTTCACGCGGATGTTGCGCTGGCTGAAGTGAGCCTGATCCTTGACCAGCTCATTGACGCCCACCGAATAGATGGCAGCACCCTTGAAGCTGGTGAACACCAGGACGAGCACACCCGAGACCATCACGAGCAGGCCGATCAGCAAACCGAGGTTGCCCTTGCGCTTCTTGGGCCCGCTGCCTTCGGGACCGACGGCTTGCGCCACGGCCGGCACACTGGCTTCAGCGTCTGTTTCGGCGACGGCGCGCGCTAGCTCTTGATCGACACTCATGGACTGCTCGAATCTCCCGGACGGGATAAGGGTAGCATCATAGCCGGAGGGGCTGCGAACCGTGCTACCGCGAGGATTTCTTGCGACGGTGAAGCCATGCACCCAGCGCGCAAAACGCCGCGGCTAGGGCGGAAAGCGTGAGAAACGCGCTGGCCCCGACCTGACCAGAGCTGCCCTTGCCCGCGAGGAGCGCCAGCGACCAGATCTCCGCGGCGGCCAGCAACCCCGCAAGAATGGCGTGACGCGGCCGGGTTCGTTGCCCGAACCGCGCCACCAGGTAGCCGGCGGCGACCGCCGAAAGCGCGAAAGTGGCGGCGAGCAAGCTGGCGGCAACGCCTGGCCCGGTCGCCGCCCCGCGCACTTCCGAGATCTTGCGCGCCAGGATCAATGCCAACACCAAGAACGGCATCCAAATCGTCACCAGCAACCCAGAGCCGATCAGCACCCACTGCCATCCGCGGCGCGACGCCGCCTCGGCGTCGTCGCCGGTCGGCTCTTGGATGACGGGCAATCGACGAATCGCCATGAAAAGGCACGCAACTATTGCACGCGGCGCGCCGACCAGGGGCCGTGACGACCAGAATCAGCAGCCGGGCTTGGCCAAGGCGCTCCGCCATCATGTCGGCGCTCGCACTCGCGGCATTCGGGCTTGGCACCAGATCCTCCTGCTCCACGGCAAGGGCTGACCCGCGAGCCGCACCGAACATTCCCGCGCTCGAGAAAAAAGAGCTGCCGTTGCCGTACGAAGCCTGGGAAGGCACCGGCCTGGCGCCCCCAAAGGGGTATCCGGCGGCGCAGTTACCGCCGCCGTTGGCGCGCGAGAGAGAACACGCACGACGTCCCTTCGAGCTGACTGCCGCGCTCGCCAGTTTCCTGCCGAGCTGCAGCTCAGGCAGCATCGATGATCGGGGCTGCCTCACAGTGGGGCCCGGTTCGGGCATCGACGCGGCTCTCCTTTATCGAGTCGGGCCGTTCTTCGGTGTAGGCGCGGAAGGGGTATTGAGCGGCTTCGCGACACCGGCGCACGGCATGCTGTCAGGGGCGGGCGGAGGCGCACGTCTTTTCGGTGTGGTGGGGCGCGTGTACTTTGCCGATCAGGGCGCTTGGGATCCGTACGTCGCGCTCACGCTCGGTGTCGGAACGCTCATGCTACGCGGCGCGCCGGGCGGCGCGCGTGAGTCGACCAGCGGCTTGGCTGGGCGCGTCGCCGGCGGCATCGATTATGTCGTGAGCTCGCACTGGCGCCTGGGACCCACGGCGTCGTTTGCGCACTGGGTGGCGTGGACCGAAGCCACCTGCAACGGCGACGTATGCCGAGACGCGCCAGCCACCTACGGGCGGCTGCTCGGATTTGCGACGCTCGGTTTTCGCCTAACGGGCAGCTTCGGTGACGTGCTCTAGCACGACGCTGTCAGTCCTTGGCACAGGCAGATCTCGATCGGCGTGGGCGGCCCCGACCCACGAAACATCCGGCGAGACCGGCGCCAGCGACGCCGCGTCCGAACGGATCGGCTCAAGCTAGCGGCTCGCCTGCTCGAGAGCGAGACCCGAACGACAATTAGCCTGACCGAACCGATTGCAAAGCCATAGCCGAGTGGTGCTATTTAACCCGATGCGTGAGCTGAGCCCCTTCGAGCTGGACCGCGAGCTTGCGCGCGTCGTCCCGCGAGCCCGCGCCGCCTACCGCGCGCTTCGGGCAGGACGCGAGGTCACGCTGGCCGTGCCCGACGTGCTGCAAGACCCCGAGACGCTCGAGCGCGTGGCGACGGACAAAAGCGATCCGATCGCGGCGCCGTTGCTGCGCTTTCTGTATTGGCTCGAGTTGATGCGGATCACCTTGCCGCGCGAAGGTGAGCGCGTGCGCCGCTACCGTGCGGAACACCATGCGCTCGACCGGCCGCTGTCGGGGCATTTCACGTGGCGTGAGCTGCTCGGCCACGCCCTGCGCGACGCCGCGCGGCGCCCCGCGCTCGTCGAGCTGCTGTTCGAACGCGGCGACGCCCTGCGCGACGCCGGCACGCGCTTGTTCGAGCTACGGGCGGAGCTACCGAGCTTCGCCGGCCGAAGCCGCACGGAGCTGGAGCAAGCACCGCCGGACATCGTCGGCCACGCGCGACGTTTCCTGGCCGACTCCGCCGACGCGCTTGGCAGCCTCGAGCTCAGCGGCTTCGCGGACGTGCTGCAGCGCGGGCTCGCGCCCGACGCGGACGATGGTTGGCCCCGACAACTATCGCTGCGCAGCCTGAACGAGCTACTCGGCAGCGCCGACTGGCTGTCGGGCTTGCGGCTGGACGTGGGCGGATTGCCGGCGCCGCTCTCGGCTGCCAGCTTCTTGCGCGGTTTGCTCAAGCTCGGTGCGACGTGGAACGACGCGCTCGCGCCAACCGGCCAGCCTTTTTCGATCGCGCACGATCCGTTCGGGCTCGCGCGCGCGACGCACGGCGCGCTGTTCGCAAGCGTGGCGCTCACGCCAACGTTCCTCAAACGCCAGCTGGGGCTCGGCAAAGAGCGGGCGACCGGTCATGCGCGCGCGCTGTCGCAGAGCGCGCTGTTGTTCGCGCGGCAAATGGCGCTGCGGGTGTTGCTCGACGAGCCGGCGTTGGCGGGCCCCCGCGCGCTCCGCGAAGCCTTTTCGGATCACGCGGCGAGCGCGCTGGGCTTCGAGCTGCCGCCGACTGGCGCCGGCTTGTTTTTCCGACCGCGCGTCGGCGACGCGCAGCGCCTGGCAGGCTTATTCCTCGCCGCCACGCGCAGCGCGTGGCTGGCCGAAGAATACGACGAGGATTGGTTCCGCAATCCGCGCGCGATCGAGCAGCTGCGCGCCGAAGCCCGCCTGCCGCCCGCCGTCAGCTGCACGACCGAAAGCCTGAAAGCTGGCGCGCACAGCCTGACGCAAGCGCTGGCGGCTCGGCTTTAGCGTTTGCGGGCGGCGCGCAGCAGCGTCTGCTCTTCAGCCGCGAGCCAGGCCACGGCCTGCGAGGTTGCCGGCGTCGCCAGCCAATCTTCGTAGTTCGACTCCAAGGTATCGACACGAAAGCGCCGCTCGACTGCGCGCTCTTTCTCGCGCGCCTTCTGCACGACGAAGCCGTCTTCGAGCGAGAAGCCGCCGAGCGCCAACAGCGGGCGCCCTTCGCGCCACGGCAGGTTCGAAGCCTTGACCGCATAGCGACCCGAGGCATCACGCCGCGCATACGAAGCTTCGAAGCCGAAGATCGCGTCGAGCAGCTGCGGCTCTTTGGCGGCCCGCTCGAGCAAATCGCTCAGCCGGGCCGCCGCCGGCAACGGCTCCGGTCGACCGCGCACGAAGATCGCATGCTCGCCGGCGATCACCAGCCCGCCACCGCGATGCGTGACTTGTCCGCTCTTGCCGTCGCGCTCTTCGAGCAAGGTCAGTCCGATCAACGGCCCGTCGCCGCTCGCCTGCAAGCGCCAGTCTTCGACGTAGGCGCCGCTCGGCGCGTACTCGAGCATGCAATCACCGACGCGCCGCAGCTCGCCAAGCTCCGGCCATTTGTCGTGCAGTTGAAACGCCGTCCAGTCAGGCCAGTGCATGGTGCCCGACAGCTCGACGCCCGAGACCGCAGCGGCTTCGAAGCGTGTCGGCGAGATTCCGCCCTCGGCTTCGGCGACGCGCATCAGGTCGGCGAACGAAAGCTCGGACAACCCTTCGCGCGAAAGCGGCTTTGGACGATCGGCGGCCAGTCGCAAATCGCCGGTTAGGCCTCGCGACTGCACCCACAGCACGAGCGTCGAGTCGTCGGAATCGCCGTTGAAGAACGTGATCGAACGCCGCCGAAAACAGCCGAGCGTCCAAGCCGGTACGCTACCGCTCGGGGGCATCGTGCCGTGCAGCGAACAAAGCTCCAAAAGGTCCATCAGCGCGTGCCCTGGTCGTGGAGCACTTTGCCCTCTTGCCCAAACGAAGATAACGGGCGGGCGCCTTCGGGCAGCCGCAGCTCGCCACGCGCGAGGCGCTGTTTGAGGTAGGTGAAGCTCTGCACGGTTTGAGCATACAGGTGCTCGCCAGCTTTCACCGCTGGATAGCGCGCGGGCCGCTCCGGGCCCACGAAATGCGCCAACGGAGCGACCTCCGCCGCGTAGTCGCAGGAAAAGAACAGCGGAAACGAAAAGCGCTCCTCGGTCACTTTCCGCACGCGGTGCGACGTCGCCGTAAGCTCGCCATTGGTCCACATCTCGAGCGTGTCGCCGATGTTGACGACGAAAGCGCCGGGCCGTGGCGGCGCGTCGATCCAAGTACCGGCGCCGTTCATCACTTCGAGGCCGGGCGTAGTCGGTAGCAGAATCGTGAAGCACTCGTAGTCGGTGTGCGCGCCGATGCCGACCGTCACCTCGGCCGCTGGGTTGGGCGGGTAGTGCAGCATGCGCAGCTGGCTGGGCGGCGCGGTCACGAAGTGGTCGAAGAATGTCTCCGGCAAGTCGAGCGCCAGCGCGAAGCCACCGAGCAGCCGCCGCCCGAGCTCGAACACCGCCGCGTAGTAGCTGCTGACAGCTTCGCGAAAACCGGGCAGCGCCGGCCACACGTTGGCCCCAGCAAAAGGATCGGTCCGCGTGTCGACGACACCGGCAGGCAACTCGAAGCACAAGTCGAACGATTCCTTCTGATTGCGCGCGCCGCCGTAAAACACTTCCTCCCCCGGCGGCACGTAGCCACGATGATTCGCGGATTTACCGATGTAATACTCGAGCTTCTGCTCGCCCGGCATCGCAAAAAACGCCTCGGCCTGTGCCAGCAGCGCAGCTGTCGTGGCGTCACTCACGCGATGCCCCGTCAAATAGAAGAACCCCGCCTCACGACACGCCGCCCCCAGCGCTCGCGCCGTCTCGCGGCGTGTCTCAAACTCATCCGAATACAGACCACCAACATCAACCACCGGCAACGTCTCGAACGCACTGTGCGCCGTTCTCTCGTTCTCGGGTCCCGACATCGCCACGGTCGAGCCTACGCTCACCAACATGTCACGGCGGTTTCAAACCACCCGTCTCGTCTCGCGTCTCGCGTCTCGCGTCTCGCAGCTCGCGTCTCGCGTCTCGCCTACCAAGTCTCACTAGGCGTCGGCGTCAACCCCGTCGCCTCAACGTGATACGTGAACGAAAGCACGATCGCCGTAACCGCGTCGCCGACGAACACCCGCCGCACACCGAGGTCCGCGCTGAACGCCTTGTCGATGTAGCCAAGACCGAGGCTGCCCGAGTGGCTCTTGGCGCCGTCGTCGTAGCGGTAACCGCCGCGGACGATCGCGTGATCACCGAGCAAAATCTCAGCGCCGAGCATGCCGCGCAGCCTGGTCTTGTCCCACGTGACCAGATCGCTGACGACGTCGCCTTCGATGCCGAACTTGTCTATCGCGTAGCCGATGCCGCCACCCAACGTGAGCGGTTGGTAGCCGGTGTCGGCGCCGTTCAGGTTGTTGCCGACCAGCGCCAGCGACAGACCACCGCCAGGCTTGAGCGTGAGCCCGAGATCGAACGCGAAGTTCTTCAGGATCTTGTCGCCCTCGAGACCGCTCGATGCGTAGCTCGGCCCGAGCGGCCCGGGGCCGTTCTCGCTCAGCCACATGAAACGGCCGCCGGCGCCGGCAAAAAGCTTGTCCGAAAGCGGGTACGCAAATGCGAAGCGCAGATCCGAGCTCGTGCGATCAACACCATCCGGATCTTGTCGCGACCACGTCGCGCCAAGACCACCAGCGATGCGTGAGCTCGAGCCGACCGAGTCGACGGCACCGACGCCATAACTCTGTCGCGACGCCTCGGGCCAAATCTGAAGTAGCGCTGCGGCGTGGTAGACGCGCGACGTCGCCATGTTGGCCGGGTTCTGGAACAGCGCGCTGACCGAGCTACCGAGCGCGCGGTCGGCGCCGTTCTTGGCCGCGATGCGCCCAGTCTCGATCTCGTTGTAGTTGTAGCCAACTTCTGGGGGCAGCTTGCTCGGCTCAGCACGAACAACCGTGGTCCCGAGAAAGCAAGCACCCGCGCATGCGAGGGCGACGAATCCCCTCGCGCGACTCGCAACGGCGGAGCGTGACGACTGCTTGGACATATTCAAAGCTGACAGCTGCCGTTGGCACTACCTGCGGTAGGGACAGATGGCCAAGAAATCCGTGACGGTAAGCTACCTATGACGGCCGTTCGGCCAGCCCTCTCAACAATGATCACGATGACCACAGTCGACGCTTGACGTGCGAAACCAAGAAAGTTGACGGCCAACGCACGCGGCGGTGTCGGCGCGACGACGGAATGTCGCATGTGTCTGCAGAGTTAGTGAACGCGGCTCTAGAACGTCACCGACAAACTCGTCCGCACCAAACTTTCATGAACGACGCGGGCGCGGTAATTTGCTGACTTCTCGCGTTTCGAAAATCTCTTGGTTGAACTTTGCTCGAGGTCAGTGCTAGCTGCCCGTCCCTTCGCACGAGGGAGCTTCACCAGGGTGGTGACGCGACCGAAAGGCGCCAGGTATGTTCGCTGTGATGCTCGTGACTTCCCAAGAAGCAGAGCAGGCTGAGGGCTCGCCCCCAGCGGCCGAAGACGGCAGCATGGTTAAGGTTTCTGGTGTCCACAGCCCTGTGGATAATTTGGGGACGCATCTCTCGTGATGGACTTGGAAACAACCACTGCGCCGCGTGCCGGCGAAAGCCTCTTCAGTCAAGCCTTAGAGCACACCCGCGGGCGCTCCCCTGCCTCCTTCGAGCAGTGGTTCACGAGCATCCAGTTCGAGGGCTTCGAGCACGGCGTGCTCGGCCTGACCGCCCGCGACGAGTTCGTGCGCGACTGGGTCAAAGCTCACTTCCTGCCCGACCTGCTGATCAACCTGGGCCGCATCAGTGGTGAGCCGGGTACGGCGTTGCGCGTGACCTGGACCATCTCCAATCGCCTGGCGCGTCCGGTCTGCGAGCCCAAGCGAAGCGCGCCTCGTCCGTCCAAGCCGGACAGCATGCCGGTCTCCCGCCGCTCCGAACGCCCCGCCAGCGTGGCCCCGCGTTACTCGCGCGCGCAATTTCTCGCGACGCTGAACTCCAAGTACACGTTCCCGAACTTCGTCGTCGGCCCGTCGAACGAGCTGGCTCACGCGGCGGCGTTTGCGTCGGCTGGTGGTGGCGGCCCCCGCTACAACCCGCTGTTCATCGCCGGCGGCACCGGCCTCGGCAAGACGCACTTAGTCCACGCCATCGCGCACAAA
This sequence comes from Polyangiales bacterium, assembly GCA_038252755.1. Classification (GTDB taxonomy): domain Bacteria; phylum Myxococcota_A; class Polyangia; order Polyangiales; family Polyangiaceae; genus PMG-095. The sequence goes on along the minus strand of JBBSAB010000020.1, from coordinate 91,289 downwards.
GTGCTCGAGGAGCGACCCGACGCGCGCGTCATCTACGTCTCGGCCGAGCATTTCACGAACGAGTTCATCGAGGCGCTCCAGCACCACAAGATGGACGAGTTCCGCGCCCGCTACCGCAGCGACTGCGATTTGCTGCTGGTCGACGACATCCAATTCTTGGCCGGTCGTGAACAGACGCAGGAAGAGTTCTTCCACACCTTCAACGCGCTGCACGACGCCGATCGCCCGATCATCGTGACCAGCGACAAATACCCGCAGCAACTGCAGCGCATGCCAGAACGCCTGGTTTCGCGCTTCACCAGCGGCCTGGTGGCTGACATTCAGGTGCCTCAGCTCGAGACGCGCGTCGCCATCGTGCGCAAAAAGGCTGAGCTCGAGAGCATCCCGCTGTCGGACGAGGTCGCGGTCTTGCTCGCGCAGAACATCCAGAGCAACGTCCGTGAGCTGGAAGGCGCGCTGATCCGCCTGGCCGCCAAGTCCTCGCTCACCGGTCGCCCGATCGACGAAGAGTTCACGCTCAGCGAGATGAACATGGTCTCGCCGCGCCGCACCGAGGTGATGAGCGTCGAGGACATTCAGCGCGCCGTGTGCAGCCACTTTCGGCTGTCCAACTCGGAGCTGCTCAGCAAAGATCGCCACAAGAGCGTCGCATTCGCGCGCCAGGTGGCGATGTACCTGTGCCGGCAGCGGCTGAAGTGCAGCTTCCCCGAGCTCGGCCGCGCCTTTGGCAACCGCGATCACACGACCGTGATGAGCGCCGTCCGTCGCGTCGAAGCGCTGCGTCAACGCGATCCGCAAGTCACTGCGCACCTCGAAGCCATCGAGCAGCGCCTAGCGTCGTCGGAAGATTGAGCGAGCGGGGGCTGCCCACGCGCAGCCCTGCTTGCAGAATCTTCCGTGTCGTCGCTGGGCAACGTCGTTGCGGGGACAGACTTCACAGGGAGCTCGAGAGATCGGGAGGCGTGCGAGCCTAGATTTTGGGGTTCGCGCTGGGGCCGTAGCAGCGCCTAGCGGGAGGCTACGGGCGGCTCGACGGCCACAGGCGCAGAGACGGCAGCGGGCGTTGGTTCGACCGGAGCGGCGGCGGGCCCAGGCTCGGGAGCGGGTGCGACGGCGGGCAGCGCGGCGGGTGCTTCCGCGGCGGGAGTTAGGATTTCGGCGACGACGGCGGGCAACGGGGCGGCGCGCAGCGGGCGTTCTTCGGCGATTGAGCCGAGCACCTCGGCGACGTGCGCCGCGAACGCATCGACGACTTCGCCCGCGCCGACGCCGAGCGCGCCACCGTAAGCAAATGCCGCGCGCGAGCGAGAGCCAAGCCGCTCCTCGTGCAGCACCTTGCCGTCGCGCGAGAGCCGAAAGCCACCGGCCGCTACTGCCGACCAACCAGGACCGTCGGCGTCCGGTGCCATGGCATCGATCGTCACGTCGAGCGTGAGCAAATAGTCGCCGGCTTGCAGCGCATCGCCATCGCGCAACGCCACCTGCGGGAACGACGTCCAGAGGCTGCGCTCCAGCGCCCCGACTGCCGCGCGGCGTACACCGTCGAAGCACAGCATGCGCTGACTCTTTGGCGTCCGGCATTGGTTCTCCCAAGTGCTGGAGCCAAGCTCGACCCACAGCCTGCCGGTGTGTTGGACCGGCGCCGCACTGGGCGGCGGCAAGAGCGCGGTCTGCACCTTGGCTTCGTGGTTCTGCATGCAGCCTCCGAGCAGGCTGCAGGTGGCGGCGAGGACGACTGCTTTGAACGAGCCCATGGCGGGGCTGACGCTAGAATCCTGCCCAGAAATGGCCAAATTTTCAGCGATCAACAAACCACCGCACGAGTGTTCACCTACGCGTCACCGCCACGAAACCGACTGCGTGGATAGACTCTGGAGCAGATCAGGAAATTCCCACTCCGCTCCCCGACCCCCTTATCCTCCTGGGAGCGCTAACGTCAGATCCGAGAAACCCCGCATGGCAACTCTCCGATACCTCCATCAAATGATGAACGAGCGACGCATGATCCGTCTGTCCGACGGGCGCGTGGGCAAGATCGTCCGCGTCGACACGCTGTTCCCTGGCAACGCCACCACTGTCTGCGTCTGGACCGATTCGCAAAGCCCTGGCATCGCCAAAGTCTCGCTGACCGACATCGTCGGCGAAGAGTCGCGCGAATCCGCTTAAGTCAGCTGACACGCCAAGTCACTACGCTCGCGAAAAGGCTGAAACGTCGCCGATTTTGTGAGCGCCGCTAGGCTTGCGACGGCGGGGCGAGCGAACAGGAATCGACGGCGGCGGCGGCGCGTGTGAAACTCGCGGGTCCATGACGCCGAGCGGCGAACGTAGCGAGGTGTCGGATTCCGAGCTGCTGCTTCAGCTTCAGCAGCTCGTGACGCACGTCGATGCCGTGCTCTGGCTCACCACGCCCGACAAGCGCGAGATGACGTACGTCAGCCCGGCTTTCGAGCGCGTCTTCGGCTTGCCGGCCAGCAAGCTCCAAGAAGATCCCGCGCTGTTGTACGAGCTCGTCCATCCCGAAGATCGCGAGCCGCTCCGGCTGGCCAGGGCCGAGCAACAGAAGGGCGATTGGGAGTGGCGTTATCGGATCGCGCGTCAAGACGGCGTGCGTTGGATGTCGGCTCGGGCGTTTCCGGTCCACGATCGCGACGGCAACGTCGTGCGCATCGCGGGTATTACCGAGGACATTACCGACGAGGTGCAAGCCGATGAAGCGCTCGCGCAGAGCCGCCGACGCTTCGAAGCGTTGACCGAGCACAGCGGCGTCGGCATCTGGGAAATCGACGCTGCCGGTTACACCACTTACCTCAACCACGCCATGTGCAGGCAGCTCGAAATCGACGATGCCGCGGAGCTGCGCGGGCAGACTTACCAGCAGTTTTTCACGCCCGAGTCTTTGGAGACGATGCGGCGCGAGCACGCCAAGCGCAGCGTCGGCGCGTCATCGTCCTATCACGTCGAGATTCGAGGACGCCGAGGCGGAGCGCGGCAAGTGATGGTGAACGGCGCGCCCGTACTGGGTGACAAAGGCAAAGTACTGGGCCTGATTGGCACGTTCAGCGACGTCACGGAAATGCAGCGCCTGCAGCACGCGCTCAGTCAATCGCAGAAACTCGAAGCCATCGGCCAGCTGGCAGCAGGCGTCGCGCATGATTTCAACAATCTGCTGATCCCGATCCTGGGGTACTCGGAAATGGCGATCCAGACGCTCGGCGAAGGCACTGTCGTGGATGACTTGAGAGCCGTCCTCCAAGCAGGTCAGCAGGCTAAGGATCTGACTACTCAGCTCTTGGCCTTCGCGCGCAAGCAAGCCCTCGACATGCGCCCGCTCGCGCTTGGCAAGCAAGTGCAGTCCTTCGCTCCAGTACTCCGACGCATGTTGCGCGAGAACGTTACGCTCGAGCTTACGATCGATGACGGCACCCGCCTCATCTGTGCAGACGGCACCCAAATCCGGCAAGTCCTGCTCAACCTGACCTCGAACGCGCAGGATGCGATGCCCGACGGAGGCAAGCTCAGCATCGCCGTCCGCACCGTGGTTCTTGGGACAGACAACGACCTCGGCGGCGACCCCATCTCGCCCGGTGCCTATGTCGAGCTTCGAGTCACGGACAGCGGGCTCGGCATGGACGCCGCCACCCAGGCGCGGATCTTCGAGCCATTCTTCACTACCAAGGGCGCAGAAGCCGGCACCGGGCTGGGTCTCGCGATGGTTTATGGTTGCATTCGTCAACACGGCGGACAAATCCGCTGCGCGAGCAGGCTCGGCACAGGCACGGCCTTCACGGTGCTGTTTGCCGCGCTGGACCAGGAGGAGCTCGTCGACACGCCGATTGCGAGCCGCCCGCCGGCGGCCAACACGTTGAACACGGTCCTGCTCGTCGAAGATCAGGAGGCAGTCAGGCGATTGGTCGCGCGTGTCCTGGCCAGCGAAGGCTATCAGGTCGTGCAGGCCGCCGACGGGTACGAGGCTCTCGAGCGGGTCGCCACGCTTGGTCAGACAATCGGTCTCTTGGTCAGCGACGTGATCATGCCCAACATGGGCGGCTACGAGCTACTCGGGCGGCTACGTCTGCAAAATCCGAGTATTCGCGCGCTTTTCCTGTCCGGATACTCGGAAGACTCCACCTCGGGCAGGCGGGAGCCCGATGCGCACTTTCTCCCCAAACCGTTCGCCGTCGACGCCCTCAAACGCCTCATCCGGCAAGTGCTGGCTTAGCTCGCGTACATCGCTTCAGCGATTTCGAATGTGCTGTTTTCGAGTTGGGCGTAGGCGCCGCGCAGCGAGTCGAGCGTGGCGCCCGTCTCCATCATCTTCTTGAGCAGCTCGACTTCGGCCTTCACTTTTTCGAGCTTCTCGGGCTCGAGCAGATCCGCGTAGCCTTCGAGCGCTTGCTCGGTGGTGTAGATCAGCGTCTCGGCCTGGTTGCGCATCTCCGCGAGATCACGCCGCAACTGATCGGTCTCTTTGAATTTTTCCCCTTCGACGACCAGCTTGTCGATCTCGTCGGGCTGCAGACCGCTGGTCGGCGTGACGCTGATCGCCTGACTGCGGCCGGTGCCCAAATCTTTGGCTTCGACCGCCAGGATGCCGTTGGCGTCGATGCGAAAGGAGACTTGGACCTTCGGTACGCCGCGCGGTGCCGGCGGAATGCCGGTCAGCTCGAAGCGCGCCAGGCTGCGGTTGTCGACGGCCATCTCGCGCTCGCCTTGCAGGGCGTGCACCGGCACGAACGACTGGTTGTCGACGCTGGTCGTGAAGATCTCGCTCTTTTCGGTGGGCACCGTGGTGTTGCGCGGGATCAACTTGGTGAAGACGCCGCCACCCGTCTCGACGCCGATCGACAGCGGCGTGACGTCGAGCAGCAGCACCTCGTCGATTTGCCCGGCGAGCGCGGCACCCTGAATGGCCGCGCCGACCGCCACAACCTCGTCCGGATTGACGCCCTTATTCGGCTCACGACCAAAAAATTCGCGCACCGCCTTCTGCACCGCCGGCATCCGCGTCATGCCGCCAACCAGCACGACCTGACCGACGTCCTTGGCCGTGAGCTTGGCGTCGGCCAGCACGGCTTTGCAGGCGATCATCGTGCGATCGACCAACTCGCGGGTCCAAATCTCCAGCTCACTGCGTTTGATCGTGCGCTCGAGGTGCAACGGCCCAGCTGGGCCAATCGCAACGAACGGCAAATTCACGTCGGTTTCGAGCGACGAAGACAGCTCGTGCTTGGCCTTCTCGGCCGCCTCGCGCAGGCGCTGCAGGCTCGTGCGATCCTTGCGCAGATCGAGCTTGGTCTTCTCCAAAAACTCATCGCTCAATCGATCGATGATCTCGCGATCGAAGTCTTCACCGCCGAGGTGCGTGTCGCCGCCCGTGGCTTTGACGTTGAAGACGCCGGCGGCAATCTCCATGATCGAGATGTCGAAGGTACCGCCGCCGAGATCGTACACGGCGATCACTTCACGCTCGGTCTTGTCGAGACCGTAGGCGAGCGCCGCCGCGGTCGGCTCGTTCAAGATGCGCTTCACGTCGAGGCCAGCGATGCGACCGGCGTCTTTGGTGGCTTGGCGTTGCGCGTCGTCGAAGTAAGCGGGGACGGTCACGACCGCCTCTGTCACCGCTTCGCCCAAGTAAATTTCGGCGATCTCACGCATGCTGGCCAAGACCAGCGCCGAAACCTCCGGCGGTGACATCGTGCGCTCGCCGGCCCTGACCCAGGCGTCGCCGTTCTCGTGCTGCAGGATGGTGTAGGAAACCTGGCCCGCTTGCCGCGTCACGACGCTGGAGTCGAACTTCTGCCCCATCAAGCGCTTGACGGCGTAGATGGTGTTCTCGGCGTTGGTCGTGGCTTGGCGTTTGGCGACCTGACCGACCAGACGCTCACCCTTGGCCGTGAACGCGACGATCGATGGCGTAGTACGCGCACCCTCGGCGTTGGCGATCACCTTCACCTCGGGCTGACCCGACGCTCCAGTTCCTTCGACCACCGCCACGCAAGAATTGGTGGTGCCTAGATCGATACCGACGATTTTCCCCATAGCGGGCGCGTCCCAGCATACTCGACGCCCCCGAGCGGAGCTAGTGAAGTAGCGCTAGTTGGCTTTGGCTTTGGCGACGACGACCAGCGCTGGACGAATGAGCTTTTCGCTGTTTCGGTAGCCCGCCTGCACCTCAGCCGCGATTGTCCCCGGCTCGAAGTCCGAGGTCTCCATCTGCTGTACGGCCTCGTGAACCGACGGATCGAACGGCTGCCCGACGGCAGGAACCCGCTCGATACCTACCTTGGACAGGGTGTCGGCGAACTGGCGCATGACGAGCGCGATGCCGTCGGCGAGTGCCTTCACGTCGGTCGCGGTCTCGGCGTGAGCGCTAGCGCGATCGATATTGTCGAAGACCGGCAAGAACTCCTTCAACATGTCGTCTTTGCCGCGGCGCTCGGCGTCGACCAGCTCGCGCCGGCTGCGCTTACGAAAATTGTCGAAATCCGCCAGCGTGCGTAGCAGTTGGTCTTTGAGCTTTGCCGCCTCGGCCCGCGCGACCTCGAGCGGATCTTGCTCGATGGCGACCGGCGCGGCCTCAGCCTCCGACGTAGCGGTGGGCTCGGCTTCAGCGGGCTGGGGCGTGGGGGTCTCGTTTTCGTCGGGCAAGGCGCGGCGAGTATAACCACGACAGCCTGTTTGCCAAGCGCGAGGGACTTAGTTCGAGCAGCGCTTCTGCCGAACGCAAGAAAGCATGCCGCCGGAGGTCTGAAGCGGCCCGGGCTCCGGGTTGGGTGTGAACCAACTGATGCCATCCGGCAGCACCCAGAACGGGTTCGCGGCGTCGAGCGCCTCGCCGTCCTGCGCTGCGCCCTTGGCGTCGCCGTAGCCGCGTCGCTCGATCGTGAAGCAGTAGTCAGCGCTCTGCGGGGCGAACAGGTGAGGGCTGCCGCCTTGCACGAGCTCACTGGCGCGAAACAGCTCTCGCCCGTTGCTCTCGGCTACGACCCGCAAGTCGCGTTGGCCGGCTGGCACCGTGAGCCATGCGCCCGCCAGCGCGCTCTCTCCGCTGCTCGGCTCGACGCGCGCGACGCGCTTGCCGTCGACCCAAAGCACGAACGGCTCCTCACCGTGATTGAGCACGCGCACCTGACCGCGGTACAGCTCGAACAGCGGCAGCATCGACAGCCCGGCGATTGCCATCACGCCGCCGGCCCAAGCCAGCCACCGCCCCGGCTCGATCACCACGACGCCGCGCCGGCGCGCGACCAGCCAGAAGCCGACGAACGGCAGCGCCGACAACAGCATGCTGACCGCGCCGAGCACGCCCGCGCCTTGCCACGGCAACAGCAACGGCAACACCGCGGCCGACGACAGCCCGAGCACCAGCGCGACGGCCGTGACGGTGATGCGTGCCGTACCGACTCGCGCCGCCTCGCTTCCGGTCAGCAAGCGACGCCTCGGCTCGAGCCGCGACACGGAATAGCGCCGATGCCAGGCACGCTCCGCACAGAAGAGTTGCGCCAGCGCCAGCCCGGTGTCACCGAGACGCTCGGATGCCCGAGCTGAACGACCCGCAGAAACAGGCCGTCGCCCATGTCGATGGGCCGCTGCTCGTGTTCGCCGGGGCCGGCAGCGGCAAGACCCGCGTGATCACCTATCGGATCGCCAATTTGCTGGCGAATCGCGTGGCGCCGTATCGGATTTTGGCGGTGACGTTCACGAACAAGGCCGCCGCGGAGATGAAGGAGCGGCTGACTCGCCTCACCTCGCCCGAGGTGACGCGCGATCTGTGGATCGGCACGTTTCATTCGGTGTGTGCGCGGTTGCTGCGACGCTACCACGACGCGGTCGGGCTGCGGCGCGACTTCGTTATCTACGACAGCTCCGATCAAAAAGCCGTCGTCGTGCGCGCGCTGCGCGAGCTGGGCTACGACGACCGGCAGTTCCCACCGAAGCAGTTCCTGGCGGCGATCAGCGGCGAAAAGAGCGAGGGCCGCGGACCGCGTGAGTCCAAAGAGCTCGGGCGCCAGACCGACGTCGTGCTCGAGGTCTTCGCGCGTTACGAGCGCGCGCTGGAGCTGGCCAACGCCGTCGATTTCGACGACTTGATCTTGAAGATGACGCGGTTGGTCGAAGATCCGGACAGCCCGGCCGGCGCCGATCTGCGCGGGCGGTTCCAACACGTTTTGGTCGACGAATTTCAGGATACCAACCTGATTCAGTACCGGCTGGTGCGCGCGCTGAGCGAGCACACCCGCAACCTGTGCGTCGTCGGCGACGACGACCAGTCGATTTACCGTTGGCGCGGCGCCGACGTGCGGCTGATCCGCAGCTTCAAACACGACTTCGGCGGCGCCGCCGTGATCAAGCTCGAGCAGAACTACCGCTCGACCGCCAACATCGTCAAAGCCGCGCTGGGCGTGATCGCACCGTCCAAAGAGCGCGAGCCGAAAGAGCTGTGGACCGACGCGCCCGCCGGTGATCCGGTGCGGGTACGGGCGGTGATGGACGAGCGTGAAGAAGCCGATCACGTGCTGCGCGGCATCCAAACCGAGCTTTCGCGCGGCACGACCGCCAACTCGATCGCGATCTTCTACCGCGTACACGCGCAGTCGCGAACGTTGGAAGAAGCGCTGCGGCGCGGCAACGTGCCGTACCAAATCATCGGCGGCATGAAGTTCTTCGAGCGCGCGGAGGTCAAGGACCTGCTCGGCTACCTGCGGCTGAGCGTGAACCCGTCGAGCGACGCAGATCTAGCGCGTGTGATCAACACGCCGGCGCGCGGCATCGGCGACAAAACCGTCGAGCACCTGCTGAACGTGGCCAGCGAATCGTCGGTGTGCGCGTTCGACGCCATCACCCAGGCGCAACGCGAGCTCGGCACGGCGGCCTCGAAAAAGCTCGGCGCGTTCCGCACGCTAATCGAGGGCATGCAGCTCGAGGCAACGCGACTCGCGCCGAGCGAGCTAGCCGGCCATATTCTGGAGGTCACCGGCTTACGCGAACTGTTGCGCAAAGAAGACAGCGCCGAAAGCGACGCGCGGCTCGGTAACTTGGAAGAGCTCGTCGGCTCGATTCAAGATTACGAGGAGGAAGCGTCGCAGCGCGACGAGACGCCGACCTTGTCCGGCTACCTGGAACGCGTATCCTTGGTGGCAGCGATCGACTCACAGAAGAATGGTCCGATGGTGTCGCTGATGACCGTGCACTCGGCCAAGGGACTCGAGTTCGACGCGGTGTTCCTGACCGGCATGGAGCAGGAGATGTTCCCCTATCGAGGGATCGCCAGCGGTGAAGACGAGGAGCTCGAGGAAGAGCGCCGACTCGCGTACGTCGCGATCACCCGCGCGCGAAGGCGACTGACGATCACTTATGCCGGCAGCCGCACGCTGTTTGGTCAAACTCGTTACCTCGATCGCAGCCAGTTCCTGGACGATCTGCCCGAAGACGCGATCAAGCTTGAAGGCTCGGCGCGAGCGGCGCGCACGTCGAGCTACGGTGGAGGCAACTACGGCGGTGGTTCGGGCGCGGGCAGCCGCTACGGTGGTGGCTACGTCGGCGGCTATTCACCGGGCGGGTACCGCAATAAGAGCGGCGATAGCTTCGAGGGTCAGCGCTACACCGGCAGCGGAACTGCCGGCGGCGGCAAGTCCGGCGCGCCGTTGGCGCCTGGTGCGCGCGTCGTCGAACGCGACGAATACAGCCAAGATGGCGGCGGTGACGGGCAGCCGGTTCGCCCGGGCAGTCATGTGCGCCACGTGCGTTTCGGCGAAGGCGTCGTGAAAAGCGTGGACGGCGGCCTTAAGCCCAGCGTCGTAGTCGCCTTCCCCGACATCGGTGAAAAGCGGATTTTGCTCGAGTTTTTGGAGCCAGCATGAACAAACGATTGGCGTTTTTGGAACAACACTGCGCATCGGCCGGCGCCGATTCGTTCGCCTTGTACGGCCTAGGCATGGAGTACCGTAAGGAGGGCCGCATCGACGACGCCGTCGCGACCTTCACTAAGTTGAAGGACAAGGACCCTGACTACGTGCCCATGTATCTGATGGCGGGCCAAACCCTGATCGACGCCGGCCGCGGCGTCGAAGCCAAAACCTGGCTCGAAACCGGCATCGCCGTCGCCCAAAAGAAACACGACTCCCACGCGCTCGGCGAATTGGAATCAGCACTCGCGTCGATATAGCGGGGCTTCGACGCGATCAGAACACACGGAGGTGGGGTCGGGGCCCCACCGACCCACGAGACCGAAATCAGCACTCGCGTCGATATAGCGGGCGATCGGAACACAACGGAGGTGGGGTCGGGGCCCCACCGACCCACGAGACCGAAAACAGCACTCGCTAAACGCGGCATGGAGCCGATGTAGTTCTGGCTCAGTTCAGCTAACTAAATATCGGCGTCACCACGGACGTTGATACCCGGTCAGGGTCCGACGTACACTCGGACGCTTACGCCTTGGGCTGAGGGCTGAACATGAAGCAATGGCTTGTCCGACGTGGTCTGCTTGCGACGCTACCGGTCGCTTCGCTCGTGCTGGCGTTTGGTGCGTGCTCCTCTCAGTCGGGCACGCCGAACCCGACGCCAGGGGCGCGGGGTACTGAGCCAAGCTCACCTGGAGCCGCCAGCGAAGAGGTCGTGACGACGCCCGCAGCCGCGGCGCGGCTGACCCAGTTATCGCAGCAGTTCACGCGCATGCCGAGCCTGCCCAAGCGGCTGCCAAGCCTGCGTCTGCCGGTCGGAATCTTGCCCCCGCCCGCGACGCACCAGCCAGCCGAGAAGCCGGCGGAGCCGACAGCCGTTTTGAGCAAAGGCGAAGCCTATCGCTTCGTGCGTCACGGCACGCGGCTGCGCGCCGAAGTGCCGGCGGAGCTGAAAGCAGTTTTGATCAAGGCGGCCACGGCGGACGTAGCCGCCGTCGCGGACGGTTTCACGCGCTTGGAGCCGGAAGGCAGCAAGATCGGCGTCGAGTTCGCGTCCAAAGACGCGCGGCGCGACGTCGAGGCCCAGGTTGCCGATGGCACGGTGACCTATCCCGGCGCAGCTCGGGATGGTGGAGACCTCATCTTGCGCGTCACGGCCGACAGCATCGAGGACTTCGTCGTGCTCGACCGCAGGCCGGCGGAGCCGCACGTCGACTACCTCGTCAACGTGAGTGAAGTGGCGGGTCTACGTCTTTACGCCAACACGCTCGAGTTTTTGGATAAAAGTGGTGACCCACAAGTCCGCGTCAAGCCGCCGCGCGTCAACGATAGCGACGGCACGACGCACGACGCGACGCTCACGCTCGACGACTGCGCCGCCGATCACAGCGGTGAATTGCCGTGGGGACGGGCGGTCACGCCGCCGGGCGCCAAGCAGTGCACGGTGCGGGTGAGCTGGAACGACAAGAACGTCGTCTACCCGGCGATCGTCGACCCGGTGTGGTCGACGGCGGGCAGCCTGGCGGTCGAGCGTTGGAAGAACGCCGCGGTGCGGCTCTCGACGGGCTTCGTGTTGACCTGCGGCGGCGAAGACAAGAACGGCGTGCCGCTGAAGAGCTGCGAAGCCTTCAACCCATCCGCCGCCGCCGGCCTCGGTACCTGGGCAACCGCTACGTCGATGAATACGGGTCGTGCTGTCTTCGGCTTGGTGTCGTTGGCTCCAGCATCAACCGATGTCGTCGCGGTGGGCGGAGCTGGCATAACCACCTCGGAGCGCTTCAACGGGGCCACGTGGGCGAATTCCGTGGGCGACTTTTCGACGGGCAGTTGGAACTCGCAGGGTGGCCCGGCGGTGACGTCGGACGGCGCCTACCTCGTCCTGATCGATTTCTACGACACGCCATTCAAGCTCGCGACCTCCAACAATACGTGGACGACCGGCACCCAGAACGCCGCCTCGCTCCACCAGTATCGTTACAATCCCTCGATCGTCCAAGTCCCCGGACAGGCGACGATCATGCGCGCCGGCGGCTCCTACTCGACCGTGTACGGCGACACGGAGCGTTATAAGCCGAGCACCGATTCCTGGGTGACGCCAGGTCCGGCCGCTTCACTCGCGGTCGCTCGCAACCAAGCGCTGGTCGCCGTTCTCGATGCCAGCCATTTGATGATCTACGGCGGGTACGGCTCCTCGAATCCGATCGCCAGCGCCGAAATCTATAACGTTTCGACGAATACCTGGGCGTTCACGCCCGATCCGTTGCCGAGCGGTACCTACGCTTACGTGTACCAGAACGCTGCCGCCAGCTCCTACGCCTTCCACGGCTCGGGCAAAATGCTCACGACCGCTGACGGCAACCAACAGATCTACTTGTACGACCCGACCGCCGCCGCGCTACCGTGGACGACGCTCAATACGTACAGCTATGGCTTCACGGGCATGGGCACGTTTGGCAACCTGGTAGCCGCGGGCTCCAAGGTGCTGGCGGTGCCGGTGCAACCGACGGCCGCCGGCACCGGCGTGCAAACCGCTTGCCGCCTGTTCGACTTCGGCGCCAAGGGCGCGCTGTGTACGGTCACGGCCGAATGCCAGAGCGGGCTCGTCTGCTCGGCGCCCGACGCCTCTGACGGTGTGAGCGTGTGCTGCAATACCGATTGCTCGAATGGCTGCTCGTCGTGCCAAGCCAAGCACCAAAAGGCGGGCGGCACCGACGGCACGTGTGCACCGCGCGTCAGCACCGAATCAGTGTACAGCGCTTGCCCGTACAGCGACCCCTCCACCTGCGGCAACAGCAGTAGCTACACCTGCGACGGCGCCGGCGCCTGCCAGAAATGGCCGAACACGACCTCGTGCGGCAATGGCTCCTGTAAGAGCGGCACGAGTCAGAACGACTACCGCTATTGCGATGGCGCGGGGACCTGTAAGGCCCAAACCGTAACGGCCTGCACCGCCGGTTACCAATGCAACTACGGACAGTGCCTCACGTATTGCTACAACGACGCTGACTACTGCGTGGCCACCTCCTACTGCCAGACTTGGTACGACGGCGTCGATTTCAACAACAGCAACAAGTGCTACGCCAAGAAAGACGCGGGCGCGCAATGCAGCGGCAACTCGGCGACGGAGTGTAAATCCGGTTACTGCGTCGACGGCTTCTGTTGTGACGTGGCCTGCAGCGGTGTTTGCCAGGCCTGCTCCAACACCCTGACTGGGGCGAGCAACGGCAGCTGCAAGCCGATCAAGGCCAATACCGTCTCCGGCGAATGCGCTGACAACGGCGCCGCAAGCTGCGGCAACAACGGCAAATGTGACGGGGTTGGCGCTTGCCAAAATTACGCTAGTGGGACGGCTTGCGTCGCAGCGAGCTGCGCCAGCTCCACCTCACGCAACAACATCGACACGTGTACCGGCACCGGCACGTGTACGGATAACGGCGTCACTAACTGTGCCGCCGGCTACTCTTGCGTCGCCGGTGTCTGTCAAACGACCTGCGCGGACGACACGCAATGCGCGTCGGCTTACTACTGCGACACCGTTGCCAAGCAATGCGTCGCCGACAAGACCCAGGGCCAAGCCTGCCCGCGCGACGGCGCCTGCAGCGGCAACGCCAACTGCGTCGACGGCGTGTGCTGCGACTCCGCGTGTAGCGGCAGTTGTCGATCGTGTTTGAAGAACCGCACGGGCCTGGCGAGTGACGGCACCTGCGGCAACACACTCGACGATACGGACCCCGAAAATGAATGCGCTACGGGCGCCGGCTACCCGCAGAGCTGTCAGGCGCCAGGCCTTTGCAACGGTGCGGGTGCGTGCCGGCCGTACGCCAAGCTGGACGTCGCCTGCGACGTGGACAGCTGCCCCGATTCGACCCTGACCACGTATGGCTGCAACGGCGCGGGGACGTGTAAACCCAAGTCGGTCCCGTGCTACCCGTTCAAGTGCGACGCGGCGAACAACAGCTGCCGTGTGGCTTGCAGCCTGGACGGTCACTGCGTGGTTGGCTCGTTCTGCAAGAACGGGACGTGCGTCGGACAGCTGCCGAACGGCAACGCTTGCACCGACGGCGCTCAGTGCAAGAGCACCCACTGTGCGAACATCCACCAGGGCTTGTTGCAAGGCGACGTTGTCCCGATGGGCGGTTCAGGTGGCTCTGGCGGTGCAGGTGGCTCCGGCGGTTCAAGCGGCACCAGCGGCACGGACACCGGCGGCTCGGCTGGCTCGGGCGGCACGGACACCGGCGGCTCAGCGGGTACGGCAGGCTCGAGCGGCACAGGCGGCGTTGCCCCGGATCCCGGCGCCGACTCCCCCGGCGTGTGCTGCGACACGGACTGTCAGGGCACTTGCGCGGGCTGCAAAGCCTCGATTAAAGGCTTCGGCTCGGACGGCATCTGCGAGTTCGTGAAGAACAACACCGACCCGGCGAGCGACTGCGAAAAGTCGAGCAATGATGCCTGCGGTCTGGACGGCCAATGCAACGGCGCAGGCGCTTGCCGGCTCGCGCCGAGCGGCACGTCGTGCGGCGCCAGCTCTTGCCAAGGCAACTCGGTCTTGGGCCAGAGCTGTAATGGTCAAGGCGACTGCATCAACAACCAGGGCGGCGTCGACTGCGCGCCCTATGTCTGCCGCGACGTCAAACCCGTCGAAATGCCCGAGGGGACGTCGGTGTTCCAATGCACGAATCCGTGCGGCGACGACAACGACTGCCAAGACGGCTATTTCTGCGCGGACGCCAAGTGCTCGAAGAAGCTCGCTAACGGCAAGGTCTGCGAGAGCAACGGCATCTGCAACTCCGGCTACTGCGTCGACGGCGTGTGCTGCGACGCGTCTTGCAACGGCCAGTGCGAAGCCTGCGCGGCCCCCGGCAGCGAGGGTACGTGCACGCCGGTGCAGGGTGATCCGCAGGGAAAGCGCGCACAGTGCGACAACGCTGGCGAGGAGTGCGGCGGTAAGTGCGACGGGGTTAACGCAGCCGCCTGCAAGTACCCGGCGAACGGCGAAACTTGTGGCACACCAGCCTGCGACGCCGGCATCGCCAGCGCGTCGGCCTGCAACGGCCAGGGCGCGTGCAGAGCCAGCCCCGATCAAGAGTGCTCGCCGTACTCGTGCGGCATGGACAACACGTGCCTGAAGCGCTGCGAAGTCGATGAGGACTGCAGCCAGGGTTACGCCTGCGATGAAACGTCGCAGCGCTGCTTGCCCTCGGCCTCTGCCGCGACTTGCTCGGAAGATCGCCTGGTCTCGCAGGGGCAGAACGGCGCCGACACCCCGTGCAAGCCGTTCCTGTGCGTGCCGGCCAGCGGTACGTGCGCGGTGTCTTGCGCCTTTACCACCGATTGCTCGCCCGACTTCGTGTGCGAGCCTTCCACCAAGACCTGTCTGCCTGCCCCCCCGGACAGCGGCGGGGCCGATAACTCCTCGTGCGCTTGTCGCGCTGCCGGTGCGGCGCCCGAGAGCTCGAGCTACCTGGCACTGGCCGCGCTGGGCGCTGCGTTGACGGGCCTCCGTCGTCGCAAGCGCTCCCGCAAGTCCGTGCCGCGCTCGGTGAAGCCTCGCGGCTTTGCCCCAGAGTCCCAACCGTCCGAGTAAGCCGATGTCGACGATCGATCAATACAACGTCACCCCTCCCCCCGACCTCCCGCCGCCCGATCCGCTGATTGGCACGGTGATCGCCGAGAAATACGAGCTCATTCGCTTGCTCGGACAAGGCGGCATGGGCGCGGTCTACGAAGGCCGCAACGCATCCACGCTCAAACGCTGCGCCGTGAAGGTGCTGGTGTCGGCCGAGATGGCTAGCAGTGGCGAGGCCGTGAAGCGCTTCTTCCGTGAGGCGCGCGCCTCGAGCGTGCTCGAGAGCGATCACATCGTTCAGATCTTCGATTCCGGCTCCGACCCCAAGACGGGCTTCCCGTACATGGTAATGGAGCTGCTGAGTGGTCAAGACTTGGAGCACGTGCTGCGCGACAAGGGCGCGCTACAGCCGCTGGTCGCCGCCAAGCTGATGCTGCAGGCCGCGATGGGCCTGGCCAAGGCGCACGAGCAACACACGGTTCATCGCGACGTCAAGCCCGCCAACATCTACCTGACGCGGCGCGAGAGCGGCGAGCTGGTCGTCAAGATCCTCGACTTTGGTATCGCCAAAGTGAAGATGGAGAAGTTCTCTGAGACCTCGGCCGGCCTCACGCGCGACGGCAGCATGCTCGGCACGCCGCTGTACATGTCGCCTGAGCAAGCCAAGGGCGCACCGAACATCGACGTGCGCAGCGACGTCTGGTCGCTCGGCATCGTGCTGTACGAGCTGCTCAGTGGCGCGCTGCCGTATGCAGACGCCAACTCGCTTGGCGAGCTGATGGTCGCGATCATCACCGCCGATCTACCGCTGCTTCAGGACAAAGCGCCGTGGGTCCCGCCGGAGCTGGCGGAGATCACTCACCGCGCGATTTCACGCGATATCAACCGCCGTTTCCAGAGCGCCGGCGAGCTGCGCGACGCGCTAGCGGCGATCGTGCCCGACGGCGCGCGCATCACGCCCGACATGCTGCAGGGCATCGACCCCAACCACCGCGCGTACGTGGCGCCGCGGCTGCAGATGACCGACGATGGCATGCTGCGTGCGACCACGCGCACCGGCCTGGCGGTCACCCAAATGGGCCCGCCGAAGAAGAAGTCCAACGCGGGCTTGCTAGCCGGGATCATGGGCGCGGTGATCGTGCTCGGCGGTGTCGCGGCCGGACTCGTGCTGTCGAGAAAGCCGCCACCCGACGCCAGCGCGTCGCGCCCCGAGCCGCCGCCGATCATCAAGAGTGTGATCGTCACCGAGCGAGTCACCGCCGAAGTCGAGAAGAAGACGTTCGACTTGATCATAGCGGCGCCGCCTGAAGCAGTAGTGACGATCGATGATCAGCCCGCGACGTTAGCCGGCGACAAG
This sequence comes from Polyangiales bacterium, assembly GCA_038252755.1. Lineage (GTDB taxonomy): Bacteria > Myxococcota_A > Polyangia > Polyangiales > Polyangiaceae > PMG-095. Next base: position 74,464 of record JBBSAB010000020.1, on the reverse strand, counting down.
CTGACGATCAGCGGCGCGCCCGGCGCTACACGCCGAGTGAAGGTCGCGCTCGGCGATCAGGTCCAAGAGCAGACCGTGGCGATCACCGAAGGCGGACTGCTCCCGCCGCGCCTCGAGCTAAAAAAACAACTCGTGGCCGCGGCCCGACCTGCCGGCGGTGCCAAGCCCGGCGCAGCCGGCGCCCCGGAAAAGCCCGGCGGCGCAGCCGCGAAACCAGCTGACGCACCGAAGCCGGTGAAGAAGCCGCAAGTCGAAACGGGAATGGACGAGTTCAAGTAAGCCCAGCCTCCGCAGCTACACGGGTGATAGGCAATGCGAAAAAAGGGTGAAACGCGATGAGTCTGTCGAGACTACGGTGGCAGAAGTACGCACTCTGGGCGCTGTGTGTGACGTACCCGACCGCGCTGTTCGCCCAAGCGGCCACGCCTGATCCGGCCGCTGCACCCGACGACCCCGAGAAACGCAAGGAAGAAGCCAAGGTCCGCTTCCAACGCGGTCTCGAGCTCGTGCAGAACGAGAGCTGGGATGCGGCGCTCGCCGAGTTCCTCGCATCCCGCAAGCTTTTCCCGACGCGCGTGGCGTTGAAGAACGCCGCGCTGTGCCTGCGCCAACTCAAGCGCTCCGTGGAATCGCTCGCGATGTACAACGAGCTGCTGACGTCGTTCGGCACGTCGATTCCTCCGGAGGAACGCAAGACCGTCGACGACGCCGTCGCGCAACTCAAGCAAGCCGTCGGCGAAGTGCTGGTCGACAGCGACCAGCCCGGCTCGACCGTCGTGATCGACGGCAAGCAGCAGCCAGGCACGACGCCGTTGCCGGCGATCGGCGTCAACGCCGGCACGCACAGCGTACGCATCTCGAAGGAAGGCTTCGAAGCTTTCGAGGCGCAGGTGCTGGTGGCTGGCGGCCAGCGCGAGCCCGTGCACGGCAAGCTCAAAGCGCTCAGCACCGTCGGTCGCCTGGTCGTGCGCGAAGCCAACGGCAAGACGCTCGACGTGCTGGTGGACGGCGCGGTGGTCGGCAAGACGCCACGCTACGAGGGCGTGCTCGCCGTCGGGCCGCACACCGTGTTCTTGAAGGGCGAAGGCAACCTGGGCACCGCGCCGAGCCAAGCCAGCGTGAAGGAGAATCAGGCCGCCACGTTGACGCTGTCGGCGGTCGAGCTGGACGCCGAAATCCGCATCGAGCCGGTGCCGGCCAATGCCAGCGTGTTCGTCGACAGCGTGCAGATCGGTAACGGCGTCTGGGAAGGGCGCCTGCAAAGCGGACCGCACGAGATTGAGATCGCTGGCGACGGCTTCGTCGCCTACCGCAAGAGCCGAGTGCTGACGAAGGGCAAGAAGGAGCTGGTCAAAGTCTCGCTCGAGCGCGACTTGTCCAACCCGATGTGGAGTGCCGGCTTCGTACCGCACTTGTACGCCGAGGTTTTCGGCGGCGCGATGCTGGCGCCAATCGGCGGCTTCGGCGGCGGCGCAGACAAAGCCTGCGGCGACGGCGACTGCAGCCAGAAATCGTTTCCGCTCGGCTTCTTGGCGGGCGCGCGCGGCGGCTATCAGTTCATCAAAGGCTTCAGCGGCGAGCTCGGGTTTGGCTTCATGTACATGGGTGAGAAGATGACGCGCAAGAACGTCATCGCCACCCAGGAGCAAGCAGGGGCGACGCTCACCAGCCCGAAATACAACGATGAAACGACGTTCGCCGGACCGTTCGTCGAGCTGTCGGCGGCGTACACGATGCTCGACAAGACGCCGCTCACGTTTCGTCTTGGCGGCGGCGTCGCGCGCGCCAAGGCCAAGTTCAAGAACGGCGGCGAGTTCACGGGCGACATTCCGCACGACTGCGACGGCTGGCCCGATACTTGCGACCCCGACGAGACCGTCAGCGTGACGAAGCAGATCTCGCTCGCCGAAAAATCGGCGATCATGGTCGTGCCGTTCGTGGCTCCCGAAGTACGCATCGGCTACCGCGTCGCGAAGAAGATCCTGCTCGACTTTGGTGTCACGTTCTTCATCATGATCCCGCCGCAGACCGAACGGCAGCCAGCCGCGGGTGGCGGCAGCTTTCAGCTCCCGAACGACAAAGGCCGGCAGGCGCCGATCGGCACGGTCGACGGCTACACCACGACACCAACGTCGCAGAACGGCCCACTGGCAACTTTGCCCCACGAAGACGGCTTCGGCATCGTTCTGGCGCTCGTACCGACGATCGCCGGACACTTCGATTTCTGAGCGAGGGGTGCTAGTGAGGGAACGGGCTTGGTGCGGCCTAGAGCCGCGCCAGAGAACGTTTAGGAGCATTCCATGAAACGAATCATCTCGACTTTGGCGCTGCTTACGGCAGCGAGTGTCGGCATTGCGGGTTGCGGCGGTGACGACGACGACTCGTCCAACACCACCGGCGGCACGGGCAATACGGCCGGCGCGCCCGTGACCGACAAAGGCGGCGCACCTGACGCCACCGGCGGTGCTCCGCCCGCTTCTGGCAACGTCATGTGCGACGAGGCCCAAAACGGCACCTGTCAGAACCCGATGGACTGCCCGTTCGTAGTCGATGGCACCGCGCGGATTACGGCCGGGACCTGCGGTCAGGGCTGCCTCGCCAGCTCCGACGAAAACTGCTCGCGCGACTGCATCCTCGAGAAGCTCGATATGAGCTCGGAGTGCGCCAAGTGCTACGCCGACACCGTCGCTTGCACGATCACGAATTGCCTCGGCGAATGTATCAGCGATCCCGAGGCCGACAAATGCAAGCAGTGTCAGGTCGACAAGGGCTGTCGCGCGGCGTTCGATGAGTGCAGCGGGCTACCGGACTAAGGCTTTGCCTTGAGTCTCGTCAAGCTCTCTTGCCAGTTGCTCGGCGCAGGAGCGGCCTTCGTGGTCGCTCTCGCGCCGGCGCGCGCCGATGCCGCCGGCTTCGATACGCCGATTTTGTACACCGCGCGTCACCAAGCCATGGGTGGCACCGCGATCGCTTCGGTCGACGACGCCTCGGCAGGATTTCACAACCCTGCGGGGTTACAGGGTGTGCGCGGCTACGGCTTCATTGGCGACTTCAGCCTGATCTTAGGCAAAGTACGCGCCACGCCCGACAAGCTCGCGGGCAACCTCGAGTCGAACACGGTCAAGGCGCCGTTCTTCCTCTTGGGTGCCGGCTATCGCCTGAATAACTGGCTCACGCTCGGGCTCGCCGGCTTTCCGGTGGCGTCCGGTGGTGCTGAGTACCACTACGATTTGAACGGCACGGCCACGCTCGACAAGACCGAGATCGTGTTTTTCGAGACGACGCCGATGCTCAGCCTGAACGTGCCGAAGGATCGATGGCTGCCAGGCACGCTGGCGTTCGGCGCTGGTTACCGCGTCAGCTACGTCACGTTCGACCGTGAGAAGGGCGAGGAGACCAACCCACGCCTGCTCGACTTGAAGCTGAGCGGCTTCGACGCGACCGGATTCAGGTTGGGTATGCAGTATCGGCCGATCGACGCCGTGAGGCTGGGCGTGGTGTTCCGCAACAAAGTAACGGTCACGACCAAAGCCGATTCAGCGACCGTGTTCCTCCAACAAGCAACCGACGGCGAGCTCGACTTCACACTGCCGGCCAAGCTCGGCTTCGGTACTCGAGTCGATCTTGGGCGCTTCGGCTTCGGCAACGACGTCGAGTGGGCATTCCAAAGCCAGAACACGCGCCCGCCGCTCAAAGGCGCGCTGAAAGGCACACCAGTCGAGGTGCCAAACGTGTTCGACTGGCGGAACGGCATCACTTGGCGGACCGGCCTCGAATACCGGCTCGGCGACGGTCCGACGATTCCGCTGCGTGTCGGCTACATCTACGACGCTCGCGTCACGAATCTGGCGTACCCGAGCGCGTTTGGCACGCCGCCCGCCCCGACGCGCACCGTGACTGCAGGCGCCGGCTTCGTCAGCAAACATTGGCAGGTCAACGTCGCGGCAACGCGCCGCTTCGGCGAGGCGTACATCGCTGAGGCCGACTTGGGCAAAGGCTGCAGCTTCTGCAGCTTCGCCGGCCAGTACAAGATCACCATGACCGGTCTGTACCTCGACGCTTCGATCGATTTGCCGAAGTGACGCTGGTTGGCCGAGTTTCTTGGCCGGGAAATCTGTCGCGGGCGGCGCTAGACTCGCCCGCGATGAGCGCGCCGTACGGTTTCCGGGCACTTGGCCAGGCGAGCTTGCTCGGCGCCCTGGGCCTGCTGCTGGCACCGCACGCCCGTGGTCAGGTGCCAGCCCCCGTCGCAGCCCCGAGCGTCGAACAGAACCTCGAGCGCATGAAGGCGTGCGTCGCGGACCACGAAGAATCCCAAGTCCGTCGGAATGAGGGTGATCTACTCGGAGCGCGCAGCGCGCTCTTGGCGTGTAGCCAGGCAGCCTGCCCAGCGATCGTGCGGACTGATTGCCTGCAGTGGTTTGACGAGGTCGAGCGTGACCTGCCCTCGATCGTGGTCAGCGTGCGAGCCGGAGCCAACGATGTCGACGCCGTGCTCTCCGTCGACGGCGTCAACCAACCGCCCGATATCTACGGCAAGGCGTTGCAGCTCAACCCGGGTCGACACCATTTCCGGATCGAACCGAGTGGCGCTCCCGCGCAAGAGCGCGATCTGGTGCTCGGGCCACGCGACAAGGACCGAACGCTCTCGTTCGAGATCGAAGTCGCAGCCGCAGCCGCGCCGCCCAGCGCTCCCGCCACGCCGCACACAAGCATCCCCACGCAGCGTCCGGTACCGTTGCTCAGTTGGGTGCTCGGCGGCGCCAGTCTGACGCTGGCCGGGGGCGGCGGTGTGCTCGGAACGCTAGCGCTTTCGGAGCGCGTCAATCTGAAAAAGCCTGCTGCAGAAGGCGGTTGCTCGCCTTACTGCTCCGACAAGGAAGTCGCGTCGACGCGGCGCCAAGCCGTCGCGGCTGATGTGCTGTTCGGCCTCAGCCTCGCGACCGGCGCCGCCGCACTGATTACGTACCTTTGGCGCCCGGCGGTACCGCTCCAGCGCGCGCGCGCAACGCCGACGTTCGAGCTCGGCGGCGGGGCGACACCTTCGGCCGGCCTGCTCGGCGTACGGGGTCAGTTTTGAGAGCGGTCCCTTGGCTATGCCTGCCGAGCTTGGCATTTGTTGCCTGGGCGTTGGGCGGGGTAGTCACCGGCTGCACGTTGGTCGTAGACACCGCAGACCTGCAGCGCGGCGATGCCGCGCTTGGCTGCAGCACGGATCAGAAGATTTGCCCCGATCCAGAGCTGCCCGGCCGCAGCACCTGCGTCAGCAAGACGAACCCGAGCTACGGCTGCAGCGCCGATTCGTGCGCTGCCTGCGCGCTAGCCAACGCCGCGTCACGCTGCGCCAACAACGGCGAGTGCGCGATAGCCACTTGCCAGGGCGCGCATTTCAATTGCAATGAACGCCTCAACGACGGCTGCGAAGTCGACCTGGGGCGTGACGAAGACAACTGCGGCAGCTGCAACAATGTCTGCCGTGCCAGCAACGGCGCGACCAGTTGTTCGAGCGGTGAATGCGTGATCGTCTATTGTAGCGAACCGTTCGCTAACTGCGACCGCAAGTACAGCAACGGCTGCGAGACGGACTTGCGAGTCAGCCAGCAGCATTGCGGAGCGTGCAAGGCTCCGTGCGCAGGTTCCTGCGTCGACGGCGTTTGCAGACTTGATTGAGGTCGGAGGAAGCCATGAAAAAACCAATATTGTCGGGAAATCTGGCGCCCCTCATCGCGGCAATTGGCCTCGGCCTCGGTTGCTCGAGCGGGGGCACGAGCGACGGCGACCGAGGCCGAGTCGAGGACTCGCTCGAGATCTTCTCATGGTGGACGAGCGCCGGCGAAGCCGAGGCGCTGTCAGCGCTGCTAGCCGTCTACAGCGACGCGGAGCCGAGGGTCGAGGTGACCAACGCCGCCAACGACGATCCGACGACCGCGCGCGAGACATTGAAGAAACGCCTGCAGAGCGGCGAACCGCCAGACAGCTTTCAAGCGATCTCGGGCGTGGACATCGTGAACTGGGTCGACGCCGGCAAGATGGAGCCGATCACGGCGCTGGCGGCCGAAAACGGCTGGGCAGACGTATTTCCCGCCGCCGTCACCGACATCTTGAGCAAGGACGGCGAGCTGTACGCGGTGCCGGTCAACATCGAGCGCGACAACAATCTCTATTTCAATACGCAAGTCCTGGCCAACCACGACCTAGAGCCACCGCAGACGCTCGACGAATTGTATGCGGCATGCACGGCACTCCAAACGGCCAACGTCACGCCAATCGCCGTGCCTGCTGCAGGTTGGGTGCTGGCACTGGTGGCTTTCGAAACGTTGATGCCCGCCGTGAGCGGCGGCCAGTACTACCTCGACTTCCTCGGCGGCAAGGCGGATCCCCACGGGCCCGAGCTGAAGGCGTTCTTTGCAGAGCTCGCCCGTGTGCTGCAATGCTCCAACGTGGCCGTCGCCGAATCCAGCTGGGGCGTTGGCGGAGACTTGACCTACTCGGGCGACGCCGCGATGTTCGTGATGGGCGACTGGGCCAAGGGCTATTTCGAGGGCGGCAAGGATGCGACCGGCGCCAGCCGACGCGCCTGGAAACCGGGCGTCGACTTCGGCGTCGTGCCTGGGCTCGGCTCGGCCGGCTACTACGTGTTCAACTCGGCGGTGTTCGGTCTGCCGAAAGGCGCGCAGCACCCCAAAGCGGCCGCCGCATTTCTCACGACCGTGGGTTCCGGAGCAGGCCAGGAAACGTTCAATCCACTCAAAGGCTCGGTGCCGGCACGGACCGACGTCGACCTAGCTCAGTTCGACGACATGGTGCGTGCTTCTGCCGCGGACTTCGCCACCGCCGGCGCGGGCGACGTCAAGCTATTACCCGGCTACGCGAGCCTCACGCCGCTCGACTTTCAGATCGAGATCAATCCAAGCTTGTTGGTGTTCGCGGTCGGTGGTGACCGCGCGCGCAGTCTGGATCCGGACAACGTTCCGGAAGACGAAGCCATCGTTCCGGCGTTGAACGTCGACTACATGGTGAACAAGATTGCGGCGAACTACGCGCTACTGAAGCACTAGTTTCAGTTACGAGAGCAGACTGCGTTCGGGGGACTTGGACGGCGTCGGCGAGTCCATTAGGATTTCCAGGACGACACGGCGCTTGAGAAACAGATCGCGGAAGACGGCATCGCGAATGTGCTCGACCAGGCGCTGCACGTAGCCGCGAGCGCGTTCGCGGATTTCGTGCGCTTGCGGTGAACCGGCACGGACCAGCGCGTCGCAGCACAGCGCACGCGTCGGCAAACCGTACTCGGATCCCTGCAGCGTCTCGATCGCGCCCATTGCGGTAGTGGCGAGCAAGATTCCTGTGTGATTTTCGCCCATTTCGACGCGCGCGCGCGCTTCGATTGCCATCGCGTAGAAGTGAAACGCCACGTACGCCTGGGCTTCTGCGGCTTGGCGCGCATCAAACGCGTACATGACCGCGCGCGAGGCGTCGCCCTGCTGGTAGGCCATCAAGGCGCGCAAAATCTTCTCGTGCACCGAGTCGAAGGCGCTGCCGGTCACGGCCGTGAGCGCGCCCGCGTCACCGACCAGCGTCTCGCCAGCCACGATGTCGCCGGCTTCCAGCAACAGCTCGGCCGTCGAGAGCAGCGTATCGGCGCGTGAATCGCGATCGCCGTAGCGCTCGTGCGCTTCGCGCGCGCGGCGCAGGTAAGCGAGCCCGCGCGGCACGTCGCCCAAGTTGGCATAGCAGGCGCCAATCGTGCTCAGGGTACGCGCGATTTGAAAGCGTCCACCGATCGACAAATCGATGCGGATCGCGTCGAGCGCGAGCGCGATGCCGTCTTCGAACCGGCCCAGCACCAACAGGGCGTACGCCAGCGAGTTCTTGGCGCGCGCCTCCAGGCGTCGCGCGCCGACGCGCCGGAATACCGCGATCGCCTCGGCTTGACATTCAACCGCTTCGTGCACGCGCCCGACGCGGCGTAGCAAAGTGCCGCGCAAGCGCAGCGCCTCGGCGCGCAACCGCACCGGCGCCGACTCGTTGTTCGACGCTTCGAGCGCGCGATCGACGGCCCCGAGCGCGCCCTGCATATCGCCAATTTCGTGCAAAATTTCGGCCATCAGCGTGAGCGCGGTCATTTCCAGCACGGCCGAGCCGGAGCTCTTCGACATCTGCTCACCGCGCTGCACGGACGAAAGCGCGCGGCTGAGCTGCCCGGCGTCGAGCTCGAATTGTGCGGTGCGCAGCAGCGCCGTGGCGGCCCAGAAGGCCTTGCCGCTCAACTTGGCGAGTCGGCGCAGCTCGGTCAGGTGGCTGCGCCGCTCCTGCCAGCGACCTTGGTTGCGCGAAATGGCTTCGAGCGCTTCGTACGCTTCGATCAGCTTCGGATCTTGATCGGGCAACAGCGCGATCACACGCCGGTAGCAACGCTTGGCGAGCTGCGTCTGGTAGCTGGAACGCGCCGCGTCGGCGGCTTCCAGAAAGAAGGCAGCGGCTTCTTCACGAGCATTGCCGCGTGCCAAGTGGCGCGCCACGATCGCTGCCGTCAGGCCTTTGCCGAGCGGAGTGCGCCCCAAGTACTCACCGAGCTTGCGATGCATGCGCACCCGGCGCCGGCGATCCAGCGCGCGGTAGGCGACGTCGCGCGTGAGCGGGTGACGCACGTCGGTCAGTTCGCCCTTCTGCTCGCACAGGCCGCGCGCGCAGAGCCGCATCACGGCGTCTTCGATTTCGGAGCCTTCCAGGGCCAAAAGGTCTTCATTTCCGAGCGGGCCGCCAGCCACCGCCAGCCACTCGACGATCGCTTGCTCTTCGCTCGGCAGCTCGTTCAAGCGATCGGCGATCAGCTGTTCGAGCGTCGACGGCAGCGGCAATGCAATCTCGCCGGGGCGCTCGACCGACACCAGCTCTTGCCCGCCGCCTTCACGTTCGTGGATCTCGAACCGGCCGCGCTCGAGCAGCGCGTCGACCATCTCCAGCAAGAAGAACGGATTGCCACCAGCGCGCGGCAAGAGATCGGCACACACCTGGCGCACACCGTCGATCACCCCGAAGCGCGCTTGCAAGAGCCGCAGCTGATGCTCGGCCGACAGGCCTTTCAGCTCGATGCGCACCAGCTCTTCGAGCTGCGGCATCACGCGATCATCCGGCCGCGCCAATAGCAGCACCAAGATTGGCAACGGCTCGGGCCGCTTCAAGAACTCGGTTACGAGCTCGAGGCTCGGCCGATCCGCCCACTGCAAACCGTCGAGCGCGACCACCAGCGGCGCGTCGAGCGCGGCGCGCGCGAAGAACCGCCGTAGCCCCAACGACACTAACTGCCGCGAACGCGCGACGTCAGCTTCGTCGACCATGCTCCGGACGCGACCGGTGGCCAGCTCGGCCATTCTCTCGATGATTTCGGGACCGTCGTCGCCACCGGCCAGCTCGCTGAGCGCGTCGCTGATCAAGGCGCGCGCTTCTTCAATCGGCTGATCGCTGCGCGTGCCGGTCAACTCACGCACCCACTCCGAGACGGTGGCGAACGGCACCTCGCTCAGCGCCGGCGAGCACTCAGCGCGCAACACCCGAGCGTCGGGCGGAAGTTCGTTCAGGAACGCGGTCAACAGCGCGGTCTTGCCGATGCCCATCTCGCCGGAGATGACGCGCGCCGCGACCTGGCCCGTCGACAAACCGGAGCCGACGACGCCGTAGTAGGCCGCGTGCAAATCAGCGAGCTCGGCGTCGCGCCCGATCAGATCGCTCGACGCGCTGGCCATCTCGAGCAGCTTTTCTTCGCGCGTGTGCGGGCGAAGCAGCGAGTAGATGCGCATGTCGGCGGGCAAGTTGCGTTCTTCGGCGCCCGGGATCTTGATCGTCGGCGCGTCACCCCACACGAAATCGCGCCGAACCAGGCGATACAAGCCGCCCGCCACCCAGCTGACGCCAGGCGGCGCCTGCTCACCGAGCAAATCTGCCAGGTGGTTGGCGGGCTCCGCGAGCTCGTGCGCCACCAAGTGACCGCCCTTGTCACGCTGACCAGTGGCGATGCCACGCACGATGCCAATCGAGCTGCGCAGCGGCAGCGGCAAATCCTCGGAGGCGCCGCGGATAACCTCGTGAACGTCGATCGCCAGCCACACGGCGTCGAGCGGCGCGCGCGCCGGATTCGCCATCAAACCGACGACGGCTCGCGCGAACGGCAGGGCGCCCGAACGCGTCGCGCTCCACGCAAAATGCGCCCCGCGCCGGAACGCGATCTCTTCGAGCGTGCTCTTCAGGCGATCGAGCGCATGCGCGGCTTGGCCTGGCGACGATGCCGCCGTCAGCTCGGCCAAACCGTGAATACACAGCGTCACGACCGCGACATGGCGAACCTCGCGTCCGGCGCGCTCGCGTAGCCCAGCGCGGGTCTGACCAGGCCCGGTGGTTTCGTCCGGCGGCGCCTCCGAGCCCGACGTGCCGGCGCCGATCGACAGCGAAGATGCGTGCTCCGATGCATCGGCCCCGATGTGCAGCCCCGGGATCGGTTCGGGCAGTGGCACGCCCGGCGACGTGTGTTCGCGCGGCACGAGCTCGGCCAGCACCGCCTCGAGCACGTGCGAGTCGATCAGCTGCTGCCGCGTGAGCAGCACGCGACTGATTGCGCTCGCCACCTCACGACCGGTCTGGAAGCGCTCGGTCGGATCACGAGCCAAGAGCTTCATCACGATCTCTTCGAGATCTGCCGGCAGCTCGCGGACGTAGGTGCTGGGCGGCTCGACGCGGCCAGCGCGCACGGCTTCGAGCAGGTCCGCACCTTCAAGCGAGCCGTGGAGCGCGCGGCCGGTCAAAAGCTCGTGAAAAACTACGCCCAGGGAGTAAATGTCCGTGCGACGCGTGACGCGCTCGCCGCGCGCCTGCTCGGGTGACATGTACGCGGTCTTGCCCTTCAAGACGCCCGGCTCCTCACGAAACAGATTGGCCGAGGCGATGCCGAAGTCGGCGATCTTCACCGCACCGTCGAAGCTGAGCAGCATGTTCTGCGGCGACACGTCGCGGTGCACGATGTCAATCGGCTTGCCGGCCTCGTCCTTGCGCTCGTGGGCGTAGTGCAGACCCTTGGCGATCTCGCCGATGACGTAGGCCGACACATAAGGAGGGACGCGTTGGCCTTTGCCCTGCGCCGAGCGCATCAGCTTGCGTAAATCAGGGCCCTCCACGTACTCCATGCTGAGGAGCTGCCCCTCCTCGCCATAGTCTTGAAAGTCGTAGACCTGGACGATGTTGGGGTGGTTGAGCCGCGTGGCCAGCTGCGCCTCTTCCGCGAACATCGTGCGGAAGCGACGCGAAGAACCGTATGCCGGCAAAATTCGCTTGAGAACGAGAAGCTTGAATGTGCCTTCGGCGCCGCGCTTCTTGGCTAGAAACACCTCCGCCATACCGCCCGCCCCGAGACGGCGGATGATCTCGAAGTCAGCGAGTCGCTTGGGCGGGGGCCGGACTTGCGGATCGCTCATGGCGCGAAGCAAAGCAGCTTACTCCCGTTTTCGATTCGCATGGTAACGTCGCGCGCCGAACCGCCCGGAGGCCATGTATGCGTTTTGTCAGCTTCGTCAGCCTTGCTGTTTCGCTGGTTTTTCTAGCTAATAACGCGCTGGCGCAAAAAAAGCCTAAGCCAAACAAGAAGTCCGACGGGCCGTCCGCGGCGGCCACCTGGACCGACCCGACCGACAAAGAGAAGAGCGACAAAGGCCCCTACACTCCCCATAAGGAGGAGTCGGGCGAGCCCGACCCGGAGCCGAAGAGCTCGCGGGCACCCGACCAGGGTCGGAAGCGCGAGAGGATTCAGGCCTTCGGCCAGATCGTGATCGGCTTTGGACGCGCGCCGCTGAACCACCCCGATTACAGCCCTGGCAACAAGGGCACGGCGATCGGCTTTCAGTTGGGCGGACGCTTCGACATCACGCCCGCGTTCACGGCTGGCCTGCGCATCCCGATCACGTCAACGAGCGTCAAGCAGAGCAACGGCACGAACCTCAGCACCACCGTGTTCGGCGCGCCCGAGCTGATGGGTGAGTACCGCCTTTCGTTGGGCCGGCTGACGTACGTACCGATCGCGTTTGGCGTCGGCATCCCGGTCGCGCAAGGCAGCCCGGACACTTTGACCGGAACCGACCGCGACGCGCAGGCCAAGGGCTACGCGAATATGCTCGCCGACGCGACGACTGGCTGGCGCGACAGCGAGCTGTTCCAGCCGAAGCACCTGCCGATCGTGGTCGGCGCCGGCATTCATCACGACCGCCATGACTGGGAGCTGCACGGCGACTTGAAGTTCGTGCTCTTGCCGGCGCTCAGCACCACCGTCCAAACGCCGGCCAGCAGCGATCCGGCCAATAAGGGCGACTACAAGATCAACGCGTTTGCGATGCGCGAAGTGACGACGCTCGGCGGTAGCTACAACTTCTGGAGCGACCCGCTGATCTACGGCGGCCTCGACTTGGCCATCGTCTGGAGCCCGCTCCAGAGCTTCGTCTTCAACGCCGACCCGGTACGCGAGAAGCCAACCACGGTTCAAGCGGTCCTGGAGCCGCGCTTGGGCGCGCGCTTCGGCGCCGTTTCCCCGAGCATCGGCTACATTGCGCCGCTGGGCGGCCGACTGGGCGGAGCCGACGATGGCGGCGTCCGCATCCGAGTCGACGCCTTCTTCTGAGGCGGGGTCTTCGTCCACATTTCAGCTGGCAAACACCCCCGCCGATCCTGGCCCGGGTGCCACGGCAAAAACGGTGCGGGGATGGTGCTAAGGTTCGAACCAATGCGGCTGTCCGTTCTCCCGCTGGTGGCGCTGGCTACCTTGCTCGCAGGTTGTGCTGGCGGCGCGCCGACGACCGGCGCTCCAAAGAACGCGTTGGCCGCAAACGGCCCGGTGCACGCCGCAGCAGTCGACGAGCATTCGTTCGGCGGCGCGACGTACAAGCTCTTGCTCAGCAACGGAACGCCGAACGAACGCGCCGGTCTCTTGATCGGCGTAACGCGGCACCAGCTGGTGCGCGCCGAGCAACGCTTCGCCAGCGGTAGCCCCTCGGCCGGCTTGGTCGCCGTGGGCGGCGCTTTCTTGCTCGGTCGCGCCGGTGAGCTCCGGCCAGAAATGCTGGAGAAGGGCCAACGCGCGCTCGACGCCGCCGCCACCGAGGTCGCCCGTGTCGGCAACGACGGCCGAGCGCTGGCGCTGTACTCGATGCTGCTGCCAAGATTGCCCGAAGGCGCGTGGCGCACCGACGTGCAGAGCCACCTGACGGCGATCGACAAGTTTCGGCAAGACACGCGCGGCAGCGGCGCGGTGACGACCGCCTCGGCGGCGGCGCGCGCCGCGATCAGCCGTGCGATCATCGACACCGGTCCGCAGGCGATGGACGCCGCCAAGAAGATGACCGTTTCCTGGCTGCGCCAGGCGCTTTCGACCAACATCGGCGAAGCGCCAATCCGCTCGAATCAAGAGCGCGACGAGGCGTTCGAAGCTTACCGCGCGCTGCGGGCTGGCGGTTACACGGTGGCGGCGTTGTACCTGCGCCAGCGTGATCCGCGCGGCGCACTCGGCTTGTTGGATTCAGCGGGGCTCGAGAAACTGATGCCGCCCGAGCTGCGCGATCGCCTGGAGCGCGCCGGCGACGAGAGTGACCCCGACGCGTGGGCAGATCTTTATCACTTCTTCGAATCGGCGCGCGGCAGCTCCGACGGCTTGCTCGATCCGGAACTGGTGGATGCGGCCGCGTTTGGCGCCGCCGAAGGTTTGTTCCGCGCCGAGCCCGGCTCGCTGCGCGGCGCGCTGCCGATCGCTACCGAGCTGGCTTCGCACGGCATGGCCGAGGTCGCGCCGCTCGTACTCGGACCGGCGCTCGCCGAGCACCCGGAGCCGGACGCGGTCAGCACCGCGCTCGGTTTCGTGATGCGCGCGGTGAGTCAAGAAGAAGACGCCGGCGGGCTCAGCGCGGCGCGCGCTACCTTCGACAACGCTGCACCGCTGCTTGAGGTCGCGGCGGCTCCTGCCCTGCGCGGCAAGGTCCGGCCCACGCCGGCGCGGCTGCGCTTCACGATGGCCGCCACCGAAATCCGCCACGGTGAGCTCGAGCGCGCCCGACCGCTGTTGCTGAAGTCGCTGCAAGAGGAGCCGGGCAGCGATGCGTATTTGCTGCTGGTCGCGATCGAGCGGCAGCGCGGCAAATTGACGGACGCGCTCGGCTGGGCCGACAAGGCCGTCGAAGCAGCGCGCGCCAGCGCGGACCTGCTGACCGAAGCCGACGCGCAGATCACCCGCTTCGAGATCTTTCGCGAGCAGCACGACGCGACCGAAGCCAGCCGCGCGCTGGATGCTTCGCTCACGCGCGTGCTCTTGGCGCAGAAACAGGGTCGCACCGGCGCCACCCAGGCGCGAGCCGAACGGCTCTTGGCGCGCGTCCTGGAGCACTATGGCGATCAACGCGCGGTGCGGCGCGCGACGGCGCGCTCGTTCGATGCCGCTGGCTCGGATCCGCGGCTGCTGTCAGCGACGGTGATGGACGCGGCGCGCCGGGGCCTGACGTTGTCGGATCTCACCGTCGCGCGCACGGCGGTTGAACGAGCGGTCAGCGCCGGCATGTCGGGCGACGACTTGGTGTATCCGGCGCTATGGCTGCAGCTGCTCGAAAAGAAGCTGCGCGTGCCGAGCAGCGGCGCGGTCGAAGACGCCTATTCGGGCATCGACGACAAGTCCGGCTGGCCTTCACGGTTGCGCGCCTGGGCCACCGGGCGGCTCAACGACGCCGAGCTTTTGGCGGCCGCCAAAGATCGCTCACAGCGCACCGAAGCCATCTTTTACGCCGCGATGGCGCGCCACGCGCAAGGCAGTGCCGAAGACGCCAAGGCCGGCTTCGAACAAGTCGTGAAGAGCGAGGCGATCGATTTAGTCGAAGTCTCGATCGCGCGCGATTTGCTAGCCGCCTACGAGAAGCCCCAAAAAGACTTCAAGCTGCCGCCGAACGTCGTCGTGCCGTAGGGGCTGCCGCACTGCAGCCTGACTCGCAGAAGCTCACGTAGCGGCCCTCGGCCAACACGAGCGATCCCAGATTTTCTCACACGGAGATCGGGAGATCGGGAGATCGGGAGATCGGGAGATCGGGAGATCGGGAGATCGGAATGAGATCCGGTCGGGCGCAGATTTGTTCCGACAATCGCGTCGTTTCATAAGACGAACAATTCAACGCACCATCGAAATCGGCGCTGCGCCAACACTCTCGCCCTCCCGATCTCCCGATCTCCCTGCAAAAAAATCTCGCTCGTCAAACGACGCGGCGACGCCGTACGAAGCTGATCACGCTGATCAACCCGACCAGTATCGTCATCGCATCGTGATCCGTCGCTCGCGAGAGTGAGCAGCCGGACGAATCCGACGACGTAGCCGCGGTGGTGCCGGTGCCGGCGCTGCTCGGGGTTCCGGCGCTGGGCAGGCTTGGAATGCCGCCGGTTCCGCTCGGTGCGCCGCCGCTCGCGCTGCCGGCTACGCTCGCGGTGCCCGCTATCGTGTTACCGCTGCCGCCGGTGCCGCCGCTCGGGCTGCCGCTGCCGCCCGCGCCTGCTGTTGAGCCGCCCGCCGCGCCAGCGGCCCCAGCCATCCCGCCGGCACCGCTGCCACCGCCGGCCGGGTCCGCACTCGGCGCGCCGATCTTCGCCTCAAGCATCGTGTCGGCTTCGATGAACTCGTCGAAGTAGATGGTGTCGTCGAAGTTGGCTGGGTCTTTGCGATGCAGGCCGGTTTGGAAGAAGAGCGTGTTGGCGTCGGCTTTCGTCTTGGCTTTGGCCCCGGTGATGACTTGTTGGCCGTCAAACCAGACGTCGACCACGCCGGTCTGCGCGTTGGTCGACCACAGCACGTGGATCGCGACTTGGTGCCAGACGCCCTTGGTGAAGTCGGCGGTCCAGAGTTTGTTCGCGCCCAAAAATCCGGTGCCAAAATTGATCGTGGTGCCGCCGCCGGCTTTGGCGTCGACCCAGAAATCCATCACGTTTTGCGAGCTCACGTTCGACTCAAAGAACGCGATCTCGTTTCTGACCTTGGCGTCCGCGGGCATCATGTAGAACCCGGAGATCCACAGGTTCTTGCCCTCGCCGGTCAGCGTGCTCTGGTGCTGAATGTCGACGCGGTCTTGCTTGTATTGTCCGAACAAGTCATCCGGGTGCACGGTGATCTTCCCGGCGAATTTGCCGCGGTACACCTGCTCGCCCAAGACCTCGAAGTTCTTGCGCACGCCGTCCGGACCCTTCGAATTGGTGCCGGGCATCCACTCCGAAGAGTCACCTTTCTCGAACGTAGCGGTCCACACGACCGCGGCGTGGGCGGCGGTCGCGAAGGCCATTACCAAAACCGAGAGCGAGCAGCCCGCAAGCAAGCCAAGAGTGCGCGAGGTCATCGAGATAGAATGTCCGTAACGTGTCGGAAATGTCCTGTGTAACCGGCAGAATTTCGCTCTGGCACGCCAATTACCGGCAACACCATCATTTTTCGCCACTATCGCGATCGGTAGGCGACGACGATCAGCACCTTGGGCTCAGCCGGCGCTGGATAGCTCGACCTAACGCGGTCCGGTGTCGTCTCCGATCAAGCGAGCCACGCGCTCTTCCAACACGTCCAGGTGATACGGCTTGGCCAGCCAATCGCGGGCGCCGTAACACCACCGCGTCGAAATCGCGACTGCGCAACTCGATCAGCGCCTCGAGTCCGCTTCGAGGGAGAGGTCGAAGTGCTCGCCGAGGACCTCAGCGACACAGTCGAGCATGTCCGGTTCGTCGTCGACGATCAGCAAATGCTTTTTCGACATGGCTGCAAAGACGAGCAAGGACGATGCCAGTCGCCGCGCTGCCCGGTGCGAGCAGAATGTGCCGCCGACGCGCGATCTCCTACCTCACCCCGATGCAGACTTGCCGCAACTGGGGCAAACGCGTGACCCAGGCGAGCCAGGTTCGCGCACGCCGTTCAAGTCCATGCGCGCAGCACGGAAATTCACAGCTGTGGCTTGCGGCCGAGCAGTTTGGTCGCGAGGTGCTCGCCGAGTTCGGCTGACATCAGGCGTTCGACGGCGGCTTCTTTTTCGGCGCGCTCACCCTCGTCGTACTGAAACTCGATGCCCATGCCAGCCGGGTTGGCCTTGGTGGCGTCGTCGGTGTCGGTGGTCCAGATGACTTTGCCGCGCAGCCGCAGCGGCTCGGCCATGTGCGGGATGCCGAGCGCGAACACGAACTCGGTGCCGATCTTGAGCGGCTTGTCGGTGCCGATGAACGTGCCGCCGCGCGAAATGTTGCGCGTGTAGTCGGCAAAAAACGTGTTCAAGCGCTTGTACTCGACCTTGAGTTCGATAGGAGCCCTGTAGGCGATGCGCCGGTCGTCTTCGTTGGTCATCGAGGGAAAGGCCTCACCAGCAGGCCCGACCACGTAACGTAGCCGCCCCGGCCGACGCCGGGAAGGGCCAAGCCGATGGCCCCTGGAAAGGGCCATGCTATGGCCTCCGGCTCCCCTAACCACGGTTTCCGAAGTGCGCGATCCCTACGAAGTACTTGGTCTTGGCCGCGACGCCAGCGAAGCAGACATCAAGGCCGCCTTTCGGCGCTTGGCGATCCAGCACCATCCGGACAAGAACCAGGGCGACGCAGGCGCCCAAGATCGGTTCACCGAGATCAACCTGGCGCATCAAATCTTGTCGGACGCCGATAAGCGTAGCGCCTACGATCGCTACGGTCCGGCCGCGTTCCAAGCCGGTGGCCGCGGTGGCGGAGGCGCCGGTGAGGTCGTCGACTTCGGTGGGCTGGACGAGATCTTCGGCGACATCTTGGGCGCCTTCGGTTTCCGCGGTGGCGATCGCGGTGATCTGCGCATGCCGCTCGAGGTCACGTTCGAAGAGGCGGCGCTCGGTGCCAGCAAAGAAGTGCGCTACCAGCGCGCCGACACGTGCGGCAACTGCAAGGGTAACGGCGGCGAGCCGGGTACACGCGTAGAGACGTGCTCGGCGTGCGGTGGACGCGGTCGGGTGCGTTTCCAACAAGCGCTGTTCCCGCTGGCGGTGGAGCGCGCGTGCTCGCGCTGCAAAGGTAGCGGTTCGATCGCGACCACGCCGTGCCGTGGCTGCAACGGCAAAGGGCTAGCGACCGCCGAGCGCGTGCTGAAGGTCGACGTGCCAGCCGGCATCGAGCACGGCGCCACGCGCGTCGTCGATCAGGGCGGGCATCGCACCAAGCCCGAGCGGCTGCCCGGCAATCTGGAGCTGTTGATCGAGGTGCTGCCGCACCCGTTCTTTCGGCGCACCGGCGACGACGTGGTTTGCCGCGTACCGATCACGTTCGTGCAGGCTTCACTCGGCGGAGAGATCGACGTGCCGACGCTCGAAGGCAAGATCAAGCTACGCGTGCCACCGTCGACGCAACCGGGCCAGGTGCTGCGCGTGCGCGGCCGCGGCGTCGAGCATCGGCTGCGCAGCGGCCGGGGCGATCAGCTAGTCGAGGTAGCGGTCGAGATCCCGGCTCGCCTCACGCCGCGCGCGCGCGAGCTGATCGAAGAGCTGGGGCGCGAGCTGGGCGAGGACGTGCAGCCGCAGCAGCAAGGTTTCTTGGAAAAGCTCAAGGGTCTGTTCGGATGAGAGCGCTCAGCTTCGATTTTGGTCAGACGCTGGCCGAGCTCGATTTCGATTTCTTGGGCCGGCGGCTGCGTGAGCGCGGCACGGCGTTCGACGCGCGGGCCGCGGCCGCCAATAGCCAGCACGCCTGGGAGATCTACGGTGCCAAGAAGAGCGACGGGCATGCGCTGGCCTGGCGCGCGATGATCGAGGCACAGCTCGTGAGCGGCGGCGTGCCGCACGAGCAGAGCGCGGAGCTCGGTGCCTGGCTGTGGGACGAGCAGCCGCGGCAGAATCTGTGGCGTCGCCCAATTCCGGGAATGGTCGAGCTGGTGCGCGAGCTCAAGCGCGCGGGCACGCCGATCGCGATCATTTCGAACTCGGAAGGGCACCTGGCCGAGCTGATCGAAGAGCTGGGCTGGTCGCGTGACTTCGACGTCGTGGTCGACTCGGGCAAGCTTGGCATCGACAAGCCCGACGCGCGGATTTTCTCGCACGCGTGCGCTGAGCTCGGCGTCGTGAATCACGAGCTTTTGCATGTCGGCGACGCTTGGGAAGCCGATGTCCAGGGCGCGCTGGGCGCTCTCGCCAGCGCCATTTGGTTCGACGCGCGGCACCGTGAGCGCCGGTTGCCGGAGCGGGTTTACGGCGCCGGAAGCGCAGCCGAGCTACGCGAAGTCCTGGCTCGACTGAGCTTGATAAGTTAGCCCACCCGCCGATCCTGGCTTCTGGCTGCGTTTTCACTGTGCTCCGGTGCTCACGTACAGAAGTACGTTCCGCGCCAGTGCTCGCGAAAGCCTTGCCAGAAGCCAGGCTTGGCGGGCGGGCGAATGAAAATGAGAG
Source organism: Polyangiales bacterium (assembly GCA_038252755.1). GTDB lineage: Bacteria > Myxococcota_A > Polyangia > Polyangiales > Polyangiaceae > PMG-095. The sequence goes on along the minus strand of JBBSAB010000020.1, from coordinate 55,040 downwards.
CAAACTCGAAGATTGCGACTCCTGAGACGCAGCACTAGCTTCTGCGGCATGAAATCTCAACGCATTGGCATGCTCGGCGCCGGCAACATGGCGGGCGCGCTGATCCGCGGCCTACTCGCTTCGAAGAGCGTCAGTGCCGAACAGATCGTTGCCAGTGACGTCCGCGCTGATCACTTGAAGGAGCTCGAGACCAAGTACGGGATCAAGACCTTCACCGACAATCGCCAGCTGGCGGCAGTGTCGAACCTGGTCGTGCTGGCGGTCAAGCCGCAGGTCATCGACCGCGTGCTCGAGCAGATGGCCGACGCTTTCCTGCCCGACACGCTGTTGGTGTCGATCGCAGCCGGCGTGCCGATTCGCTCGCTCGAAGCGCGCCTGCCCGAGCACGTGCGCGTGGTGCGGGCGATGCCCAACACCCCGGCGATCGCGCTGGCCGGCGCTACCGGTATCGCGCCGGGCTCGCGCGCGACGCAAGCCGACATCGACGTTACGCAAGCGCTGTTCGCGGCGGTCGGGCGTTCGGTTGTGCTGGACGAGTCGCTGATCGACGCCGTCACCGGGCTCTCGGGTAGCGGGCCCGCCTACGTGATGGTGATGATCGAGGCGCTGGCCGACGGCGGCGTGAAGGTAGGTCTGCACCGCGACACCGCCCTGATGCTGGCGGCTCAGACGGTGTACGGCTCCGCCAAGCTGCTGCTCGAAACCGGCGAGCATCCGGGACGGCTCAAAGACATGGTGACGAGCCCGGGCGGGACAGCGATTGTGGGGCTCCACACGCTCGAAAGTGGCGGCATTCGCCGCACGCTGATCGACGCGGTCGACTCCGCCACGAAACGCGCGATTGAGCTCGGCGAAGCCATGGCCAAAAAACTCGACCGGTCGTAGAAGCATCGGGTCTTCGAGCAGCGACACTTGCCGATTTCGGGTTTTGATTTCGTTTTGGCTGCGCGCGGGTGCTCACGTACATCAACTACGCTCCGCTCCCGTGCTCGCCAAAGCCTCATCAAAACCCGAACTGGGCGGGCGGGCTTGCTGACGCGCTCGTGCGAACGCAGAAGTTGGACAGCCTCGTGCTGTGTGTCTGAACGACACAAACGCTGGTTGGTTTTATCTGCAGCTGCGCTTCGCAGCGGGACAAAACAGTGTCCGCGCAAAGGGGCCGGGGGGGGGACAGCCTCACTCTGCGCGGACCCGAATGTAGTAGCAGCAGGCCCCAGGAAAATCAAACCCCTAAATCTAGATTTACCCTTTCGCAAACGAAACCTCGGGTCCGCAATTTCAGTGCTTACACGCAGGTTATGCGCTGAAAAAAGCTGTTGTCTGGAGAGCCACGCCAAGCGCAAAAGGCCGCAACATCTCCTAACATCTCGGGGTGAGACTCACACCGAACTGAGACGCGCACATCTCAATTCGAGCAGCGCAGCTCGACGCGGCGCCCGAGTGGTTTTCGCTCCGACAATGTGGCGACGACGGTCGGGCGGCCAGTCGCGCGCAACGCTGTCGCGCCCGGCTTGACGGCGGTCCCCGCGGCATCACCCTGCGCTGCGAGTACATCAACACACACGCCCAACGCGGAGACACGGAAGCGCCCCTCAAAGCCGCGCATGCTGATGCCGGCAGGAGTTTCCGCGCCGGCATCAGGGCTGATCGCTCCGGTCAGCAAGAACCCCTCGGCGCCCTCGGCACAAACGGCCGGCATGCTCGACAGCTGGGCGGGCGTGACCACGTAAGGGGAATCCACGACGACGCTCTCCAAATCCACCGGATGGACGAACCAGCCCGTGCTGCGCACCCAAATCCCCAAGGCGTCGCCGGACGCAGTGCGCACGAGCTCCGCGCTTGCCCCGCGCGGAGGCGGAATATCAGCCACCTCGAGTGCGACCTCCAAATCCTGCCCGACCACGCGGTAGATGCGGAAAGCGCGTGTGCTCTCGTCGTAAGAGCCAATGAATACGCCGGCCTTCGTTTTGACGACCCCCGCAAACCGCGCCGCCACGCCCATCCGGCCGACGTTCGGAATGTGCAGCGGCACCCGCCCGGCCTCGAAGACGAACAGGTCGATGCTGCCGCGCGAGCTGAGCAGGAGCGCGCCGGAAGTGCCGGAGGGGTCCAGCGCCGCCGCTAACCCGGCAGCGTTCGTGCTGGGCTCGGCGCCAAGCGCATCCGCAGCGCTGGCCACGTCGGGCCAGGGGCTCCGCCCGCTCGCAGTCACATGGACGCCAGGCTTCACGCTGAAGCGATCAGCGAAAGCGATGCTGAGCGAGGACACCTTGCTCCAATCTCCACCACGCGGCCCGTAGGCGTAGATGCGCATTTGCACCCCGTAGGGCTCGGTGCCGGCGTCGACACCCTCGAAGTTGTCCGGCAGCGGCGGCGCTGGCTGATCCAAGAGTGGCGAGAGCGGAGCTAGCTCGACCTCTTCAGTCGACGCGGCCGGGGAACGCCGCAGACGCCGCCCGCTCAGCGGCGTCGCGGGCCGAAACGGCAACGCAGGCAGACTCGCCACGCCGGTCGTGGCGCAGTGCAAGAACCAACGCGACCCGCCCGGCCCCGGGAACGTGACGCGCGGCGGCGTGGCCGGCGCGGCCAAGCTGTGTGCGGCGCGACCGTCGAAATAACCCACGCGAGTGAACCCCGCGAAACCGCAGCCAACCGCCGAGCACCCTTGGCGCATGCCGGCGCCGCGCGCCGCCTTCAGATCGATCTCTGGCGGCAGCTCGACGGCTTGCCACTCCACCCCGCCGTCGGTGGTCTCGGAAGCCAGGCCGTTTTCGCCCAGAACCAGCGCGCGAGGGCCGGCGAACAGCGCATGATTCGCGTTGTCTTGAACGCGACGCAGCGTGAGCTTACCGGCGAGCGTCACCTCGAAGCCCGCGAACGGCCCGGCGCCGACCACCCACCCCGACAGCACGCCCGGCTTGGCCTCGACCATGCCGTCGAGCCATGCGCCTTGCTCGAGCAGCGTCTTGTGCCGTGGCTCACGGCGCGTCAAGGCCAGCGGCAGACGTTGCGCGACACCGTCTTTCCAAAGTGCGAGCGCGCCAGGGCTCTGCACCGTCGGAGGCGTCACGACCGCCACGCGGCCATCGGCCATCGCCACGACGCGTTCGCGGTCACTACTGGTCCTGACCTCGTACGGCGCGCCTGATGTCGGCAAAATGCAATGTTCGAGCTCGCTGCCGCGCTCACCACAGCCACCGTGAATCACCAGCGCGCCACTCGCGCTATCGCTCACGACCCGCGCTCCGGTCAGCTCGCGGACCAGCTCCAGCTGGAACGGCTCCGTGACCCGGTAGATGCGCGTGAGCTCTTGTCCCTGACCACAAACGAAGCCGACGCCCGAGCCGAGCCGCACGCCCAGGCATTCGGCCGCGCCAACGTAGGCGTGTTCACGGCGTTGCAACACGCGACCGGTGTCGAGCGCGAGCTTGAACAGCGTGCCGGAGGTGGCGACGAACGCGTTGCCGTGGCCGTCGGGAAATCCCGTCAAAGTCGCGATTTCGAGCAGCGAATCGGCACCGTGATCCGCACCGACGTCGCGCGTCGCGACCAGCCGCGAAAGCTCCGCGCGCGCCGCTTCGCTGACCTTGGCGTCATTGCGGTCGGCCACGTGAGACAACGCGCCGCGCGCGCTCAGCGAGTAGTCGCCGTTCGAGGTGGCGAGCGATAACGTTTCGCCAGCTGGCTCGAAGCTCGTCACCGCTAGCGGCAGCGGGTGCCAACTGGCGCCAGCGTCGAAGCTGAGGAGGACTCCGCGCAGCGGGACCTGGACGGCGCCGAACCAGCCGTCGACGAACGCCATGTTGCCGTACGCTGGTGCCACCGGCAGACCGAGCGGCGGAACCGGCTTCCCCGTTTCGAGATCGAGCGCTTGGTACTCGGCGTCGCGGCGCGGCAAGATCAGCAAGCGATCGAAGCCCGGTACCAACCGCTCGACCTCGAAATCGAGCTGGGCGAGTGGTTCGAGCGCGGCAGTCCAGCTAGCGGACCGGTAAATCAGCGTACCGCTCGAAGAGATGATCCAAAACAGGAAGCCGCCGCCGAGCCGCGCTGGCAGCTCCAGGAACTTCACCCCACGCGCGGCCGGCAACAGCTCGTCGCCCACATCGAGCGAGCCGTCAGGATGCTCGACGACACGTAGCCCGAACGCGAGCAGCCGCCGCGAGCCGTCGTGCTCGACGCCGGCTTCCGTGGTGCCCGGCCCGTGTGTGGGCGGAAACAGCCGCGGCGCACGCGCGCCCTTGTTGGTACCGGCGACCGCTACGCTACGCGCAGGCGCGCCGCTCGGCGCGCGGGGAACGGCTCGCGAGCAACTCAGCAATACGCCGAGCGAGCAAGCGAGCAAGCCCCCGATACGCATCGGCGACTAGGCCTGCAGCTCCGGATCGCTGGATTTGAACCAGCGGCTCGCCACCCGCACGGCGTTGGTGGCCGCACCGAGCCGCAAGTTGTCGCCGACGACGGTGATGCACACCGTGCGACCAGTCTTGTCACGGGCGTCAGGGCGCAGCCGACCGACCAGCGCGCGATCGCGATCTTTGACCGAATACAGCGACGACAGCCCTTCGCCCGCCGCGCCGGCCAGGAACGTCACGAACGGCGCCTTGGCCTTGTCGGCGAGCAACGCCGCGATGTGTTCGACCGACACCTGCTTGCCGAACGTCACCCACGCGTTTTCGTAGTGGCCGACCGCGACGCCAACGCGGCAGCACTGCGCGCTCACGCCGAGCTCGGGCAACTCGAGGATCTTCTTGGCTTCGAACATCAGCTTGCGTTCTTCAGCCGAGAAGCCGCTGTCGTCGGTGCCGCCGTTGTGAGGCACGGTGTTGCCCGCATACGCTTTCGGATCGAACACGCTGCCGAAGCGATCTTGCTCGGCGTAGCCGGCCTTGCTGGCTTCGAGGAACGAGTCCAGCGCCGCGATGCCCGCGCCGCTGACCGCCTGGTAGGTGCTGACAGTGACGTCTGCGAGACCGTACTCCTTCTGCAGCGGAGCGAGCGCCAAGCAGAGCGGAATCGTCGTGCAGTTGGGGTTCGCGACCAGCCGCACCGTCTCGTCCACGCGCACCGAGTTCACGCCGCCCACGACCAGCGGCACCTTCGGATCGGCACGGTAGGTGTTGCTCTTGTCGACCACGCGGTAGCCGAGCGCCAATAGCCGCGGCACGTAGCGCTTGCTGTGATCGTCATCGAGCGCCACGAACGCTAGATCTCCCCTGGGCGCGCCCTCATCCTCGAGCTTCGACGCCGCCTCGACCTGATACGTCTTGCCGCCGTGCTTAAGCTCTTGATCACGGCTCGCATACAGGGACAGCGTCGCGCTGGGCCAAGCGCGCGCAACCAAGTCGAGCGACTCGCGCCCAACCAGACCAGTGGCTCCAAGCAAACAGATGCGCATGGGCCGGCGGTGTAGCAGCGATTTGTGCCTCGTTCCAGGGTCGGGCGCACGGTGCGCTGAAACGGCGAAGCCCTTCCCTTTTTCGGGGCCGTGCAGGCCTGCGACTTCGATAGCTATTATTGGGTCGAGTAGCGCACGAAACGAGACGCTTTCGACGTAGCTTGGCTCGTACTACGGTCGGCCCCGATGTCCAGCAAGCGTCCGGTTTCGCCCGGTGCCGAAGAGATTCTCGGTGCGTATTTCCCCGTGCTCGACCATGGCTTCGTGGCGCTGGTCGACTACATGGGAACGGACGAGTGCATCGAGCGTGCGGCGCGGGTGAGCTACGGCTACGGCACGCGCAAGGCCAGCTTGACGCGCGGCCTCTTGCGCTACCTGCGCCGGCACTTACACACCACGCCGAGCGAGATGCTCGAGCTGAAGTTCCACTGCTGCATGCCGATGTTCATCGCAAGACAGTGGATTAGGCACAGAGCGGCGAGCGTGAATGAATATTCAGGAAGATATTCGTTGATGCCGATGCTGTTCTACACGCCGAGCGCGGAGCAGCTACAGACGCAAAGCCGCAGCAACAACCAGGGCCGCAGCGGTACGCCGGTCTCGCCAGAGAAGTACGCCGAGTCGGTCGCGCGCTGGAACGAGATCCGGCGTTTGAGTCGCGGCGCCTACGAGCAGATGACGTCCGAGGACATGGCGCGCGAGCTGGCGCGTATCGATCTGCCGTTGTCGACCTACACGCAGTGGTACTGGAAGATCGATCTGCACAATTTCTTGCACTTCTTGAAGCTGCGCGTCGACCGCCACGCGCAGTGGGAGATTCAGGAATACGGCCGCGTACTGGCTGGCATGCTCAAGCGCGTCGCCCCGCACAGCTATGAAGCGTGGATCGACTATGACGTGTGCGGCGCGCGCGTCTCACGCATGGAGCTCGACGCCATGCGCCGGTTGATCCAGGTCAAGGACGGCGGCATCGTCGCGCAACCGGGCAGCTTGTCGGTGCCCGAGTTGGAGGGCCTAGGCCTGGCCAAGCGCGAGATGGTCGAGTTTCTGCAGAAGCTCGAGCCCACGACGACACCTGACTTCGAGCTGGATCTTGGGCATGCCAAGCCCGCAGAGTGGTTTGCGGAAGAGTTCCAGAAGGCCGTGCCTAAGGTCGATAAGCTGCCCGAGTAGCTGTCACGGCGACCAGCTGCTGCACGAACGCGCCGAGCCCCTCGGCGTTGAACGGCTTGTTCAACACCGGGCGCGACGCGGTCTCCAGAAACTTGCTGGTGTCGGGCGTCACGGCGCCGCCGGTGATGAACCCTACGCGCCCGACCAAGTCCGGGTAGAGCCGACGCACGACGCCGAAAAAATCCATCCCGGATTCACCCGGCATCATCAGATCGCACAAGATGACATCGAAGTCGGACGTCTCGTTCAGCGCGGCCAGCGCGGCGCGCACGCCATCCGCGCTCGTCACACGAAAACGCCCAGAAAGGATGCGCGTCACCAGCACGCGGATCATTGGCTCGTCGTCGATGACGAGCACCTTTGGCGCACTGCAGGGCGGCCGCGTGCTGGAGCGAGCCGGCAACGGCGCGGCCTTCAGTAGGTCGTTCGCAGCCGGCGCGGCTTCAAGGCTGGCCGGTAGCGAAACTCGAAAGCGGCTGCCGCGGCCAGGCGCGCTTTCGACAATGATTTGCCCGCCCAAGCCGACCACGATGCTGCGACAGATGCTCAGGCCCAGCCCGGTGCCGTGACCAACCGCTTTGGTCGTAAAGAACGGCTCGAAGATCGCGAGCCGAACCTCTTCGCTCATGCCGCCGCCGTTGTCCTCGACTTCGATCACCGCGCGGCCCGCTTCATCGGTCCAGGTCGCGACGCGGATCTCGTTCTCTTCACGCTCGCCAGTGAGCGCTTGCACGGCGTTCGTCAGCAGGTTCACCACCACCTGTGACAGTTTGAGCTCGTTGGCCGATACTTTCGGCACCTCACGCAGGCTGGTGATCAACCGCGCCTGGTGCAGCAGCTGATTGTTGGTCAGGCGAATCGCCCAATCCACACACGCCCGCGGGTCGACCGGTCGGTGACTGCGCTCTTCCATCCGACCGAAGGCGCGCAGCTCTTTGACGGTGTTGGCGACGCGACCGGCGCCGTCCTCGGCGTCGCGCAAGTCACCGATCACGCGCTCGAGCGCAGCCTTCATGTCCGGGTCGGGCAGCTGGTCTTTGAGTTGTTTCAGCTCTGCGCTCGCGAGCCCCAGGTTGCCGAGGGTGTAAGCGAGCGGATTGTTGATTTCGTGCGCGACGCTGGCGACCAGGGTACCCAGTGAGCTCAAGCGATCGGTCAGCGCCAGTTGCTCGTCGCGGCGCCGCTGCTCGGTCACGTCGTGCAGCACCAGCACCGCGCCGAGCACGCGGTCGGCGTGGATAATCGGCGCGACGGTGCCTTCCAGCAGCAGTGCCCCGCCGGTCAGGCTGCGCTCGCCTTCGAACAAGACCGGCGCTGGCGAGCGCTGCCCGAGCGCCTGCGTGACCGGTGCGACCGCGTTCGGGCGATCGCCCAACAGCTCGCCGATCGAGCGACCGCGCGCCTGGGCCTCAGCCGTGCCCAGCATGCGCTCGGCAGCGGCATTCATGAACGTGACCTGCTGCCCGGTATCGCAGGCGACGACACCGTCGGCGATCGCGCGGAGCGTGGTCGAGAACCAACGTTCGCGCTCGGCCAGGTGTTGATCCATGCCATGCTTGAACAGCGCGACCTGCAGCGCGCTCTTCACTTCGCCAATCGTGAACGGCTTGACCACGTAGCCGTAAGCACCGGTGCGGGCCGCGCGCTGCAGCGTATCGTCGTCGGTGTGCGCGGTCATGTACACGACCGGCACGTCGTTCTCGACGCGCAAGCGCTCGGCGATCTCGAAGCCTGCGCCCTTGCCGCGCAAGCGAATGTCGACGAGCGCTACGTCGGGCCGCGTATCGGCCACCAGCCGCTCGACGTCGTTCACGCTGGCGGCGATGCCAGTCACGACGTAGCCCGCGTCTTGCAGGCTGCGCTCGACGTGCGTCGCGACGACGCGTTCATCCTCGACGATCAGCACCCGCGGACCGCGGAGCTCGCCCGGAATTGCTACGGCGTTCATGCTGTTCCCTCCTCGAACGTAAGCCGAAAACACGTGCCCACCTCACGCTCGATCTCAATCTCTGCTTCGAGCTGTTTGGCGAAAATAGACACTAAATCTAGGCCCAAACTCGCGTCTCGGCCGGGCGGAAAGTCGCGCGTCAACCCGACGCCGTCGTCCTTGACGGTCAGCCGCAAGCGCGCCTGGGGCAAACGCTCCAGCTGCACGTGGAGCGAACCCGTGCGCTCACCCGGGAACGCGTGCTTGAGCGCGTTGGTTACCAGCTCGCTGACGAGCAAGCCGCACGGGATGGCTCGCTCGGGCGCCAGCTCGACGTCGACCAAGTCGAGCACGACCGCGACGCGTTCGCCGACGCCGCTGGCGCGACACAGCTCGGGGATCAAGGCCTCTGTGTAGCGCGCCAGGTTGACCGCCGACAGATTGCGCGAGCCATACAGTTGCTCGTGCACGAGCGCGATCGAATCGATGCGACGTTGCCCCTCGGTCAGCGCATGCTGCGCCTCGACGCCGACTGTGCGCGCTTGCAAGGCGAGCATGCTTGAGACGAGCTGCAAGTTATTCTTCACGCGGTGATGAATCTCGCTCAACAACACTTCGCGCTCGCGCAACGCGGCGGTGAGCGCGCTGGTCCGCGCCCGAAGCGCTTCAGCGCTCTCACGCATCTCGGTGATGTCGATGCACGAGCCGATGAAACCCTCAAACGTGCCGGCCGGCGCATAACGCGGCACGCCGTGGTCCAAGATCCAGCGATAGCGACCATCGGCCCGACGCAATCGATATTCGATGCGAAACGGCTCACGCGCCACGAACGCGCTCAAGTAGCGATCCATGCAGTCTTGGAAGTCATCGGCGTGCACGCCTTCCGCCCAGCCGTTACCGCGCTCTTGCGCCAACGAGCGGCCGGTGAACTGCAGCCAAGTCGAGTTGAAAAAATCGCACAACCCGTCGAGCCCCGACATCCACAGCATGACCGGAGCATGATCCGCCAGCAGACGAAAGCGCGCGTCGTCAGCAGCCGCCAGCGCGCGGGCGACGGCCGAAGGCGGGAGTTCACTGGCCATGGCGAACCTGCTTGTCCACCGGCTTGGTCGCGCCTGCGTTGTCCAGGTGAGCGTCGAGCGAGCTGTCAAGTTCGCGCCAGACGTACGCGCGCGTGCCCTCGTCCCCGAGCAGGCCACCGAAGGCCGGTAACAAGGCTTGCGTCGCCTGGGCAACGAGCGGTCGATACTCGCCGATCACGCGCTCGAAGACGTCAGCGTTGGCGCCCTCGCTCGCCAGCGCCAGCCGCGCAAAATTGATGAACCACGCATCGTGCCACCGCCCGTCATCACCCAAAGAGCTCAAAATTTTCTCCAAAATTTCGTCGTGGTGCCGCTCGGCAACCCCCGCCACGTGCTCGAACCAAAGCCGATCGAAAATCGGTTTGATGACTCCATTCAAGGCGATCAGCGCCTCCCCCCAGTCGTAAGTAACGAGTAGCTTTTCCACGAGCCGACGCAGCGGCTGAAGCGCTTCGCCTTGTTGCCACTTTTCGCGCCCCCAGGCGTCCAGCTGTGCAGCAGGCACGCCCGAGCGCGACAGCCACTGGCATAGGCGCTGAATCCGTCGCAACTCATCGGCGGCCTGAAATGCCGCGGTGATCGTGATCCGCCCGCTGGGTGCCAGCGCGCCGACGTAGGCCGCGACCATCTGCATGCCATGCAGCGGAAAGCGCAACGCGCTGACCAAACCGAGCAGCGGCTGCAGCTCCTTCGGGACCGGATCGATGGGCCGTTCCAGCAGCCGATCCAGAAACGCTTCCTGGTCGCGGCGCTCGGCGACGTAGGTGCTGTAGGTCATCTCTGCCGGATCCTCGAACTGGTCCCAGCGCGACGACTGCAGCTGGCCGTTCTTCTGATGCTCGACGTAGTGCTGCCAGACTGGCGTCTCGACCTCGAAGCCACGCGCCGGGTAGTAGAGGAGCGCGGTGCTCGTCACCTGGTAGTCGCTGGGCTTGCGGCGCGCGCCTTCCAAACACTGATAGGTGCGGCGCACAGGTCCGGCGGCACGTAGCGCGCGTAACTCTCGCGGCGTCATGCCGTGCTCGCCTCCCAGATCGCGCACTCGGCATCGACCCGCAGCCGCCCCTTGAACGACGCCATGCACAGCTCGAGATCCGACGGTAGTCGAACCGGGCGCCCGAGCTGAAGCTCGATCTGATGCCGGGTCACGACGCAGCGCTCACGCGCGAGCACGCGCAAATAGGCGCCGCGATCCTGCACCCGCACATCCACGTTCGAAGCCTGAATTGCTGCCAAAACCGCCAAACCGACCTCGGACGGCAGCAGCACTGGACCCACGCCCAAAGCCTGCAGCGTCACGGCGCCACTCTCCGCGGTTCCGGCAGGTCGACCAACACCTGACCCGCTTCCACACGCGCGGGTACACGGCTCAAGCAGGGCCGGAGCGGATTGACGCCATCACCCGAGGCCGCATCGAACGTGTGCCGATGCAGACGGCAGGTCAGCAACCCATTTTCGAGCGTGCCTTCGCTGAGCGGAGAGCCCTGGTGTGGACAGCGGTCGCGAAACACGCACACGCCTCCTTCGAGGCGCACGACGAGCAACCGCTCGCCCTGTACTTCGACGCCACGCATCTCGCCGATCCAGAGCTCGGCTTCGGCCAGCGCTGTTTCAGACACGATCACGCTCCGTCAGCAGGTCGACGCGATCCAGCGCCGCAACACCAGCTTCGACCAGGGTCAGCTCACCGCGCAGCACCTTGCCGCGGTGCAGGACACGCAAGACACCACTGAGCGCGACGCGCGGCGCCGCCGCCCGCGACAGCCGCCCTGCCAACTCGTCGACGCTCTCGCCTTCACCAACCAGCACCACCAGCCCGAGCGTGTCGCCACGCACGAACGCATACAGCGGAATCGCCATCAGCCACCACCCTCCGCGCGCAAGAAGTCGTAGTCGCCGGCCACGACGTCACGCCCCCAGCTGGCCTCAGACAGCCCAAAATAGCGTAAAAGCTCAAGCAAGTTCGCGGGCGCTTGGCCCGCCAAAATCCGCTCGACCACGCCCTGATGTCCGGCGTAGCGCTCCGGCTCGGCCTCGAACAACTCGCGGCATGGCTCGGAGCAGAACACGTGACGCCGGCCGGCACGCTCCACGAACACCGCGCTGTTGCAACTCGGCGTTCCGCCACACAGCACCAGCTGGCACAAGTTACAAAAACTGACCGGTGTCGTGCCGTGCGTGAACCACTCGACACCGGGGCCCGACGCGCGCCAACGCTCGGTGATGTTTCGCCACACCGGGGCCAGCTCGGGCCACGTCTCGGGATACTTCTCGGCCAGCCACGCTTGCTCGTTTGGCCCGGGCAGCACGAAGTCGAACCACGTGCTGGCGCGGTAAGTGTAGGCACTCGCGTACAGCATGTGGTGGTACATCGGCAGCGCGTCGAGGAATGCTTGCCAGTAACGCGGCCGCTGCAGCCCCAGCTCGTCGAGCGCCGACTGGAACTGATCGACGACCCATTCTTCGACGAACTCCTTGAAGCTTGCCTTTCGCGCGTGCAGCGGTGTCAGGTAGTCCATCGCGAAACCGGTCACGACGGCGAAGAAGCGGAACGAACGCCAAAACCACTTATCGACCAAGCGCTGCGCCCGCACCGGATCGCGTTCGACCAGTTTTTTCAGCACGGGATGGCCGATCTGTGCGTGACGCGCCTCATCGGTCTGAATGCTCTGCAGCATCTGCTCGAACAAGCGATCTCCCACCTGCTTGGCCATCGCGGTCAACCCAATGAACTGCAAGTTGGTGAAGCCGGTCTCAAACACGAAATGCGTACCAATCGCGAACTCGATCGCGTCCGAGCCGAGCAGCAGCTCGTCGAGCATGTGGCGGCCGGCGACCGCGACCCAGTCGTCGCTGTGAAACAGCCGGTGCGTCCACTCGAACTGCTCGTCCCAGCGCACCAAGTCGTGCATCGCGCGCAGTGGGAGTTGCGTGTGGCGCAGCTCGTCGAGCGCGCCGAGCAGGGAGGTCATGCGCCACGCGCTGTCGCGCCCGAAGCGCGCCGAACGCAGGTTGCCGATCACCGCGGCGAACTCGGCCAGCGGTAGCGTCGCCATGTGCAGCTTCACCACCGACAACCAACCCGGATCGAGCTTGGCCACGTCTTCGACTCGTCCGACCGCCTCGGCGATCGCCTGGAACGACACTTCCTTCTTCTGCTGCGTCGCGACGTACTCAGCAAACGTGCTGCGGAACGGTTCGTCCCAGTCGCGCCATTCGTGAGCCGGTAGCCACGGTGAGCCGGACAGCGCCTCGGGGAACACCTGACGCTCCTCCGCATAACTGAACGACCAATCCAGCTTCCGCGCTAAATCGCACCACTCGTCCCGCAGAGGCATGAAAACACTCCGGCGTGCCTCCGTATCCCGGCACGCAAGGACGAGCTTAACCCGCGAGGACGGCTGAATCCATCGCCGATCGTTCCGATCTGCTGGGGCGAACCGCCACGCAGGGAGGCGAAGGTCGGCGAAGTGTCGCATACTGTCGGCGACCCGATGCTCGCCGCAAAAAACTCACAAGACATCGCCGCCATCGCCGATCTGGACGAAGAAATCCGTCGCTTGAAGCGCGAGCGCAACGCCGTTTTGCTCGCCCACTACTATCAAGACAGCGAGATCCAAGACCTCGCAGATTTCATTGGTGATTCGCTGCAACTTGCGCAGGCCGCGCAGCGCACACAGGCGGACGTGATCCTGTTCGCAGGCGTGCACTTCATGGCGGAAACCGCCAAGATTCTCAATCCGGAACGCATCGTGCTCGTGCCCGACATGAAGGCGGGGTGTTCTTTGGCCGACGGATGTCCGGGCGACCGTTTCCGTGCCTGGAAGGCCCGCTACCCAGGCGCGGTGGTGGTCAGCTACATCAACTGTACGGCTGAGGTGAAAGCGGAGAGTGACTACATCGTCACCTCCAGCAACGCGGTCAAGATCGTCAACGCCATCCCGAAGGACAAAGAGATCCTGTTCGCGCCCGACAAGAATCTGGGGCGCTGGGTGATGAAGCAGACCGGTCGTGATCTACGGCTGTGGCAAGGCAGCTGCATCGTGCACGAAACGTTCAGCCTGCAGAAGCTGATGAGCATCAAGCAGCAGCACCCGGAGGCCAAGATCATCGCGCACCCCGAGTGCGAGGAGCCGCTGCTCGATCGCGCAGACTTCATCGGCTCGACCGCCGCGCTGCTGAAATACGTCGAGAACGACAACGCTGAGGCGTTCATCGTCGTGACCGAGCCCGGCATCATTCACCAGATGCAAAAGCGCGCGCCAACCAAGACGCTTATCCCTGCCCCGCCCGACGGCAACTGCGCCTGCAACGAATGCCCGTTCATGCGCCTGAACACGCCCGAGAAGGTGTACCTAGCCCTGCGCGACCTCGAGCCACGCCTGGAAATGGACCCTGAGCTGCGCCGCCGCGCGCTCGTGCCGATTGAACGGATGCTGGCGCTCAGTTAGGGGCGAGGAGTGAGGGGATAGGGGGTAGTCGGCGGAGGGACCGAGGGCAGAGTGAGGGCCCGGCGCTGGGCTAGCCGTTCGCGCAGTTGTTCGTCGTAGAGGGACGGCAAAGCGAGGTCGGCGCGGTTGATACCTTCCTGATAGGCGCCCGGATAGTCGAGCAAGAGCTGCACGTTGGCGTGAATGCCGACGAGGCGTGCCTGGTGTGCGTCCGACACTCCCGAAACGCGCAAAGGCTGAACTATGGAGTGCGGGTTGCCGAAGGTGAGCGCAATGTTCCAGAAGGTGTTGAAGGCGCCGTGCGTTGGCCCCCAGTAGTCAGCGCCGCCGTGCTCGAATAGCCGGCTGCTATTGCCCTCTTCCGTCCCAGAAATGGCGTCGAAAAGGTTTTGATAGTTGCGCCCACGGTGCTGGTCGAGCCGCGGAGCGACGACCAGGCCACCGCTGAACACGGAACCACGCGCCCCGGTGTTGAAGCTGAGCGAATGCTCGCGCAAGGCCTTGATCTCGAAGTCACGCACGAGCACCGAGTCGACGTCACCCAGATGGATGCCGTAGTGGCCGGGCCTGCCGCTGACTCCGACCGAGGCGAGCGTGACGTGATCGCAGTTGTCGCTCAAGATCGCCGAGTCGCTGTCGACAATCGCCACGTCGCGTACGAAGCTGTCGCGCAAATCCGTGAGGTAGATCGCGTTAGCGCCGCGCTCGAGGTGATGCCCTGCGTAGGGTTCGGGCGGCATCTCGATCCGAAGGTGTTCGAGCCCGACGCCGGTGAGTCGCGGTGGCGCCGGTGCAAGCTCGGCGCCCCACTCGGGACGGACGTCGAGCCGCAGCGGCTCCTTCAACCAAAGCACGTCGCCTTCGATGCGCTCGAGGGTGAGGATTTGGGTCGTGAGCGGCGCCTGAGCGTCGGCCAAGCGTTCGCCATCGATTTTGCCGGTCGCCCCAAACAAATGCTGCAGGACCGGAGAATCATTGCCAAAGCGGTTGAACCAACGCAGCTCAACCAACCCGAGCGCGGGCGCCGGGCCCGCGATGCGGAGGGCATGCTGGCCGCGCTTGCCGTCGATCGCACGCACGCCGCGCGGGCTCTCGGCCGCGGCCAGGGCAGGTAGGCGCGTCCACAGTAGACCGCCCGTCCACGAAAACGGCGAGAACGGCCTGCCGTTGACCTGCTTGTCGTTTTTGACCAGATACGCAGCAATGTCCGCAAGCACTGGTGCCAGCGGCAAGTCGGCGAGCGGCTTTTGAAACGCCAGCACGCTGCCTCCTTCCCCGCTCCCGGCGCCGCGTAGGACGAAGTCCGAACGTTCGATGAAGAGCGTGTCACGCAGGTCGTAGCGCCCCTTCGCCAGCGACAGCGCCACGCTGCCGGGCGCGCGCGCCAGCTCGTTGAGCGCCTTTTTGAAGGCGGCCGTATCGTCTTGGCCATCGTTCGGAAGCGCTCCGAAGTCCGCGATGGCGTGGGTTGCCCGTGGCTCGGGGATTGGAATTTCGCCTTCGCGATATCCCGCGTAGGAAAAGTCTGGCAGGTACTGCCCGCTGGTCTTGGCCAGGATCTGGGGGTGAAGGCCGATGGCGGACGTCAGGCTCGTCGCCCCTGCGCGCGTCGCGGCGCGAGGCAATCCAACGCGGGGCGACGCTGTAGACAGGCAACCGCCTAAGAGCAACGCGCCGCCCGCGGCGCGAACGAAGGCGCTCATTTGGTCACCGTCTTGCAACCGAACACGAGATCGATGCGGCCGTTACCTCCTTTCAAAGTCTCGCAGGCCGCCGGACACATGAAGACTTTGCTGGGCGTGGTTTCGTTGTCGAAGTACCAATTCGAGTCGCTCGTCACGCAGTCGGTGGCAGCCGCCACCTTCGGAAACACCGTCTTTGATTGCCCAGCTGTTAGCTGGACGTTAACTTGAGTCGGATCGAGGCGGCCGGTCGCCGGCTTGGGGATGTCGAACTCACACGGTAACGCGGTGTGGCGAATGGCCTCGAACGCGGCGCTGAGCTGCGCCTCGGTAGTGGCACCAGTCGCGTCGACGATAAACGCAGGCTGCCCGGTGCCGCCGGCTACAGCGAGCGTGTTCAGGCGCGCTATCTCGCCGATCCCGATGACGAAGGTTTGGACGGGCTGAGCCAGCGCGGCCGCCGCCGCCACCACACTCGCGATACCGTCGATGTCGTTGCCGGTGCAAAGCTTGGACGGCAGTCCGTCAGTCGCCAGCAACAGATAAAGGTGTCGCCCCGGATTCGCAGCTTGATAGGTCGCTAAATATTGCAGCGCCCCCTCGACCGCGGACCGGGTGGGCGTGCCCCAATGCGCGGCGTCATTGCCTTCGGCGGCCGTAAAATGATGCGCGTCGATCGAAGCGACCAGCGGCGGCGCGTTGTCGGGCAAAGGCGCGATCGGCACCGCTGGCGCGGCGTAGTTTTGCGGCTGGCAAATCGCGGAGTCACTGGTCTTGCTCGCGCCGAGCGGGAAGTACTGGAGCCCGACCCCTAGCCCGCTTGACCCAGAGCTTTGGACGAAGGCCTTGAGCGCGGTGCTGGTCGGGTCCCAGCGGTTGCCTTCCAGCGTCATCGAGCCGGATTGATCCAACAAAACCAGCAAATCCGTTGGCACGGGCTTGGCTTCGTGGCTCTCGGACGCGCAACCCATGTCGGCGGCCCCACCACGGCTGCTACCCCCCGCCAAGGTCGGATCGAGCTGCAGCGAGCCACCCGTGTTGCCGCTGGGGCCCGAGCTGTTCCCGCCAGTACCACCGGGAATGCCGTTGGCGCCGGAGCCGTCGGCCTTGTTCCCGCTGCCGGACGCGGCGCTGCATGCGCCGAGCACCAAACTAACCGACAGCACGAGGGGTTTGAACATGGCTTAGCCTTTCGTTGTCAACTTGCAACCGACGCGCGTGCTCGCCGTCGCGAACGCGGCAAAGTCGGCGTGAGTGTCGCGCGGCGGCGCCCAGCTCGCGTCGCCACCGCCGAAGAAGGTAGAGAAGAAGACGCCCTCGATTCGCAACTCGGCCGCCGTGCGAAATAGCAGCGTGCCCTGCTCGAAGACGGGTTCGGAGTCGAGCCAGACGCGCACTGTGCCGTCGGCTTGGCCCGGTGTGTTCAGGGTCAGCTGTTGCTCGATGCAATGCCACTTACCGGGCTCGAAGTGGAAGCTGCCGCGGCCGAGGCTCGTGCCGAAACGCGTGCTCGAAGGCATGTACACGTACACCTCGCCCTGTCCGTCGGTCCGCCACATGAAGCGCGTCGAAAACCCGTCAGTGCCGTCGGGAATGTGGCCGCCACTGATGTTCTGGCCTCCGTAAAGCCCGGGCAGCTTGCCACCTTTGACGAAATCAAAATCGTCCGCAAAACGCACGTAGTATCTTAAAAATAGCCGATCCGTGGGACCGTTCGGCAGCTGACCCAGGAGCTGAGCGCCGCCCTCTTTCACGCCGACGCGCCGGCTCGCACTTGGGCTGGCGCCACCCTGGTAGTAGCGCACGCGGAGCAAGCGACCGCCGGGGCTTTTCGGGTCGTCCTCGACGCTGGTGTTGTCGAGCCCGAAGCTGCCTTTGTCTTTCGGCAGCCATTCAGACGACCAATTGATGCGTTCGAACGTCGTGGACCAAGGGGCAGAGTTGCCGTTGGTCGCGGCGCTCTTGGGCTCGAGCGCCGACAAGCAGGCGGCGCCCAGCAGGCTCATCGCGAGCCCCGCCACGGCAGGCACGCCTATCGACGCCTGCCCGTTCACTTCACGCCTCCTGGCAGGTAGTCGAGCCGCGTCGGCGTGAAAACGTCGAGCACGTGCGAGGGTTCGTGCGCCGAGGCTTGGTGCTCGACGCCGCCCGTGACGACGAAGCTGTCACCGGCCCGCACGTCGAATGGTACGGCGCTGCCGCAAACAATCGTCAGGTGACCACTCAGCACGTAGACGAGCTGGTCGTGCGGGTGGCTGTGACGCGCCCCGACCCAGCCGGCTGACATGCGATGCTCGACCAGCATCAGGGCCGGGTTATGGGCCAAGATGCGCCGCGTGAGACCCGGCTCAGGCGTGAACGTAGCCGGCTGCGCTGGCGGGCGTGCCACTTCGGAATCTGCTGTATTCATGGGCTTTCATGCTCCTTTGAGAGCAGTGGGTGACGAGCGATGCGGGCGGCCGTGACGAACTTCCGAGCGCGTTCGACCAGCTTGCGATCCTCGCCGGCGTTGAGCAGGGCTTCGTCGACCAGCTCTCCCCCGACCCCGACCGCAAACGCACCCGCCGCGAAGTAGTCGGCGATACCGGCGAGCTTGATTCCGCCAGTTGGCAGGAATGCGACATCCGGTATCGGGCCGCGTAGCGCGCGTACGTAGCTGGGTCCGCCCACCGCTGCGCAAGGAAATAGTTTGACTAAGTCCGCGCCGGCCGCGCGCGCCGCCAGCACTTCAGTCGCAGTCAAGGCCCCAGGCGCGACTGCCACATCGGCTGCGCGCGCGAGCCTCACAACCTCGACATCGAAGCCGGGCGAAACCAGAAATTGTGCGCCTGCGTCAAGACAGCGCTGCGCCATCGCGACGTCTAGCACGCTGCCGGCGCCGATCAACGCCGCGTCGCCGAAGCGCTTGATCAAGCCTTCTATGACGCGCGCCGCGTCCGGTACCGTCATCGTCACTTCCAACACGTCGATACCGCCTTCCCGCAACGCACTGGCGGCTCGCAACGCCAGCTCGGCAGAGCGCGTGCGAATCACCGGCACGATGCCGGTCGTTTGGATGCGGCGCATGGCCTCGGCGCGGCTCATCGCGCCATCCATCCGCCATCGACGACCAACACGTGGCCGTGGATGTAATTGGCGGCGTTCGAGCATAGAAACGCAGCAGCACCCGCGATATCGGCGGGCTCGCCCCAACGCCCAGCTGGAATCCGATCGAGGATCTGGCGACTCCGCTGCGGATCTTGCCGCAAATCGTGGGTGTTGGCGGTGGCAATGTAGCCGGGCGCAATGGCATTGACGTTGACGCCGCGGCTGGCCCACTCGTTGGCCAGCGCTTTGGTCAGCTGAGCCACCCCACCCTTCGACGCCGCGTACGCCGGCACACGCACACCGCCTTGAAAGGACAGCAGCGACGCGATGTTGACGATCTTGCCCGAGCCGCGCTCGAGCATGTGGCGACCTGCGAGCTGCGAGAGCCGGAACACGGACGTCAAATTGACGTTCAACAGCAGATCCCAATCGTCGTCGCTGTAACGTTCGGCGTCCTCGCGCCGAATGAGCCCAGCGTTGTTGACCAGCACGTCGAGCCGGCCAAACTCGCGCAGCACCGTCTGGATGAGTGGCGCGTGACTTGGGCGGTCCGCCAAGTCGGCGCACAGGCCGAAGCTGCGCCGACCGGCGGCGCGAACGGTCTCGACAGCCGCTTCGGCCGCGTCGTCCTTCCCATGGCACACGACATCGGCTCCGGCTTGCGCCAGGGACTCGGCGATCGCCGCTCCAATGCCTGTCGTCGACCCGGTGACGAGCGCGACCTTACCTTCGAGCCCCAAATCGAACTTCATTTCGAACCTTCTTTGCTGGTAACGAACGTGGCCGGCCCGAGCGTGGGCGACAGCGCGTGGATCCAAAGAACCGCGGCAAAGTAAGCGGTGGCGGCGGCCGCAAACAGCCAGGTGTAGCTCCCGGTCCACAGCAGAACCCGGCCCGCCACCTGCGCGAGCAGCATGCCGCCGAGCGCGCCCGCCATACCGCCCAAGCCGACGACCGAGCCGACGGCGTGGGTGGGGAACAGATCAGACGTGAGGGTGAAGAGGTTGGCGGAGAACCCCTGATGCGCGGCGGTAGCCAAACCGATCAAGAGCACCGCGCTCCAAAGCGAATTGGTCCGCGTCGCCAGGAAAATCGGCACGACGGCGGCCGCGCACACGAGCATCGTGACCTTGCGCGCTCGGTTCACGCTCATACCGCGCGCGATCCAACGCGAGGACAAGTAACCACCAGCCACGCTGCCCACGTCACTCATCAGATAGATAGTGGCGAGCGGCAGTCCAACTTGCAGCAGCTTGAGCCCGTACGTCTTTTGCAAGAAGTCTGGGATCCAAAACAGGTACAACCACCAAAATGGATCGGTCAGAAACTTCGCGCCCGCGAATGCCCACGTCTGTCGATGCGGCAAGAGTCGTTTCCAAGGCAATCGCGGCGCTGGCGGCGGCCGATCGCCTTCGATGTACTGGCGCTCGCCGACGGTAAGCTTCGGGTGCTCGGCGGGCGAGCGGTACAGCAAAACCCACGCAACGAGCCACAAGATACCTGCGGCACCCGTCACCACGAACGCCGAGCGATAGCCCCAAACCGTGACCACGACAGGCACCATGATCGGGCACAAGATTGCGCCGACGTTGGTGCCGGAGTTGAAGATGCCGGTCGCCAGCGCCCGCTCACGCTTCGGAAACCACTCCGCGATCGTCTTCACCGCGCCCGGAAACATGCCGGCTTCACCCAAGCCGAGGGCAAACCGCGCGGCACCGAAGCCGAGCGTGCTCGTCGCCAGACCGTGCGCCATTGCGGCTGCGCTCCAGAACCCGACGGCCAGCGAAAAACCACGCCGCGTGCCCAGCGAGTCCATCAGTCGGCCCATCAGCAACATGCCCAGGGCGTACGCGCCCTGAAACGCAGTCACTAGGTTGCCGTAGTCGAGCTCGTTCCAACCGAGCTCGTGGCTGAGCGTGCCTTTGAGCACGCTCAGTACCTGGCGATCGAGGTAGTTGACGGTTGCGGCACCGAACAACAGCGCGCACATCGTCCAACGTACGCGGCCGAGCGGCTTGATTGCGGTTAGCGCAGCCGGTGCGGCACCTGCAGGCTGCCAAACGTCGTCGGCAGGTCTCGGAAGTGTGGGTTCGACGGGCATGGCTTAGCGCCGGCTGGCCTCGAGGCCCGAGCCCCCCTGACGGAACCCCGGCTGCACGTTGACGACGCCGAACACGCGATCTTCCACCTCACGTCGGGCCGCCATCAGCCAGACGAAACGAATCGGGTGACCGGGAATGGCGACGTTCGGGTGGTAGCCGCGTGGCATGATCACGGCGTCGCCATCGCGCACTACGCCGGCAAATTCGGGCGTTTGCGTGTCGTCGTACACGAACTGCACGCCGAACGCTGGCGCCGGCATGTCGAAGTACACGTACATTTCCTCGAGCAAGTCGGCATGCTCGTGCGGCGGCCAACTCGTCCAATGACCGGGCGACGAGCGGGTGAAGCCTGCTACCAGCCGTCCTGCTTGCACGTTCTTGCCGATCAAGATGTTCAGCTCACGTGTCGTCGCCTCGCCTCCAGCCGTAAAGTGCAGAGCGGGATCGCGCACTACGTCTGGATAGCGCACGACCTGAAGCGGGTAGTCGCCGTCGACCGGCGAAGAGCATTCGACTAGGTCAGCTTCGCCTGAGCTTTGGACTTGGACCAGCGAGCCACGCGGGATGTAGATGGCATCGTAGGCCGCGAGGGTGTGGCGGGTTTCGCCGACCCGCACGTCGCACGACCCGTTCAGGCAAATCAGCGCCGTCTCGTGACCATGGGTTTCGAAACGCACGCTCGAGAGTGCCGGGCTCAGCCGGATCCGGCCGTAGCTCAGCTGGCGGAGCTGGCTGTTCTTCGGCGAGACACTGATATTGCGCCCAGGCGCAGCGGCAGTATTTCTGAACAGCAGAGTGGCGGGGTCGAGTTTTGCGACTGTCGTCACGATAGTGTCCTTTGTTCGTAGAACTTCACGAGAGCGGTTCACCACCACATTGAGGCGGAGAGCATCAGCGCGTTCTTGTCCGCTTGCGGTAACCGGTTGTACGGAAACGCGGCGTATGCTGCCGAGCCGTTCCAGTAGTGCGAGTACTGCAGCGTCACGCGCTCGTGCGCCAAGAACGAGGTGCGAAGCACGAGCTTGGGCGAGAGCACCGAGAACGACTCATTGCTGTTCGCCAAGTTTGGTTGCACGAGATCTCCCCGAGCCCCGACCGCCAACACCTCGAGCGGTGAGTACATGACCTCGGTGCCGTACTTGAGCATCTTGTGGGAAAAGTGTTCGCTATCGACGGCGTTGAACATGCCGAACAGCGTCACCGTCAAGTCCGGCCCGTTGCCGTTGAAGCGCACCGGATAACGCACGAGCTTGCCCACGCTGAGCGAATACTGAAACAGCAGGCTGTTCACGGCGCCGGTGTCATCTGGCGGCGTCATGCTGGTGCGCGGATCGAAGCGACCGAAATAGTTGTTCTTGAACTGCGAACCGCCGGACGAATGCAAAACCTCGATCGCGTCGGCAAGCGGCAAGATGTCTTTGGCTCGAACCTGAGAAAATCCGAGGTAGCCGTCCCCCGCCACGCCTCCCTTGAGCTTGGCTTCGGCACCCCATACCGTCATTCGCCCCGGTTTCGAGGTGGTTCCCGGTGCTGGATTGTCATCGGGCGTCCAACTGGTCAGGTAGTGCCCGGTGATGCGTAAGACCTTGGCGAGCTCAATGCCGAGGTGAACGTGGTGCAAGAACGTCGAGCCCTGCGGCACCGGACCGGGAAATGGCAAGTAGCCGGGACGCGGGTTCAAGGTGTCGAACGGCATGACATCCAGCTTCGCGCCGATGCCGTGTTCGACCAGGATGCCGACGGCGCGCGTCACATCGAGGCGCGCCGTCAACGTTTCGCCGACGGCTTTCGTGCGACCGAACAGGTACGTCTCGTACATGCCCGCATCGCTCTTGCCGGCGGCGCCGTAGCGATTGCTAAAAGAACCGGCAACCAGCGACAAGTCACCGTAGCGTCCGAAGGCGCCGGGAAAGTTGAGGGTGATGAACGCTTGGTTGATGCCGAGCTGGGATTGCAGCTCGCGGTAGCCGGCGAGCGTTTGGTTGTAGCCAGCGATCGAAATCGTGCCTTTGGCGCGTGCGCCCCCGTAGTTGAAAAACAGCTCCGACCAGGGTCCAGGCAAGCTGTCCAGGTAACGCCAGTCGGTGAAGCTGCCGTCCGGAATGTGCGGCGGCGCGTGCAGCTCGGTGCCGCTGGTGCCGTCGGTCTTCTTGCCGACGCCAACCCGGAGCGGCGCCCGCAAATAGCCGTGAATTTCGAAGTGGTTGCCGACGTCGGGCGGCGGCGCCGTAGCCATGCCGGGCGCCGGCTTTTCGCTCCCCGGCATCGGGCCCGCCTCGCCGCCGTACTCCGGTTGACCCGGATCCAAACCAATGCTGCCGGGGCTTTCGCTGGGCTCGTCGTCGTCCTTGGGAGTCTGCGCGAGCACAGGCCAAGCCAGCGACGTGAGCGTCGCAATGAGCAGAAGGCGAAATTTCATGAGCAGATCTTTTTGCGCTCAGGGCACGAGCCGCACGTCATCGAGCCAGAGATCGAAGATGGCAGGCGCCTGCGCAGTGCCCTTCACCTGCATGCGCACGGTGAACGCCTTGGTCTTTTCGAGCCCGGTTGCGATTGGCAGCCCGAAGCCGCGCTGCTTCATGTCGGAGAACTTGATGACGAAGTCTTTGAACTCGGGGCTGAGCGTGACCTCGCTGCCAAAGTAGTCACCGCAGCGGGCCACGTTGGTGGCGTCGGTGGTGTCGACGCACTTCGCGCCTTCGGGCGCGGTGTTGGTGTCGGAGATGCTGACGCGCAGCGGGGTGGTCGCCGCAGCCTTCGCCCGAAACGCGATCCCGGAGTACGGGCTCAGGTCGTAGGGCGCGCGCGCCATCGCAGTTTTCGGCGCAAAATCGGTGCCGAGGCCAGCCCCCCAAGTCGTGAAACCGGTGCCGGTGGTGTGGAACGCATACGCACTGCCGCAAGCGCCGCCGGCCTCCGCCGCGAGCGGCGTGTTGACAACCTTGATCGGCGTTTGCATGCCCGTACCGTCGCTGTAAAGAAACCAACTGCCGCCGCGACCGGCGGTGGCGGTGACCTCAGCCTTGCCGGTTTCGAAGTCCGAAATCAGACCCGCCATGTCGACGGCCGCACAAGTGCCAGTAGTCGGTGGCGAGCCGGCGCTCCCACCCGTGCCTGAGCCGCCCGACGTGGTGCCACCGGCCGTCGCGCTGCTGCCAGCCAGGCTCGCGGTCGAGCCGGCAACACCCACGCCGCTGCCACCGCTATTGTTGGTCGTCGAGCCGCCGGCTTGGCTACTCGAGCCGGCGGAATCGGCTTCAGTAGCGGCGGGGTCAGCCGCGCAGCTAACCACGGTGTAGAGAAACGCAGTGCTCGCGAACGCTTTCGAAAAGTCCATGTCGGGCTCCTTGGCGGCACACCTCGCAAGAACGATGCCGGCAATTTTCCCGGTTGTTTCGGCACGACTTGCTCGAGTTCGTGCCGGCAGTGCACCAGCTTGTGCACGCGCCGCACAACTTGATCGCGGCGTGCACAAACGCGCGCTGGGTGTGCGCCTCAGCTCGACCGTGGAGGGTAGCGCCGCGCCTTAGAACCGCCGGTGCAGCTCGAGCGCAGCGCCGCCCGGACCCGCCATCACTCCAACCCGGCTGGTTTCGTCGCCGCTCGTGAGCCACAGGTAGCTGAACACACCCAGCGCGACGACACCTACGCCGAGCGAGACGTCGGCGGCCGCGTACGTCCTGCCGAGCGCCGAAACGTCGGAACGCAGACAGCGCGGCGCGCAGTCGTCGAGACGCCGTTCCTCGGCGCGCCCCTGCAGCCCGAAATAGCCGAACCCGACGCCGCCCATCACCGCCGCTGCTGCGGCGCCGTAGGCCCACGGTGAAAGGCTTGGCCGTCGCGTCGGAACGGCGCTGGCTGGCTCCGCTGACAGCTCGAACCTCAGGTATTGCCGCTGCTTGCCTTCCGTCACGACCAGCGAGCGCTCCAGCGTCTGGCGGCCCGGCAAAACGACCCTAAACTGGCGCGTCCCAGGGTCGACCGCGAGCGCTCGGCCGAGGGCGCGCGCGATTGCCCGACCGTCGACGCTGACTTGCGCCTCCGTTACAGCCTCCCCACGGGCGTCGCGGACGTCGACGACGACGCTCGGGATGGCTTCCTCGAGCTCGACCAACCAAGTCGCGCAGTCCCCGCTCAGGACGCTCGGGCACGCCGTTTGCGCGCAGACGAGCGCTTGCTCACGGGCGCCCTGCAACTTGCCGTCTTGCCGCAGTCGCTGGCTCATCTCGTACGCGCGAGCGCAGCGCAGCTTGGTCGCGTCCGGCGCCTCGGCTTGGGTGCCTGGCAAGTCTTCGCCAGCGGCAGGGGACTCGGCCCAAGCTGGCACCGAGAGCAACAGGCACAGCGCGAGGCATGCTCGATTTACAGGCACTCTAACTTCGGAACTCTAACGCCGTGGGCGTCGACCGTGAAAGGTGTTTCACAGTTGCGCTTCTTGTGCGGCGCGGCTTTTCCGATCGGTTGTCGCGGTGGCGCAGCAGGCGCGGCAGCCCTGGCGGGGCTTCCGCGTCGAGCCTCGGTTTCGGCGCCAGAAACCGCGGGAACTTGGCCGGCAGGCTCGACGGTCGGCATGGCGCTCAACGCGATGGGCGCGGGCGGCGGGGCGACTTCGACCGGCATCCTGGGCATGCTGGCGGCAGCATCGGTCGTGCTCACCACGCTCTCGGTTGGGTCGCGGAAAAGCCGTGAGACCCCGAGCGCGGCCAAGAGCAGCATCAATGCGGCGGCTCCCAACCACCCTCGCGACGGCAGCGTCGGTTTTCTTTCGGCCGGCGTCGCCAGCATGGCAGTGGCGGCGTCACCGGCACGCAGCCGCGCGGCTAGAGCATCCGGGAAGACCGTGCTCGGGGAGCTATCCGCATCGACGGCCGTGAAGGGACGCGAAGCCTCGTGCGAGGCCTCGTATTCAGCTAGCCGCGCGGCGCGCTCGCGCAGAGAGTCGCCGGCCGTCGCCTGCACCCACGCCGAAACATCGCGCAGCGACGCCGCTAGTCCGCTCTTCTCGAGCTCGTAGGAAAAATCGCGCGCGGTCTGAAAACGCTCCGACGGCGACTTCGCCAGCGCGCGGAGCACAACGCGATCCAGGTCCTTGGGTAGCTCCGGTCGAACGCTGCTCGGCGGCTCGACTTTGGCTTCGAGCGCGCGGCGAAACGTCGAAATCTCGTCGTCAGCCTGAAAAAGCCGCGCGCCCGTCAGCAGCTCCCATAGAAGAATGCCGGCTGCATAGACGTCTGCGCGCCGATCAAGCCCCTCGCGAGCTAGATGCTCGGGCGCCATGTAGGCCAGCTTGCCCTTCAGTTGGTCGCCGCGGGTCGTCTGCATTCGTCCGACCGCTTTGGCGATCCCGAAGTCCAAGATCCGCGGTAGGCCATCGATGCCGACGAGCACGTTTTGCGGCGACACGTCACGATGCACGATCTCGAGCGGTTGGCCGTCTTCAGAGCAGGCACCGTGCGCGGCATGCAAACCGTCGAGCACTCCGATCAAGATGGCGACCGAGATCGCCACCGGAACGAAGTCGCCGCGCGCGCGTAGTAGCCGCACGAGCTTCGACAGCGCCTCGCCCTCGATGTACTCCAGCACGAGGTAGAGCTCGCTTTCGCTCGCGATCACGTCCAGCACTCGCACCACGTTCGGGTGCTGAATGCGCCCGCTCAGCCGCGCTTCGTCCAAGAACATCGCCAGAAAATCAGGATCTTTGGCGTATTGTGCATGCAAGCTCTTGATCGCCACGCGCCGGGCAAAGCCTGCGGCACCCGCGAGCCGCCCCACGAAGACGGTCGCCATGCCGCCCGCTGCCAGCTCACCGAATACCGTGCAGCGTCCGACCTTACTCGGTGGCATGGCTATTCGTTCTGGCCCTTGCGCGGCCGCGGCAACTTGAAGTTCTCGAGCCGGGTGATCAGGGCGCGGCGCGAGATGCCGAGCAGCCGCGCCGCCAATGTTTGGTTGCCACCGGCTTGCGATATCGCTTGCACGATGCGCTCGCGCTCGATTTCGCGCAGCTCTTGTCGCAGCTCCAGCGGAGCCGCTGCGGCCGCTGCAGTGGCTACTCGCGGCACCACGCTCGCGGAAGGCGTGGCGACTTGCTCTGCAACCAGGCGCACGCCCCCCGTCCGTTGCAAGCTAGCGTCCGGACGGCTCAACGGATCCGCGTCGAGGTGCGCCAAGCCGATTGCGCCACCCTGGGCGAGCAACGTCGCCCGCTCAATCACGTTCTTGAGCTCGCGCACGTTGCCAGGCCAAGCGTACGCGGTCAGCCAACGACGGGCCGCGGCATCGAGCTGGGGAGGCACCTTCCCGAACTGTGCCGCAGCTTCGGCCGCAAACTCCAGAGCCAGTGGTACGATTTCGTTCGCGCGCTCGCGCAGTGGCGGGATCTCGAGCGTGATGCCATTGAGCCGGAAATAGAGGTCGGCGCGGAAGCGACCGCTCGCCACCAGGCTCGGGAAGTCAGCGTTCGTCGCGGCAATGAAGCGCACGTCGATCGGCGTCGGCTTGGTCGCGCCGACGCGGATTACCTCCCGATTGCCTAGAGCTCGAAGCAGCTTCGCCTGCACGGGCAGCGATAGGTCCGTCACTTCATCCAGCAGCACGCTGCCGCCGCGGGCCGCCTCGAACAAGCCCGCCTTGGCTTGCGCGGCGCCCGTGAACGCGCCGCGCTCGTGACCGAACAGCTCCGACTCCACCATTGAGTCGGCAAACGCCGCACAGTTCAGCTTCAAATAGGGAAAAGCCGCACGCGCCGAACGGGCGTGGATGCGCTCGGCGGTGACTTCCTTTCCGGCTCCTGTCTCGCCACGCAAAATCACCGGCAGGGTCGAGGTCGCGACCAGCTCGATCAAACGCCCCAGTCGCTCCATCGCGCTCTCGTCGGAGGCGGCTGAACCTGAGGTGGCGGGCGGCGCCTCTAACGCCGACGGCAGCATCGCCGGCTGGAGCACCAACAGCGCGTCGCCGAGTTGAATCACGCGCCCCAGGACCAGCGGCACCGCCAGGCCCGACGCCAAACGCTTGCCGTCGATCAATGTGCCGTTGGAGCTACCGAGGTCCTCGAACACAGGCCGCGCGCCGCCCTGCACGATCGCGTGCTCGCGCGAAACCGAGGGCGAGATGATGCGCAGATCGCAGTGCGAGGCTCGGCCAATCACTAGCTTGCCGTGTGCGGGGATCGAGCAGGTCGCCGACCCGCCCTCCCAAACGGCGACCAGTCGTGGGCAGTCGAAACGCCGCGGGTCAGCGGCCAATGCGGATCGAGTCTCGTCAGCGCCGTCCAAGCCGCCCGACATAGCAAGCAGTGTACCCGGGGCGTCCCTGCCGTCGAGTCCCGGTACAAAGCGAGGGCCAAGTTGGCCGGGAATCGATCGAGTTGTGTGCACTCCGTACAAGTTGAGCGTTGACGGAGCGCGTTGTGCACGGATCGGCCAACGACGACAGCTCGTCCAACTCTGGAGGGAAGCGAGGTGTCTCGATCCGCAGACGGTTCGTAGTACCGTCCCGCTATGTCGGAGCTTGCGGTCAAGTCGAAGGACATTTGTCGTTGGGATCTGGTCGTGCTGGGCGAGGTGATGTTGCGCCTCGATCCGGGTGAGGGCCGCGTGGCCACGACCCGCGCCTTGCAATGTTGGGAGGGCGGCGGCGAGTACAACGTCGCCCGCGGGCTCAAGCGTTGCTTCGGGCTCGACACGGCGGTCGTGACCGCGTTCGCCGACAATCCAATCGGGCGCTTGGTGCAGGACCTGATCTACCAAGGTGGCGTCGACCAAGGTTACGTCAAGTGGCTGCCCTACGACGGCATCGGGCGCGCGGTGCGCAATGGCTTGAACTTCACCGAGCGCGGCTTCGGCGTGCGCGGCGCGGTCGGCTGCTCTGATCGCGGCAACACGGCCGTGTCGCAGTTGAAGCCCGGCGACATCGATTGGGATCGCGTGTTCGGGAAAGACGGCGCGCGCTGGTTTCACACCGGCGGCATCTTCGCCGCGCTCAGCGAATCGACACCGCTCGTCGCCAAAGAAGCGATGGTTGCCGCGAAGAACAACGGCACTTTGATCTCTTACGACTTGAACTACCGAGAGTCGCTCTGGAAGGGTATCGGCGGCAAGGCCAAAGCCCAAAAGGTCAACCAAGAGCTGGCGCAGTACGTCGACGTGATGATCGGCAACGAAGAAGACTTCACGGCGTCGCTCGGCATCGAGATCGAAGGCATCGACGAAAACTTCTCCAGCCTCGACCCCGGGCATTTCAAAAAGATGATCGAGAACGCCCGCAAGACCTATCCCAACTTCAAGGTCGTCGCGACCACGCTGCGCAACGCCAAGACCGCGACCAAGAACGACTGGAGCGCCGTCTGCTTTTTCGGCGACCAATTCTTCCAAGCCCAAACCAGGATCGACTTGGAGATCTTCGATCGCGTCGGCGGCGGGGACTCGTTCGCGTCTGGTTTGATCTACGGCTTCCTCAACGCCAAAGGACCGCAATGGGCCGTCGACTGTGGCGCTGCCCACGGCGCGCTCGCGATGACGACCCCCGGCGACACCAGCATGGCGACCGCTGACGAGGTCTTCAAGTTGATGAAGGGCGGCGGCGCGCGCGTGTCGCGCTGAGCCTTTCTCCGCGCTTGTCCGGCGACTGTCGGTCAGGCATCACCAGTGCCCCGCACCTTGACCCCAGGAACAGAGAGATGACGATTTACCGTAAGACCTACTATGCGACTGCACCCGATTCGATGATCGGCGCCAGCAATCAGCAACTGCGTGACCGTTACTTGTTCAGCGAGCTATTCGCCGCGGACACGATCAACCTCGACTACTCGCACGTCGAGCGCATGGTCGTCGGTGGCGCGACCCCGGTTTCCAAGACGATTTCGCTGCCCACGCAGACCGAACCCACCTCGGCCGCTGGCAGACCTTTTCTCGAGCGTCGCGAGCTCGGCGCGATCAACGTTGGCGGTGGTAACGGAGCCATCGTCGTTGACGGTATTCGCTTCGAAATGGCACCGAAAGACGGCATTTACATCGCCATGGGCAGCGCGCTCGTCGAATTTGAATCGATCGATGCGAACAGCCCGGCCAAATTCTACTTGGTCTCCTGCGCCGCCCACGCGCGCTACGAAACCAAGCACATCTCCATCGACAAGGCCGTGCCGCTCGAGCGCGGCGCGGCGGAGACGTCGAACGAGCGTACTATCTATCAGTATGTCGTGCCGACCACCGTGGCGTCTTGCCAGCTGCTGCTGGGCCTAACCATTCTGAAGACCGGTTCGGTATGGAACACCTGCCCGCCGCACTTGCATGACCGCCGTTCGGAAGTGTACTTCTACTTCGACCTGAAGGACGAGCACCGCGTGATGCACTTCATGGGCGACCCTGCCGACATGCGCCACCTCGTGCTGGCAAAAGATGAAGCCATCATGTCGCCACCATGGTCGATCCACATGGGCGCTGGCACCAGCAACTACGCCTTCATTTGGGCAATGGCAGGCGAGAACTTGGACTACACCGACATGAAGGTCCTGGACATCTGCCAACTGAAATAAGTTCGGAGTGTGCTCATGCCTCGTCCAGCCGCGGCGTGGGAGAAATCCAGCGCGCGCGCCGGTGCAGTTTGGCGCGGGCGCCCCGCATCGACTGGGTACTCGTCCCAGTCGAGCTCGGCGCCCAGCGCGCGCCGCTCAACGAGCGACGGCTCAGCTTAAGCGCTACCGAAACGCTGCGGCGTTGCTGGCGATCCACGCCTCGAAGGTGGTCCCCTTCCGACCCAACACCGTCTCGAGATCCGGCGAGACCACGTCAGCGTAATTCGCCTTCATGATGCCAAGAAGCTCCAGCAAGGCGTCAACGTAACCGGCGGGCATGCCACTCTTCAACATGCCGTCTTTCGCAGCTTCGGGCGGGACGTCGACGAACTTCACGGGTTTGCCAATGGCGGCGGAGATCTTGGCCGCGTACCCCGCGCCGTCGGTCGACTCGGGTCCGGTCAGCGTGTAGGCCTTCCCCTCGTGTCCGGGGCTGGTAAGGGCTTTGACCGCGACCGCACCGATGTCGGCGGGATCAATCGACGCCCAGCGCCCCGTCGCCGTGGGTTGGTAAAAGGCCCCCTGACTCTTGATGGTGTCCGCCCAGCCGAAGGTGTTCGTGTTGAAGTTGCCGGGCCGGAGCAGGGTCCACGCCATTCCCGACGCCATCAGAACTTTCTCGGTGCCGGCGTGCCACTTGGCAAAGGATATCTGCGGGTTATCGGCAGAGATGACCGACAGCTTTACCACATGCCGCACGCCCGCCTTCTTGGCCGCCTCGATCGCGCTCACCTCGAGCTTGGGCCCATCAAGGCCGGTCGACACCAGAAACAGTTTTTCGATGCCGACCATCGCGCTCGCGAGGGCGCCCGGATCGCTCAAATCGCCTTCAACAAGCTCGGCCTTGCCCTCGAACGCCTGGGCTTTAGCGCGGCTCCGAACCAGGATTCGCGGCTTATGCCCGGCCGCGATCAGCTGCTTTGCCACTTCTCCGCCGGTCGTACCAGTCGCTCCAAGAACCAAAATCATGGGTTACCTCCTCTGACAAACATCGGGCCGGGGTCGTTGGGCGGGCGGTAGCGGTTCGCAAGCGCGCGACTCGCACAGCAGGCCGAAGCCAGCCGATCGGACTCTAATTTCAGACGAAGGAGCATGCGCCGAGGCGTCATGCAAGCTAGGCCGGCTCGGGTGCGTCGCCCGGGGCCGAGAAGCTAGAGCGCTGGAGGAATCGCTGCACCAATTTCCTCATCCTCTGTGGATCGATTGGTTTCTCGACACGTTCGTTCGTGACTCGGTCGAGGAACGCTCGCGCCGCGGGGGTAAAAGCGCCGCCTGAAACGAAGACCGTTCGCGCCGCACTCTCGGGAAAGCGTTCCGTCAACTCATCGAAAAATTCCATGCCAGACATCTCGGGCATCATCAAATCAGATAGGATGATGTCGAATTGCGAGCCGCTCGCGAGCAGCGCGAGCGCATCACGCGCCCGAGTAAATACGGTCACGTCGTGATCCTGCAATACTCGGCGCATCAGACCGCCAACAGCGGCTTCGTCATCGACCACGAGCACCGACGCGCGCAGCGCGGCCGCGGGGGGCGCGCTGCGCGGAGCTGGAACCTGGACCTGGTTCGCCGAAGACGCAGGAAGAGCGACGCGAAACGCCGTCCCTCGGCCTTCGGCGCTTTCCACGGTAAGCGTCCCGCCGAGGCCGGCGACGATGTTGTGGCAAATCGACAGTCCGAGTCCTGTGCCGACACCAATCGGTTTGGTAGTGAAAAAGGGATCGAAGATGCGCCCGATTGCCGCTGCCGGAATACCGCCACCGGTGTCCCGAACCTCGATCCAGGCTCGCCCGTCGGCGGCGGTCGAAGTAACGATCTTGATCTCGTGTGCGTCGCGCTGGCCTTCCGGAAGGGCTTGCGCGGCGTTGACTAGCAGGTTGATGAAGACCTGGCCCAGCCGCGCTTCATCGGCATCCACGAGTGGAATCGGTCCGTAGTCTTTGACGAGCCGCGCCCGCTGGCTGATCTCGTTGTGCGTCATGTCGACGGCAAGCTCGAGCAACGGCCTTACGTCGAGGGCGGTTCGTCGTTCCTCCTCGGCTCGCGAAAATGTCGTGAGGCCACGCACGATCTTGCGAATTCGCTCGGCTCCCACCTGAGCTTCGAGCGCCATCTGGATCAGCTGGGTTACCCGTTCGGAAGGAAAATCGACGCCGAGGCGGCGCAGCTCCTCGAGTATTAGCGCGATGTTTCCGGTCACATAAGACAGGGGATTGTTGATCTCATGCGCAACGCCGGCTGCCAACGTTCCGACCGAGGCCATGCGGTCCGCGAAGACGAGCTGGCGCTCGAGTTGTGCCTGCAACGCAGCGGCCTCGACCAATCGCTCCTCGGCCTGTTTTTGTTCGGAGATGTCGCGAGCCGAAGCGTACACGAGTGCTCGATCGGAATCGGCAACCGAGCTCCATTGAAACCAGCGATAGCTGCCGTCCTTGCAACGGTAACGGTTGACGAGCGGTCCCAGCTGCATACCGTTCTGCAAACGCGCCCGACCCGCCAGCGTCAACTCTCGGTCCTCCGGATGGACGAAGTCCGCCGAAGGTCTCGACATCAGCTCTTCCGCGGTCCAGCCCAGCGTGCGCGTCCAGGACGGATTCAAGCGCTTGAAGTAGCCGTCGAACCCCGCCACACAGACGTGGTCGAGCGAAAGCTCGAAGAAGTCTTGGGCTGCAGACTCGTTGCCTAAGGCACTCTGACCTTCGGCGTGAAGCGGGGGAACGGGCCCCACCGCTTTTAGCTCGGATGGTTCGAGCGTGGCCATTTACCGTTCACTAGCAGAACTGCGCTCGCACGCCCTGTCGACTTGGCTCGCGCCCCGCAAAAGCCTCCCCACGGCTCGAAGGCACCGGTGAATTCAAGTCCGTATGCGATGGAGTGCACCCACGGTGCGTGCGGAGTCGGCACCAATCCTCGTTGGGCGACGAGCCGCTAAGCGCTAGCGAAGGTCCGGGACCAAGCCCCCCACTCGAAAGTGCATTGATGCGACGATGGCCGCTCCCCAATTCAGGTCGAACGATTCGACGACGACGCGCTCCCCACAGAGGCGGCAATCGCCGCGGGTTTCGCCCGAAGCGGGCACGAAGAAGGGCTGAACCGCCAGGCCGAGCTTCAGCCTGCCCGTGGAGAGTACGAAACCGGCCAGTCCATCGATCCGCATTTCCGGCCGGAGGATTGCAAACGCTAATGCCGAAGCGGTCGGCGTAGGTGCTCAGCAACGAATCGAGTGGTCACCCTGACAAATCTGTCGCGCAGGTGAACTGCAGGTCTCTGATTGGGACTCGCCGAAGCCCCCACGTGAGCGACGTTTGGTTTCTGCCGGTCCCCTGCCGACGCGGCGAGCCCGAGCTGCTGGCATTGCCGGCCACAGTGGTTGCCTTGCCGCCGGAGATTCGAGCGCCTGAGTGAGGGGTGAGCCGTCATGCGGACAGAGCGCGAGCGCTGCCGTCGGCCTGCCCGAGCCACGTGCTTTTTGTTACCCGAACTGGGCTCGTGCCGGCACTAGGCCGTTGTGAAGCACCGCAGCTGCCGTATGCAAGTACTGAGAACCGTACTCGTCGCGGCGGCGTTCGCGCTGGCTAGCCTGGCCGCCGCCTACAGCGCGAATGCCGCCGA
This sequence comes from Polyangiales bacterium, assembly GCA_038252755.1. Lineage (GTDB taxonomy): Bacteria > Myxococcota_A > Polyangia > Polyangiales > Polyangiaceae > PMG-095. The sequence continues at coordinate 20,952 of JBBSAB010000020.1, read as the reverse complement.
GCCGATCAAGCTCGACCCCCAAAATGGGCATTACCTGCTGTTTCGGGGCAAGCCGACGATTCTCATCACTTCCGGCGAGCACTACGGGGCCGTGCTGAATCCCGACTTCGACTACGTTCCCTACCTGGATGAGCTGCAAAAAAAGGGTCTTAATCTGACCCGAACCTTCAGCGGCACCTACGCGGAGGTGCCTGGCGCGTTTGGCATTCAAAAAAACACCTTGGCGCCAGCGAACGGCAAGCTGCTGGCGCCCTGGGCGCGCAGTGCAACGCCCGGCTACGCGGGCGGCGGTAACAAGTTCGACCTCTCCAAGTTCGACGATGCCTACTTCACCCGCTTAAAGGACTTCCTCAGCGAGGCGGGCAAGCGTGGCATCGTGGTCGAGCTGAGTCTGTTCTGCCCGCTGTACGAGGAGAACCTGTGGAGCATCAGCCCCATGAAGGACACCAACAACGTCAACGCCGTCGGCAATGTTGCGCGCGAGGTGGCCATGACTCTGAACAACGGCGGACTTTTGGCGTTTCAGGATGCTTTTGTTAAGAAGGTCGTCAGCGAGCTGAAGGACTTCGACAACGTCTACTATGAGCTCGCCAATGAACCCTACTTCGGCATCAGCGACGACTTCCAAGCGCACACGCTGGCGACCATCACGGCGGCCGAGTCAGCTTTTCCAGCCAAGCACGCGGTGGCGCGGAATTTCTGCAATGACAAGTGCGACGTCGGGACCCCCGACGCCAGCCTATCGATCTTCAATTTTCACTATGCCGATCCGCCGAACGCGGTGACCACCAACTTCGCCAAGAACCGCGTGCTGGCCTACGACGAGACCGGCTTCGTCGGCACGGCCGACTTGCCCTACCGGCGCGGCGCGTGGGGCTTCATCATCGCGGGCGGCGCCATCTACAGTAACCTCGACTACTCGTTTACGCCTGACGAGGAGGACGGCAGCTTCGCCTTCACGACATCGCCCGGTGGCGGCGGCGCCACGCTGCGTGGCCAGCTTCGCATTTTGAAGGATTTCGTCGAAGCTTTCGATTTCATCCACATGACGCCGATGCCGGGGGCCATCAAGGCCGCGCCAGTCGGAGCGACCGCGTACGCCCTGGTCAAGCCAGGTGCGGCGTACGCCATGTACCTGAAGGGTGGCAGCGGCGGGGATCTCAAGCTCGACCTGCCGGCGGGCAAGTACCGCGCGCGCTGGGTCGACACCAAGTCCGGCGCCGACGCCAAGGTCGAGATGCTCGACCATGCTGGCGGCGAGCGCAGTCTGACCGCACCCGCCTACACTGACGACATCGCGCTCGACCTGCGCACGCTCGCGGAGATCGATGCCAACGCGACGCCAGAGCCGAACGGCGGCGCGGGAGGTGGGCCGGCAGGCGGCGCCTCCAGCGGCGGCGGCGGCGGCGGCGCCTCCAGCGGCAGCGGCGGCGCGACGGCCGGTTCAGCGGGCAGCCCGGCAGTCAACGGCGGCAATGCGGCGCTGGCCGGCGCGAGCGGGAGCGCCCCCGCCGGCGGCATGACGACGAATCCGGCCGAGCCAGCCGCGACCCCTGCCAGCGATTCGGGCTGCGGTTGTCGACTGGCGCAGTCCACCCGTAACCACGGCGACACGGCAGTCTGGCTGGCCGCGGGCTTGCTGCTAGCCCGCCGCGCGCGACGCAGGCAAAGCCGCCCTTTCGGCTGAGTACGTTGTCGATAGTCCGGCCACGCTTCGTGCTCGACGAACAGGTTCAACGCCCAGCTGCCCGCTGCAGCGGAGCCGTACCCCGGGTGGGCTCGCTAATCCTAATCCTCGCCACCTTCTTCGAACCAATGCCTGGCATTGGCCCTCTCGGCGCAGGTGGCGCACAACAGCGTGTCGCCCGGACCGCGCTGTAGGTGATGAGTGGACTGGCACGCCGCGCAGTAAGTTTCTGCGAATAGCTCGGCTAACTTGGCATCCGCTCGCTCAAGATCGTGCCGCGTAATAATCCCCCACACCCCGTCGCCGTTGGCGATGACCAGCGAGCCAACGACGTGCGTCATCATCAAGCGCGCCGCCTCGACCGCGCTGCAGCTGGGCAAAGCTGTGACGACGTTGCGGCGAGCCAGCTGGAGAGCCCGCAGGTCTGGGCGAGCGGCCTTCAAGTCGCACGTGCAAACAAGCCCAAGCAACTTCCCGTGACTAAGAATGGGAACGTGATGAAGGCCATTATTTTGCGCCAATACCATCACTTCTGCAACGCTCGCTCCGGGGCCGGCGCTGATGACTGGTTGGTGCATGATCTGCGAAACCATCTCAGTTGCTGGTGGCATTGAAGGCTCCTTTTCTTTAGGGGCCGCTGCAGTTTTTAGGCCGCGCCGCGACCCTCGGAAATTGCGACAACGTTGGGACGTCGGATCGCTGGAGCGCAATTCTGGCGCGGTCAGCGCACGAGTGGCGCAAACCTTGCGCGAGGCGAGCCAAGCAATTGCGATTCGCTTGTGGTAGCCAGCTTGCGTGCAGTAGGGTTCGCCGCAATGGGTGAGCCGACCGTGCGTGGTTCGTCGCGTCTTCGCGCCGTGATGTGGGGCTTCGCTGTCAGTGCGACTCTATCGGTGCTGATAGTCATCGGCTCACGCAACCTGGCGCACTTTGATGCGGCGCTGGTCGCCTACACTTTTGCGACCCTGTTCGCCGCATTTGGTATCGCCTACCGCTATTCAATGTGGCTTCAGCGGCCGCCTACCCGCATGTACTGGCGGCGGGGCTGGCAGGCCTTCTTCACGCCGCGTTTTCTGTTGCGCAACACCGCCGTGCTCGTGCGGCGCGCCGTCGTCGAGGTGGGGGCAAACCGCTTCATCGTAAAGCGTGGGCCGCTGCGCGGACTCGCACACCTTGGGATCATGTGGGGTTGCCTCCTCGCGGCCGCCATCACATTCCCGTTGGTGTGGGGCTGGATTCATTTCGAAACGGTAGCTGGCGCGCCTGGAACGTACCGCGCGTACTTGTTCGGCTTTCCCACCGGCGATTTTGCAGTCGATTCGCTGGTAGCGTTCGTACTGTTCCACGGCCTGGTCTGGGCATCGTTCCTGGTCATCGGTGGTGTGATGCTGGCGTTCCGTCGGCGCATGCTCGATCAGGGCGCGGTGGCAGTGCAGCGCTTCGCGGAAGACATCTTGCCGCTTGCGCTGTTGCTGGCGATTAGCGTCACGGGGCTGATGCTGACTGTCAGCTACTCCTGGATGCACGGGTACGGCTACTCCTTCCTCGCGGTGCTGCACGCGGCGACGGTGATTCTCACGCTGCTGTTCTTGCCCTTCGGCAAGTTCTTTCACATCTTCCAACGACCTGCGCAGCTCGGCGTCGGCTTCTACAAAGACCTCGGCGAAAAAGGCGACCAAGCCAGATGCGACCGATGCCAGGCGTCGTTCGCTTCCGCCGCCATGATCCGCGATCTGAAGACCGTCGAACGAGAGCTTGGCTTTCGCTATGAGCTCGTCGATCAGCACGGCAAGGATCGGCACTACCAAAACGTCTGCCCACGCTGCCGCCGAGCGCTGTTTGGGCTGGCACAAGCCGCGCTGTGGAGCGCTGAGAAAGGAGCGAACAATGGCCAAGCTTCCGGCTGACGAGCTGCGCCTAATCGAGGCTTTCGGGCCGCATCTGTCGTCGCGCACGCGCGGCACCAGCAGCGATGTCGCCGACCGCTTGGTCAAGACGCACTGCTGCTTTTGCGGCCAGCAATGCGGCATTCAGCTCAAGGTGAAGGGCAACGAGGTGATCGGCTTCGAGCCGTGGGAGGAGTTCCCGTTCAACCGCGGCATGTTGTGTCCGAAGGGCGTCAAGCGTTACCTCCAGGGCTCCCATCCCGACCGGCTGGTGAACGCGTTCGAACGCGACCCGGATTCGCCGGCAGGTTTTCGCTCCCTACGCTATGCGGACGCGATCGCCCGCGTGGCACGGGAGATCGCCAGGATTCAAGAGCAGCACGGTCCAGGTTCCGTAGCGGTGCTGGGCGGAGCCAGCATGACCACCGAGAAGACCTACCTGCTCGGCAAGTTCGCGCGCGTGTGTTTGAAGACGCCGTTCATCGACTACAACGGTCGATTGTGCATGGTCAGTGCGGGCGCTGGTAACAAGAAGGCGTTCGGTATTGATCGCGCGGCTAACCCCTGGTCCGACATTGTGGGCAGTGACGTGATCTGGATCGCTGGCTCAAACGTGGCTGAGTGCTCACCCATCACGACCAACTACATCTGGCAAGCCCGCGAGCACGGCGCCAAGATCATCGTCCAAGATCCGCGCATTACCCCGATAGCTCGCACCTGTGATGCCTTCGTTCCGATCAAGCCCGGGCGGGACGCCGCTATGTTCGCCGGAGTGCTGCAACTGATGATCGAGAACGGCTGGGTCGATCGCGATTTCATCGATCGCAACACCGTCGGATTCGAGGCGGTCGCCGACTACTGCAAAGCCTGGACGCCGGCCCGGACCGCCGAAGTTACGGGCGTGCCCGAGCGGACAATTCGCCAAGTTGCTGAGCTGTGGGGCACCGCAAAGACGAGCTTTCTGCTGCACGCGCGCGGCATTGAACACCATTCGAACGGCGTCCAGAACGTACTTGGCGCCATCAACTTAGTGCTAGCGTCGGGGCGCATCGGGCGGCCCCAGTGTGGCTACGCCACCATCGTCGGGCAAGCCAACGGCCAAGGCGGGCGAGAGCACGGTCAAAAGTGCGACCAGCTGCCGGGTTGGCGCGACATCGGCAACCCCGAACATCGCAAGTACATCGCCGGCGTCTGGGGCATCGAAGAGCAAGACCTCCCGGGCCCGGGCGTTGATGCCTACGAGCTATTTCGTAAGATCGATCGCGGTGAAATCAAGGCACTAATCGCCATCTGTTTCAATCCGAAGGTCTCGCTACCTGACAGTGAATTTGTTACGCGCGGGCTCGAGAAGCTCGAGTTCTTTGCGGCCGTCGATTTCTTTTTGAACGACACGGCGCGGCACGCCGACATCGTGTTGCCCGGCAGCCTACAAGAAGAGGACGAGGGAACGGTCACGCAGGTGGAGGGCCGCGTCATCAAAATCAACCAGGCCGTCGAGTGTCCTGGTGAGGCCAAGCAGGACTGGAAGATCATCCAAGACCTGGCGCAGGCGCTGGGCAGACCGCACGGTTTCACCTTCAAAAGCCCACGTGAGATCTTCGAGGAGCTGCGCATCGCTAGCAAAGGCGGCGTCGCCGACTACTCGGGTATCACTTACGAGAAGATCGACCAGCAGATGGGCGTGTTCTGGCCCTGCTACTCTACTGACCCACAAACCGGAGCGGAGACCCCGGACCACCCGGGGATCCCCCGGCTGTTCGAGGCTGGCAGCTACAATCCAGTCGCCAAGGGCAGCGGGCCCTTCTACTTTCCGGACGGCAAGGCGCGCTTTAATCTGGCCGAATATCGGGACCCGGTCGACGACGCCTCGACTGACTTCCCGATCTATCTGACCACAGGTCGCGTGGTGAGTCAGTTTCTTTCGGGCACGCAAACACGGCGTATCGGGCCGCTCGTAGCTCAGTACCCCGAACCGCGGCTCGAGCTGCACCCACGCTTGGCAGACAAACTCGGCATCGCCGACGGCGACTGGTGCACGTGCGAGACGCGCCGTGGCGCCATCACGCTCAAAGCGCAGGTCGTCACGACGATTCGCCCCGACACCGTTTTCATCCCTTACCACTGGCCAGGCGCAAAGAGCGTCAATCGGCTCACCGTGGCCGCCCAAGATCCGATCAGCAAGATCCCGCAATACAAGGTCTGCGGTTGCCGGGTGCAGAGGGCCACGCACGCGCCGGAGTACGCGACGAAGCTAGAGGCGCAACAATGACCGTCCCCAGCCAGCTCGAATTCTTCGTCGACCCGAGCCGCTGCATCGGTTGCCAGGCGTGCCTGCAAGCTTGCAGCGAATGTGACACCCACAAGGGCGAGTCGATGATTCACCTGGAATTCGTCGATCGCGCTCACTCAACCCAGACCGTGCCCGTAGTCTGCATGCACTGCGAGCAGCCCACCTGTGCCGAGGTGTGTCCGGCGGATGCGATCAAGCGCACCAGCGACGGCGTGGTGCAGAGCGCTCGAAAGCCGCGTTGCATCGCCTGCGGCAATTGCGTGGTGGCATGTCCCTTCGGAGTCCCCGAGCTGTATCTGGATCGCCAGATCATGATGAAGTGCGACATGTGCTACGACCGCACCAGCGTCGGCAAGAAGCCGATGTGCGCGACCGTTTGCCCGAGCCAGGCGTTGTTTTTCGGCACGCGCGAGGAGTTGACGGAGCTCCGCCCTCAGTCGCAGCCCACAAATACATTTCGCTTCGGCGCGCAGACGATCACGACCCGCGTCAAGGTGCTGGTGCCTCGCAGTGCGACACGCGCACCCTTGCTCGATGTCACGTCCGCGATGGCGGACGAGGTCCAAAGCCGTCTGGTGCGGTTGCCGATTCATGGCAGCCCTCGCGACGTGAGCGACCCGTTCGCGGAGGTGAAAGTCTGAATGCCCACGCACGACCAGGAACCAGACTCAGTTGGGGTGACGCGTAGCAACGTCGATGAGCCGCCCCGCGATCCCGACGACATCTCCCGCGCCCCGAACCCGGCGGACGAGCGCAATCCGCCCGAGTGGCGTCAGGATTTTCCGATCGATTGGCCCAAAGACGAGCTAGTGGCACGTCGTGAGTTCGCAAAATTCTTGGTGCTCACAAGCTCGGCGTTCGCCGCCGGGCAAGGTTTCATCGCCGCTCGTCATCTGATCAAACAACGGCGTTCTACGCTGCCAATACGCTTCAAGATTACCTCACTACCAGCGATTCCAGCGGCAGGGGTCGTCTTCTTCTCCTACCCCAGCGAGCACGACAAGTGTGTGCTGGTGCGTTTGAAAGACGGCACAGTCGTGGCCTTCAGCCAAGCGTGCACACACCTATCGTGCGCTGTGATCCCCAAGGTCGATGAAGGCGTATTTGTGTGTCCGTGTCACGAGGGCTATTTCGATCTGCGCACTGGCAGGAACATTTCCGGCCCGCCGCCGCGGCCGCTGCCCCGCATCCTGCTCGAGACCGAGGGTGACGCCGTGTACGCCGTTGGCGTCGAGGAAAGGACGACGGTGTAGTGGCGACCAAGCAGCATCTCACCCGGGCACAGCGCACGACGATCATCAACGGAGTCGTCTGCTTCGTGCTCGTGCTGGTCATCCTTCAGCTTTGGTTGCTCACGGCGACCATGAACGCGTTCCTAGGCGGTGACGTGTCGGTGGTCTGGCCAGCGCTCGGCGCGAGTCTGGTCTGCCTGCTGCTAAACCTCGGCCTACTGCGGTACATCTAGATGGCCGACCCCGCGGTGGCGGAGTCCGAGAGCTGGTTGGCGAACCTTCACCCGGCCTACTTTGCGCTGGTGATGGCGACCGGCATCGTGTCGATCGCGTGCCGGCTGGTCGGGATCCCGATCGTTCCCCAGGCGCTGTTCGCGCTCAACCTCGTCTGCTATCCGCTGCTCTGGCTGCTGCTCGTACTACGCGCGGTCAGGCACCGCGCGCGGCTCGTGGCTGACCTGTCGCACCATGGCCGTGCCGTGGGCTTCTTCACGTTGGTGGCCGCGACCTGCGTGCTCGGCTCCCAGTGTCTGCTGATCGCCGGAGCCGCCGAGGCTGCCCTGTGGCTCTGGGTGTTTGGCATCGTTCTCTACGTCCTGCTGGTCTATTCGGTGTTCGCGATCCTGACCGTGAAAGAACAGAAGCCGTCGCTCGCCGAAGGCATCAACGGCGGGTGGCTCGTGGCGGTCGTGGCAGCCCAGTCGGTGGCGGTGCTCGGCGCTCAGCTCGCGCCTACGTTGGCGCACGCCGACCAGTTGCTGTTCTCTTGCGCTGCCATCTGGTTGGGCGGAGGCATGCTCTATTTCTGGATCATTTCGCTGATCTTCTATCGCTACACGTTTTTCACGCTGGCCCCGTCTGATCTCGCTCCGCCCTATTGGATCAACATGGGGGCCGCAGCCATCTCGACGCTAGCTGGCAGCATGTTGGTTGCCGCCAGCGCTTCATCCCCGTTAATCCTTCAGATCCTGCCGTTCGTCAGAGGGTTGACCTTGATGTGGTGGGCGACGGCGACGTGGTGGATTCCAATGTTACTCGTGCTGGGGTTGTGGCGGCACGTGTACCGTAGGTTTCCGTTCCGATACGACCCCCTTTACTGGGGTGCCGTCTTCCCGCTCGGCATGTACACGGCGGCGACGGCTCGACTCTCCCGTGCGATCGACGCGGGGTTCATTTTCGGAATCGCACGCTACTTCGTGTTCGTGGCGCTGGCAGCTTGGACGGTCGTCTTCGTCGGCATGCTGATGCAAGTAGTTAAGGGATTCGCCGCGCGTCGAACCGTTTAGGGCTAAAGGCGTTTGGACGCTGCTCGCGCACGAGTAAAGGCAGCAGCGCCCCACGCAGGAGGGACTCAGTCTCCGGCCCATGGCAACAGCTGCTTGGCCTCGGCCCGTGATTCTTTCAAGGCCTTGTCGAGCGCGCTCGACACGACCGCCGGCTTCGGGGTGTACCAAGGCGGAAGCAAGCCGGCGAGCAGTTCGGACGTCGAAGCGTTGAGCGGTTGCGCCAAAGCGTGCTCCGGCGAATTGTAGAGAAACGCAACGCGATCAGCGACTTGCACGAGAGCCGTCAGGCGGTCCAGCGGGTCCTTGCCGGCCGGCGAAAGCGAGGCGTGGTGATTGCGAATGACGCTCGCGATCGGCTGCGGCAAGCTCCAGAGTTCGGCCGCGCGCGCGCCGAGCTCCGCGTGGTTGAGCCCACAAATGCTGGATTCGGCAGCGACCATTTCCGCCGGGCTGCTCCAGTCGGCTTCGTCGACGTGCTTGAGCGCATCGGGCGCCTCGTTGAACAGGATGAAACGCCCCACATCGTGCAACAGGCCCGACAGATACGCCTCCTCAGGGTCGACGGCGTGCTGCGGCGCGAGGGCCGCCAGGCAACGGCTGAGTGCCGCCACGTGCAGAGCGTGCAGCCAAAGCCCAACTTCCCAAGGGTTGGTGGGAACAAAGACGCGCGTCACCGATAGCGCCACGATCAGGGCAGAGGCCCCTTTGGCGCCCATGCGCACCACGGCATCGTGGATCTTGGTAATGGGTTGACGGCCGCGCACTGCCGCCGAGTTCGCGAACGAGAGCAGCTTGACCGCGTAGTTCGGCTCATGACGCACGACCGCCACAACGTCATCGAAATAGCTGTCCTGGGTGCGGTCCAGCGAAAGCAGGCGCGCCACGGCCGTGGGCAAGACGGGCAGATCGTGCAGCTGCTGCTCGAGCGCCCGCCGAATCGTCTCTTTGTCGGAGGCTCCGGATGGCTCGTCGAGCGCGACGTTCATCGGACTCCGGGCACCGAACTGCTGCCAGCGCCGTCCAACTCGGCGGCGATCCACCGAGAAACGGGCTCCACCTTGAGTCGCACGACGCTCACGGCATCCGGCGACAGGGGATCTGGGTGTTGGCTCTTGACGAGCTCAAGCCGGGCCACGATGGACAGTAAGCCGTCGGTCATTTCTGGATCGAACGATTTGCCTCGCTCAGCCGCGAAAAAGTCGACGATGCGCTCTCGCGGCCAGCCCGGCTTGTAGCAGCGCGTCTGAGCGAGCGCGTCGTACACGTCCACGACTCCAACGAGGCGTGCCTCCCAGATGCAAGCTTCGCCGACCAGCCCGTCGGGGTACCCAGTGCCGTTCCAGCGCTCATGGTGGCTGCGCGCCACCTTGGCTGCCAAATCCAAGAACGGGTGGCCCGAGCCGTTGAGCAAAGCCTCGCCCAGCTCGGAATGCCGCTTCATGATCTCGAACTCTTCGGTCGTGAGTCGGCCCGGCTTGGTGAGGATGGCATCCGGAATGGCGATCTTGCCGATGTCGTGCAGCATCGCGACGCGACCGAGTCGACTGGCCGCGGCGTCTGGGACGCCGAGCGCTAGCGCGAGTTGGCGCGCTGACTCGCCCATTCTCCGCACATGCGCTCCCGTTTCCACGTGACGTAAATCCCAAGCGTGACTCAGTTGGCTGGCCAGGTTCAGAGGCAGTTGCTGCAGCAGTCGACCGAGTTCCGCGGGGTCAGCCTCGGTCTCGAGCGCGGCAGCTGCGTTGGAGGCGGCGGCTTGCGCGCGCGGAACGCGCGAGCGCGTGAGCGCGAGGCTCACTTGAGCTTCCAGAGTCAAGGCATCCACCGGTTTGCGCAAGTAGGCTTCCGCGCCGCGCCTCAAGGCTTCCCGCATGTCACGACCATCGTCGCTCGCGGTCAGAACGACGACGCCGGGCGGCGCCGGGGCCGTCCCGATCCTACTCAACAGGTCCAGGCCGCTGCCGTCTGGCAGATGTAAGTCCAATACCACGACTTCAATCGGCTCTTGCGAGAGGGCAACCAAGGCTTGCGCCGTCGTCCCCGCCTCCGTCACACGGTACCCCTGCCCCACCATGAGCCGACGCACCGCGCGCCGCACCTCAGCGTCGTCTTCGACCAGCAACACATGCCCGCAGCGTTGGGTCGTGCTGAGCACGCGATCGACGATCGACAAGGTGGCTCCCTCGCGCTAGGCGTCCTTGCCTGAGCGTCGAAGTCCATGAACGGCCGCACCGGCTTCGCCATTAGTCTTTTTCACGGACCTCTATGCCTGGGCCTGGCCTGAGCTTGCCAGGCAGGAACTCGACGTTGGCCAGTCGTGCTTCGAGGTTCACCTCGAGTACGTGAGGGTCAAGGTTTAGAGCCTCGACCCGGCAAAGCCATGTCGTCGGCCCAGCCTGCCGGCTCGCCAATGGGAACGCGGGCGCTTCCAGGCCGCGCTGGCGCAATTCGTTCGCAATGCGCGCAGATGTTGCGCGCCTCGAGCAAGTACGGCTTCGGGGTGCTCGAGGCTCCCGCGTTGATTGTCACGCGTTCGTCTCAGCGAGGGATTGGCGTGTTCTCTGCAGCGGTCGATGCCGTGTCACGTCCCGCCCAACGATGTTTCTTGGGCCGCTGACCGGAAAGCTGACAGAACGACCATGCACGGGTCGCTAACGCAAAAGGTCCGCGAAGTCCTCGACGGGGTAGCCCTGTCCATCAGCTGCTAGTGGAAACCACCCCCATGCAACGATCAGTGCCGATCTCCGAAAGTCCGCGGGAGTCTCGCGTCCCGATATCGCCTGCCCTGCTGGGCAAGGGCTTTCGGCCATTCTTTCTGCTCGCAGGCGTTTTTGCCGTCGCAATCGTCCCGTTGTGGCTGCTCGTCATCGGCGGCTCGGTCCGGGCGCCATCCTATCTGGCCCCAGTCACACTGCACGCGCACGAGATGGTGTTCGGTTTCGTGGTCGCGGTGATCGCAGGGTTCCTACTAACGGCGGTCAGCAACTGGACGGGGCGTGAAACGGCGACAGGTTGGCCGTTGGGCGCGATGGCGCTCTCGTGGTTAGCAGGACGAGCAGTGATGTTGCTCCCCTTCGCGCTGCCGCGCGGCGTGACGGCGGTCGTCGAGTTGGCGTTCCTGCCCGTGTTGATCGCTGTATTGGCACGACCGCTGATTGCCGCCCAAAGCCGGCGCAACTTCGTCATGCTCGGCATCCTTGTGGGCCTGCTTGTGGCAGACGCGGTCGTGCATGGCGCCGCGCTCGGCCTACTGCCGGCTGAAGCCGCGCGACGCGCCTGTACGGTGGGGCTCGACCTGATCACGGTGGTGATCCTGATCATCACCGGGCGGGTTCTGCCGATGTTTACCAAGAACGCAACCGGCGTGCAGTCGATTCGCTCCGTGCCATGGCTGGACGGGGCAGCCATCGGAGCGATGGCCGCCGCAACGGCGTCGGACTGGGGTCGCCCCGATAGCCCTGTCAACGGCACGCTTTTCGTTGCGGCGGGTGTGTTGGCCGCGGTTCGCGCGCTGCACTGGGGTGCGGGTCACTCGTTGCGCGAACCGTTGCTGTGGGGCTTGCACGCCGGCTACGCCTGGCTCTGCTTGGGGCTCGTGTTCAAAGGCCTCGCGCTGCTTGGAAATCCCGGTTTGGCTTCACTGGCGACCCACGCGCTCACGGTCGGCGCCGTTGGCGGCCTGACGCTGGGCATGATGGCGCGCGTTGCCCTTGGCCACACCGGGCGCATGCTCCTCTCGCGAGGCCCCATGACGGGAGCGTTCGTTGCGATCAACTGCGCCGCCTTCTCACGTGCCCTGTTGCCGTTGCTGCTGCCGAAGCAGTACTTCACCACATTGGTCGCCGCAGGTAGCTTTTGGCTCGTAGCATTCGCCGTGTTCGTGGCTGTGTACGCGCCAGTGTTGCTCAGCCCGCGCGTCGACGGACGCCCCGGATGAATGCTCAGAGAGCGAGGGTCCGGCGCGCGAGGCGCGAAGGAGTATCGTGTTGGCGGCCTCACCTGGCGGCAAACGCTGGCTTCGTCAGCTCGGGTGGCTTCATGCTGATTGGAGCGTTCACACTCCACGTCGCTGGCAGCATCGCTCGCGTTGTACACGACATCGCGGCAGCTCACCCGATCGCGTCCGTGTCCGCGGCCTCGAATTCGGCGGCAGCGCAGCTGAACGGGCGCAAATCTCGCGCGTTAGGCACAGCCGCCGCGCAAAGTTTGCGCTGCCTGCTGACGCGCCGCAGGCATTCCCTGCTGTTTGTGCTTCATGGTCGACCCCAAAGGGCTCACTACTCTTGCGGCTGGCTTCTTGCAGTCGGCGCAATGGTCGTAGCAGCTGCGCCAGCGGCATGAGCGTTGATACCGCTGGCATGAGAAGGGACGAGATGAAGAGAACCATCGTTGTTGGTCGGCAATTGCCGATCGTTCTGGCACTAATGCTCGTGGGTGCCTGCTCGAAGCAAGAGCCTGCGCCACAGCAAAATACTGAGGTCGCGCCGCCCACACCTGCGGCGCCGTCGCCGCCGCCTGCCGCCGATCCAGCGTACGAGGCGCGCAACCTCTTCAAATCGCGCTGCGTCGTGTGTCACGGCAGCGAGGGCAAGGGAGACGGCGTTGGAGCCGCCGCGCTCACTCCCAAGCCTCGGAATTATACAGACTCCGAGTGGCAAAAGTCCGTCACGGACGACGAGATTTCCAAAACGATCCTGAAGGGCGGTGCCGCTGTCGGCAAGAGCCCCGGCATGCCGCCGAATCCGGATCTGGAATCGAAACCGGAAGTCCTGGCCGAGCTCGTGAAGTACGTGCGTTCCTTCGCGAAGTGAGCGCGCTTGTTTTCACTGCCGTTCTTGGAGGCTCATGGACTCTCGTTCTTTCTACTCACCTTTGAAGGTCCTAGCCGTGGCCGTGCTGGCGCTCATGGTGCTTGCCGTACTGTACGGGTGCTACATCGCAATTAGCTACTGGAGCGGCATCGCCGTTTAGGTTAGTGCTCTCGCCAGGAACCCTTGAGGGTTCGGGGGCTTGAGCATCAAGGAGCGTTCGTCCATGAACAAGCGTCAAGCTCGCCTGTTTGCTATCGGTTCGACTGCCGTCGCGGTCCTCGTGTTCTTGGGCCTGACTATCGACAGCCATCGTCAGTTCGACAAGCTCACGAATGCCCAGGACATCACGGCGGAGGTCGCGCACGGCAAAGACGTGTGGCACAAATACAACTGCATCAATTGCCACACGCTGTTCGGTGAAGGCGCTTACTACGCCCCTGATCTCACGAAAATCGCGCAGCACCGTGGACGCGAATACCTGACAGCCTACATGCGAGATCCGTCGAAGTTCTACGACGAGAGTCGCCACCGTCGCCTGATGCCAAAGCAGGATCTCTCGGAGAAAGAGATCTCCGACTTGATCGATTTTCTGAGCTGGGTGTCGAAGGTGGACAATCAAGGTTGGCCGCCACGGCCGATCATGGTGGTCGGTGCGGCGATTCCCGCTGCTGATTTCAGCGGAAAGCAGCAAAAGAGCCCTGGGGTGCAGGGCGGTGCCGTGCCGCCTGGCGCCCGCCCCGTCACCCCGGATCTGAACCCCATTGCGCTGGGCGAGTCGCTGTTTCGTTCCGTCACGCCGGCGTGTGTCGCCTGCCACTCTGTGGCGGAGGGCGTCGACATGGTCGGGCCTTCGTTGGGAGGCATCGCGACCCGCGCGCAGCAACGCGTCGCTTCTGCCGACTACAAGGGGACGGCCAAGGACGCCGCCGGTTATGTCCGTGACTCGATTGAGAACCCGAGCGCCTACGTCGTCCCCGGGGCGATGTACTCGGCGAACGGCCAGTCCTTCATGCCCCCCACCTACCGCGCAGATCTGAAGCCCGAACAGATCGACCAGTTGGTGGCCTATCTGATGTCGCTCAAGTGAGCGCCCACACGGAGATCGAGACATGAGATATCGTTCCCAGGAGGTCGCATACTGGTACTTCGCCGTGGCGATGGTGCTTTTCGGCTTGCAGCTCGTGTTCGGGTTGCTCGCGGCAGCGAAGTATCTCGGCCCAGATCCGCTGCTCTATGTGCTGCCGTTCGACGTAGCTAAGGTCATCCACACGAACCTGCTCATCGTGTGGGTCCTCACCGGTTTCATGGGCGCCACCTACTGGATGGTGCCGGACGAATCCCGCACCGAACTCTACAGCGTGAAGCTCGCTTATTGGCAGCTCGGGCTCTGGGTGTTCATGGGTGTGACGGCCGTGATCGGCTACTTCTTTCGCTACGGGACGGGCAACAAGCTGCTCGAACAGCCGCTGCCGCACAAGATCATGATCGTGATCGCGATGCTGATGTTCCTCTACAACATCGGCATGACAATCCGGAAGTCCGGACGCTTTACCACTACCGAGGGAGTATTGCTCGCCGGCCTTGGCCTGGCTGCGGTGCTGTATCTGCCCGCGCTGCTCGAGTTCCACAACTACACGGTCGCCATCTTCTATCGCTGGTGGACGATCCACCTTTGGGTGGAGGGCGTCTGGGAGATGATTCAAGGCGGCTTCCTAGCGTATCTCTTGATTCGCCTGTCCGGAGCGGATCGAGAAGTGATGGAGAAGTGGCTCTACGTGATCGTCGGGCTGGTATTCATTGCGGGCATCCTGGGTACTGCGCACCACTACTATTGGATCGGAGTTCCGCATTATTGGCTGCCGATCGGCGGCGCCTTCAGCGCGCTCGAACCGCTCGCGCTCTTTGGCATGGCAATTTACGCCTATACCGCCATGCGGCGCTCGGGCCTTTCGCATCCAAATAAGCTGGCGCTGCACTGGACGCTGGGCAGCGCAGTGTTCACGCTCTTTGGCGCCGGCGTGCTGGGGCTGGCACACACCTGGCCGGCGGTGAACAAATGGACGCACGGCACCCTGATCACGGCCATGCACGGTCACGCGGCGTTCTACGGCGCCTATGCGATGATCGTATTGGCAATGATCACCTACGCGCTGCCCTCGATCACCCCCAAGCGGTCCGAGAGCGGCTCAGCGCTCGGCTACTTGGCCTTCTGGCTTCAGGTCGGCGGCATGTTCGGGATGACGATGGCGTTCGCCGCAGGCGGCATCGGCCAAGTGTACCTTGAGCGCATCATGGGGCTTGGGTACCTCGACGCGCAGCTCAAAATCCAGATCCACTTCGTGATGTTGCTGGTGACGGGCACGGTCTTCTCACTCGGTGTCGGGATGTTCATTTGGGACTTCTTCCGCTTCCGTCCCAACTTCGAGGTCGCGGTCGACCCCGCAGTCGAGGCGCCCCTAGCCGAGCGGGCTTGAAATGCTGCTGGCTTCGTCGAGCGGCTCGGGAGCGGAGGCTCCTTTCTATCTTCCGGTCGGTGGAGAGTTGCGGCTGTTCGAGGAATGCGCCGCGCAAGGCCTCGCCGTCATGCTCAAGGGCCCGACCGGCTGCGGCAAGACGCGTTTCGTCGAGCACATGGCCTGGCGGCTGAAGCGGCCGCTCGTCACCATCTCCTGCCACGACGACCTTTCCGCGAGCGATCTGGTGGGCCGCTTTCTGATTCACCACGACAGCACCGTGTGGCACGACGGGCCGCTCACGCGCGCCGTCCGTGAAGGAGCGATTTGCTACCTCGACGAGGTAGTCGAAGCGCGACCCGACACGATCGTGGTGCTGCACGCGCTCAGCGACCACCGCCGGATGCTGCCCCTCGACAAGACGGGCGAGACGCTGCACGCCCCTCCCGGCTTCATGTTGGTGATTTCGTACAACCCTGGGTATCAGCGCATGTCCAAGGATTTGAAGCCGAGCACGCGGCAGCGCTTCGTCGCTCTGGATTTCGATTTTCCTGACGCCGAGGTGGAGGCTCGCATCGTGGAGCGGGAGAGCGGCGCCAGCCACGCCGACGCGATTTCTTTGGTGTCGCTTGCCCGGCGCTTGCGCGCGTTGCACGATCGGGGCCTCGCGGAGGTTCCAAGCACCAGGCTCTTGGTGGCGACGGCGCGCTTGGTGGTAGGGGGTATCGATTTGCGTACCGCATGCGCGGCTGCGCTCGTAGCGCCGCTCACGGACGATCCGTCGCTGCTGGGAGCGATGCGCGATCTAGTGAATGCTACCTTCGTGTGACGCCGGAGCTTCCTCTTGCCCGAAGCCGAAGACGTGCTCACCGACGTGGCTCGCCACGTCACCGTGCAAGTGAGCAAGCTGCTCCGGGCGCGGAGAAGGGCGAGCCAGGAACCGCTCGAACTCTCAGAGGCGCTGCCGCGCCTCGAACTGCTATTGGTGGCGTTGCACGGCGGGCCTTGGAGGCTCGGCGTCGCGCAAGCGCCAGCCTCTGCGACGGCGCTCACGCGGCTGTTTTTGCGCGGGCAACGGCCGTGGCCGGTAGTGGCAGTGCCGTACGCCGCGCAGCGCTCGCTGTGGCTTCCGCGACGACTCGAAGGTGTCGCGCCGGACGTGGCGCTCGAGCTGTATCGAGCCATGGTCGTCCAACAGGCGGCTCGGGCTCTCCTGCGCGAAAGCGATCTTTCGGAGCGATTGCCGGGCGCGCTCGAGCGTGACCTGTACCTGGTGCTCGAGGCGGAGGCCGCCGATGCGGCGCTGAGCCGAGACTTGCCAGGGCTCGCCGGTGCGCTCTGCTCGTTGCGAGAAGAAGCGTGGCGGCGGCGTCCGAAGCTCGAGAGCTTTGGGGCGAAGCGCTTGCCGCTCGAACGCTGGTTTCGGGAGCGACGGGGCAATTGTCCGGCTCCGCTCGCCTTCGAGAGAGAGCGTTTGATCCAGGCCGCGCTCAAGCTGAAGAGTCAGCTCGCGTCCGACGCCGGAGGCCTACTGCTCAAGGATTGGTGGCTCGGTGATTGGCCCGTGCACGAGCCGTTTGAGGCGTCCGGCGCCGTCGTCGAATCGCCCGACGCGAGCGAAGCACCGCCGACGCGCAGCGCCCGCCTCGAACGACGCCCTCGCGTGCGGCAGGCGAAGGAGGGTGAAGACGACGAGAGACCGGGACCCTTCATGATCCAGACGTCACCGCCGCACGAGGACGTCGAAGATCCGTTCGGTGCGCAGCGCCCCACCGATCGCGACGCGGAGAGCCCCGCCGAAGGACACGCGGAGTCCGTTGCGGAGTTGCCGGAGGCGAGGCTGGTGCGCACCCCCGGAAAGGCCCACGAAGTCTTGCTGTCGGACGACCCGCCCGTAACGGCTGCAAACGCGACCGCTGCGAGCCGCGCGCTTGCGGGCGTGGGGTTTCGCTACCCCGAGTGGGACTATCGCCTGCAGAGCTACCGCGAGCCCGGGACGACCGTGTTCGAATCGCTTGCGGCGCCGGGCCCGGCCTTGTGGGTGCGACGCACGCTCGAAGCACAGGGTCCGATGTTGCAGCGCATTCGCCGCCAGTTCGAGCTGCTGCGCGCCCAGCGCGTCACATTGCACCGCCAGGAAGAAGGCGACGAGCTGGATCTCGACGCCTGCATCGAGGCTCGCAGCGATCTGCGGGCAGGAGCGGCGATGTCGCAACGCCTCTACCGGCGCGAACGCGTCGCTCGGCGCGACACGGCCGTGCTCGTCCTGGTCGACGTGAGCGGCTCCACGGATTCGTGGCTCTCGGGTCAGCGGCGCATCATCGACGTCGAACGCGAAGCGCTGCTCGCGCTCTCGCTCGCCCTCGACGGCGTGGGCGAGCCGTACGCAGTGCTGGGATTTTCCGGGGAGGGCCCAAGCGGCGTCAGCGTGCGGATCATCAAACGCTTTGACGAGCGGCACGGAGAAGCCGTCGCCCTACGCATAGCGGGATTGGAACCCGAGAGCTACACGCGCACCGGCGCCGCCCTGCGTCACGCCGCGCGCCTGCTCGCCGAGCAAACCGCTCAACACCGCCTCTTGCTGCTTCTCTCCGACGGCAAGCCGAACGATTGCGACGACTACGAAGGACGCTACGGCGTCGAAGACACCCGGCAGGCCGTCTACGAAGCTCGCGACGCGGGTCTTTCTCCCTTCTGTCTCACGGTGGATCGCCAGGCCGCCGCCTACCTGCCACGCGTCTTCGGTCCACATCACTACGCATTGCTCCAGCAGCCCGAACGGCTTCCCACGGTGTTGTTGGACTGGATGAAGCGGCTATTGCGGCAGTGAGTCGCGCACGTAGAGCTTGTGCCCCTGCTGGCTACTTCTCGGTCCGCCGCAGAATCGCTCAGGTTTTCGACGGGCAGAAGCTTGTGCTTGAGCGGCGCCAACGGCACGGTGCGGCGCCGTGATGGCTTCCGGTCACTCGCACCCGGTGGCAGTCCACCACGGGGTGAAGATGCTCACAGCGATACAGCGGTACCCGTTATCTTCGTCACCAACAAACCGCCGTAGCCGCCGCCAGCGTTGATCGTGAAGTCGAGCGTGTTTTCGCCCTCGACAAAATTCGGATTGTTGGCGGGGATGGTGAAGGTGCTCAGGGCCTGCCAGGCGCCACACGCCAGGCCGAGGGACTGCCCATTCAAGGCGATGACGCTCGTGCCATCATCGGCCGCGCACTCCACCGACAAGGTGACGGTGTTCAACTTCACACCGCTGAGCGTGAACTTGGTTCGAAGCGTGCGCGTCACTGCGAAGGGTCTCGCGTCTGCTTGTTGCCAGATCCAGCGATACGTGGGCGAGGCAGGCACCCAGTCGAATTGAATGAACGTCACGACGAGCGCGGCCTGCGCCGGCGCCAGCAGGGCCCAATGCGAATCTGCGGACAGGTTGGGCAAAGCTGCGCCTGCGTCGTCAACGCCCGTGCGAAACAGACCGGGAATCGACACGACGGCAGCGCTCGGGGCGCCCCCGGCGTTCTCACCACCGACGCCTGCGCTGGGCGCCTCGGGCGCGCCACCCTGCGGCGTCCCGCCGATTGCGGCGCCAGCGTCTGCCGTGCCGCCCTGCGCTTCAACATCCGGCGCGCCACCGAGCGCCCCACCCGTGCCAGGTTGTTCAGCCGCGCCGCCCAGTGGGGCACCGCCACTACCCGACTCGTTGCCCTCGAGCTGTCCACCTGCGCCGGCGTCATCAACGGTCACCCGCCGTCGCTCATCAGACGATCCACAGCCGGGCCCAGGGAACACCCCGGCCGTAGCAACCAGCAGCAGCAAAGCGCTACTTCGGTGAAGGGTCCCACGTCGCACCAAAGAAGAATTTCTGAGGGTAGGCAAGACCGTGCACAATGGCACGACAGCTTCGTGCCTTTCAATCGGACGGTGATCACCAAAAGGAGCCAGAAGCTCAGCGCCGAGCAGTGGGCCCGCTGGCTCGAAGCGCACTGAGTTGCGGAGACGTAGGTTACACGAGCAACCCGGAGAGGATGCCTGTCGAAAATTCTGGGTCGCCGAACTCGGTGACGTCGGCGAGCCCCAAGGCCTGTGCAATGGTGACGAACAGGTTGTTCTGAGAGGGCTCGTCCGGAAACCGCAGGTGCCCGGGCTTGAGCACCCCAGTGCCGCCGAGCAACAGGAACGGCATATCCGTGAAGGAGTGCGTGGGACCCTCGGACACCTCGGTGACCGAGAGGATGATCGTGTTGTCGAGCACGCTGCGGCCGTCCACGTCTGGCGTGTCTGCCAGGCGCTGGGCGAAATAGCCGAGTTGCTCCGAGTACCATTTGTACACCGCGGTCAGGCAGGCCATGGCTGTGGCTTGCGCGTCGCTCGGACTGCCGGGTGCGCCGCCGGCCGTCGCGGGCAAGATGTGTGACATGACGTGATGGGCCGAGTTGGCATCGCCGTCGCTGCACGAGTCCACACTGCTCGGGCAAGACAGCTTGTCCCAGGGCGCGCCGGGGATGATGTCTTTGAAGTCGAAGGGTGATTCGCCGCCCGACCACTGCAAAGTCGCGACGCGCGTGGCGTCGCAGGCCAGCGCCGCGGCGACCAGATCCATTTGCGTGCGACCGATGTCGGGAATGCGCGCGTTGGCTCGGATCTCGTCGTTCGCGAAGGTGGGGACGGTCGGCACCTTGCACGCCTGGCCGACCTGGACCCGGTCCTCCAAGTCACGTAGCAGCGCCAGGTGCTTGTCCAGGCGCGCTTGGTCTTCACTGTCCAGCTTGCCGGCGATGCGCGCGAAGTCCAGCCGCACCGTGTCGAGCACGCTGCGCCGCTGGAGCGTCGCGTTCTCGATCGCCTGGGCCGCGGCGGCGTCACCACCGGAAACGTTGGAAAAGACGCGGGCGAAGACCTTGCGCGGATCAGGCTCCGCCGGAACGACGCCACCCTGACCCGGGCCCGAGTAGCTCATGTAGGAGCTGGTGCCGCCGCTGCGCGAGAGGATGCCGGCCTCGACCGAGGCGAGCTGGCCAGGCATCGCCAGGCGCTTGGCCAAGAACTGATCGATGCTGATACCGCCACCCCACCCGACGTCACCGAATTGCGTTTGCTTGACGTCCGTAAACGGGCGTCCCGTCAGCAGCGCACTCATGCCGACGGCATGGCCGTTGCCACTGATGCTGCGAGCTGCCGCTGACTGGATACCGGACAGGATGCTCAGCCTGGGCCGGAGGCTGGGCGTGTCGAGCGGCGCCAAAATCTCGCTGGTGACGTAGGACGTGCCGGTGCCGGTCGGTCGCCATTTGCTGAGCACCGTGCCGA
>JBBSAB010000019.1:0-103883 GCA_038252755.1 Polyangiales bacterium | reverse complement strand
CGGGCAAGCCAGAGGCTGGGCCGCGCTCGCGCGGGGCCTTTCTCGGACTCGGTGCGGAGCCGGATATCTCGGTATCGGTTGCGGGCTTCGGCCCTGGGTATCGGTCGTCTCCTTTCAGCAGACTGCTCTTGGTGGCCGCAAGAGCTCGGCGGCGGTGGTCGTGATTGTGATAAACCGGGGTTACACGGTGCGCGATGTGGGGTCGCCTACCACTGCACCTTGCGGCAGTTGGGCTCGGCTTGCCATCAAACGCCGGGCGGGGTGAGCTGGCCGTGAAAGGGGCTCTGGCGTTTTCATGAGAGGACCCGCGCTGGTAATCGTGGTCGTGCTGTTGTCGATCGTCACGTCGAGGGCTATACCCTGAAAATCGTGTGGACCTCGGAAGGGGAAACCGACGAGTACGTCGTGCTCAACCAAAACCCTGTTCCGGGCACGAAAATCAAACCCGGCGATCCAGTTACAGTCGTCGTCAATCGCTGAACAGCGTTCGACGCAGGTTGGCGCAGGCTGACGAGCAAGGCGCGGCCTCTTGAAGTCCACGCGGGGACGCTACGATCAGTGGCGGCCAAGCGCCGCCCAACTCGACGCCAGCACGTGCCGTTCGTCAGGGTAGCGGAGCAAGTGGATACTTCGACATCAGGTAGGTCTCGACGCGCGGAAGATCAGCGTTCGTCTGGGGGCCTGCCAGCGCAACCACTGCCGCAATTTGGCCGCGTAAGCAACGCAGCGCTTGCGTGCCAGAAAAGGAGCCGATCGCAGCGTCAACTTGCGGTGCGCTCAGGTCTTGATGGCCGACGCCGTTGACGCCGCCCAGCTCCACGGCGTTAGCGCGCACGGTGGCACGGTCGCCCGCGCGCACGGCCGCGAGTAGACGCAACTTTCCATCGTTGAAGCCTTGCTGCTTGGTGTCTAACCCGGGTGCCCCGGCGCCTAAGCCGAGGTGCAATTGGGAGATCTCCTCGGTTTCCGACCGCGTCCAATTGCCGGTGAACATCAGCCCGGGCGTGCCGGGCTTCCCGAAGAACGCGCCGTAGCCGCCGTTGTGCGTGCCGTCGAGCGCATTGTCGTAGGCGACCACGACCAGGATCGCAAAATCGCCTGTACCCCAATGCAGGCTGTCCGAATCCTTGATACGCAGGTAGGGGCCGCCGCTCCCGTCGGTGCTCTTCGGGTTCGCTTTGCCCGAGAACGTTGGCAGCATCAGGCCATTCAGGGCTTTGATGCTGGGTTGAAATTTAGGGTCGCCCTGCAGCGCATCGTTGTGTTTCGCGGAGCGGTCGCGCCAGGCCTCGAGCTTGTCGGCGGACAGCTCGGCGCCGAAGTCGTGCTCGAGCCGCAAGACGAGTGAACCCTCGACGCTCGGAAAGGTCGGCGTCGAACCACCGCTCGAGTTGACCGTGCCGGCCGCGCTGGGCGCGCCGCCGCTACCCGAACTGCCAGCCGTCGAGCCGCCAACGCCACCCGCGCTATGGCCCGCGCCAGCCAAGCTGGGTGCAGCGCCAGCCAAGCTGGGTGCAGCGCCAGCCAAGCTTTGTCCGCCGCCAGTCGAGCTCTGGCCCCCGTCACCCGCTACGGCGGGCGCACCAGCGGTGGCCAAGCTCGGCGACTCCGGTAAGTCGCCGCTACTCGACGTGCACGAACAAGTGGCAAACCAGAATATGACGCTCGATGCTCTCACCAAATAGCTGATGGGACGCTACACGAGACTTGATCGGAGATTCGTCCAACGGCCGCGTCTTGCGAAAATCGGCGAGCGCGTACAGCGACGCTGCAGTGCCGCCCCGCCCCTAGCAATAAGGATCGCCGGTCGTGGCAGGCCCGCAGAGCTGAATGCCATCCAGACTCGATGGCCATCCAGTCGCCGTTGCTCTACGAACGCAAGAACTTAATTAGCCACTGCGCAAGATCAGGCTGGTGGCGCGCGTTGGCATAGAATCGACGCTCAGCACGCACCAGGCGGCGCTTGATCGTAGCCAGAGAAACCCGACAGGCTTCCGCCACCTCGACTAGCTCCATGCCGTCGATGAAACGGAGCGCGAAGGCGATGCGCTCGTCGCTCGGCAGGTGTGAGAGCGTCGAGTACACCGCGCGCAAAGCTCGTCGCGCTTCGATGTCGATGCCGGGAACGGCGGGTTCGTGGCGGCTCTCTTCTGACGCGTCGACGAAGCGACGCAACCAGCGTTGTCGCGTGCGACGTCGCAGCACTTTGCGCGCAGTGTTGGCCGTGACGCTCGACAACCATGGCTTGAACGATGCAGGATCCTTCAAGCCGTGCAGCGATGTCAGGACGGCGGCAAAGACTTCTTGCAGGACATCAGCCGCTTCGGTATCGAAGCCCAGAATGCGGGTAATGATCCGCTCGACCATTGCCGCGTGGCGCTCGAACAGCACCGCTGTCGCTCCAGGTCGATTGGCGCGTAGTGCACCCACCAGCGCAGCATCGTCACCAAGCGTGCAGAGCGCAACAACTACACCGGGCCGCGATTGCCTCCGGGGCCGAGCGTCGGCCTCCGGACCATCAACGCGCGCAACCGGACCATGCTCGGGATTTTGCACAGGCTGCAGACTGACGGCGGCGCCCATGCACATAGAATGAATATTCTATGTGCAGATGACAAGGGAAATAAAATTCCCGAATACATATCTTGACCACGGGCACAGGCTGGTACCGGTATGGCCCAGACCGGCTAAACGATCACGAAAAGGCGTCGGCGCCGAGCGGCGCATTTCGTCCCCTTGTGGCCGTCGACTCAGCCACGGCGCTACCGCCGCTGCCCGACGTTCCGGCGGACGCCCCACCGCTAGCGTCACCAGCAGTTGGAGTAGCTGATTCGCCAGCATGCCCACCGAACGGGTTCGACTCCAAGTTGCTTGCCGAACCGCCGTCGGCGGATGCCAGCGGTGAACTACCGGCAGCAGCAGGTGACTCGCCCGAGCCTGAACCGCTACACGCGACGAGCAGCCCGGCAAGGTGCAGTAGTCCAACCTGGAGGCGCGGCACAAATACGCTGCTTTGATGATCAGCAATCATGGGTATCCAAGCGTCGCCATCCCGAGTTGCGCGCCACGGAGTTTAACGAAAACGAACCGGCGACGCGGCGCTCAGTGAGTACCCACTATTGCGCGCCACGGCTCACGAGGGTGGCTCCTTCGTGCGCTGCGCGCAGCCAGCCCCGTTGCGTAGCTCGATCGAAGAAAGCGCGATCGCTTTCACGTGTTCGACCATACAAGCTCGAAGCGCGGAGCAAGCATGGGGGGTCGAATCTAAGTGAGCCGCTCCGCGCGTTTAGGGGAACAGCGAGGGTATGGAAATGCGGCTCGCCCCGCTCACGCCGCGGCGCTTTCTTTAGTCGGATCGTCCATATGAATTCGCGTTTAGTCCATACGGTGAGCGAGCACGTCTTCGCTGTTCATCGCGTCGCCGCTTGACAGCCTCGTGAAGTCCCCGCTCGCACGCGCCGCTACGAGAAAATCCATGCATCCAAATCGTTTCGCACTCAAAATCCCAATGCTCGTCGCACCCGGGCTGCTCTGGCTGATAGCCTGCAGCGGCGCTGAGAGCGGTGCACCCCTGTCCACCGATCAAGGCGGCGCCGGACAGGGCGGCGCGCCGGGCGCCACCGCTGGGACAGGTAGCTCATTTGGCGGCGGAGCCATCGCTACCGGCGGCACCGCAACCAGCGGCACGGCTGGACTCGGCGGCGCTCCCCCGAGCGGCGGCACAGCGAGCGGCGGCAGTGCGGGGAGCCCCGTCGGCGGCGCGTCGGTGGGCGGCGCGGCCGGCACTGGTGGCGGCGGAACAGCGAGCCAATCTGGCGATCCGCTGACCGTGCTGTTCGACGGCTCTAACCTCGACAACTGGGTCTACGACGCGCACACCAAGCTCGTCGACGCCACCATCAGTATCGAAGGTTGCTGGTGCTTGGCTCAGACCAAGGGCGACTACGACAATTTCCGTCTGATTGTTACCAGTCGCGTGCCCGGTAACGTCGACTTTGGCAACGGCCACAACGGCATTACTTTTTGGGGTGCGCGACAAGCGGGTGACCTTACGCCAAAAAGGAGTTTCGAGATCACGCCGCTGAACTGCTGGACTTGGGACTACGTGCACAACCTGTCGAAAGCTCCCGGTCAGTCGGGAAGCTGTAGCGAGGCAGGCAAGCAGGCCTACAGCGAGTGGAGCACCACCGAGCTGGTGGCCAACCTCAAAGACGGCACGATCAAATCCGCGCTCAACGGAGTCAAGCAGTTCGATATTAAGATCGACGTCGCGGGTGGCACCTGGGTGAAGGGTCCGATTGGTCTGCAAGATCATGGCAAGAACTTGGTCCAGTACAAGGACATCAAGGTCGAGATTAACCCGGTCAATTCGGCCCTGATCACGCTGAAGGGGCCTTGAACAAGTGAAGATGTCGAGCAAAGGTCGTTCACGCCGCGCGAGTTTTCGCTGGCTCGCGCTGCTGGCCCCGTCGGCGCTGGGATGTAGCAGCGACGAGACAACGACTTCCGCCCCGTCTTCCACGACCAGCGGCAGCGCGGGCATGCCCGAAACGCGCCCTGGCGACGGTGGCACTTCCGGGGTCGGCGCTCTTGCCGGTGCCGGCACGGCAGGCCAGGCGCTCGGGGGCAGCAGTGGCGGCGGCGCTCTTGTTCACACCGGAGGCAGCGTTGGTCAGACTGCCACTGGCGGTGGTGCCGGCGTGGCTACTGAGGGCGGAGGCGTCGGCGCAGGCGCAGGTGCAGGTGCAGGAGGCTCGAGCGCCGGCGGGGCCGGGCCGACGGTGCTTTTTGACGGGACCAACCTCGACAACTGGGAATACGACGCCCGCTGCTGGTCGATCTCTGACAATGCTATGTCTGGCACCGGCTGCTTCTGCATGGCTTTCACCAACAAGGACTACGGCAAGTATCGCCTATTCGTGACGGCAAGGATCAAGTCACCCGTCGATGACGGCGCGAGCTTCGACAAAGGTCAGAACCAGCTCGGCATTCTGGTTTGGGGCCCTCGCCACGCGGGTGACTTCAACCCCAAGGGGACGGTACACATCACGCCACCGATGTATTGGACCTGGGACTACCTGCACAACAAGTCGTTGGACGCCAAGTTCACGGTCCGCAAAGATCCGGGCTTCAATTGGAGCTCGTGGAACACGGCCGAGATCTTGTCCGACGTCAGCGCCGGTAAGTTCCGCATGGCGGTGAATGGCGTCGAAGTGACGAGCTTCACGGCCAACGTCGCGTCTGACTGGCACGTCGGGCCAATCGGCATGCTAGTCCACGCAAAGAACTCGATCGTCCAATATAAGGACATCAAGATTGAAGAGAATCCGACCAACTTCGAGCTGACGACTCTGAAGTAGGCATGGCGAGCTTCGTGGACGAAGCTGGTGTCCTCGAAGGCATTGCCGTGAACCGCGGCGTACATCAGCGGTTCCGTGATCATTCGGCGCATCGCCCCCAGCGCGCGCGACGCATGGATGGTCGATCGTATGAGATGGCGACCCGCCTTTCGTACCTCTTTCTCGGATCCATGCCCGATCAGACGTTGCGCGACGAAGCGGCCGCGGACCGCTTACAGACGCCGGCCCAGGTTCAAGCCCAAGCCGAGCGCCTGCTGAAGGACTCGCGCACTCGCCAGACCTTCAAGGCCTTCCACGACCAGTGGCTCGACCTGGAGCGCGCCGCCAGCATCGACCGCGACGCGAAGATTTACCCCGGCTACACCGACGCGATTCCCAACCTGCTGCAGCAGGTGGCCGGCGGCGCCGGCCATTTCCGAATGGGCCGATGCCTGAAGTTCAACTACGCCGACACGGTGCCCCACAATCAGATGTTGCTCTCGTTCATCAACGCCATGGGCATCGAAGACACGACCTTTGGCAATCCGGAGTGGTGCACGGGGCCGTTGCCCGGGATGACCTGACCGAAGGAGTGCTCGATATGCTCAGCAGATTTTCCAATTCAGCACGATTCACATTCGTAAGCGGCCTGGCTCTCGTCGGCGTGGCCTGTGGCTCCGTTCCTGCCGAGACGCTCGCGAGCGGCGGCCACGCGAACGCGGGCGCGGCCAGTGGTCTAGCGGGCGTGGGCGACTCGTCGAGCAACGGCGGCGGCGGGAGCGGTGGCGCTGCTCTTGCCGGCGCCTCGAGCGGCCAAAGCGCGGCCGGCGCTGGCTCGAGCGGTAGTGGTTCAGGCGGTCTCGGCTCAGGCGGTCTTGGCTCAGGCGGAGGAACGGGCGGGGCAGGCGGCGATCTCACCAGCCCGATCGCGAGCGGCAGCGGCCTGGATCGACATCCGTTTCTGTACGCCGGCGAGTGGGACACTCGTAAACCGAACGAACAGTCCATGTTCATCGTTCGCGACGGGAAAGTCGCCTGGAAGTACTCGATGCCGTTGCACAACGCCGATGGAAAGATTCAGGAGTTTGACGACGCAACGCTGCTGGCAAACGGCAACATCATTTTCTCTCACATGTCCGGCGCGAGCATGATCAATCCGGCAAAAACCATCGTCTGGAGCTACCCGGCGCCGCCAGGCACCGAGGTCCATTCGTGCCAGAGCCTTGGCGGCGATCGCTTGCTGATCATGCGAAATGGCAACCCCGCCCAAGCCATGATCATCAACACCGCGACGAACGCGACCGAGAAAATCATCCCGATCCCGACGACCGTCAAGGGCACGCACGGTCAGTTTCGACACATCCGCATGACGAAGCAGGACACGATCGTCGTTCCGCACATGAGCGAGTCGAAGGTGGTCGAGTACGACCTTGAGGGCAAGGAACTCTGGCGAGTCTCAGTCAATCACCCGTGGTCTGCCGTTCGGCTGAAGAATGGCAACACCCTGATCACTGGCTTTAACCCCAGCTACACGCGCGAAGTCAATCACGCCGGTGAAACCGTTTGGGAGTTCACGGAAGCCGACATTCCGGGCAGCAAGATGCCCAATACGCAGTTTTCCTTGCGCATGCTGAATGGCAACACCGTCATCACCAGCTGGATCGCCGGCGAGTCGAACACGTCCAAGTGGCCCGGCTCGATCCAGGCGGTGGAAGTGACGCCAGACAAGCGGGTCGTCTGGACCGTTTCGTCGTGGACTGATCCCGACCTAGGTCCAGCCACGTCGATGCAGCTGCTCGATGAACCTGACGCAGCCGAGGACCAGCAGCGCTAAGACCCTTCCCGGCGCCGCCTTGGCGATGGCACGCCGACGACAGCGACGTCGCGCTCGCGACTGTCATCGAGGCGTCGAGTCAGGCGCGCCTCAAGCTCGCGGCTGGCGAGCGCGAGGCGCTTCTCGCCCTGCTCCGGGAACGGCTCGGCATCGACCCGGACGCTTCGGTCGCAACTGCTGACTCTCTCGATAAAGCGGTCGCCCAATTGTGGAGACCGGAATGATGGGGCGCGGCCGTGGGGATGTTCATGGGAGTCGGTTCCTTCTAGAGCGCTCGCACAAGAGCCCGTGCGCCAGGTCCGCACCGAGCCCAAGGCAGCCAAAAAAGGCCCACGATGCAATCCCGGTGCTCGCGAAGAGCGGGCATGTGCGCGTGATCTTGACGACCAACGTCGACCGCCTATTGCAGCGAAGTCTCGAGGCTGTCGGTGTCTGTCCCGTGGTGGATTGAGCGCCTCGCAAATCTCCGGAGACGCACTAGACGAGGAAAGTACAGGTCGTAGTCTGCGGCTCAGAAGAGGAAGGCCAGGGATAGCTGCGTGCGAGTGTTGCGCGCCCGGTTGGGCTTGCCGCCGCCGCCGGTATTCGGTGTGCCGCCGCCGGCCGGATCGCCGATCACTGCGGGTGAGCCGTAGACTGCGCCCGGTTGTGTCACGTCCCCGAACGTCTGCTCGTACGTCTGGGACGAAAGCCCCAGCTGCAGCGCGGTCGTGAGCTGTACCATCAAGTTGCCATCGACGTACTCGGCGTTGGAGAAGACGCCGCCCAGGTTCGGGATCGGGGTGAGGGCCTTGATGTTGTCCGAGTGCACGTTCGAGTAGGTCACTGTCAGCCAAACTCGACCCTTGGCGATCGGCAAGTAATATTGCAAACCCACCACGAACGCCCGCCAGTTGATGGTCTTCGCGTTGAAATTGCGATCGAAAGTGACCAGCCCCGAGTCGATGTTCTGCGGGTAGAGCGGCGGAATCTGCAACGGCTCGGGGTTCGGTAACGTCGCAAAGCGCATGCCGCCGGTCATGCCCGTGTACAGATCCGCGATGCCGGACCCAATCGAGAACTCGCCGGTCAAGGTCAAGGCATTGCCCCGGTTGCTGACGTCTTTGACCGGAACCACCGGCAACACGGCGTTGGCAACGAACCCCCGAGCGGTGGCCTCGAGCGATCGCCCTGATACGGCCTTGAACTCCGGGATGCGATAGCGGCGGTACACCCCCGAAACGGCCACGCCCAGTGGGGTCAGCTGCGGTTCCCCAAAACCCTGCTGCGCGGCGGCGCTCCAAGTCTTGACCGCGAGCTTCATGCCCGCCTGCGCGTCGGGTAGCTCGCCGTCGCGCTGCGCTGGTCGCACGGCCGCCGCTGCGACCTCGAGCGTAACGGAGCCACGGCCGAGCGTCTTGGACAGACGGAGCTGCGGATTGCGATGGTAAATCATGCCGGGCACCCCCAGAAAGGCCACGGTGGCCGGGGAGAATCCGGCTCCTCCCCAACCGACCAGGTCGTGATATTGCCCAGCGAGCACGTCTGCAATGAACGTATCAAACTTGAGGTAGGCGTGGCGCATACGCACCGGTGCGAGCGTATAGAAGTCGTTTTGCAGTATGTCCGTCGCTTGCGCGCCGAAAAAATCGATCTCGATTTGCGCGGATGCGGCGAAGTGGGAGACCGGAGGCGCTGCCACCCTCAGACCGAGCCGTGAGTCGCGAGCGGTGAAGGCCATCCGCCCGTTGTCGCCCTGATAGGTCCCGGATCGAGCGATCAGGTTCGGCTGCACGCTGTCAGCGAAGCTCTGCGTCGAGTCCCGGTAGGCATCAAGCTTGGCAAAACCGTAGAGCATCGTTTGCCAGCGGCTGGTCACGGCCGAGAGCGCGGCACTCGGGGCTGGCGCGGCGCCTGGCGTCCCTTGGTCTTGGTCCTGCGCGAGCCCGCGCGTCGGCATAAGTAGCAAGCTCCCCGCAAGGGCTGTCGATGCCCAATGCTTCATCTGCGGTCAGGGCTCATTTCGAATGCGTCTTTCTGGGTGGCAGTGGGCCATCAATGAGCGGCCCGTGCCGACAATGCTCGCGGTCAGCTGATCGGCGCGTTGGACGACGCCCGCCGACAATGGCTTAGTGGGCGACTCGACGAAGCTCGTGCCGAAGATTTCGGTCGCACTGCGTCGGCGTGCACGTTGGTCTTCCCGCGGAGTGTCCAGCCGAGTTCCAACTGCGCGGTGCAGAAGCTGGAGATTAGTGGCACCGCCTTACCCGGGCGACGCCACTGAGGTAGCAAGATGTCCAAATTCCTAGGTGCCGGGCTACCGGGATTGTTGGCAATGACGTGCGTGATCGGCGGTTGCTACGGCGAAATCCAAGGTGACAAAGCCGGATCCCCAACCGTGCCGGGTCCGGGCGGCTCGGTCGAAGGACTGCCCGAGGGGCAGACAGTACAGACGGCACAGACCGCACTACCGAGATCCGGGCTGCGACGCCTAACGCAGGAGCAATACAAGAGCTCGGTGACCGACCTGTTGGGCGACAACCTCGACCTGTCGCTTTCGTTACCCGCAGACCAGGTGGCGGAAGAGGGCTTCGAATTCATCAGTGTCGGAGCATCTCAGGTCACCACCTCGGGTCTCGGTGTTCAGCAGTACGACGCATTCGCCCGCGCGCTTGCCGACCAAGTTTTCGCGGACGTGACCCATCGGGAAGCGTTCGTCGGCTGCACGTCGGCCGCTTTGAGTGACGATTGTGTTACGAGTTTTCTCCAACGTTTCGGTCGCTCCGCCTTCCGCCGCCCGCTCAGCGACGAAGAGCTCGCCCGCTATCGACAGCTCGTCAATCAGGGTCAACTCCAGTTCGACGTTTGGCGCGGCTTGCAGGTCGCGACGACCGCCTTCCTGAACTCGCCCAATTTTCTATACCGAGTCGAGGTAGGGTTCGCCGCGCCCCAGCTCGCAGCGACCTATCGTCTCGACGACTTCGAGGTCGCGACCCGTCTGTCGTATTTGCTCTGGAATACGACGCCCGACGGCCAGCTGCTCGACGCTGCGGCGGCCGGGCAACTCGCCCAGCTGGACGGGCTGCGGCAGGCGGCCATGCGCTTGCTGGATGCGCCGCGCGCCGAAGCGCCACTCGTTCAATTCTTTTCGGAATGGCTCGGGTTCAAGAACTTGGATCAGCTGCCGAAGGATCCTTTGGCATTTCCTGCGTACACGGACACGCTCCGGGTGGCGATGCGGCAGCAGTTCGAGCGGACGATCGCTGGAGACTTCCTGCGAGGCAATCGCAGCTTGATGGAGATTTTTTCGACGCGCGATACCTACGTCAATTTCGAGCTGGCCAAGCTCTATGGCCTTCCCGGCATCACGGGCAGCGAGTTCGTCCGCGTGACATTCCCCAGTGACGGCCCCCGCGTTGGGCTCCTGACTCTGGCCGGGCTCTTGGCTGCCAATTCGCGAGCCACCATGACGTCGCCGACATTGCGTGGGCGCTTCATCAGCGAACGGTTGCTGTGTCGTCCGATCGCTCCGCCGCCTCCCAACGTGAAGACGTCACTCCCTCCGCCACCGGCGGATGGGCACATCGAAACGATGCGCGAGCGGTTGACTCGCCATGCCACCGATCCCGCCTGTGCCGGCTGTCATCGGCAAATGGATCCATTCGGCCTCGCACTCGAACACTTCGACGGCGTCGGCGTCTACCGAGAGCTCGACCAAGGCCAGCCGATCAATACCAGCGGTGAGCTCGACGGCGTCGCCTTCGATGGCGCGATCGGGCTTGGCGCGCTGCTTGCCGGGGATCCGCGGGTCGCGAGCTGCGTGGGCAGGAACTTGGCTCGTCATGCCTGGGGCCAGGCCGAAGGATCTGACGAAAACTGGATTTTCGACATCCTCAGCCAGCGCTTCGCCGGCTCGGGTTACAGCTTCAAAGCGCTCGTGCTCGATCTGGTGACGCACGACAGCTTTCGCTTCTCAGGAGGTCCGAGGTGATTTTGATTCCACGCTTTCGACTCAGCCGGCGCACTGTCTTGCGTGGGGCAGGCGTCTGTCTTGCGCTTCCTCTGCTCGACGCGATGCTCAACGAGTCCGGGACCGCGCTGGCTCAGGGCGCTCCTTTGCCCAAGCGCTTAGGCGTGTTCTTCTGGGGCAACGGTGTCCGTCCGGATCGCTGGCGTCCGAGTGGGGGAGGCACCGATTGGACGCCCTCCGAAGAGCTCATGCCGCTCGCCCACCTCAAGCAGTCCGTCAGCGTGCTCAGCGGGATGGAGGTCAAGTTCGACGGAACCGCGCATCATCGCGGTCGTGCAGGAATTCTGTGCGGCGCCTATGACGTGAACGCGGGGATGTACGGTCAGGTTTCTGGGCCATCGATCGATCAGGTGGCGGCCACGGCGTGGGACGGACAGACACCATTTCGTTCGATCGAGGTGGGTATCTCGATGCGCTCCAAAGGCGGCGTCAACGCCTCTCGAGCGTCGGGCGGCACGGCGTGGTCCGGGCCGAACCAGCGAGTACCGGCGGAATACTCGCCGATGGCGCTGTTCGAGCGGCTGTTTGGCAGTCAGTTCAACGGCGACCAGACCGACGAACAGGCGAAACGCGAGCTGATGCTTCAGCAAAGCATCCTGGACACGATCACCTCCGACGCTAAAGCGCTGACTCAGCGCGTCGGTGCGGTAGACAAGCTGCGTCTGGAAGCGCACCTCGATGGCATTCGCCAGCTGGAGCAGGCACTTGCGTCCGCTGATCGAGCTTGCATCAAGCCCGACGTCAGCGGTGACCCCGCCGTCGACCTCGGGCATGAAATGCTTGATGAGCGCAACGAGCTGATCGCCGAGATCATGTCGCGCGCGCTGGCTTGCGACCTGACTCGGGCTTTCAGTTACGAGTACACGGGTATGCAGGCTGACACGATCTTCTGGCAGATCGGCGCAACCGAAGGCTCCCACGTGATGACCCACGACGACCGCAACCTGCCAGACATGCTCGAGCCGCAAACCGAGAAGGTGCACCAGTCGGTCGTGTTCACTATGGGACATTTCGCCAAGCTCCTGGACAAGTTGGAGGCGATCGTCGAAGGCGACGGAACGTTGCTCGACAACAGCTGCATCATGGCTTGCTCGGAAGTGAACGACGGTACAGTCCACACCTACGACAGCATGCCACTGCTGATTGCCGGGCGCGCTGGAGGGTCGCTGAACAGCGGCGTTCACTACCAGGCAGACCATGAGAATGCGACCAAGGCGTTGCTGACATGCCTCAGAGCCGTGGGCCTCCCGCTCGATTCGTTTGGCGTTGCGGAAGGTCAGGTCAGCGAATCCATCGGTGCGCTCGAAGCGTAGCGACAGCAAGGTACGAAGGATTGAACATCATGCTTCGAAGTTTTCAGTGCGCAGAGCAAGACGAGCGTATCGAGCGTTCAACGAGCTCAAGCAAGCTGCTCGGCGGTAGCCTAATTCTCTGTGCGGCTTTGCTGGCCTCGTGCTCGTCCGATGCGAACGCGCCGTCGGTCACGAACGGTGGTACCAGCTTCGGCGTCGGCGGCGCGGGCGGCGCGGCGATCCCGAACGGTGACTTGGCGACGACCGGGGGCGGCGGGGCGAGCGGCAGCGGCGGCGGTCCAGCGGGAGGCAGCGGCGGCGGTTCAGCCGCGGGAAGCAGCGGCGGCGGTTCAGCCGCGGGAGGCAGCGGCGGCGGTCCAGCCGCGGGAGGCAGCGGCGGCGGTCCAGCCGCGGGAGGCGCGGGCGGCGGCGGCGGCATGATGCGAGAGTGCGAAACGCCGCAAGCGGCGGAGCTCTCGTCGACGCGACACACCGCACATCCGTTGGGAAGCTCGCAGGCGGCGAACGGATTTTACGAGTACTTGCCACCCGGTTATGGCGACAAATGCCCGAGGCCGCTCTTGGTCTTCTATCCCGGCAGCGGCGAGCTCGGCAACGGCGACGACGAGCTCCACAAGCTCTTGGCCCACGGCCCACCCAAGCTGATCGACCAAGACCAGTGGCCCAACGACCGCCCGTTTGTCGTGCTGTCCGTTCAGCATGCCCAGAGCTGCACGAGTGCCGACAACGTCGAGGCTTTTCTGGCCTATGCGCTCGCCAACTACGCCATCGATCCGAATCGCATCTACCTGACGGGGCTCAGCTGTGGCGCCGTCCGCAGCTGGGACTACATCGGAAAGTACGGCGGGCGGCGCGTTGCGGCCATCGTTCCGATCTCAGGCGATGGCCGAACGTCGTGGAACAACGCGGGTTGCGACCTCGGCCAATCGGCGATTTGGGCATTCCACGGCGAGGCCGACATGATTGCGCAGCCGGCCGGTTCGATCGAGCCGATCACCAATCTGATGAATTGCCCGATGCCCCCGCGCAAGGAAGTCAAGCTGACGACCTACCCGGACGTTCCCCACGATTCGTGGACGATGACCTACGATCTGAGCGCCGCGAACGACATCTACAGCTGGCTGCTCAGCAAGAGCAAGTAGCGGTCGTCGCGGATCAACTGCTGCGCGTGCCGTCCGGAGGCGTGGCGACGGGCACCACGCAGCTCGTCGATGATAGAAGTTGAGGCTGCGCCGAGTCGGGAGCGGCGGCGGACCGAGTCGGCCCGTCACCACACGCGCCGACTACGCCATGATTTCTGGCAAGGGCCCGGTAGTGGGATCAAGGCCGCCCTTGCCGAAGTCATTGGTGGGAACGCCGCTGGCGGTTGCCAGGCTGCTATAGAAGTCGCCCAGCGACCGGGTGCGGTTTTCGTAGCGAAAAAAGCGGCCATCCGCTTTCAGCGCCCCGCCCGCGTTGCCGAGCACCACCACGGGCCAACCGTCGTTAAACGCGCGATGATGGCCGCCTGGCGGCGTGCCACCGCTGTCGCTCAGCATCACGATCGTCGTGTTGTCGAGCATGGTGCCGTTGCCTTCCGGGATCTTGGACCAGGCGTCCGCCATGCGCGCTACCTGACTGGCAACGAAGGACATGATGAGCGTCATCGCATCGGCGTAGTCAGCCGGCGTGGTCGGATGGCCGTGATAGTCGAGCGGCCCCTCCGATTCGAATCGCGTCCCCTTGGCCAAGCGATCCCACAGCGGGCCGCTGTGGGCGTACCCACAGCCGAGCGACACACCGACAACTGGTGTCATCCCGCATGCCACCGCCAATATTGCCATCTCGTTCATCGCCATCACCCTATCCTCGATCATGGCGATCTGCCCCGGCGCCGTCGGGGCCGAGCAGCTTACCGGCGAGACTGACTTCAGGCGCTTGTCATAGTCCTCAAGGGTGGCCGTGTAGTGCTCGACCGTGCGCTGCTCGGTGGGTGCCAGCGCACCGTTCAACACCTTGAGACGCGAGAGCAATGGAGTAATCATCAGCGCGCGACGTTTGGCCGTGTCGGTGAAAACGTCGGGGCTCGTGTCCGCGAACACCTTCCTGAACAATGCGGCGGGCTGGATGATGTGCGGTAGCGGACGACCCGGCCCACTGGCGAACACGACTGCTTCGCTTTCACGGTCACCAGAATAGGCGTTTCCGACACCCCAGTTCAGTGACTTGAACACCGAATTGGCGCCGAGCTTACCGGCCAGGTATTGGTCGATGGTGATCCCGCCTGGACTGACGTCGCCCTGCAGCCCAGACAGTGCTCCGTAACCGGTCGAATGCTCGTAGTTCACCCGGTTTCCCAGGTTGTCGATGATGAGCGTACGGTTGCGGTAGGGTGCGAGCGGCGCCAGAGCTTTGGGCCAGGGAAAGTCGCGCATGTCCGGGATAGCGCTACTCCCGAGCTCTTTACCTTGAGGCGTAACGAGCTGGGTGGGAAGCCCATTGCTCCAAAGGACGAACACGACGCGCTTCGGAGCGGGCGTGCCCTGCGCGTGTAGCAACGCGTTGTTGGCAATCGACGCGAGGAGTAGCGAACCGGTGCTCAAGCCAATGCGCTGGATAAACTGTCGTCGCTTGATGGGATTCACTGGGGCGGCTCCTTGGTTCGGTACAGGAACGAGTCTGAGGTCAAGAGTGCGTTGACGAGGGCGACGTAGCTTCCGCCGGCGTCCTCGTAAGCCTTTTGTGCGTCGCGCAGGCTGCACGCATCGGGCACGGTTTCCTCACGCCCGAAGAGGTAGCGCGC
This sequence comes from Polyangiales bacterium, assembly GCA_038252755.1. Classification (GTDB taxonomy): domain Bacteria; phylum Myxococcota_A; class Polyangia; order Polyangiales; family Polyangiaceae; genus PMG-095. Next base: position 88,606 of record JBBSAB010000019.1, on the reverse strand, counting down.
GTTCTGGCGGATGAAGCAGAACTCGCCGTCCTGCCAGCCGGATAGCTTCGTCGCCAGCTCGGGGATGCCTTTCACGGGTCCGTCGATCGTGCCGGTGCCGACGACGGCGCCGGACTCGTCGACCGGTTGCCCGTGATCCAAGGCGCGAGTCCGTCCAACGTCGTCATGACCTTCGAAGACCAAGCCCATCGGGTCCATGAACTGGTGACAAGCGTTACAGCTGGCGTCTTTGGTGTGCAGCTTCAGCTTTGCCCGCATCGGTAGCGGGTCGGGGGGGAGCACCGGGACGACACCGATTGGTACCTCCGGGATAGATTGACACTCGATGTTCTCGCGAATCCAACGCCCGCGCTGCACCGCCTTGTTCTCACCGGTAAAGGTGGAGAGGTTCAGCATGAAGAAGGGCATCGACAGAAAGCCCGCGCGGTTGTCAATGTCCAGGGTCCTGCTGTCGGCGTACTCAAGGCCGACGCCGTAGCTGGAGCGAAGCAGATCCCACGACTCAAAGGTGCGGCCGTGAATGATAAAGCGATGAGAAGTGAGCGCCGTCTTCCAAAAGTCCTTCTCGCCGTTGCTTTCGAGCCAAAGCTGGATGGTTGCATCCGGATCCCGAGGTCCCTCCGTGACGGGATTGAAGTAGCCTTCTTTTGAGGTGCTATCGATTGCCACCTGGTCCTTCGTCGGTACGCGCTCCCAACCGAGGTATTCCTTCATGAACCCGTAAAAGCGTGAAGTACCCTTCGTCGTCGAGCCGACATAGCGCATCACTTGGCCCTTGACGTCGTCAACGGAGGTCAGCTTCCCGTCGCGCGCGGCCGCCTGCAGCTGGGCGTCGGGCGGGGCATCGGCGAGCGTGTACGAGATGGCGGAGGCGAGTTCCCAGGGGCCCAAACGCATGCGTCCGTGGGCGTCGGCGGGGCCTTCGCCTAGCTCCGCCCGGTACAAGAAATCAGGCGACATCAGCATGGTCGCGACGGCAAGCGCTACGGCCGCCTGCCGACCGCCCTTCAGCGCGCCGAGGTTGTCAGTGGTGAGCTTCGCGTAGGTGGCTGCCTCGTCCGCAGTGACTGGCCGCCGGAACAGCGTCGCACCGATTTGCTGAACCGTCTTCTTGACGCAATCTGCAATCCCATCACCCGCCAGGTTTGCTGCGATGCAGCCCGCCTTGTCGGCCTGCACGAGCTGGTCGGCAACCTGCTCCGCGGCGGTGAAAGCTGCGCCGAGCTCGTCGTCCGTCATCGTGTACGAGCGGGCCAGCGTCGGGTACCGATCGGCTGCCGCAATGTAGCCGAAGGGCAGGAAGACCTTGCTATCGGGTTGCGAGCCGAGCGCTGCCGCCACGGTATTTCTGTACTGGTCGTTCGTCAGTCGCACGAGGCGCGCCGGGATGGCACCGATGTTGGCCCCTGCGCACTTCAGGTCAGCCGAGCCGAGCTGGTTTCCACCACTCGGTAGCGGGGGCTCGTCGAGGCCAGGCTGCGTCACGTCGCCGGGCTTCGCAATGTCACCGCCGCTGCCGGCACCACCGCCGACGCCCGCACCAACACCCTGGCCGCCAGTGCCCGAGCCGCTTGTCGGTCCGCCGACTCCGTTCGACGCTCCGATCCCGGGGCCGCCAGGCCCTGTGCCGGAAGAACCGTCGAGGAAACCCGTGCAAGCGCTGGTCAGCAGGACGCCGAGCAACCACCCGTTGAGCTGCAGAGGAGAAACGCGGCTACTCGGAGTGTGTTCCGGTAGGTGGTCCTCCGACGTTCGATATTGGCTCATTCGTTCAGGCTTCCTGGGCAGGCAGGCTTAGCGACGGACCGTACGTGCGTGGGCTACTCCGGGGCATGTCACGGGCGTCTGCAGAGTCAGTGGCAAGCCTGCGAGAAAAGAGTGCTGACGATCTGCCGAGTCGTTGTCGAAAAGTCGAGGCGGTCGGCAGAAGAGCCGCGCGCAAGAAATTCTCGGCACCAATTGCATCACTGAAGCCACGAGAGAGCCTCGTCGCGGACTCGACTGCTGCCGCGCGGAGGAATCTCTCGCGTCCCGATGCGAGGGCACCACGTGAAATTGATGGCACCGAATCCCCGCCTGGGTGCCTCTGTCTGAGCATTGGTCTCATTTGCCAGCTGCCCGCCCGCTCTGCTCACATTGATAGTCGGGTCGCTCACACTCAGCGCAGGCTGTTCGCAGCCAGAGGTTTGCTCGCAGCTCGGCGCTTGCGGCGGAGATATCGTCGGAGCCTGGGATTACGGCAGCAACGTGGGCGAGTCGTGCGAGGTCGACCTGTATGAGCCTCCCAGCGAGACGCAACTCATCAACCGTCCAGGTCAGGCGGCGCGCGCGCCGCAACCGGAGTCGTCTTTCTACGATTGGTGCTCGAACCTCGTGGTGACGTCCGCCGCCGGCGACCGCGTAAGCGGGCCGAGCTTCACGTTCGAGAGCGCCCGCTATGGGTCCCTGCGCGCGGAGTACCGTAGCGGATTTCCCGCGAGCTACGAGCTCCAGATCATCAGGACTGGCACATACTACTTCAATTTCTCGACCAGTTGCATGCGGCAATTTGGCGCCGTGGACGGCCTGGCTGCAGATCCGAAATTCGCGACCACGAGCCCGCCAGGTCCGCTCTCACTGTGTCAGCAGCTCGAGCCGGCGCTGCAGGCTGCCGGGAACAACGATGGAGCCTATTTCAACGTCAGGTGCGTGGTCGATCAGACTGACCCCGGCGGCTGCGTTTGCCGCTATGACTTGCGTAACGTGGTGACCGAATCAGGGACCTACTTGCTCCATGGCTCGCAGGTCACGCACTTCCCGATGGGACAATCGCACCTGCCCAACCGTGCCCTCTTCTGCAGGACGGGGGACCGGCTGCAGCTGTCCGGCACCGACGGGTCGTTTCTCTACGACAAGCCGGGCCTGCGCAGCGTCGTGCTCGTGCCCGCCGCCGCACCGTCCCCCCCGCCGTGATCCACCGTCTCAGTTCTCGAGAATGAACTGCGAGAACGCTGGCTCTGACATGGTGTGATTGTCGTCGTGGTTGGCAGCCTGGACGGTGCACATCACGACTGGTAACGCCGCAGGGCAATCGAACTTCTTGCAGATCTGGGAGGCCGCCGGCGAGGCTGCTACTTGATACGATGGGGAAGCTGCGAGGTCAGGCCACGTGCCCTTGCAGCCGTTGACCTCTAGAGCACGCGTAACGGCGAATTGCGTGCCCGAGTAGGGATTGACGTTGTCCTGATTGGCATGCATCCAGATGCCCGCAAAGCCCTTGCCGTTGCAGGTCGGACTTTCAGCTGCCACCTGGGGCAAACCGCCAGTATTAACGGCAATGCCCCGAAGGCGATGCCCCTTGGTATCGCCGCCGTACTTGCATGCTAGCTCGTTGGCCCACCACGAGCCGCTGCTGTTGCCGGAAGCCCAAACGCGGTTCATGTCGTAGCAGTACTTCGTCTTCAGATCGTCGAGGAGCTGCTCGTAGAAGGGCCACTCGATTGAGTCATCGCCTTCCTTGTCGTCGAAGCAGCCGTTCCAAGGGATGGGGTTGTCTCCTTGAGCCATAGTGATCGGTTGAATGCCGACGCGGATCGCCTTATCCGTCGCCAGCGTGAAGACGCCTCTTGCTTCGCCTCCGCAGCCCGGGCCCTGGAGCACCAGCGGATAGTCTCTGGTGTTGTCGTAGCCAGTTGGCAACTCCACGAAGTATTGGCGATCGTAGGTCCAGGGGCCTGGTTTGTCGCTGTCCGCGTCCTTCGTGCCCATCGTCAACATGTGGTATTCGACCCACTCGCCGATCGCCTGATTCGGCACTTTCCCGCAGCCAGGACTCCGCATGTGGGCGAGCGGATCGTCGACTGCAGCGCCGCCGCCTGTGCCGCCCGAAGTCTCGCCGCCCGCCGCTTGGCCACTTGCGTTTTGGCCGCCGACATTCTGACCGCCGACATTCTGACCGCCGGCGCTTTGGCCGCCCGCGGGCGCTCCAGAAGCTGACGCGCCACCACCGACCGGCGCGACGATACTGCCGCCGACACCTTGAACACCAGCCGCGCTGAAGGCGCTGCTATTGGGATTCTGGGCATCCGTCGTGCAAGCACAGAGTGCGGCCAGGCTCGCGAATCCGACCGTAAGTCCCGGGGGCAGCACGAACCGCATCAGACTCGGCGACGAGGGAATGGCCATAACCGCATCTGTGGCGGCCTCAGCCCATACAGTGCCCGCTATTTGGCTGGGCACCTCATGCGCGCCACCGCGGTGGTCCAAGCACCCCACTAGCGACGGGGCGGCGTCACCGCGGGTCAGTCCGAAGACTTTCCGACGGCAAGTCGAGAAATTCGTCCCGAGGCATGCCTGGCGCAATCGTCAGGTCGCGATTCATCAGGTTCACTTGATAGGTAGCGCCGGCGCCGATCGTCTGGCCATCGATCAAGGTGGGGCCGCGCAGCAGAGTCCCCCCAGTTCGCACGCTCACCAACAAGGTCTCGCCCCCCGGTCGCCACTCGACGTGCACGGTTCCGAGTCGCTCGAGTCGAAACGGGCCGGCCTCAAGCCGCCAACTCGCCGTTGATTCCGGAGACGGTTCGAAGTCCAGGGCGCCGTAGTCGAGTCGCAGCGAACCGCCTTGCGAGTTGAGGCCGAGCACCGTCAGCGTCGAGGCGGCGCTCATCCCAACACGAGTGCCGTCGGAAAACTGCAGATATTGCCAGGGCGCTCCCGGAGCGATGACGCTTGCAAAGGCTGGCGCGGGCTCTCGCGCCGACGACTGGTGGGCGACCCGCCAATAGACGGCGTTCAGGGCGACCGTCACCAGCCCGAAGAGTGCCGCTAGCCAGACCCGCCACCGGCGACCTGGGCGAGGCACGGCAATCGCACCGGACTGGTCCAGGCACGCCTGGACCACCAAGTGGATGACATTACCAGGCGCTCGTGGAGCCGGCATGGGTGAGGTTCGGGCCGCGGGGTGATTGCTTCGATTGCTGGGCCATCTCGTCGGCAACGTCCATTCGCGGCGGCTAGGGCGGGCAGCTATGAGCGATACCGCTGCGAGCATCCTGGGTCAGGACGCCACGTACTGTCTCTTGCAGGACGGGATAGAGCAGTGGCAGCTCGTCCGCGTTGTAGTAGCCGTCGGGGCGAGTTAGCCCCATGGGGTCGCGCGCAAACACCGACGACCACACGGTGATGCCAGCCACGTAGCGGCCCATCTCGTTCATGTGGTCCTTGTCGCGGAAGAACGCCGAAACCTGGGCGTAGCCGGAGACCTCACCTTTCTCGGCGCGTTTGCCGAGCTGGTAGAAGACTTCGGCGATCGGGATGTACAAAACGTCGGGGTCAACGTCGGCGTGGACGCGGTCCATTAAGACGTGGAAATACTCGCGCGCGGTCGCCATCGGGCTCGCATCGACCCAGGGTCCCAGGCGCTCCCAGTCCTGATCGTACTGTTGGTTCGTGGGCCAGCCGCTATAGACGTAAAAGCGCGTCTGCGTGTTGTCGGGATTTTGCCGAGTCAAGTCGATGAAGTTACGAATCGACGCAACGTCGCTACCGAGCGTCGCGCCCGGGTAAACCTGCATCACCACGACGTCCCACGCGTGCTGCAACAAAGCGGTCTTGTAGCGTCCGAACTCTGGCACAGGCTCGACGCAGGTTTCATCGGGCTTGCTCCAGATCGTGTCGAGACTCGAGCCGCAAAGGATGTGGTAGCCCGTGGTATAGGGGCTCCCCGCACCCCCCGACATCGCCGCAATGCCGGGGGGTTGACTGTCCCAAGTCAGGCTGTTGCCAATCTGATACACGCGCAGGTTCGCAGGGTGGTTTGGAACACAGACCCTGTTGGCCTGCCCCCCGGCGCCACCGCTCGTTGGGTCGCCGCCCCCGTACGCACCGGACACGCCCGTCGGAGTTCCGCCTGAGCCTGCCCCTGCGACGGAAGTCGCGCCGGCACCTGACACTCCTCCGGAAGCAGTAGGCTGACCACCAGTTCCACCGGTTAGATCAGCTCCGCCGCCGCCCGGCCCAGCGGGCAACGGATCTTGGCTGGCCTGACAGCCAACGTGAAGGAGCGAGAGCGCACACGCGAAGGAACCCAGTCTCATTATCATCTTCATCTCGTGGCGCGCACCAAGCGGAGCAACAACACGACGAGCGCCGCCGTCTTCTCCGAATCAGTGGACAGTGGAGAAAGTTTGGTGCCGGCGAATTCACCTCGTGGCGCTGTCCGCTGGGCCGTCGCGCCGAGGCTGGCGAGGGCGTGCCACTGGCGTTGTGGCTCAGTTACCGTTTTTGGTGCCGTAATTTATTGTTTCCCGCGCTGCGGCGCACGCGGCGCCGCGCGCGGCAAATACGGCGCCAAAGCGATAGCCCCTTGGCGCGCCGGGACTGAGTCGATAAGAATTGGCCAGTGCCCACGTATTCGGCGGAGCGAGATACGACCCGCTTCGCACTGTGGGTCGCTTTTTGGGTGGCCTGGTTTGGCGTGTTGACGGCGAGGCCGCTGTTGGCGCAGCCATTGCGCCCTGGGCCGTCCGCGAAGCCGTTGATCGTGTTGCTCTCGGCGGGCGACCAACGCTGGGTCGACAACCTGCACGAGCTGTTGGAGAGCGAAGGCGACGCCCGCTCTTTAGTACTGAACGCTGCGAGCGGTGAAGCAGGAGTTTCGCCGAATGGCCTGCTCTCACTTGCGACATCGTCGGGGGCCCTCGCCCTCTTGTCCTTGCGGGCAGATCCTGGCCTCACTCTCTATATTGCGGTCCCCGCTCGCGCGATCGTCTACCGGCGGCGGTTCGAGCAAGCTTCGGAAGAGGCAACGCAGCTGGAGCAGGCAAGCTTGGTTGCGCGCTCGGCGCTACGAGCACTGCTCGAGGGCCAGGACCTGACGCTTGAGCAGCTGCCACCTCCGCGCACACCAGCCGCGAAAGTGAGTCGTTCACCGGCGGCGAAAAGCCCCATTCCGCGGAACGTAGAAGCGCGCACGCCAATGGGCGCGTTTATTGGCGCGAGCATCGGCCAGTACGCGAGTCGCATGCCTTCGCTCGGACTTGACTTCGGAGCACTGCTGAGACTCGGGAGAGGCTCGCTCCTGCTCAGCTACGAGATTCAGCGCCTGCCTACACTTCGCGAACAGGGCGTCGAAGTTCGACTTGCGCGTCGCCCCATCCGCCTCGGCCTGGGCTATCATGCCGTCATGTCTCGTTGGTCACTCGGCGCCGAGTTTTTCGGCGTTGCGGATCTGGTGTCGCGTTCCACCCTGAGCGTCAACAGTGGCTGGGTGCGAACTCCAGACACCACGAGCCTCGGGCTGGCTACCGGACTCCGCGGCATGCTGGGCCTTCGTGTACTCGGCCCGCTCTTCCTCACGCTCAGAGCCGGCGTCGAGGCGGCCTGGTACGCCCCACGGGTCCGTGTTGGCGCGCAGACGCTGGTGGAGCCTTGGCTATTTCGACCGGGCTTGGAGCTCGGCGCCAATGTGGGGGCGTGGTGACCACGAAATCGATGGCACCAAAAACTTCTCACCTCACCACTGATCAGGTGAGTGCAATTTCCGAGCCCCCTTCCGAATTTCGGGCGGAGAGCGAGCTGATGCGCGCTGTTTCCAGCTTTGATATCGACGCCCAGACCCAGCTGGTCCAGCGACTTCAACACCGCGTGAAAGCGGTAGCGCGAGCGGTGCTGCGTGACATGGGCGACTTGGAGGGCGTGACGCAGACTAGCTTGCTCCAGATTCTCCGTTCGGCGCACACCTACCGTGCCGAAGGGCCGCTCGAAAGTTGGGCAGATCGGATCGTCGCCCGGACCGCCTACCGCGCACGCAAACGCGAATTACGCTTCGAAGGCTTGCTGGATCGCGACGCCAACGATCCTGCAGATCGAGGTTCAAACGCGGACAGCGCGACGGTGGTGGAAAGCTTCCACGAAGCCCTCGGACAATTGCCTGAGCACGTTGCAACGCTGTTGATGTTGAAGCACGTCGCTGGGTACACGGTTGAAGAAATCTGCGAGATGACGAACGCGACGACCGATCAGGTCAAGAAGCGGCTGGTGAAAGCCAACCAAACGCTCCGACGACGAATGCGCGGGGATGGAGTCATCGGCCTCGTGCTTCGAAAGGGGGATGCGTGAGTCGCGTTGAGTGCGAGCGCTGGACGGGCCTATTCGATCGGCAAACCGTCGAGGACGCACTGGACGAGATCGAGGCACAATTTCTCGCGTCGCACCCTCGGGGCTGCGCGGAGTGCGCGGCGGAACTAAGCACCTGGCAGGGTTTGGTGCAGCCCAATGAAGGCCGCATCTCGACTGCCAGCGCGCGCGCACTGACACTGGAGCTGCGCGATCGAATCACTGTCGAGTCGACTGCGAAGGGGACGAAAAAATTTCGGCGCGCTTCCTCATGGTTGGCTCCCGTCGGTGGATTGACGATGGCGGCCGCGCTGCTGGTTTGGTGGGGTACTCGGCAAAAGTCGCAAGACCCAGCCGTTTCGGCGCGTGTGGTGCTGGTCCAAGGCGCAGGCGGCGACGTCGCAGTCGGACAAGCCCTCCAACAAAGCGCACAGCTGCGCACTCCAGCGGGGGCTGTTTGCCTCGACCTAGCCGGCGGCGTGAGAGCGTGCTTGGCACAGGCGGGTCGAGCCACGCTCGAGATACTTGAGGAGCCACGCCGAGCCTTACGGCTCGAGCAAGGGCTGTTGCTGCTCCGGCTTGCCCATCAGCCGATAGGTCACTCTGTAACCGTCGTCACGCCCGAAGGACGCGTGACAGCCATCGGAACCGTGTTCTCTGTCGAACGCTCTTCGACGGGTGCCGTGGTGCACGTCAGCGAAGGTAGAGTCCGCGTTGAGCCGTCGCGCGGCGAGCCACTCACGCTGGCTGCTGGCGAGAGCGTCAGTTTGCCGAGCATCCTGCGTGCGCCGTTTGTGCCGAGCGCAATCGAAACGGAGCTCGCGAACCTGGCGGGGGCTCTGATCACGGCACGAACGACGGCAGAGCCGCCCGCGGGCGGCGATGGATCGCCAGAGCCGAGTACCTCGCCGGAGCGGACGTCGCTCAGATCGTCCAGCACCTCGAGCAGTCCGAGCTCAGCTCCGTTGAAAGTCCCATCCGCCCAAGACAAGCTTGAAGAAGCGCGTGCGCTGCGCAAAAGCGGCCAGCATCTAGCTGCACTGCGCGCATTCGATGCCATCGCTGCCGCCTATGGACGGCAGTCGTCCGGGCGCACCGCGTTGGTTTCCGCGGCGGATCTGGCCTTGTCGCAGCTGGGTGATCCGGGCGGCGCTCTGGCGCGGTACAATCGCTACTTGGCCACGGGCGATCAAGCGCTCGCCGAAGAGGCGGCCTACGGCCGGGTTCGTTCCTTGCGTGCCCTCGGTCGCAGGCTCGACGAGCAGCATGCGATCTCGGACATGTTGCGTGACCATCCCCGCGGAATGTACGCGCCCGCGTTGCGCGCGCGCCTCCAAGCTCTCGATGTTCAGCACAGCCAGTAAGTCGCTCGCTGTCCCGTTGGTCTTCGCGCTAGTGGTCGGAGCCTGTCGACTTCGCTACGATGATGTGGCCGCGCTCGCTGCCAACCAGTCCGCCGGTGGCGCCGCGGGTAACTCGGGTGGGGGCGCCGACACTATTCCCGACGCGACGGGCGGGGCACAAGCTGGCGCCGCCGGAGTCGTTGGCGGCGCGGCGGACGCCGGGGCCGCCGGAGGAAGCCTCGAACCCTGTCTGCCCAGCCCGATCGATGTCCTCGGGACCTGGTACGCTAACGGTGACACGGCCAACGACGCGGTGTGTTCCCCGCTCATAGCGAGCAGCCACGGCCAAGTTCCCTACGGGCCGGGCGTTGGCGACCTCGCATGGCAGTTTCGGTCCGACCAAACGAGCCTCTCGGGAGACCCGGACTTTGTTTCGCTGACCGCGCTTCGTTCCATTTCTTTCACGGCGATCAGCGTTGACGCGGTGGTACAGCGTACGGCCTTCAACGAGTATGCCGGCTCCAATCGCATGATCTTCGCAGATGACTTTGGTGAGCTCAGCTTTGCCTCGGTACGCGTCGCGCTCTACCTGCACGAGAATCACGACGTTTTTTTTCGAATCGAAAACGTCGCGCAGGACCTCACCCAAGAGGCGTTTTGTTCGTTCGGTCAGCTCACGCAGGATCAGTGGACACGCTTGACCGGAACTTGGGATGGGGCCCAGGTGGCGTGCTACCTCGACGGGCAATTGCTCGAGACGAAACCCTTGCCGGTGGTCGATCCGATCCAACTCGCGAGCGCCGTCGTTGGTCGCAATTTTCCAGGTGACATCGACGGATTGCGGCTGCTCACACGTGCGCTTACCGCGGACGAAGTCGCGGCGGGTTGGCCCTAGACGCCCCGAGGCGCCCTGAGGCGCCCTAGGCGGCCCGAGGCGCCCGAGGCGCCCGAGGCGCCCCGAGGAACGTGCCTCAGCCGGCTAGCGTGGGCGGTGCCGCCCGACGACGCGACGAAAGTGATCGGCTCAGTCTGGATAGCCGCGCTCCTTGACCATCTCGAACAGTCGGCCCGAGACCCCGCCCTCGTGCTTTTCCTGGCTGCTCGACCCCGTGGACGGCACGAACGGATCAGCTATCGAACGCCGCGTCGACGCCACGCGCGGCGTGCCCCGCCAGCGCCGGCGCGCCCGATACGCCAAATGGTTTGGTGCGCATCACGCTCAAAGCACAATGTCAGTCTGTGCCCGCGGACGCTGGGCTCTTGTCGCTTGAAGGTGGGTGAGGCGGGTTAGAAGCGGGCCACGTTCGGACTCTTGCGCCTAAACACAAGACTCTTCGCACCCACTGCGAAGTGAGAAGAGCCCGCGCAGGCGCCGCGATCGCCATGATGGCCGAGCCCCGCTCGCTGCCTTCCGAATCCGCCCCCGGAGAAGTTCTCGCAGACGTCGTAGATTGGCGCACCCCAAAGGATTCGAACCTTTGACCCTCGGATTCGAAGTCCGATGCTCTATCCAGCTGAGCTAGGGGTGCGAAGCGGCGCGGAGAGTGGCGCTAGGGGGCGCGTTCGTCAAGTGCGCAGGTTTATGGGGTGATTTGGCGGCTGGGGAGCGCGGATCTCGCGCGCACCGCTTCTTCTCTTCTTACACCGTGATTCGACGGCTGCGGGCGGCGACGGGCCAGCGAGACGTGGCGCGTTGGTTTTGGACGAGCACGACTTCGGAGTGCAGGTTGACGGTCGGGCAGATGTGCCAGGGCAGGGCGTAGAGCGCGGTGCCGGGCGGGTAGTCGGCGGCGCGCGCCGTTTCGAGCACCAGGTGCTCTTCGCTGTGGCCGACCAGCTGGGCGTCTTCCAATCCGAGCACGACGACGCGCGGCTGCGGCATCTCTGAGCCGACGGCTTTGTGTCCCAAGTCCAAGCACAGTCGATTCGGTAGCGGTCGGCTCGTCACGCGCGTGAGCAGCGCGGCCGCGCATAGGTAGTCCAAGTCGGGCAGGGTGGTGGCGTAGCCGTAGTCCCACAGCACGGACGTGCCTGGGCTGCATTCGACGTCGTCGCGCGCGGCGAGCAGCGGAAACGTCGGCGTGCCGCCCGTCACCAGCCGCGACACCGGTAGCCCCGCGCCACGCAGCCGCTCGCGCAAAGCCAGCACGGGTCCGAGCGCTTCTTCACAGCGTGCGCGCCGCGCCACCAAATCGGTATCGTGAATGTGCCCGTCGTAGGCGTGCAGCCCGACCGCACGCAGGCCCGGTAGCTCGCTGACCAACCGGTACAAATCTTCCGCGCCACGCCCTGGTGCGATGCCCGAGCGATGCATGCCGCAATCGATGTCGAGCAGCACATCCAGGCCCCAACCAACCCGACTGACGACACCGGACAAGTGGCGAGCCACCTCGGCATCGTCGACAATCACGGCGAAGCCCGTCTGCGGAAACGCGCGCATCAACGCCGCCAACCGCTCGGCGCGTGGCCCAACCGGCGCGTGCGCCAACAGCACCTGCGGCGCGCCGGCGGTCGCGCACATCTCGGCCTCGGCAATCGTGGCGGCTTTGAACTTGAGCACGCCGAGCGCCAGCTGCTTGGCGATGACTTGCGGCAGCTTGTGGGTCTTCACGTGGGGGCACAGCCGGGCGGGATCGCCAGCTTGCGCGACCATCCGCCGCAGGTTCTCGTCCAGGCGCTCTTCGTAAACGAGCAAGGTCGGCGAATCGATTTCGTCCGCGTTGTCGATCGCATACGTCGCAGGCGCCAGATCGAGCATCAGTGGGTGAGCTCCACGATCATCTCGATCTCGACCGCGATGTTGGTCGGCAATGAGCCCATGCCGACCGCGCTGCGCGCACCCACGCCATTTTCCTGCCCCCACACCGCCGCGAACAGCTCGCTCGCGCCGTTGATGACCGACGGATGCTCCTGAAAGTCTGGCGTGGCGTTCACCATGCCGAGCACCTTCACCACGCGCTGCACGCGCGAAAGCGAGCCGAACTGGCTCTTCAACGTGGCCAGTAGCGCTAGCCCTACCTGTTGCGCCGCCAGCTTGCCCTCTTCGAGTGACAAATCTGCGCCGACCTTGCCGGTGATCAGCGACTTGTCGGGGCGGAGTGGGCCGTGCCCGGACAGGTAGGCCAGGTTGCCAACGACCACGAGCGGCTTGTAGACCCCGATCGGCTTGGGGGCAGGCGGCAGCTCAAGGTTCAGCTCAGCGAAGCGTGCGTCGGCGTCCATCGGCTCACTATCAGCCTTTTTTTGCGCAGCGCCGCAAGCACTTTTGCTCGCTAGTATGACCGCTTTCGAACGTGTCTGCCGCGCCGCAAGCATCCGCTAGCGAGCGATAAATTCGCGACGAGCGGTCTTACTCGGCCTTGCTGCGGCCTGGGCTTAGGCTGACCCCGCGGAGATTGAGGAGCCTTTGACCATGACCCTCACGGACTACGCGTTCTACGGCGCGCTCCTGCTAGCGCCGGCTTTCGGTTGCAGCAGCTCGGACTCGCACGACGCTGTCGCCGGTTCCGGAACATCCGGCACCACCACGGCGTCGGGAGCCAGCGCCGGCGGCGCAGCGTCGAGCGGCGGAGCAGACGTGGGCGGGGCCAGCGTGATTGCCGGAAACTCGACCAATGCCGGCAGTGCCACGCTCGGTGGCGCCGGTGGCGCTGCGCCCAACGTTGGCTTCGACGCCATGCTCAGCGTGACCGCGCTCGCCGCGAATCAAAGCGTGGGCGTCGAATGGAACGCTGCCCTCGGTGCCACGTCGTACAAAGTCTATTTCGCCGAGGGCGTGGCGCCGACGAGCGCCAGCATGAGTCAAGAGGTGAAGGCGCCGCACGCCGCGTTCGTGCACCGGGCGCTGAAGAACGGCACTGCATACCACTACGCTGTTTCGGCGATCGTCGCCGGCATGGAGTCCAAGCTCTCGGTCGAAGCGTTGGCGACGCCGACCGGCGAGTGGGTGCTCGAAGAGCTCGGGGACGGCCAGCTCGACGACGTCTCGACCGGCAAGCTGGCGCCGCGTGTGCCGCTCGAAAGGCGCGTGCACTTGCTGCTGTTCGCCGAGGGCTACACCGCCGCCGATTTGCCCAAGTTTCACGCCGACGCCGACCACGCTGGCAAGCGCACCGGCGACGTGGACGCGTGGGTCGACTACGTCTTCAGCATCGCGCCCTATCGCGATTTTCGCGAAGCGTTTGCGGTTTGGTACCTGCCACGGCCTTCGAATACGCATTTCGACGGTGCCGATACCGCCTTCATGGTGCCGGTCACCGCGTCCGCCACCGGTAGCGTGTCGGGCACTGGCGAAACGGCGACGCGCGCCTGGCAGGCGATTGGCTTGCACCCGGTACAGCCAATGGACTTTACGGGCAGCGGTTTTGGCACCGTGCGCACCCACGTGGCGTCGTTTCTGTTGTTCGACGCTGCGCGCGGTCGCGCTGGCGTCAGCGGGCTCACGCTGGCGCTGCGCAATCCGGCTCAGGCGTCGCAACGCATCGCTTCGGCTTTTGGGGTTGGCCACGCGCACGAGTTCACGCACGCGTTTTCGAGCTTGCGTGACGAATACATCGAGCTCGACAACAGCGCGCCAGCCAACACCGCGGAAACGGCCAACGTCGTCGGGTCGAGACAATGCAGCGCGCTGCCGTGGCAACACCTGCTCAGCGGCGGCGCCTACAACGCGAAGACAGAGAGCCTGGTCGGCGCGTTCGGCACGCCCGAGCAAGGCTACCACTCGGAGCTGATTTGCCTGCTCAACGGCACGCACGACAATGCTGGCCACTACGGCGGCAATGGCCTCCTGCGCGACGACGATCGGATGTGCAATTTCTGCCGGGAAGTCACCGCGTACCGCATCTATTCGCGCACCGGCATCTTGGGTGACGACGCGGCCGGGTTTGCGACGTGGAAGTCCGGCTACCGCGCGAAGTTCTTCGAGCGCTTCCCGTTCGAGACGCCGGCGGTCGTCCCGCAGACCAACAACGTACAGAACCCGGCCCAAGGCATGGCGGTGTACGAAGCTTGTAGTGCGACGGCGTTATTACCCCCCTCAACTGCGTCTCAGCGTCTGAATTTTACGCCGGCGTCACCGGCACGTCAGGGCTGCATCGGCGATCTTTAGCGCTATGCTGGGTGGATGAGCTCCCGGCGGGTGGCGTCGTTGCTGTTGGTGGTGGTGGTCGCGTGCAACAACGTGAAGGCCACTCATCCGAAGAAAGAGGGCAACACGATTCGCTACCGGCTGTTGCTGCGCGGCAACCCGGTGAGCTCGAGCGACGCGGCCCACTGTTTCGCGCAGTGTCAGGCGGCTACCACGCCCAACGCGTACGTCGATTGCTTGGCGGAGTGCCCAGGCTTCGAGAAGACGCCCGGCGAGTACTGCAGCAACACCGACGTGCCGCCGGAAGCGGCGTGCCTGACCGTGCGCGTGGTCCCGGTTAAGAAGGAGCTGCCGCCCGGCCTGGTGGTGTTGGCGATCGTGGGTGAGGTCGCGCTGGTGGTCGGTGCCGCCTCGTTGTGCAGCATTTCGAGCACGCAATGCGGGATGCAGATGCCAGCGCCCAAGTGATTGGCGGTGCGGCCGACTTCCGCTAGAAGCGGGCGTGGTTTTCGTCCCCGCCCACACGCTCGTCGGTGAGCCCAACGCGCCTAAGCTCGCGCTGCTGTTGCACGGCGCGCTCGGCAGCGGCAACAACCTACGCAGCTTGGCCGTGAAGCTCACGAAGCTGCGGCCCGAGTATCGCTTTTGCTTGGTCGACCTACGGCACCACGGCGAGTCTCAAGGTGCGCCGCCGCCCAACACGCTCGAAGCGTGCGCGAACGACCTAGCAGCGCTGATCGCCGAGCTCGGTCAAGAGCCAGAGGTTGTGGCCGGCCACTCTTTCGGCGGCAAGACCGCGCTGATGTTCGGCAGGCTGTTTCCCGGTCGTGTCCGCCAGTTTTGGATCCTCGATTCGAACCCCGGCTCGCAGGAACCGACCGCCGCCAACGAGGTCATCCGCGTCATTCAGGCGGTCCGCACCACCACCACGCCCGCGGCCGATCGCGCGCACGTAGTCGCGCAGCTGATCGAGCAGGGGTTGAGCTCCGGCACGTCCAATTGGCTCGCCACGAACTTGCAACGCCAGCCGGAAGGTTTCGTCTGGCGCTTCAATCTCGACGCCATTTACGAGCTGATGCTCGACTATTTCCGCGTCGACCTTTGGCCAGTCTTGGAGTCTGGGGCAGCTGATTCGGACTTCCGCGTCGTCGTGGCGGAGCGTAGTGATCGCTGGGCGCCGGAGAATCGCGCTCGGCTCGAGCTGATGCTCGAGACTGTTCGCCACCAAGCAACGACGGTTCGTGGCGCTGGAACAGTCGCGCTGCATGTCGTCCCGAACGCTGGGCATTGGCTACATGTCGACAATCCAGCGTTCTTGCTTGAGCTGATCGGGCGAGATCTGTACTAGCGTCGCGGCCTTCTAGACCTTGTCATCGGAGGAATCTCGTATGGGACGTTCGTCATTTTTCTTTGGTCTCTCGTGCCTGCTCGCCGCCTCGCTGGCAGCGTGCGGAGGTAGCCAACCCGCGCCCGCTGCCGCTGGTGACGCGCCTGCTGGCGAAGCGCCCGCCGCGGCACCCGCTGGTGACGCGCCCGGCTCCACCGAAGGCGGCTGGAGCGACAGCATGTCCACCAAGGACAAAGCTGCGTTCATGAAAACCAAGGTCATGCCGGCCATGACCAAGGTCTTCCAAGACTACGACGCGAAAGAGTACGCCGGCTTCAGCTGCAAGACCTGTCACGGCAAAGAGATGAAGCCGAAGCCCGTGATGGCGCTGCCCGAGCTGAACATGAAGGGCGGCAAGATGGTCGAGGCCGAGAAGAAGCCTGAGCTCGCCAAGTTCATGCACGACAAGGTCGTGCCGGCGATGGCCGAGCTGTTCGGCAAGCAGCCTTATGATCCGAAGACCAACGAGGGCTTCGGCTGCGGCGGCTGTCACAAAGTGAATATGTAAAGCCCGCACGCGACTGACCTGTGCGCCCGGTTACGGCGTGCAGGTCGGATCGCGCGGCAGACCAAGATAGATTTTGCCGAGATCGGTAGGAGAGCTGTCGGCGTTGAGCAGCCGAGCATTACACCCACCTAGGCCGACAAGGGAACCGACGAGAAGCGGCGTTTGAGCGCGGGTTTTGCGCATCGGTCCCCCGCTGAATGTCCGGGAAGCGCGCTCTGCTGCTGGATTTCATACCGAGCCCGTCGGCCGGTGCAGGCGCGCGCGAGGACGAGCGCTACGCTCAGGGAGTGAATTTCAACCTCGACGCGAGCAGCCTGATCGCTGGCTTCGTGGTTTCGGGTGTCGGCTTCGTGCTCTTCACGTACGGCCGCAAAATGGGGCGCGCGCCACACTTCGTCGTTGGGCTGATCCTGATGATTTTTCCGTACTTCGTGCCCAGCGTGCTGGTCATGCTCGGCATCGGCGCGCTGCTGTGCGGGCTCTGCTACATGGCGGCGCGCGCCGGGTACTGAAACCGCACTCGAACACGCCGCGCAGACTACTGGCAGACGGTCGCGTTCATTTGCAGTGAATCGAACTGGAACACCGTGTCCCAGACGTGCGCGACCAAGTCGAACGTGTAGTCGACGCCGCCCATCTTGGCGACGTCGGCTTTCGGCGCGCTGTAGCTGAACGACTTCCACGTGGTGGACGGGCCAACGGTGGCTTCGAAGCTGTGAAACTGCGTGAACGGCAGAATTTCGCCGGTTTCGTAGAAGGCGGTGACCAGGTAGTCGTCCTTGGGCGCCTTGGTACCGGTCGTGAGCTTGTAATAACCCGTCAGTGTTAGCGCCACCGTGCCGACCGGAATCGTGACCCACTGCAGCAGATCGCTGTACTGCTGGTCCGGGGGGTTGTTGCCGGCAACGGGGCCAAACTTGGCGATTTTCGTTGGTGTTTGCGCGGCGTTGTTGACCACTACGTTGACGCCGTCGCTGCCCGAGTCGTCCCAGTCGGCGGTTACGGGAATGATGTCGAAGCCGGGATCGAGCAGTAGTTGCGTGGTGGTCATGGTGCCCGCGACGCAACCGATGCCGACTTGGCAGGTTTCGCACAGGCTTGAATCGCACAGATTGTTTTTCGCTGTGTGAACGCACGTGCCGGCGCCGCTGCAGGTGTCGGTCGTGCAATCGATCGTGTCGTCGCAGTCGAGCGCGGTCTTGCAGCCGCTGGTGCTTGGCTCGCCGGCAGTACCGGGCTCGCCAGCCGCCGGGGCACCGCCGATCGGGCCGCCGCCGGTGTTAGAGCCGCCGGTGTTCTTGCCGCCAACGCCAGTGCCGCCGCTGTCGTTCCCGCCGACGGGCATGTTCGGCTCGCCACCGCTCATGTTCTTGCTGCCGGCGTGCGAGCCGCCGGTGTTCTTGCCACCGGTTCCGGTTGAGCCGCCGCTGCCGTCGTCGAGCGTTGAATCGATCTCGTAGTTCGAGATGCCGATGATGTTCGAGCAAGCGCCCAGCAGCGTCACCACCGCAACACCAGACCAGGACCTAAATAAGCCTCCACGCATAACTTCACCATCATCGCACACGCCGCCTGGCGGGTGTCACTTCCTGACCGATTTCGCGGCCTCCGGCACCTCTGCCCCTACATCGGCGCGCTCTTGCCATCGGCGCGCGCGCGGTGCCTTAGCGTGTGTGGTAGCCGGAACCCTGCTCGCCCAGGCAGGTCGCTCAGGCTTTGGGCGTGACTTCAGTGAGATTGTAACCTCGTCGCGCCCTGCGCTACTGGCTTACTTCATCACGCCGCGCAGCCGCACGGTCCCGCCCTTGTACGAAAACTTGGCGTCTTTCCAGCTGGGCGCGGAGAACATGTTTCGCGCGTTGTTCGACGAGCAGTACTCCTCGAGCGGGTAGCCGACGAGGTTGGTGTTCAGTTTGCCGTCGTTGTCTTCGTCGTGGAACGCGGAGATGCCGTACGTGCCGACGGGAATTTCCTTGAACACGCACAGCGCGGTCGTCTTGCTAATCTTGACGATCGCGGGCCGCACCGCGTCTTTCAGCCAGCCGGATGCTTTGAACAGCCCGCAGCGCACCACGCCCGCGTCGTTGCGGTTCTGGGTCTCGAACTCGATCACGTTCGTGGCCACGCTCTCTTCTGCCACCGCCGATCGCCCACACACGAGTGATAGCGCGACCACCCCACCCAGGGTTGCCACACGGCCCGTCAGCGCTTCGCCAAACACCATCCCTCTAGTTTTCATGCTGCTTGCCCCCCAAGCAAGTTAGACAACCAATTTTGGAAGCGCTCGTGGCAATTCCATGCGGCAAATTGCACCGACGCGCCCTCGGCGGCGCGCTTCATTGCCCGCGCATCCAACAGCCGAACCGCTGCTTTTCGCACTTGATCGCGGGTCAACCCGCCGCTGCGGAGCGTCAGGCCGGCACCGGCGCGCTCAATCGCCTGCATCGCCAAGTATTGGTCTAGGTTCGAGGGGATGCCCAATACCGGCACGCCCGCCGCCAGCGCCTGATAACCAGTGCTCGAGCCGCCGTTCGTAACCACGAACAGCGCTTGCGACGCGAGCAGCTCGCCCGGCACGTAGTCCGCGACCACGAAGTTCGCCGGCACCCGCTTGGGCGCGGCTCGCCCCGCTGTCGCCAGCACGCCGCGAATCGGCAAGCCCTCCAAGCCTTCGAGCACCGTCGGCAACGCCGCCACGTCACCGGAAGAGCCGAGCGTCACGTAGACCATCGGCAGCGTCGTGTCTGCGAAAGCGAGCTGGCTCGGTGCCGCCACGCGCGGCGACCACTGCACGGCGCCCAAGAAGTGATGCGATGCAGGCGCATCGCTCGAAAGCGGGCACAGCTCCGGCACGTCCGGATACAGCACCGAATCCCCGAAGCATAGCTGGTGCGACAAGCTCTCGAACTCCGGTAAGCCGTTGCGTTTGCGCACGGTGTTGAGCGGCGCCGCAAAATGCCCGAACACTTTCGGCAGAGCCTGCGGAAAGTATTTTTCGGCTCGCTCGACGCCGACCAGCCGTACGATCGGATGGTCCGGCACCGGCCATTTTTCCCGCACCGCGTACGGGCTCCAATAGGCATTGATCAAGGAGCCGCAATGCACGCCACGCAAGGGCGCACTGACCGCCAACGACAGCCGAAAGTCGCCGACCACCACCGCCGGCCGCACCTCGTCCAATACCCTGAGCTCGTCCGCGACATACCGGTCGAGCGTCTTCACGTCGTACATTCGCTCGCCCTTGGCCAGCGCCTTGAAACCTTGCTCGCGATCGATCGTATACAAGGGCCAGTGCTGAAACCGGGTGCCCTCGAAGATCAGCGGGTCGAAGTCGCTGCACGCAAAGTGCACCTCGTACTCATCCGTCGGCAGCCCCGCCGCCAAGGTCGCCAGCCGCACCACCTGCGCTAACGTGATGTTTTCAGTGACGAATAGTATTCGGTGTCGCATTGGCGTTTCGCTCGCGCTGACGCTACCATCTCCCCTTCAGAGTGTGAGCCACCATGACTGACGAGAACGACGAAGCGACTCGCGCGTGGAACGGGGTGCTGTTTGACAAGTTCGCACGCTTCAAACCGATCTTGACCACCGGCCTGTCGCTCCACGGTCAGACGCTGATCGCGCGTCGTCCACCTCCGCCCGGCGCGCGCGTGTTGGACTTGGGCTGCGGTTTTGGCGACATGACGCGCCAGCTGGCCGAAAAACTCGCTCCGACCGCAGGCTGCGCGGTCGGCGTCGATGTTGCAAAAAACTTCGTCGAAGCTGCGACACGCGACGCGGTCGAAGCTGGTAGCAAGGCCGCCACGTTCTTTCGCGCCGACGTACAAATCGACGATCTGCGCGGTCCGTACGACGCCGCGTACTCGCGTTTCGGCGTGCAGTTCTTCGCGTCACCGGTCGCGGCACTGCGCAACATCAAGCGCTCGCTCAAGCCGGGCGGTTCGTTCGCTTGCGTCGTCTGGCGCAAGCGCGAAGACAATCCGTGGCTGCACGTGCCAGAGCTTTGCGTGCGCGGATTGATTTCAGCGGAGGAAGAAACCGCCGACGAGCCCACTTGTGGCCCCGGCCCCTTCTCGATGCGCGGGCCAGATCTCGTCAGCGATCAACTCAAGGCGGCCGGCTTTCAACAGATCGGCTTCGAACGCCACGATGTCGACATCTGCGTCGGTCGTGATCTCGACGAGGCGATCGCGTTTGCGATGTCGCTCGGGCCCGCCGGCGAAATCATGCGTTTGGCTGGCGAAATCGGCAAACAGCGCGAGCCTGAGGTCACCGCTGCCTTGAAGGAAGCGCTGGCCGGCTTCGTCACGCCGAAGGGCGTGTACGCACCGTCTAGCACTTGGTTCATCACTGCGCGCGCGTGACGGCGGGCGTGCGGCGGCGTCGCGCCGTCAATTCGGTGGAATGCACAGGCCGAATCCCTCGTACGGCCAGAACTTGTCCGGGCACAGCGTGCTGCACGCGTTGGCTCCGACAGCGGTCGGATCCATGTCGCAGTACGGCTGGCAATACAGCTTGGCGGAACCTTGCAGGCCGACACAGGTCAACCCCGCCGCGCACGTGCCGCCAATCGGATCGCACTCCATGCCCGCGCTCGTCGTGCCGACAGCTTGGCAAGCGGGCTGCTCGAAGCCGGAGCAGGTTTGCCCGGCGTCACAATGGGGCGCGAGCGGCGCGCACGGCCCACCAGCGCCGACGAAGCACGTCGCTCCCACCGTCGCGAGCGTCTCTTCACCGACGATCTCGACGAACGCATCGGGGCACAGCACCTCGCACGACTTGGACGAGGCCGGATTCGATGGATCGCAGTAGCGGACGCACTTGTAGCCACCGCCCAAGACATCGAACGAGCAGTCCGAGCCCGTCTCACACTCGCCGTTGTCCCACCCTGGACACGTTTGACCGACGGCAATACCGCCAGATTTATGGCAATACGGCCCTTCTGCGTCGTAGCAGCCGTTGCCCGCGCCACAGTCCTGCGCGATCACGTTGCACGTCGTTGGCCCGTCGACACACTGATCGAACACGATTTGATAGCCGAAAGTCGGCAGCTTCGTGCCGCTGACGATGACAGCGTAGGTCCCGGGCGGCAGCGCGGGAACGCCGAGGTTGATCCAAAGACCGTGGCGCTTCTCGTCGCGGAATTTCCCTGACGTGACTGGCACGTCTTCCCAGGTCGTGTCTTTGCGATGCACCAGCCGCACGCTGGCGCCGGTGGCGTCGACATCCTCGGGCATGGTGATCGACCATTCGAGCAGCCTGTCGTACGGCATGTACGTCGAGCGCGCGATCAGCTCCCACGGCTGGTGGCCGGGGCTCGGAAACGAATAGACGTCCGCAAGGCCGCTCCGCGCCATGCCCGGCGAGCCGTCGTACATGCGCACGCACGTCGCGGGTGCGCCTTCCGGCGGTTGCGCGAAGCCAACGCCCGTTACCTTGGCTTGCGGATCGAGCATGCCTTGGCGATGCCCCAAGATGTGAAAGTTGTTGTCGCCGGTATCGAAGATCAAATCGTCGATCGCGACGGCTGGATTGACCGAGCCGCTTGCCAGCTCGCTCTGTCCGGAAGCCGTGTAACCCTGCTCGGTGTAGCAGCGCGCGGTTTTTTCTGGGAAATGGCTGATCTCCGGCGTCAGGTAGCTTTGGATGATCGCGCACGACCGCGCAAAGCCGTTCCAGTCTTCGTTCAGCGTCAGCGGCTCGACACCGGCCACCCAACGGAACAAGTTGAACCGGCGCAGCGCGTCTTGCACCGAGGCGTCGATGGTCGTGCCTGGATTGCACTCGCTGGCGGCCGGCATCTGCAATGCCTTGGATTGCTGCGGGCGATCGGCGTTCCAGCGCTGACACAGCTCGGCTTTCGATCGGGTCAGCGGCTTCACGCACTGGCCCGACTGAGCCAACGCGCAATCTTCGAGCCCGGTGATGCCCGACGCATCGTCCGTGAGCTTGACTGGCGGCAAGTGCACCGGGCCGCCGCCCGTGCCGCCGGAAGTGGTTCCGCCGGAAGTGGTTCCGCCGGAAGTGACGCTGCCAGCTCCGCTCAGGCTGTTGCTCGAACCCGCCATACCCGTGGTCGCCTTGGCCGGATCCTCCGTCGAGCAACCCACCACCGAGCACGCCGCCAACACCAAGAGCGCGCCCAGACCTACGCCCCGCCTCTGACCACCCAATTGTCCGACCATCTCGACCTCGCGAATCAACCTACGCCGAACCCGTTCGACGCGGTAGCCGCCCAGGAATTCAACGCTTTGTGCCGGCTAGCCTCGCGGCGGCCCGCCTAGCAGCCTTTGTCTGATGATTCATCGCATCTTGCCCGAGCGAGCGGGGACAACAGGAAGGCGGCTGATGATTCATCGCATCTTGCCCGAGCGAGCGGGGACAACAGGAAGGCGGGAAGGCGGGAAGGCCGAGATCTAGGGTGGGTGGTACTGGCAACTGGACGCAGGGGGATCGCGATTGGGCCTCAGGCGCCTGTTCGAACAACAGAAATCTTCCCGCCTTCCCGCCTTCCTGTTCGCTCCTGCTCGAATCGCGAAATGAGACCAATGCTCAGCCGCCTTCCTGTTTTCTCGCTGCTCGAATCGCGAAATGAGACCAATGCTCAGCAGCCTTTGTACACGTAGGAGGCCGACCCGGGCTTGCTCACGTTGACGTCGCGCCGGACGATTGACAGCTCCGGAAAGTCTTTGCAACCGGCGGTGAAGTCTTGGTCCCGGTATTCGATGATGAATACTAAATCGCCATAAACGGCTTGGTAGTCGCCACACTCAGAGTAACGATTGCACTCTTCGGCGACCGCGAAATCCGTGCCCATGGCGCCGCGATTGCCCAGCAGCTCAGTCGAGTTTTTCTGACCCATCGCCAGGCCCGCCTGGTGCCCGATGTCTGAAATCAGCTTCATGAAGGCCACGTTGTTGGGCTGCGACAGGCGCCCGCCCGAACGCGAGTAAGAGTCGAGGTTGTCGATTTCGACCGCGTCGAAGCCGTCCGCCGCGCAGCCCTTGATCCACCCCCCGACGATGTCAGCCAACCCTTGGCGCTTTGGAGCCGTGCTGGTGTCGAGCAGCATCTCGTTCCAATCGGCGTCGATCACCGGGTCGCCCTGAGCGTCGCGCAACACCAGATCCGCATGCTGGCTGAGCCACCAAGCGTTGTCACTCTCTTGGGCCTGGAAGCCGTTGACGTAACAGATATTGTAGAGCCCCGCCGCCGGTACGTCACCGCGGTCGCGACTCACGACCTTCACCCCTGCGGGTGGTGGATAGGCTCCGCCGAGCTGATAGTCGTAGCTGCCGTTCGCGGGCGGCAACTTGACGTCGGCATTGTTGGCGCTGCCGCCCGTCGACGAGGCTCCGCCGCTGCCGCCCACGGTCGCGGTGCCCGCGTGTCCGCCGGTGCTTGCGACGCCCGCGCTGCCAGCCATCGAGACGCCGCCAGCCCCTGTACCACCCTTGCCCGGTGCCCCAGCCGTCGTGTGTGCGCTGCCCCCCGCGCCACCTACAGTCGAATTCACGCCCGCGGTCCCAGCCTTCAACCCCCCGAGATCCTGCTGATCCGCCCCGCCATTGCCACCGCCACATGCCGCCACCAGTGCCAGCGCGCCGAGAGCGACTTCGATCCGATACCGCATTCCCCCTCAGTGGCCAGTTCCCGGAAAATCTGGTCACGAAGGCTGGATCGCGGCAACCCGCACTGGCTTGCCTCGCCGACCGTGGCCCTCGATGCGCTCGGCTTCGTTCATGGGGAGCCGGGGGCGTAACGCCCGGTCTTCTTGCCGCCGATTTTTCAGGCGATGGCCTGAGTCGTCTCCTCGCGCGCGGTCCCGCGATGCGATCAGGTTGCGAAGACCTCGTTGAGCGAGGCGGCGGTGAGCAAGCGTTCTGACCAGCGCAGTAGCTCGGTCTCGGTCGCGCCTGCAATCTGCTCGCGGATGTCCTGCGGCAGCTCTCCGAACTTCAGCGTCAGCTGTCGCTGGACGAGCTCGGCTTTGCCCTCGGCTTTGCCCTCGGCTTTGCCTTCGCGCCACACCACGCCCATGTCCAGCTCGTAGGAGATTTGGGCCATTTCGCGCTGCTCAGCGCGCATGCGCGCTTCGTCGTCGGCGCTGAGGCGGTCGAGGGCGTCTTTGGCTTGCCTGAGCACGGGGTTTTGCATAGCGAGCGTCTCCAATTCCTCGTCCGATGTTGCCGCCAGGAATTTACCCCAAGCCATCAAGCTTGGCTCGTCGTTTTGGTCCAGGGCGGTCCGGAGCTTCGGCAACTCCAGCACATGAAGCTCCAGGGAGCATCCGACATGATTCGGCTGTTTGGTGGGCGCACCGGTAGCATTTCGGTGAGCCGTGAAGTCGCCGAGCAAGGACTGATAGACATGCGCGCCCTTTTTTCGTCTGCGGTAGCTTATTGTGCGTTGCTTCTCGGTTGCGGAAGCAGCACGCCCGGCGCAATCGGTGAAGCCTCAGCTGGCGCTGAGGTTGGAGGTGCTAGCGCGACAAGCGACCACGCTGGCTCAGCCGGCGGCGGAGCCCCCGGAGCCGGCACTGGCGGTGGCTCCGCTGGCATGCGCAGTTCAGCTGGTATGGCGGGCGCGCTGGCTGACGGTGGTGGTGGAGCGCTAGCTGGTGGCGGCGGAGCGCTAGCCGGTGGCGGTGCCGCGGGCGCAGGCATGGGCGGCACGGGCATGAGCGCAGGTGCAGGTGGCGGCGCCGGCATAGGGAATCTGCATAAAATCTTCGATGGCGTCAGCCTCGACGGTTGGAATTCTAGCCCCGACGGCATGTTTGCGGTGAAGGACGGCGCGTTGGTTGCAACGGGCAAGGGCCGTGGATCCTTCGCAACCAAAGAAACGTTCACGCACTTTCGCATCCTGTTCAGCGTTCATCCCGGCGGTACCGGCGGACACGCTCCAACTGTGCTCGTCTTCTGCAACTACCCGGGCAAGGACGCGCTCGGTGCGATTCAGTTCCAGCCGCCCGCTGGGTATAGTTGGGACTACCGGCCCGGGAAAAATAACGACGGCGGCAACTTGTTCACGAAGATTGGACCGCCAGGACCCGCGGTCGATGGTTGGACCGCTTGCGAAATTGTCGCCAACGCAGCCACTGGCGAAGCCAAAATGGCCTGCGGCGGAAAGGATGTCTTGCACTTCAAAGATCCCACTGCCGGCATGGGCATGGCAGCTCCGTTCGCGATCCAAACGCACAACGGTGGCATCACCGATGGGTACAAGGACTTGTCTGCCGAGAACAACATCAGCAGCGACGACTACGTCACGGTCAAGCCGTGACTTAGTCGTCGCGTCCGGCGGGGCGTGCGTATGGGGCGGCTTCACACGTCGGGGCCGGAGGCGTTGAAGTGCGCTGGCGGCACCTCTTCGGTGGCCGGAGGGGAGGAGTGGCGACGGCCATCTCAGACCCACCCCGATCAAATTACCCACGGGCACGATGAGGCGGAAGCTGTCGTAGTCAGCGCGCCGCGGAGCCTGCCAGCCGTGGTGCTAAATATCGAGCGAATCGTCCAGGCATTTGCGGCACCACTTGGCCGCGCGCCGAGCATGCTTGGCGGACGATGTTCACTCGCTCCGCGATCGTTCCGGCTTTGCTGCTGCTCGGGCTCGTTGACTGCCGCTTACGCAAAGCGAGCCCGCCGCCATCGGAAACGCCAGCCATGCCGGCTAGTGACGCCAACGCGAACTCCAGCGCAGCCGCGGGTCAGAGCTCCGACGCGCCGACTCAAGCACAGTTGAAGTTGGATGACGCGGTCGTCGGCACGTTCTTCGATGACGAGCTGCCCCAAGCGACTGGCGGCTACCGCTACGGTTACGGCGGCAAAACCTCGAGCCGCGTATTGGCCAGCGGCACGCCCGGCAACGCCGCGGTGCTGGCCGCTTACATGGACAACGACTATTCGGGCGTCAACCTCTCGGTCGGCAACAGCAAGTTCTTCGACCTGACGCCGTTTCGCAAGACCGGCAGCCTGACGTTTTGGATCAAGGGCGGGCCAGCGGCGCAAAAGTTCATGGTCGGGCTGTTGGCCAATCAAGGCGGTAACAAGAAGGTCCAGTCGAAGGTCGTCGGCGACGGCTACGTCGTGCTCAAAGAGGGCGAATGGAGCCAGTGCCGAATCCCGCTCAAGGCCTTCATCGACGACGGCGCCTATTGGGATCCGAAGCAGAACCGCGAAATTTCCGCCAAGGTGGACTGGAGCAAGGTTCAAGAATTCAGAATCTCGATCAATCGCGACGAAAACAAGGTCAGCCCGGACCAACAAGTCGTCTTCTACCTCGACCAAATCCAGCTAACCAAAACGTCGAAGGGCATCGTCGATCCCGACGCGTACTGGGACGCATTCAAGTCGACCGCGCCGGATGCGCTGGTAACCGACTTTACGAAGTGGGCCGATCAATGGCGCGCGCAGCACGGCAACTCGGCCGACATCAGCGTGGCCGTTGGCGCGCTCCCTAAGACTGCGCCGGCCACGGTCCAGGGCCAAGCCTTGAAGGTCGACTTCAAACCGGGCGATTGGTTCGATGCGTTGATTCAGACCCCGGGCGCGAAGGGGCTGCCGACCGACTGGAGCGAGCACTACGGCGTTGCCGTGTGGCTCTACACGGAGAAGCCGTACCAATCCTTCGACTTCGTGATCCAAGACCGTGATCACGAGATATTCCTGACGCGCGTCGGAGCCAGTCGCGGTTGGCACCAGCTCTTGATCCCGTTTCGAAAGTTTACGAAGTTCCCGTATTTTCAGCCGCCGGAGGCCAAGCAAAACAACAAGCTCGATCTCGACGGCGTGTTTCAGTTCGGCATCAAGCCGGGCGGCGACGTGCCGGGCAGCCTTTACCTCGCCAAGCTGCAACTGACGAACGCTCGCGAGCTCGCTAAAGCGAAAGCGCCGACCGAGCTCGTCGCGACGTTCACCGGCGATCCGACCAAGCCAGTCCAAAAGGTCCCCGACATCTACGGCATGAACGTCGGGCTCTGGGCTCCCGAGCTGATCGACCAAGCGTCACTGCCGCTCGAAAAGTCGCTCAACTTGGGGGTGGTGCGTTACCCGGGCGGTCTGCGCGCCGACGAAGAAAACTGGCAAAAGACGCTCAAAGCCAAGGACAACAACGTCGATACCGACGAGTTCCTGGGCTGGTGCGAGCAGACTCACTCCACGCCGCTGTTTACCGCCAACGTCGGAGACGGCACGCCCGAGCAGGAGGCAGCGTGGGTAAAATACGTCAATCAAACGCGCAAGGGACCCAAGGTGAAGTTGTGGGAGATCGGTAACGAGATCTACGGCAACTGGCACCGCTACTACGAAAAATGGGGCAAAGACGGCGGGGTCAACTACGGCAAGGCCGTGCGCGCCTACGTGAAGGCGATGAAGGCAGTCGACCCCACAATCAAGATCAGTGCGGTTTGGATGCTGGGTGGTCCTTGGAACCAGGCGGTCTTCAAAGAAGTGGCCGACGTGGTCGACGCGGTGAGCGTCCATCATTACGCCCAGAACGCAGGCTCCGAAAGTGACGAAGCGTTGCTGGCGGTGTCGTCCGAATCGGACGCGCTGATGCGCGAGGTCAAAAAGCAGGTCGACCGGCTCGGCGTGAAGGGAAAATCTTACGAAATTTGGCTCACGGAGTGGAACTCGGTCGACTCGAACCCCGGCCCGCAGATCCTGCAGCACGTGAACGCGCTGTTCGTCGCCGACTACCTCGGACATTTGGCTGAGTCGCCGATCCAAATGGCGAACCTGTGGGCGATGTACAACGGTCGCGACAAGCGCATGGGTGACTACAGCGTGATGTCGATGAGCTCCGATCCGCAGGGCGTCAACTTCCGTCGGCCGACGTATTGGGCCTTCGAAATGTTGGCCAATACACTGACCGGGACCCTGCTTCGCGGCGAGACCGACCAGGAAGGCCTTTCGGGTTGGATGGCGAAGCGCCCCGACGGCAAGCTGTCTTTCGTATTCGTCAACAAGAACCCCGACACGGCATTCAAGACGTCGCTCAAGGTTTCGGGCCTGAAAGGCGAGGCAACCGTCGAAGTGTTGAGCGCGGAGACGTCCGGCGGTTTGGTCGGCGCCGAGGCAACCGGTAAGGTTTACCCGTCGACTGGCCCCAAATCGCAAAAGCTGAGCCTCAGCGAGGGCTCGGTAATTCTGGTGCCGAAGGCGTCAGTCGTGACGATTCGCCTGTGAGCTGGCACAGCTGAAACAGCGCGCCAACCCGAGGGTCCACGGGCGCCAAGCGTCCGCCAAGCTAGTTGAGCTCGATGAGCTTGGCGCTTTGTGGGTCTACCGTTACCGCCAGCGAACCTTGAGCGGTTGAGGCTGCACCGCTCCAGACATCGGTCACGCGATACGAGCGCGTCGCGTCGAGACCCGCGCGGCCAAGATCCACCAGGCGTGACGCCGCGTTGTCGCTTGTTGGTGAGGTAGCGATTGGCCTTCGGACTTGGCTGCGGGCTAGTCGTGTGGCGACGAAAGCGAAGTGACTCGCGTCGCTCGCGCCGGATTCGCCAGCTAGGCTGTTTCGGCTAGGTCACGCAAGCGTTCGTAGAGCTTCACCATCGCTAGGGTGTCGCGCTCGCAGTAGGCGAGCAGTTTTCTGCGAAGCTCGCTCCGGTCGCTGGGTGCTAGCTTGGCCTCGTCGAGCAAAAGCGCCTCCAGGTTGGCGGCGGCCGTACCGCCGTCCTTGATCTCGAGGTCGTCATAACCGAGCCCGATGACGAGAGCCGGCAACACTGCCTTCAGACTGAAGCTTCCGTGAAAATCGGGGTGGTAGACGTGGTCGCGCACCAGCGGCAGCAAATCGACGACGCGCTTGCTCAGCTTCTTCAGCGCCAGGGCCAGCTGTGGCAGCGCTTTGGCCAAGTGCTCGATGCGCTTCAGCTCGAAGCTCGCGTTGTAGGCGACGATCGTCTTGGCACCCTCGCAAGCAGCCAGCAAGGCATTGGCAAACGGCTCTCGCGGATCGCTCGCGCCATCGGCGAGCCAAGCGTGGTGCTTGCTCGCGCCTTCGCTGAGCACGTGGCAGCTCAGTTGCACGGGCACCTGCTCATACGGTCCACAGCCGGGCCAGGCCGGAACCGCTGGCATGACCGTTTCAAAGTCGAGGAAGGCCAACGGTGGCTTCAGCTTCGCAAGCGCCGCCGCCAGATGCATTTCCACGATCATGCGGCCTTCGCGCGCGCTCTGCACTTGGCGCTTGGCTGCACCCGAGGCTTTGAAGGTTTCGGGCAGGGTGTTGCGATTTCCAACTGCTCAAAGGCGCCGCCTGCGACTGCACTCCGTGAGACGGGTTCACGGGTCCCGGCTCGGACCCCAACGGGCGGCAGGTCCGCGCTCCAGCTAGAATCGTGCCGTGCCGATGCCAAGTAGATGCCGCTTTCGTCGCCAAGCGCGATCGCGGTCGACCCGTCGACGCAAGCGCTGACGAGCTGCTTTGCGAGCGCCAAGCAGGTAAGTGCCGCGACGCGCTCGTGGTCCAACTCGCCGGCCGCCGCCGAACAACCCAGGGCATCCGCGATGCACTGACCCGCGCCAATTCTCCAGTACCAATCCGACTTGGCGCGCACCGACCGCCCATCCACTAGTCTTGCCCTCTTTCGGCTTGGAAGGGACTCAATCGGTTGTTTGGGGAGGAGCAGCGCGAGGGCGACGGTCGGGTTCGTCTCCACCAAAATAGTCCCGTCCGGAAGGGGGCCGCCGGTCCAGATGGCAGCCGGAGCGGTCGGGCCCAGGGCTTCGACGACGCTGTAAGTCGCGCGCACGTACACCTTGCTACTGGGATGGGACATGAGCATTGGCTGGGCTCGTCCTCTGAATCCGCCGGTACCACAACTCGAGTCCACTGCGCGATCCGACGAAGGCAGCCCCGCGGCCGCTGGCACCAGAGGGCCGTCAATAACGATCACTGCACGTGCCAGCTCGTCGGGGTGATCTCTAGACCAATTCCGTAGTGCGCTGGTCAGCTCATCCAGGCGTAGCTTTGCGGCAACAGTGCCGCTTCCGTAGTCGACGGCGCCGGGCAGCGTGAGCCGCGCACCACTCGCGGCGACCCCACATGAACGCCGGCTCGCGCTCCAACCGATATCTAGTCCCAGAAAGATACGCTCTGACACCGTTCGGTCTCCCTCTCGCGTTCACTGGAAAAGAATCATTCCTGGGCTCCCGAGCGCGCCCCAATATTCACCAAGCATACCGAAATCACCTGGCGCGGGCCATGTCCTGGACCCGTGTGGTGGCCAGCACGAGCAGTCCCGATGCTTCGTTTTACGCCGTCAAAGTAGGCTGGAGTGCGCGCTGACCAACTCGTTCATGAGTCGCAGAACATCAGTCATCGGCGGTGTGGGGCCCGGGATCCAGCGCGATTCTGAACGTCCATGTTGGCTGGGATCACTGTAGTTGCCGGTGGATAGGAATTGTCGAACGGCGCGGTTCCAGGCAGTTTCGACCCGTTGCAGTAGATCTTTGTCCGTTGCAGCCTTGGTCGCGCTTAGGTCGAGGACGAGCAAGAATCGGATCACGCTTGGGAAGATCCGTGTTTGCTCGTCGCCGGCATCCCCGCGGCGGTGGAAGTGCGTGTAGTTCAGACGCTCACGCGCAGCGATTCCGCCCTCGAGATGGAAATTGGTCGAGAAACGCTTTCCCACTGAGTTCCCAGTCGACGTCGGGTGACTTGAATTCAGAAGTGCAGTCTCGCGGCTCGAGCATACGTCGAGGCTATCACAGCTCCTTTTGAATTGTCCGCCAACGTGCGCCCATGAGCGTGGGTGCCCAACCCCGGGCATCGAGGACGGCCCAGCTCCCCAGTCATTAGCCCTACACATCACGGCGCTCCCGAGCGGGGTCACGCAACTGCCGAGCCGGCTCGACGACGCCTGGCGCCCTGCGCAGCCAGATGGACAGATGGACAGATGGACGGGGCCGCGACGCGGCGCGGAAGAGCAGCGTCCGCGCTCGTAAGCGGGCCGCGCAAGCAAGCCACTGCGACGCGCGTCAGCGCCTAGTTCGACTTGACGCAACGTCACGCGACTGAGCGGCGCTGATACAAATACTTCTGAAAATCGGAGAAAACGGTGCCGATCTCGTCGCCGAGGTCGGCGACCGCGTCGGCGATCGAGTTGTGATACTTGAGCCGGAGTAGGGGCGTGAGCTTGTCTTGGTCGAGTTCGTCGACGCCGACGCTGACGTAGTGCAAGAGCACGAAATCCAGGAACGCTTGCTGCTTGGTGCTGAAGTTCGCGCTGATGTCGACCTTCGCGGCGCCTGCGCGTTCTTCGCGCGTCACAGGCGCGAGGGCATAGGCGACGTTGGCGAGCACGTCGAAGAGGTCGCTCTTTTCGGCGTCGATGATTTTTTGCATTTCCGACAGTTGCTCGGTGCCGAAGCCTTTTTCGGCTAGGCCTTCGAGTAGCTTCTTGCGCGTGTCGGGGGCGCTCCAGAGCGCGCGTAGCTCGGCTTCGTCCTTGAAGAAGTCGGGGAGTTTGCCGAAGAGCATTTCCATGAATTGCTGGGCGGACATGGGCGTGCCGTCGGGGTGCCAGAAGGTGGTGCACATCATGTGCTGGATGACGCGCGCTTTGCCGTCGGCGAGCTTCACTTTGACCTTGCCGCGTTTCACGTACTCGGCCTTCGCCGGATCTTTCACGCCGTCTGGCGGAGCCGGCGGCCCAGCTGGCTTCGGCTCGGGCTCCTGCGGTTCGCCGTCCCACTCCGGGTCGTTGAAGTGCTGGTGGGCTTTCACGAAGTCGTAAATCGTGAAGTAGTCCTTGCCGTCGTACAGGCGCGTGCCACGCCCGATGATCTGTTTGAACTCGATCATCGAGTTGACTGGCCGCATCAGCACGATGTTGCGGATGTTGCGCGCGTCGACGCCGGTGGAGAGCTTCTGCGAGGTGGTCAGGATGGTGGGGATGGTCTTTTCGTTGTCCTGAAAATCGCGCAGGTGCTGCTCGCCCAGCTCACCGTCTTCCGCGGTGACGCGCTGGCAATAGTTCGGGTCGGAGCCGGCCTTCATCTGGTTGATCAGATCGCGGACGTCCAGCGCGTGCTGTTGGGTGGCGCAGAAAACCAGCGTCTTTTCAGCTTGGTTGATCTGATCCATGAACAGTTTCACGCGGTGGGCCTCGCGCTCCTTGATCTCGATGATCTTGTTGAAGTCCTTCTCTTGGTAGCGCTTGCCGCTTTCGACCTCGCCTTCGATGAGCTTGTCGTCGGGCGTGTAAACGTACTCGTCGAGCGTCGTCGAGATCTGCTTGACCTTGAACGGTGTCAAAAAGCCGTCGTTGATGCCTTGCTTCAGCGAGTACACGTACACGGGCTCGCCGAAGTAGGCGTAGGTGTCGACGTTGTCTTTGCGCTTGGGCGTCGCGGTGAGGCCAAGTTGCACGGCGGGCGCGAAGTACTCCAAGATCGCGCGCCAGTTGCTCTCGTCGTTGGCGCCGCCGCGGTGGCACTCGTCGATGATGATGATGTCGAAGAAGTCGGGCGCATATTCGCCGAAGTACGGCGACGGCTGCCCGTCTTTGGGCGGCCCGCTCATGAAGGTTTGGAAGATGGTGAAGAACAGGCTGCCGTTCTTGGGCACCTTGCCCTTCTTGCGGATGTCGGCCGGATCGATGCGGACGAGCGCGTCTTCGGCAAACGCAGAGAAGGCGTTGTAGGCCTGATTGGCGAGGATGTTGCGGTCCGCGAGGAACAGAATGCGCGGCCGGCGCGTGGGCTCACGGCTCAGGCTCCAGCGGCTTTGGAACAGCTTCCACGCGATCTGAAAGGCGATGAAAGTCTTGCCGGTGCCGGTCGCGAGCGTCAGCAGCATGCGCTGGCGGGCTTCCGCGACCGCCTCAAGCACGCGCTCGACCGCGATGTCCTGGTAGTAGCGGCTCGGGTGGGAGCCGCCCTTGTCCTCGAACGGCACCGTAGCGAAGCGATCGCGCCAGGCGTTGGCCTCGGCGAACGTCTCGGCCCACAGCGCGTCGGGCGTGGGGTAGCTGGGCAGCTCGCCTTCCTGCCCGGTACCCATGTCGACGCCGTAGATGCCTTGGCCGTTGGTGGCGTAGGCGAAGCGCAGCTCCAGCTTGCTGGCGTAGTCCTTGGCTTGAGCTAGGCCCCCCGTGAGCGGCTTGTCCCAGGCCTTGGCCTCGACCACGGCGAGCTTGCGGTTGCGGTGCACCAGCACGTAGTCGGCGATCACCGGCTTGCCACGGCGGCCGAGGCCCTCGATGCGGCCGGGCGTGATCGGGAACTCGCGCTGTATCTTGCTGCCTTCGACGACGCCCCAGCCCGCCGCCGCTAGTGCGGGGTCGACGTGCTCGGCTCGCGTCTCGGCTTCGTTCATGGTTTGGGGGGCTTCGGCTTCCTTGGCTGCGGCAGCTTCTTGATCTGGTCTTCGAGCTGCTTCAGGGCTTCGAGCTCGCCCGCGTCTTCCAGCTCGCCCCTGCGGCGGGCCGCAAAGTTCTCGTATTCCTGCTCCGCGACCGCGTCCGCCTGCTCGCGGCTGACCTTCCCAGCATCAGGCAAAATGGCGCGCTCGTTCAAGCGCAGAAAATCATCCAGCCGGGTTTGCCAGTTTTGCAGGAAGATTTGCTTCCGGCGTAGCGCCTGATCCTCGGCAAAATCCAGGAACATCACGACGATTCGGTTGAGTTGCTGGATCTCGTCTTCGCGCAGGTAGTTCTTGGCAATAGTCACATCGCCCTTGCGCACCACGCCGCTTTTCCAAGTGGTCAGACCCATGTTGGGCTGGCCAGCGTCGGCGCGCTCGGCGATCAGCTCGGGCGCGGTCTTGCCGGTGGCGGCGAAGTGCAGCTTGTTCTGGACGGTCTGGAAGAAGACCTGCGTGTCCGGGTCAGACGGCGCGTAGTCTGCAGCCAGCGCCAAAATTTCCCGAACGCGCAGGTACACGCGCTGCTCGCTCGAACGAATCTCGCGGATGCGCTCGAGTAGCTCGTTGAAGTAGTCGGTCAGGCCGCTCGTGAGCGGGTTCTTCAGCCGCTCGTCGTCCATGGTGAAGCCCTTCACCAGATACTCGTTCAAGCGCGCCGTGGCCCACTGCCGGAACTGGGTGCCGCGCTGACCGCGCACGCGAAAGCCAACCGCCAGGATCGCATCCAGATTGTAGTGCTCGACGTCTCGAGCGACCTCCCGCTTGCCCTCGATTTGAACTATTCGGAATTTCCGAATAGTTGCTTCCGTCGCCAGCTCCCCTTCGGCAAAAATGCCCTGCAAGTGCTCGTTCACCGTCGACACAGCGACCCGAAATAGCTCCGCGATCAGCTTCTGGGTCAGCCAGATGGTCTCGTTCTCGAACCGACACTGAATGCGCGTCCGCCCGTCCTCCGTTTGGTAGAGGACGATGCTGGATTGCGGGGCGGTGCTGTCCGGCATGGGCGCGGCGATTACAGCTGGCCGGTGAAGGCTTGGTGGAGGAGTGATTTTTTTAGAGCTGCTAGCGCTGTGAGCTTTTGTTGGTAGATGCTTTCGAGGCGTTGGGTTTCGGCGACCAGCGAATCCAACGACAATGCCACCCGTTTCTGTTCCGCGATTGAGCAAAGGGGAACGGGGAGCGTCTTCATGGTCACGGTTGACAGGTTTGCTTGTCGGGTCCCGTTGGCAGTTGGATACAGGATGTCGAGAAACGCTCTGGAGCGAAGGTAGTGCAGTAAATAGTCGCGGCTGATTTTCTCGTCTCTGATCGAATCAAACTTTGCGATGCGCTGGTTCATCAGCAACGTTCGGTCGCTCTTGGGCACCCGGACCGCGAAACCGTAGTCCTCTTTGCCGGTGGTGCCCGTGAGGGACATTATGATATCCCCTTCATTTAGAATGAATCGCTGATGGTCTGCGGCAAAGCTATCAGGGTAGAAAACGGGGTTGCGCTCAAGATCGAGCTTGCTGCCATAGAGGTTGCCCATGCGCACCAGATGGGTTCTTGAGTGCGCCACGGCGTCGCCGCTCTTGAACGCGAAGCCGTTCAGAAATTCGCAGAGTTCGCCGAGCGGCTTCTCCACCCACCCCTTGCCGCGCTGCGTGAAGACGGACTGGAGGTGGCTCTCAAACAGCGCGCGGGCGTTTTGGAGGTTCTTTTCGGCGTTGGCTTGGGCGGTGGCGAGGCCGGCAAACGCTTCGTCGAGCACGCCGACAATCCGCTGCTGTTCGGGGAGCGGCGGCACCGGAACTGGGACCTCCTTGAGTTTTCCTCCCGATAGTTCTCGGAAGGTGGCACCCGTTCCCAGCGAGTCGAGAAGGTCGACGATGCTTGTAAGGTAGTAGTACAGGAACTTGTAATCGAGCTGCTCGCGCGGAATCAATCCTTTGCAGCCCTGGTTCGTGGACATTGGTTTGGTGTTGATGACCAAGTGTCCGATAGGCGCGCGGGAGGAGAGAATGACCGAGTGTGGGGGCAGCATCCGCGCTGAGCTATCACTAAGGCCCAGATCGGAAATCGTGCGCTCGGTGTCGGCCACATAGGGAGTAGTCCGTTTTCCCATCTCCGCTGGGGTAATCCAGAGATGCTTGCCCCCCCAGTATTCGAGAACGCCAGTCTTGGGCGTCCCGCCGTTCACGACGTCGCAAACTTCACCCACGGACTTTCTTTGCCACACCTCCCTCACGCGAGCAGCCCCTTGATGCTCTCCAACACGTCCGCGCTCTCCGCATCCAGTGCAGCGATCTCTTCCATGATCGCCTGCGGGCTACGATGCGTCACTTCCTCGCCGCCGTTGGGATTCTTCACCGATAGGTCAAAGGTCGCGGGATCGATGGTCTTGGCGTCGATACTCCAGCTCTTGGGCGAGTCGGCGAACGTCTTTTGCAGCGCCACAAACTCGGCCAAATCGGCGTCGTTGAGCGGGTTGGTCTTGCCCATGTTGCGACCCGGATCGAGCTGGTAGAACCAGACTTTGCGGGTGGGCGCGCCTTTGTCGAAGAACAGCACCACCGTCTTGACGCCGGCGCCCTGGAACGTACCGCCGGGGCAGTCGAGCACGGTGTGCAGGTTGCAGCTTTCGAGCAGCAGCTTGCGTAGGCTGACCGACGCGTTGTCGGTGTTGGAGAGGAACGTGTTCTTGATCACCACGCCGCCGCGGCCGCCGGCTTTCAGGATTTTGATGAAGTGCTGCAGAAACAGAAACGCGGTCTCGCCGGTGCGGATGGGGAAGTTTTGCTGCACTTCCGGGCGCTCTTTGCCGCCGAAGGGCGGGTTGGCCAGCACGACGTGATAGCGGTCCTTCTCCTGAATGTCGGCTAGATTTTCAGTCAGCGTGTTGGTGTGAATGATATTCGGCGCTTCGATCCCATGCAGGATCATGTTCATCACGCCGATCACGTAGGCGAGCGACTTCTTCTCTTTGCCGTAGAAGGTGCGCTCTTGCAGCGCGCGGTCCTGCGCGGTGGTGCGCTTGGGGTTGGCTTGCTGCAGGTAGTCAAAGGCCTCGCACAAGAAGCCCGCTGAGCCGACCGCGCCGTCGTAGATGCGCTCGCCAAGCTTAGGCGCGACAACTTGAATGATGGCGCGCTCCAGCGGGCGCGGCGTGTAGTACTCGCCGCCGTTGCGCCCGGCGTTGCCCATGTTCTTGATTTTGGCTTCGTACAGGTGCGAAAGCTCATGCTTCTCGACCTGCGAGCCAAAGCGCAGCTCGTCAATGTGATCGATGACCTCGCGCATGTTGTAGCCGCTGGCGATGCGATTCTTGATCTCGCCGAAGATCTCCCCAATCTTGTATTCGATAGTGTCGGGCCCGCTCGCGCGCTGCTTGAACCCCATCAGGTAAGGGAACAGCTTGCCGTTGACGAACGCGGTCAGGTCGTCGCCAGACAGCGCGACGTTGTGATCGATCTTGCCGTCCTTGCCCTTGGGCGCCGCCCAGCTTGGCCAGCGATACTGCTTGTCGAGAATGAAGTCGTACTTCTTCCCCTCAAGCTTGGCCTCAGTGGCCTTGTCCGCTTCCAGCGCGTCCAGGTACTTCAGAAACAGCAGCCACGAGCTTTGCTCGGTGTAGTCGAGCTCGCTCGTGCAGCCCGCGTCCTTCCAAAGCACATCGTCAACGTTCTTAAAAACCTGCTCAAACACCGTCACCCATCACTTCCGTAGCCATTGGCGCGTTCCGTCGCATTCCGCGCGGCAACCTATCAGGATTTTACGCGAAATCGCGCCACGCCGGAAATGCCCGCCGTTCGTCGGCGCCCGTTACCGCGCCGTTACCACGCCCCGCGTCTTTCTCCGTCCCGTAGCGCCTCGGTCCGTCGCATACCGGAACCGCGCATCGCCGTACCGCACCAACTCAAGCGACGGAAACGGCTGGCGTTTTCGTTGTTCTTCGCGGCCTTCGCGCTGGCGCTCCCGGCAAGAATCGAACTTGCGACCTTGGCTTTAGGAAAGCCCTGCTCTATCCAACTGAGCTACGGAAGCGGAGCGGGGCTTTTGTCACGTTCGGCGGGGCGGCTCAAGGCGTTTAGGTTTGCTGGGGTTTCTTGCGGCTTGCGGCTTCGGGCTTCACCGCGACGGGTCGCTTGTCGTGCTCGGTTTCGGCGTGGTCGTGTGGCTCGGCGACTCCCTCTTCGATTTCCTCGTCGCTGCTGTCGATGGTGAGTTTGGCGCCGTGGGAGACTTTTTGGGCGGCCTTGGCCAGGGTTTGAAAGCGCGTGTAGAGGTGCTCGAGCTCGCGGTCGCTCAGGTCTTCGACGTCGATCAGCCGGTTGCTGGCGCCTTCGACGGCGGCGATGAGCTCATTGAGCTTGAGCTGCACGGCGCGCATGTCTTTGTTTTGCCCGTGTTGGATCACGAACACCATCAGGAAGGTGACGACGGTGGTGCCGGTGTTGATCACCAGCTGCCACGTCTCGGAGTAGTCGAAGATCGGCCCGGTTGCCGCCCACACCAGCACGACCAACAGCGCCAATGAGAACGTCCAGAAGCTACCCGCCGCTTGGCTGACCTTGCCGGCCACATGGGCGAACAGCTCTTCGACTGCCGAGTCGTTCTTCATGCGCGGCATCTTGACTCAGCCGGGCGCGCTGACAACCCCGCACGTCGCTATTCGGGTGGCGAAACCGGCCCGCTCGTCCCGGGAGCGGCATCGGTCTTCAGCGCGGTGATGATCTGGCGCTGAATGTCAGCCAGGCGATTTGCCGACAACGTGCCGCCGTTGGCGTTACGCAGCGTGAAGCGGTCGCTTGCCACGCCCTGATCGGTGCGCACTTCCGACGCGACGACTTCGAGCCCCTGGTGCACGAACGACAACGTGATCGCCAGCAGTAGCCCGGGTCGATCCGGCGTGACTACGTTCAAGATCACTTCGCCGCGCCGCAGCGCGCGCGTGTCGTAGAAAACGCGCGGCCGCACCGGCAATTCGGGCGCGACGCGCTCTAGCTCTTGTACGGCCAGCTGGCGCGCTTGCGCCTCTTCGCCGACCAGCTCGTCGAGCATGCGGCTCACGCTTTCGATCTCGGTGGCGTCGATGTGCTGCGGCAACCGCGAGGGGCGTGCGCGCTTGAGCCAGAAAAAATCGACGGCTTCGACCCCGGTTGGCGTCGGCCGGCAGAAGATCTGCGCTGAAGTCACGTCGAGGTGGTGCGACACGAACGCCGCGCTCACTAGCGATAGCAAGCCCGGGATGTCATCGGCGATCACGCAAACGATCACGGTACCGCCAGGAAGCTGGCGCCACTCGGCGGCGTGCGCGCGCTTGCCGCGGCGCGATTCGACGATCGCGGTGTGCTCAACGATGTCGCGACGTTCGAAGATCTGTGGGTAGGCTGGGGGCATCGAAGCCACCAGCTCGGAGAGCGGATCCGGCGCGGCGAACGGGCTGGAAGACGGCACCATATTGAGCCTTCAAGGTGCGCCGGCCTGTGTGTTCGGAGGGTGTCGCGGCGATATCAAAGTCGCAACGGAATTGGAGCTCGGTCCTGGTGTGAGTGTGGGCGTAGGTAGCAGGTCGCGGGAAACTGCAGAAATCTCGCCGGCCTGGACCCGCAAACCCGCGTATTTCCGCGAGTTTTGCTACGTTTTTGAGCTTAAGTTCAGCCGCGGCTCGTCGTTCAATCACTGTGTCGCAAACTGCGCCGCCATCGTCGCGTCGTTCCTTGAACGCGCCGCGGTTCAGCGATGCCCCGCGCATGAGCGAGGTGCCGCGCTACAGCTTGCCCGAGCTGGCGGCGATCTCGTCGGGCGCGCGCAATCGGCTGTCGAACGTTTCGCGGTTGCTGATCGTGGTCGTGGGCGTGCTGTACCTGGCGTGGCAGCCGGTGATGCTGTGGCTGTCACCTGGCGCGTGGGATCCGCTGTGGATCCGCTGCGTGATCACCGCGCTCTGCGGCGTCGCGGCGCTGGCCTCCAAGCGACGGCGCTGGGAACGGCACCTGTTACGGGTGATTCACGCTCTGGCTGGGGTGATCACGGCGCACTTCTTCGTCATCGCGGCGATCAATGGCTTGCCATCGGGCTACCTGATGGGATTGTTCGTGCTGCTGGCGGCCAGTGGCCTGCTGTTCTTTACGATCGAGAGCATGCTCTCGTACGGTGGCTTCACCGTCGTGCTCGCCGTCGCTGCAGCTGGGTTTGCACACGCTCCGTCGAGCTCGCGCGTATTTTTGGTTTTGGGGGTCGTGACTGTGCAGGCGGTGCTCGGGCTGTCGGCGTATCGTCGGGTGATCGCGCAACGCGCGCTGTTAGGCGAGTTGGAAGAGAGCGAGCGGCGCTTTCGTGCCTTGGCGATGCGCGCGCCAGTTGGCATTTATCGCTGCGACTTGAAGGCGCGCTGCACGTTTGCCAACGAAGAGTGGTGCCGGTTAGCGGGCGTTTCTGTCGAAGAAGCGATGGGCGCCGGCTGGGTACAGGCAGTTCATCCCGAGGACCGCGAGCGCTGCCAGAAGCTCTGGTTGCAGGCCAGCATACTCGGTACTGAATGGGAGGCGGAGTTCCGCTTCTTGCATGCCGACGGCGCCATTCGCTGGGTGTACTCGCGCGCGGCGATCGTGATCGGCGAGTATGGCGCGCACGAGCGCGTCGGTATGACGATCGACATTACGGCGCGCAAACAAGCCGAAGAGTCGCTGACGCGCGCCAAAGAGCAAGCCGAGGCAGCTACGCGCGCCAAAAGCGAATTTCTTGCCAAAATGAGCCACGAGATCCGGACGCCGATGAACGGCGTACTCGGCATGTTGGAGCTGGCGCAGGAGACGTCGCTGCAGCCCGACCAAAAGGACTATGTCGACACGGCGCGCGCTTCGGCGGCCAACCTGCTCGGCATCATCAACGATATCTTGGATGTGTCGCGGATCGAAGCGCGGAAGCTCGAGATTGACGCGATTCCGTTCAGCCTGCGCCAACTGCTCGAGACGGCACTCAAGCCGCTCACGCAGCTGGCACGCGGCAAGGGGCTGTCGTTCGAGGTCGACGTTGGCCTGCACGTGTTCGATGGCTTGGTGGGCGACGCGCTGCGCCTGCAGCAGGTGCTGGTCAACCTGGTTGGCAACGCGATCAAATTCACGCGCACCGGGGGTATTCGCTTCACTGTCGTGCAGGGTGAGGCCGCCGACCAGCAGGTGAACCTGTGCTTCAGTGTGCGTGACACGGGTATCGGCATCCCCGCTGACCGCTTGCCCAGCATTTTCGAGGCTTTCACCCAGGTCGAACGGGTGGGCGCGATGAGTGGCACTGGCCTCGGTCTGACGATTTCCGCGCAGCTGGTGGAGCTGATGGGCGGCAAGATTCGCGTCAAGAGTACGGTTGGAGACGGTAGCGTGTTTCACGTTGATCTGGTGTTCCCGCGCGCCAACTTGGACGCCGAGTCGCTGGCCAGCTCGACTGTCAAGTCGACCGGGCGCTACCAATCACCACCCAGCCGCCTGCGCGTGTTGATCGCCGAGGACAACGCGGTGAACGCGCGCGTCGTGCGTCACTTTCTCGAGAAGGTCGGCTCGCAGGTGACGGTTGCCGAGACCGGACGCGCCGCGCTCGACCAGGCGTTGAGCGGCGACTTTCATCTGATCTTCCTCGATGTGCAGATGCCGGAGCTGACCGGTATCGAGGTGTGTCAGGCGATTCGAGCGCAGGAAAGAGTGACTGGTGGGCACCGGCCGATCGTGATGCTGACCGCACAGGCGATGAAGGGCGACCGCGAGGAGTGTCTGGCGGCAGGTGCCGACGACTACGTGACCAAGCCGGTTACGCGCCGCACGCTGTTCTCGGCGATCGCGCGGTTGATGGATCAGGGCGCGTTCGGGCTCGCTTCTTCGCCGCAGCTGCCGATCGTGACGTTGACTGGTGAAGATAGCTCCGGGAAGGTCTTGGCCGCGAAAGAGGCGCCGGATCCCGCAGCGCCGGAGCGGCTTTCGTTGCCCGGGACGCCGCCTTTGTCGATTTCGGACGGTGTTTTGGATCGGGTCGAGCTTTTGGCGCGCATCGATGGCGACCGGGTCTTGCTGGTGGAGCTGGTGCGGCTGTTCGTCCAGGAGCGACCCGCGCTCTTGGATTCGATGGAGGCTGCGTTGCGTGACGGTGACGCGCAAGAGCTGGCGCGTGCGGCGCACAAAGCCAAGGGCGCGTTCGGCAATCTGTCAGCGCCGTTGGCGCAGCAAGCCGCGGTCGAGCTGGAGCTGTTGGCGCGTCACGGTGAGTTGGCGCTAGCCACCGACGTGTTCTTGCGACTGCGGGTGCAGGTCGATCGGCTCGAGGCCGAGCTGCGCGCCCTTACGCAGGACGACCGCGCAGCCTGAACAGCGAGCGTAGCGAACCAAACAAGCACACGGCGATGATTGGCGTCGTCGTCAGCGCAAGGGCCACCAACGGCTCGAGCCCAGGGCCGGCTTGCCAAAACGGTAGCCGCTGGCCAATCAACAATTGGCCGGCTAACCCCGAAAGCGGCCCGAGCCCGATGCCGATGCCGATCAGGCCTTCGTGCGCGCCGCCAGCGTCGACTGAAGCGTTGGCGGACACCAGTGCGTAGTAGAGTGCGGCCGTGTAGGTGAAGCCGGCGGCGACGCCGAATACGACTTCGCCGACGATCACCAGCGGCAACGAATTGCCCAGTAGAATCAGCAAAAATCCGCTCGGCAGGCCCAGTAGTGCCAGCCACATTGGCGTGCGCTTGCCGTGCCAGCCGGCGAGCGCGCCGAGCGCGCCGAACGTGATGACACGCGTGGCGTCGAG
This sequence comes from Polyangiales bacterium, assembly GCA_038252755.1. Classification (GTDB taxonomy): domain Bacteria; phylum Myxococcota_A; class Polyangia; order Polyangiales; family Polyangiaceae; genus PMG-095. Next base: position 46,040 of record JBBSAB010000019.1, on the reverse strand, counting down.
GATGCTGGCGACTGGTGTGGCCAGCGTCACCGGCAGCGCCAGCCGCGCCAGCAGCGTCGGCATCAGCGGAGCCAGCACGTACAAGAGCGCGTAGCTGCCGGTCATCGACCAGCGCGCCGAGCCGAGCAACGCGCGCATGCTTTGCAGCTCGCTTTCGGCGGGGCGCTCAGGGTGGCTATTGTCGAAATGAAACGGACGCGCCGGTAGCTTGAGGACGAGCAGCGCCGCCACGAAGTTGAGCAGCGCCGGGAACCAGAAGAACAGCGCCGGAATGTGCGTGCCGACGATCAGCCCAGTGATGCCAATCGCCACGAAGCCGGCCGTGGCCCAGGTAACGTTGTAACGGCTGAGCAGCGGCAAGAGCTGTTTCGGCGCGCGCCCGGCGCTGACGTAACTCTCGACGACCGGCCATTTGATGCCCTGCACGATCGCGGTGCCGAACACCGACGCGACCAACACCGCGGCGGCCGGCACCAGCGCCAGCAAGCTGTGCAGGGCGAGCAGGGCGAGCACGGAGCCCAGCAGAACGCGGCGCTCGCCAAAGCGCTTGGAAAGGCCGTGGCTGACGAGCGCACCGCCGACATACGCGACCCCAAATCCAAAGGCGATCCAAAGGTTTTGGCTTTGGCTGAAGCCCAGGTTCTCGTGCGTGAAGAAGTAGATGCCGCGCTGGATCAACGTGGCGGCGATGCTTTCCAAAAACGTGAGGACGAACAGCACGACGACCATGGGAGCTTTCAGAGCGGACGCGCCAGCCAAGCCTTGCGTGCCTGGCTCCACAACATGAAACAGCCGGACGCGCTGATGCACGCGACTAGCAAGAACACGACGCGGTAGCCATACTGCTGGGCAATCTGCCCGAAGCAGAAGGTCACCAGCAGCACCCCGGCGTTGAACGCCGCGTTGAAATGAGCGCCCACCGTACCGCGCTGTTCACGCGCGACACCTTCCAAGGCCAGCGCGTTGAGCGACGGGTAAAACGCCCCATGTGCCAGGCCGAATCCCAGCCCGAGCACACCCAGCCAGCCGCGCGACAGGCCGGCCGTCGCGGCCACGACCAAGGAGTACACGGCCAGCGCCGCGCCGCCGACGCGTGCTCGGCCGAGTCGATCCGCAAGATTGCCGAATACCAGGCGCACCAGCAACGCCGCCGCGGTGTATCCGGCAAATAGCGGGCTGATGTTGGTGTCGCCGAGCGACAGCGCTAGCGGCTGGGTGAACGTGAACATCACGCCGAACGCTGCGCCGCCGGCTGCCGCCGCCCACAGCACCGCCAGGCGATTGTTCGGCAAGGGCGCAGGCCGGGTAACGGCCGTGGCCGCGGGCTTCGGTTGGCGCTTGGGCTCGCGCAGCAAGAGCGCAACGAACGCGCCGAGCAAACCGGAAGCACCAGCCAAGGCGAACACCGCATGCCAGCCAAAATCATGGGCGATCCGCTCGGCGACCAGCGTCGCGACCGCGTTCATCAACAAGCCGGCCGAGCCGAACCAGCCCAGCGCCTGACCGAGCCGAGACGGCGGCGATAGATCAGCGACCAACGTCGCCGCAGCCACGAAGTACAGCGTGTAGGCGACGCCCTGCACGGCCCGCACGGCGTACATGTAGCTGCCGATCTGCGTGACGCCGAGGAACGCCAGCCCGGTGAGCCCGCTCAGCAAGCAACCGAGAAAGATCAGCGGACGGCGACCGCCCCTGTCGAGCAGCTTGCCGCACAGCGGCGAAACCAAAACCGCCGCCACCACCGCCAGTGCGCCCACGTACCCGACCTGACTGGGCGAGCCGTGCAACTCGGTCACGACGTACTTCGGCAGCAGAAAGAAGCTAGAAAACGCGAACCCGAACGTCAGCTGCGTGGCGAGCACGAGCGCGAATTCGCGCGTGAGTAAGGGAGGCTCGCTGGGCTCTTCGGACGTGGCAACAGAGGACATGGCCGGCTTTCGTTGCCCGCCTCCGCCTTGGTCTGAGTAGCGAAACAGCTCGCCCCCCTCAGCCTTTCGGCGGGGAGGGCGCTTGGTGCTGGTTCAGCTCAACAACAATGCGCCCTGCCCGGCCGGAATAACCGGCTTATTGCCCCAACGGGCAAAGGCTTGGCGGACGCAATGGATCGACATCAGACGCCACAATAGCTAGCGCACCGGATCCGGATCGTCAATTGGCTGCAGCGCGCGACGCGCAGATTTATTCCGCCGCGATCAAGCCCTGACGGATCATCCCGACCAGTAGCCGCAGTGTTTTCTGGCGCGGCAACGGTGACAGGTCAATGGCTTCGTCGAGGGTGACGCCACCGTCGACGCGCGACAGCAGGAAGGCTTGCTCGGGCGACACGCGCAGCTTCTTGTTCGACGTCGGTGACAGCACGACCATGCGCTGCGACAGCGGCCCGAGGCGCGACTCGTAGATGGCGTTGATCAACGTCCGGGACGAGTCGACGCGCGCTTGCGCTTCGGGGGAGTTTAGCGCGTCCGCCACCAGCAGCGCAGTTTCGGCGTTGTTTACAGCCAGCTCGACGTCGCCCATGCCATGAGCCTGACGGGCTTGGTCGAGCGCGCGGCCCAGGTCGTTGGTGGTGAAGGTGTTGGCGACGGTCGGCGCGCTGGGGTTAGCAGGCGTCTTGGCGCGCAGCCCCGTTTGATAGCGATCCGACGGCTTGCGAACGTCAGGTGTCACTGCCGTCACCGTGGGCGGCCCTGCCGGGAGCGTGTTGGCGACGCCCAAACCGTCGATCGGCGGGGGTAGCGAGGTGCCGGAAGCGCGCAGCAGCGCGCTGGCAAACTCCGTGATGCTGGGGAAGCGCTGCTCGGGATCCTTCGATAGTGCGCGCCGCAGCACGGCCCCGATCTCGCTCGACACGTGCGGCGCGAGCTGCTCGATCGGCGGCGGCTCCGAGCTAATGACTTGGCGCAGCACATCCATCACGTCGTCACCGGCGAACGGCGTGCGACCGGCCAGCATTTCGTAGGTGATGACGGCGAGCGCGTACTGATCGCCGCGGTGGTCGACGCTGGCTGTCTTGCCGAGCGCTTGCTCGGGCGCCATGTAGTCGGGCGTCCCGAGGATGTCGTACTCGCCGGTCAGGCCCTTGCCACCGCCAGCGCGCTTGCTGATGCCGAAGTCGAGCAGCTTCACGAGCGTGCCTTGGCCAGCGACTTGAACCAGAAAGATATTTGCAGGTTTCAGGTCGCGATGGACGATGTTGGCCGCATGCGCCGCCGCCAAGCCCGACGAAACTTGATGCGCCAAGCTAACGGTGTCGGCGACCGTGAGGCACCGGTCCCGCTCGAGCCGCGTGGCTAGGCTTTCGCCGGCCAGCAGCTCCATCACCAAATACGGCTCGCCGGCTTCGGTGGTGTCGAAGTCAGTCACCTGCACGACGTGCGGATGCTGCAGCTGCGAGATAATTTCAGCTTCGCGATTAAATCTGGCGAGCGCGTGCGCGTCCTTGGCCAGATGTTGCGCCAATACTTTCACGGCGATGCGTCGCTTCAGGCGCACGTGCTCGGCTTCGAACACCATGCCCATCCCGCCTTGATCGAGCGTGCGCAGGATTCGATACGTGCCACGCAGGGTCGTTCCCAACAGTGGATGGGGCGGCAGAGCGGACTCAGTGGGGGCCGGGACGGATGACATGCGCTGCGGAGGAAGCGCTGACGATAACGCTGACGACGATCTGCGTCGAGGAACGAGAGATTCTTGACTATGCGTCCGGCCGGAACCGGCCTCACCCCTGAGCGTGATGGATGTGGGTGCACCAGCGCTCGCTCGCCCGGACAGCTTGCCCAGCGTCTCGTTCCACTGGCTTGGGCACCTTGGTTCGGGAGGCAGGCGAACGGAAACACCCCCCCAACGCCCGGCGGGACCTCACCCGGGCATGCGAGGGGAACCCCCCACCGATCTCAAGGCATGGAGATCGGCCCCCCCAGAGGAGCAACAATCGGGCCTAGCTGTAGACTCGGGAAATTGTGCGACAATTTGTCTTGGCCAAACGGCCGGTGTCGCGGCAGGCTGGACGGTACCGGCCACTCGCCGGTCCCCCGAGTCCAAGTCCGGTGCTCAGAAATCCACGGGCCAAATTCGGCCGCCTCGATGTGAGACGCCTAAAAGGAGGTGTGCGTCGTCGTCTGTCTTGGAGCGCCCTGGCGCTGCTGGCGTTGGGTTGGGTCTTTGCCGGGGCTCCGCTGGCCGTCGGGCGGCCCCGTGCGGCGCCGAGCGGGCAGGCTCAGCCCGCAGGCATACCCGACGCGTTCGCCTCCGCCGCGAGCTGCGTGGCGCTCGTTGGCGCTGGCCAGCGCCTGGCGCGCGCGCCAGGCATCGCGCGGTTCGCGAGCTGGAACCTGCATTGGTTTCCCGACGGCGAGCCGGGCCACCGCGAAGCGGGCGCCGACGTGAGCTGGGTGGCGTGCGCGCTAGCTTGGCTCGACGCCGATGTGATCGCAGTCCAAGAGGTCAAGCAGTCGCCGTCAGCTGAGCAGGCGCTGGCGACGCTACTCACGGAGCTGAATCGACTGACCAAAGCGCGTTACGTGGCGCGCCTCGACGACTGCGGCAGCCGCGTGGCGCAGCACGTCGGTCTGATTTGGAACGCCGCGCGCGTCACGGCGAGCGACCTCGAAACCGTCGCGGGGCTCAACCCTTACGGCGCCGCGTGCGAGAACCAGCTGCGCCCCGGCTTGGCGGCGCGCTTCAAGTTGCCGGGCGGCCTGGATCTCGAGACCGTGTCCGCGCATTTCAAGAGCATGGCGGATCAGCATGGCTTCACGCTGCGCGGTCGCTCGTTTGCGGCCATCCCGGGCGTGCTGCGCGCGGTGACGGCCAAGGCGCACGACGCGGATTTTCTGCTGCTCGGCGACCTGAACACGATGGGTTGCAACGAGTGCGCGCCGGTGGTTTCGCCGGCCGACGAGGTGCGCGCCGTGGACAAGCAGCTCACGGCGGCTGGGCTGCGCTTGGTTGCGGCGGACGCGGTGGGCAGCGAGCTGTACGCGGGGCACCTTGCGCTGCTCGATCACGCGGTGGTTTCGGCCGCGATGCGCGAGTTTTCGGCGGTCAGCAAGAGCCACGTGGCCGGCGCGTGTGCGGCTGGCGCTCGCGCGCTGACCCACCGCGCCGCCAAGGTCGTTCGGCGCAGGCTGAGCGACCATTGCCCAATTGTCCTCGACCTGACCGACCGCGATTTGGATTAGGGTCGCCACATGGCCAAGGGCTACTGGTTGGTGAAGAGCGAGCCGTCCGTCTACCCGTGGGAGCGCTTCGTGAAAGAGAAGCACACGGTTTGGGACGGCGTGCGCAGCTTCGAGGCGCGCAACAACTTGCGCGCGATGAAAAAGGGCGATCTCGTGCTCTTCTATCACTCGAACGAGGGCAAGGAGGTCGTTGGCCTGGCCACGGTGTCGGCCGAGGCGACGCCCGAGAAGACGAGCGACGAAGGTGAGTGGTCGGTCGTCGAGCTCACGGCCAAAAAAACGCTTACCAAATCGGTGACGCTCGCGCAGATCAAAGGCGAGAAGAAGCTGGCCGGCTTCGGGCTGGTGAAGAAAAGCCGACTGTCGGTCGTGCCGGCGAGCGCCGCCGACTTCGAGCTGATCCTCGCGCTGAGCGGCACCAAAGCCTGAGCGACGTGCCGTCGCCCCGCTTCAGGCGTCGGGCTTAGCGTCGGGCTTGGCTTCGCGCGCGTCGCCGAGCTCGATCAGCGTCGCGAGCGCTTCGATTTCGCGCTTGGTCGCGATCTCGCGCTGGCGGAGCCCTTTCAGCTCTGCCTCGAGGCGCCGCAGCTCGCCTTCGATCTCGCGCAGGTTGTCCTTGAGTCGGTCACGTTCGGACTTGAGCGAGCTGAGGTCGATGGCCACTTCGGTTCCTCCGAAAATAGCCTCGTAGCAGACCCCACAGCTTGGAGTAAAGCCGCTCGTTTTTAGCCGGCCGCGACGATGCGGTTTCGGCCTTGCTGTTTGGCAAGGTAGAGGCGCCGGTCGGCGATCGAGATCAGCTCTTCGGCGCTGGGGGCGTGGCAGCAGGCCATCGACGCGGCGCCGGCGCTGAGGGTGATCTTGATTTGCTTCCCCTCGTGGTCGACGACCTCGTCCGCGACGGCTTGTCGGAGCCGGTCGCCGAGCCGTGTGGCGCCTTTGAGGTCGATACCCCGGAGCACGACCGCGAATTCTTCGCCGCCGAAGCGCGCAAACACGTCTTCGGTGCGGAGCGCGCGCATGCAGGCGTCGCAGGCGCGTTTCAGGACGGCGTCGCCGCCCGGGTGACCGTAGGTGTCGTTCACGCGCTTGAAGTGATCGAGATCGATCAGCACCAGCGAGGCTTGGGTCCGATGACGGATCGCGTACGCGACCTCGGAGCGAAGCCGCTCCTCGAAGTGTAGGCGGTTGTAAGCGCCGGTCAACGCATCGCGCGTGCTCGACTCGTACAGCTTGCGCAGCAGGCGCTCTTCGCGGACGTCGGTCAGTGAGAAGCGAAAGCTGACGCGTGGTCCGAACTGCAGCCAGCTGTCGTGGTCGAGCGTGGCGCGCGTGACACGCTTGCCCGCGACGAAGGTGCCGTTGCGCGAGCCCATGTCCTCGACTGTGTACTCGTCGCCGTTGCGGACGATCCGTCCGTGAAATCGGCTGATGCTGTCTTCGTCGATGCGCAGCTGATTGGTCGGGTGGCGCCCGACCGTGAACGGCCAATGCTCGAGCCCGACGATCTGCCCGGCTTGCACGCCATCCATGCGCAACAGCACGGCGCGGTCGACGATTGACGGCTGCGTCGGCGGCCCGCCGATATCGGTGCTGCGAACCGACACCTCCATTGTGCGCGCTTCGGGCAGAAAGCCGCCGGCGTCCGGAAACGAAGCGCGGCCAGCGTTCGGCGGCTCGCTGAACGAGTGCTCGCGAGTAGTGCCGTCGCGCGTGACGCTACCTGGGTGCTCCGACGCTGCGGTCGTCACCAGGCGACCCCCGGGAAGGCGCGGCCGGGTTTGGCAAACAAGAAGCCTTGCAAGAGATCGCAGCCCAAGTCGACCAAGCAGTCACGCTCTTCGCGGGTCTCGACACCCTCGGCGACGACGGTCATGCCCATGTCTTTCGACAGGGCAGTCATCGAGCGCACCACTTTCTGCTTGGTGTTGGTGATGTGAATGTCGCGGATCAGCGACATATCGAGCTTGACGATCTCCGGCTCCAGCAGCGTAAAGCTCGACAGGCCCGCGTAGCCGGCGCCCAGATCGTCGACCGCGATTTTGAAGCCCATTTCGCGTAGCGAAGCCACGCGACGGCGGGCGTCTTTGACCTCGTCGAGCGACGAACGCTCGGTGATCTCGAGCACCACGCGGCTCGCGATCTTGGACAGCGGTGATTCGGGATCGCTCAGCGCCGGATCGGTGAGATCGGTGACGTGCAAATTGACGAACAGCAAGAAGTCGGTGTCAGTCGGGATCGGCTCGGCTGCCAGCGACCGAATCGCACGACCGAGCAGCTCCAAGCGACCGAGTCGCATCGCCGCGTCGATCACCGCGCCCGGGTGGGGCAGGCTCGGCTCGGTGCTGCGCAGCAGTGCTTCGTAACCGAAGATGATCTGTTGCCGGACGTCGACGATCGGATGGTACGCCATCCACATCGAGTGCATTGCGCGGTCGAAGCTGGCTTCCAGACCTGCGCGGTCGGTGCCGAGCGCGCCGGCGTGGCCGAGCAGCTCGGCGGCCTGTTGCTTCACGCGCGCCATGCGATGCATGCGCACGGCCTTTTGTACGATCGTGTCGAGCGCTTCCGGCTCGACCGGCTTCGTCAGGTAGTGGAACGCGCCGTATTCGAGCGCTTGCACGGCAGTGCTGACCGCGGGTGCGCCGGTCATCAACACCACCGGCACGTGCAGGTCGTGTTGGCGAATCTCTTTCAGAAGCTGGATGCCGCCCATGCCGGGCATCACGATGTCGCTCACCACGACGTCGAATGCGCGACGGCTCAAGTGCTGTACGGCCTCTTCGCCGTTGCGTGCCTCGGTGACGCTGTAGCCCAGGACTTTCAGGCCACGGCACACGCCGCGCAGCAGCTCCGGCTCGTCGTCGACGACCAAGATCCAGCCCTTGGTGGCTTCGGCTTTGCGTTCGACGTCGGAGGACGGAGGCGGCGCTCCTTGCGAGCGGCGCTTGCTGCTCGGCGGCGTGCTGGGTGCCGCCTGAGCTTCACCCGCCGCCGCTCCGTTTTGGGCTGGAGCGACCATGCACACAACCGAACGGCGCAATCTGGATCACCTAAAGGGGCAGCTCGTATCATTCGGAAATCATTGGTCGCCCGGACCCCCGCGGCGCCTCGAAACGAGACGTTGGCTAACCCTCCCGGATCAGGTCGCCACGCGCAGCTACGCGAAATTCTTGGCGAGAAACCCGCCTGGCGACGTCCGGAGCGCGCTTCAAATAGTCAAGCGCGTCGCGCTTGGCGTACGGCGCCGGCCGGGACTCCACGCGCGTGAGCCGAGCCCCCAGCGGGACGGTGAGTCGCGTGAGATTCTGCCACACCATGCCCGACCTCGTCTGACAGCGCTCGACCTCGGCGCCAGGCCATTCGGTGATGTGCACCCAGGCGTCGTTGAGGCGGACCAGCCAGGTGACCTGGGTCTTGCCACGCGCGGCGATGTACTCGCCTTCGGTGAGCTCGATGTTCACCTCGCGGGGGCGCGCGGTGGCCATGGCAGCTACTTGGCGTAGCCCGACTGGTCGGGCGGAGCCACCGGAGCGTCTTCGCCCTGGTCACGCTGGCGCGAGTCGGGGGCGGCGCCCTTCTTCCTTAGATCGCTCGAGTGCTTGGGGTCGGTCTCGGCGTCGGCCTTGTGCTTGCGCTCGGGCTCAGGCTCGGGCTCTGGCGTCTTTGGTGCCAGCGAGAAGCGTGGCGTCGCTTGCGGGTTACAGCCGGGGCCGAAGCCGCGCGCGCTGAACTCGGTCTCGAAGTCACCGTGGTGCTCTTCACCGTCTTTGTTGGTGTACGACACCTCCAGCCGCAGGCGGCGCGTGCCGGCACGTGCCGGCGAGCAGTACGACACCAGGTAATGCTTCTCGAGCTGGTCGAGCGCTAGCGTTGCGGCTTCTTCGAACGCGATCGGCAGCGTGTCGGCGGCTTGCGCGCGTATTAGCCCGCGCCGGGCGAGGTTTTCGACCGCGTCTGCTTGCTCGGCGATGCCGACGCCGATCACGTCGTACGGGCTCTCCCATACCAGATCGTGCGCTTTGTCCTGGTCGACGCGGCCAGCCACGTCCGGACCGGCGGCGTACACGACCAGCGTGCCGACGCGCACGACCCGCCCGCTTTGCGCGAGCGCCATTTCGAGCTTGCCCAATGCGGCGGTGACTGCGCCGTTCAGATTGCGCGACTTGTCGCGCGGCGTGAAGCTCTCGAGCGCGGCCATCGTAACGGCTTGGTTGCCGCGCGGTAGCGCCGCGATCGGCACCAGGCCTTCGCCGCCGTCGAACGCGAACACCGAGACGGCCTCGCGCGGATTGACCTTTTGCACGAAGCCGAGCGCGGCCTTGGCCGCCACGCTGCGCGCCTCGGGCGTTTGCGCCGCGCTCATGTCGACCAGCAACACGACTTGGTATGCCGCGACCAAGTTCGCATCGAGCAACGTCAGCTGCGTCTGCTCTGGCGGTACCAGTTGCTCGTTTTCGTAGACGCGGAAATTCGACGCCGTCAGCTCGGTCAGCGCCGCGTCGGCGTCGGTAACGGCGACGTACGCGCCGACGTTACTCGGTCGCTGAAAGGCCGTCGCCACCGGCTCGACTGTGACATGCCGAAACACGCCGCAGCCGCTGAGCGTCCAGAGCGAAAGCCACCCGAGTGCGTAGCCCGTGGCGCGGTGCATGCGGCGGCAGCCTATCATTCCCACACCACATTTTTTAGGACCACGTTTTTGACGATGTCAGCCATGCCGTGGGAGAAGTCGTTCGGTAGCTCGCTGTCGCGAAACAGGCCGACCTCGGTGACCTCGACCGGGTTGACGCGCGCGTAGTCGGGCTCGCCGACGGTTGCCGCTACCACGACGGTGACGGCGTGAAAGCGTGGGTCCCGGTCGGGTGCCGAGTAGACGCCGAGCAGCTCGCCGAGCTGGCGGACCTGCGCGCCCGTCTCCTCGAGGACCTCGCGGGTGATTGCTAGACGTAGCTCCTCACCCCACTCGAGGGTGCCGCCCGGCAGGGCCCATTTGCCGGAATCGCCGCGGCGAATCAGCAGCAGCCGACCGTCGGCAGTCCGAGCAGCGACGCAAATGCCGATCACCGGACGGCGCAGCAGGTGCCGTGCGACCTCCTTCACGATCTTCAAAACGCCAGTCGGAATCCGCACGGCGCGCAGCATGCACGGATCTGCCGGAGCTGTGCTAACGGATCCGCCGGGCCCCTGGCTCGGCTCCCAAAGGTATGCGATTTCTCGGCCAAAATACGCAGCTTGTCCACCGACCGGCACTGCTCGTGCTGGCGCTCGGCCAAGTGCTCGTGGCTGGCTGCAGCAAGCGCTCGGAGCCGCCCGGTGCGGCGGCGAGCGGCGCGCCCGCGCTCGGCGTCGGGCGTGAGGTTGGCAGTGCCAGTGCGGACGCACCGGAGCCATCGGAGCGGCCCCAGCGCAAACCGGTGCCGGGCGCTTCGGCTAGCCCGAGCAGCACGCTCGATAACCTACCGTTCGACGAAACCGGCGCGGACGTGGTCAAGGTTGCCAGTATCGCCTGGCGCAGCTGGATCTACACCGACGCGGGGCCGAACCGCACGCGCTACGGCTACCTGCGCGCCGGCGCGGTCGTCGCTGCTCGCGGCCCCAAGATCGTCAACGATGGCTGTGACGGCGGTTGGTACCGCGTCAACCCGCGCGGCTTCATTTGCCTCGGCCTCGGCGCTACGACGGATCTCGGGCATGGCGTGGTCACCGCGTCACAGGGGCGTCCGCTGCGCGGGCAGGGACTGCCATACACGTACGCGCTGTCGAGCGACACGCCGCCGCTGCTGTACTTTCGGCTGCCGTCCGCGCAGCAGATGCAAGAGTCGGAGGGCGGCGAGCTCGGGATGCGCGCTGCCAATTTCCGCGAACGGATCCGCGCTTCCGGGCTGTTGGCCGCGCTCGGCGACGTCGGCGGGCCGCCGGATTTCTTAACCGGCGATGCGAGATTGCCGAAGCCGTACGGCGTGAAGCAGCCGTTGCGTTACGTGTCGCACGCCGGCGCGGCGGCGGCGGACAGCGGCTTTGCGATCGCGCGCAGCTTCGAATGGGAAAAGCGCCTGTTCGGTTTGACGACCGAGCTCGACATCATCGCGCTCGATCGCGTGAAGCTGGTGCGGCAGAGCGAGTTTCACGGTGTCGAGATCGCGCCGAACGAAGGCTTGCCGGTTGCGTTCAGCAAGGAGCGCTACGGCCAACGCTACCTGCGCCGCGAAGATGGCAATTTCGGCGCGGGGCCCGCGCTCGCCGACCGTGAGGGCGTCAAGCTCACCGGCCAAAGTAAGCCGGGCGGCTTTCTGGAAACGCGCGATGGCACGTGGGTCGCCGATGCGTCGATGCGTCGGTTGGAACCGCGCGACTCGTTCCCCAGCTTCGCGACCGGCGATCGCAAATGGATCGACATCTCGATCAAGCAGCAGTCGCTGGTTGCCTACTCGGGCCGCACGCCGGCGTACGCGACGCTGATCAGCAGCGGTCGCGCGGGCCTCGGAGATCCAGACAAAACCGAGTCGACGCCGCGCGGCACGTTCATGATTTACCAAAAAGAAGTCGCCTCGACGATGGACGGCGACGAAGACAAGGGCGACTCCTACAACCTGCGCGACGTGCCGTTCGTTCAGTATTTCCACAAGGGCTATGCGCTGCACGGCGCCTACTGGCACGACGATTTCGGCAAGGTCAGAAGCCACGGCTGCGTGAACCTCGCCCCTAAAGACGCCGCCTGGCTCTTCGAATGGACCGACCCTTCAGTGCCAAAAGAGTGGCATGGAGTCCTTAATAAGGACCGGGGAACCGTGGTCTACATACACCCCTGAGGCGGGCTTGGGGACCCACCGACCCACGGGACCGTGGTCTACATACACCCCTGAAGCGGGCTTGGGGACCCACCGACCCACGGGACAGCCGCGTACAGCCACCCGTAGGCGTTGGGCCGGGTTTTTGCCATACTCGTGGATCGTTCTTGAGCGAAGCGAGAAGACATGAGCTATCCGATTGCCGATCTGTTGAAGCGCGCACTGTTGGTGGGGGCCCGTGAGGTCCGGCTCATTCCGGGGCGACGCACGATCGTCGTCGTGCCGCAGGGCGAGAGCGAAGTGAAAGGCGATCCGCAGACGCCCGAGAAGATCACCAGCCTGCTCGCGCCGATCTTGACGCCCGCAGCCAAACAACACCTCTCGACGGGTTTCGCCGAATGGGATTTCGACCTCGACGGCCGAGGCCCGGTGCGCACCTGTGCCGAGGTCAAGGTCGGTTTGGTCAGCGTGTCATTCTTCCTCGATCGCTGCGAAACCCTCGCCAAGCAGGCTGAGCGCATCCCTCAAGTGCCGGCAGCGCCCGCGTTTGCGATGCCGTCTGCGCCGTCGCTGCCCAACATCCCGTCGGTGCCCTCGGGCATCGACACCTCCGACGATGCGTTCGACATTCCCCGGACGCCGTTGCGCACGCAGCCGCCGATCGCGCCCGACAAGCTCGCCTACGACAATCCGCTCTCCGACGGCTCGACCACCAACATCGACAAGCTGCTCAACCGCTTGCTCGAGGTGAAGGGCTCGGATCTACACATCTCGACCGACTCGGTGCCGATCATGCGCATCGACGGTGAGATGAAGCGCGTACCGGGCTACGACGTGTTCTCGGCCGAGCAAGTCCAGCGCTTGCTGATGCCGATCGTCCCGCCGCGCAACCGCGAAGAGTTCGAAAACTGCCACGATACCGATTTCGCCTACGAGCTGCCCGGCAAAGCCCGCTTCCGCGCCAACCTGTTCGTCGACCTGCGCGGCATGGGCGCCGTCATGCGCGTCATTCCGAGCAAGATCCTGACGACAGATGACTTGAACCTGCCGAAGGAGCTGCTGGCGCTCTGCCATTTGCCTAAAGGCCTCGTGCTCGTCACCGGCCCCACCGGCTCCGGCAAGTCAACCACCTTGGCCGCGCTCGTCGACTACATCAATCGCACGCGCGAAGATCACATCATCACCATCGAAGATCCGGTCGAGTTCGTGCACCCGAACAAGAAGTGCCTGGTCAATCAGCGCCAGGTCGGCGAGCACACCGACTCGTTCAAGAAAGCCCTGCGCGCCGCCCTGCGCGAAGATCCGGACATCGTGCTGCTCGGCGAAATGCGCGATCTAGAGACGATCGCCATCGCGCTCGAAACCGCCGAAACCGGCCACTTGGTCTTCGGCACGCTTCACACCTCGTCAGCGCCCAGCACGATCGACCGCATCATCGATCAGTATCCGCCCGCGCAACAGGAGCAGATCCGCGTCATGCTCGCCAACAGTCTGAAGGGGGTGGTCGCCCAAATGCTGTGCCGCAAGATTGGTGGCGGCCGCGTCGCCGCGCTCGAGATCATGTTCGGCATCCCCTCGATCGCCAACCTGATCCGCGAATCGAAGGTCTTCCAAATCCCCAGCATCATGCAGACCGGTCGCAAGATGGGCATGGCACTGATGAACGACAGCTTGTTCAAGCTCGCCAAAGACGGCATCGTCGCTCCCGAAGAAGCCCTCGCCAAAGCCAACGACAAAGCCGGTCTGCTCGCCGCCTTCCAAAGCGCCGGCATCAAAGTCGAGCCGATGGTCGTCGCGTAGCGCGGGCTTCGCAACGCGAATGAAAGCGCGGGCTGCCACCCTGCAGCCTCAATCGCAGAAGCTTACGTGCCGTCGCGCGGCCTCACTGGTCGCCAGCGTCTCTCGACTCCCAGGAGGCCTTCTGCTCATGATTTTTCGTGTCGCATTTGCGACACGGTTTTCAGCGACGAAAAGCACTGCCTGAATGTGCGTCGCACGCGGCGGGCATGGCGCCGCCAGATGCGATCGCGCGTCGAATTGGTCGCGATTTGCGGGTGCGGCTTGTCGCACACGGGCTGCGGATGTCCTACGCATTTGCGGAGTCCGGTGTTCAAAGCGTGACTTGGCGAGGCGAGGCGGGAAAAATGGCAGGATGAGCTTTCATCGGGCGGCGGCTTGGCTGGCTTGCGCGAGCGCTTGCGGGCTTGCGGCCTGTGGCACTGACGGCTCGGGGGCCAAGGGGAGCGGGGGAGTGACGAGCGGCGGCACGTTGGCTGGCGGTGAGACGGGCACGAGCGCTGGTGCGAACAATGTTGCGGGCTCGAACGGTATTGGTGGCAAGGGGGCGGGCGCGAGTGCCGGTGCCAACAGTGGCCAGGGCGGTAGTGCTCAGGGCGGCAGCGCGCAGGGCGGCAGCAGTCAAGGTGGTTCTGCCGGTATGGCGAACGGCGGTGCTGGTGGGACGGCGATGGCTGGAAATGGTGGTGCGGCGACGGCGGGCAGCGGCGGCGCGGGGCCGACCGGGATGGTGCCGTTTCCGAGCACGGCACCGTTCTATCAAGATATCTCGAAGGCGACGCTCGATACGCAGTCGGGGGCGATCATGAAGGCGCTCGATGCGATTGGGTGGGGCGACGCTGGCAACCGCACGACCCTCGGTATCGATTTTTCGTTCAACATCAATTTGGCAGCGATGGGGCTCGCGCCGCGCGCGTTCACGAAGGCGGCTGGCTTCTATTCGCCCGATTGCGACACGGCGCCGGTGCCGTTGCCAGCGGGCGGCAAGGGCGAAGGCGTACAGAATTACACGTGCGGTGGCGGCGACGACTGCCACTTGTTCGTTTACCAGAGCACGAAGCTGTACGAGCTCTATCAGTCGAACATCACCGGTGGCATGGCGACGGGTGGCACCTTCACGGCCAAGTGTTTGGTGGTTTGGGATCTCACGAAGGACTACTGGGTCGCGAAAGCCCCGCCGAATTTCAGCCGCGGCGACGGTTGCACCGGCGCCGACGCAGCCGATTTGCCAATCGCGCCGCTCGTGCTCACGAAAGCCGATATCGCTTCGGGTGAAGTGAAGCACGCGCTGCGTTTCACTATCGACAACAACCGCATCGCGGCGGGCGTGTACGTGCACCCGGCGACGCACGCTGGCGGTCCGACCGGCGGCACCGACATGATGCCGTACGGCGCACGGCTACGTTTGCGCGCTGACTACCCGCTTGCCGGCCTACCGAACGCCAATGCGCGCGTCGTCGCCAAAGCGCTCCAAACCTACGGCATGTTCATGGCCGACGGCGGCAACATCTACGTCTCCGCCACGCTCGACGCCGCGGATCTGATCAATAACTCGATCCTAACCGCGCTCAAGCCGAGCGACTTTCAGATGCTCGACGGTGGCGCCCGCATCGACGCTGGCGCCCAAGACTGCAAGCACGTGCCGATCACTCAGTAACCCGGCCCCGGCCCACCGCGAAGCAACGTGGATGGTGGGCGAGCCGTGGGGGCCGTGATAGGTTCGCGCGCTCATGGCCGCAAAGAAGGCACCGCCCGTCGTCGTACCCTCCGATGGAGAGGCGATGGCCGCGCGGTTGGCGTCAGGTGCGGTGTTCGGCGAAGAAGAGCGGTTCGACCGGATTTTCCGGCCGGGCACGTTGGATGAATTCGTCGGGCAGGAGCAACACAAGAAAAACCTGCGTGTGTACGTGGAGGCGGCGCGGCGCCGCAAGGAGCCGCTCGATCACATTCTTCTGTGCGGGCCCCCCGGGCTGGGCAAGACGACGTTGGCGCACATTTTGGCCAAAGAGATGGGCGCCGAGCTGTTCGTGACCAGCGGCCCCGCGGTCGAGCACAAAGGTGTGCTCACCGGGCTGCTCACGCGCTTGGCCCGCGCCGACATCCTGTTCATCGACGAGATC
Organism: Polyangiales bacterium; assembly: GCA_038252755.1. Taxonomy (GTDB): domain Bacteria; phylum Myxococcota_A; class Polyangia; order Polyangiales; family Polyangiaceae; genus PMG-095. The sequence goes on along the minus strand of JBBSAB010000019.1, from coordinate 30,152 downwards.
CACCGGCTGAGCGCCACCGTCGAAGAAGCGCTGTATCCCGCGATTGAGGATTTTCGGATCGACGTGATGATGGGTGACGGCGCATACGCCGAGAGCATTCAGCTCGACATCAAGCCGTTCACGCTGGTCGGCGCCACGACCCGCACTGGATTACTCACGAAGCCGCTGCAAGAGCGCTTTGGCGTCACGCTGCGCCTCGATTTCTACCCCGTCTCGGATCTCGAGCAGATCGTCGCCCGTAGCGCCAAGCTGCTCGAAATCGGCTGCGACAAAGACGGCGCACACGCCTTGGCCGAACGCGCGCGCGGCACACCCCGGATCGCCAACCGCCTGGTGCGGCGCGTGCGCGACTTCGCGCAGGTCGAAGGCAACGGCAAGATTGACCGCAAGATCGTCGACATCGCCTGCGACCGCCTGGGCATCGATCACGCTGGGCTCGACGAGATGGATCGCCGCTTGCTCTCGATGCTGATCGAGCACTACGACGGCGGCCCGGTCGGGGTCGAAACGATCGCCGCAGCGCTGGCCGAGCCGCGCGACACGATCGAAGACGTGTACGAACCGTACCTCTTGCAGCAAGGCTACCTGGGCCGCACGCCGCGCGGCCGCATCGCGACCAAGAAAGCCTACGAGCACTTGAAGCAACCGTTGCCGAACCGCGGCTCGACCAACCAGGGGAATCTATTTTGAACGCTCCCGTCAGGCCCGGCGCCGAGCCAGAGTCGCGCGCTGGTCACGGCCCGCTCGCTCAAATCGGCATGCTGTTGGTGCACGGCTTCACCGGCAGCCCAGTGTCGCTGCGGCCGCTGTGCGAGCTGCTTTCGCAGCGCGGCTTTGCCGTTGAAATGCCGCTCTTGCCGGGGCACGGCACGCGTCCGCGCGATCTGTTGCCCACCCGCTACGCCGATTGGCGCGCCGAAGCGCTAGCTGCGTTGACGCGGCTCCGCGCGCGCACGCAGCAGGTATTCGCCGTCGGTCTGTCGATGGGCGGCACTTTGGTGCTCGACTTGGCCACCACCGAAAAACTCGACGGCGTCGTCACCATCAACGCGCAGATTTTGGATCGCGGTGGGCTGATCGTGAAGCTGGCGCCGTTGATCGAGAAGATCATTCCAATCGCGCCTGCCAGCGCCGCTGGCTTGACCAAGAACGACATCAAGAAGGGCGGCAATGAAGACGCCTACGATTGGGTCGCCGCGGCCGCCGGCAACTCGCTGGTGCGCGCTTTGCCCGAAGTGCGCGGCCGTCTGGGCGCCCTCACGTGTCCGCTCCTGGTAATTTATTCGCGTGACGACCACAGCGTGCCGCCCGCAAACTCCAAAGCGCTCCCGGTACTCGTCGGTAGCAAGAACGTCACCGTGCTCGAGCTCCTCGACTCGTATCACGTGGTCCCGCTCGACAACGACTTGCCGTTAGTTGACCAGCGGGTCGCGTCATTCGTCGAAAGCCTAGCGAAAACGTCCTGAAACACGGCGCGTGGTCCGCTCACGACGCATCGTGCCGTCGTGCGCTTTCATCTTGGGGTAGCGCATAGCGGTGCGGTGGGGCACCCCGGGTGAATCCTGAGCATCCGGGGTGCTTTTATTTGCGTCGCGCTTCACGCGCGATCAACGTGGATGCGAGCGACACGGACGGGGGCATCGAGGCCCTTGAGCACCGCGTCGAAACGTTCACCAGGGGCATGCGAGCCGAGCCAGCCCTGCTGGTGTGCCTCGTCAGCAACCGCGTCGGTTAGGATGACCTCGCCGGCGCCGGCTGCGCCTTGCAGCCGCGCGGCCAGGTTCACGGTTTGGCCGAAGTAGTCGAGGATGCCGTTTGCGGTGACGACGTAACAGGGGCCGGCATAGACGCCGACCTTGAGGAAGGTCCGGTTCGCTTCCGGGAGGCCGCCCCGGAACGTTGGAAACCGTTCGAGCATCTCGATCGCCGCTGCGATGGCGTCGCGCTCTTCGACGAAGGCTGCCATCACCGCATCGCCGATTGTCTTGACCAGCGTGCCGCGTCGCTTGGTGATGATGCCCATCAACAGGTCGAAATGCTCGTGCACGACCTTGAAGGCTTTGGCGTCGCCAACGCGTGAGTAAAGCGCCGTCGAATCGGTCAAATCAGTGAACAAGAGCGCGACGCGCGCGACCCGTAGCGTGGTGCCCGGGCGCAGTAGGTCACTCGAAAATTCCCGACGAAACTCTGGCAGCGTGCTCACCACGTGGGCGGTGGCCGCGCGCGAAGCGTACAGCAGCCGTTCGAGCTTGATGTGTGTCTGCTTCTCGCCGTCATGAGTGATTTGGATCACGGCGCCGGGCGCCAGCGTCGCCTTGGCCGGCGAGAGCGAACCTTCGGCGGCTCGGACCACCAGCTCGCTCGCGCCACCCTCGGCGACTTCCAACGCGGCGGTCGTGCCGCCACGCAGGAACAGCCGGTAGCGCCCAGCTTCGGCCGGTGCTTTGAGCTCGGCCTTGCCGTGCGGCTCGAGCACGGTTTGCGCGACGACGTGCGGAGTGCGCCGCGGACCGCCGATACAATACGGGCCGGTCGCCAATGTGCGCAGCGAGCTCGACGGACGAAACGTCGCTTCGACGGCGCGGTCGAGCTCCAGCTCGAACGACAAGTCGCACAGTTGGCAGTGGCCAGCGGTTGGCAGATCCGAAAGCGCCTCGGCGCTCTCGGTACCGGTGCGGCAGCTGGGGCAAACCAGCTCCCACTGCAGCTCCAGCAAGCCCGATTTCACGGCGTGCAGGCACACCGCCAGGGTTTCGCGCTCGTCGGTGTGCAGCTCGTCGGCTAGCTCGAACGGGCGGATGCGCACGACGTCGGCGTCCGGCGCGCTCCTGACGTGGTCGACCAGCTTCTTGCCCAAGTCGCGTCGCTCGGGTGACAGAGCGTCGTCGAGCACGCGCGCGGTGCGAGTGAGCGACAGCTCGTCGACCTCGGAATGACCGCTATGAAAGCAAGCCGTTTGGCCGTTCTTCACGTCGGCCTCGACCTGGCGCAGCTCGCGCACGATCCGGTTCGCGAAGCGCATCAGCTGCAATTTGGCGATCGGGGCGAACAGTGCCCAGCGCGGCTCGACCGAGAGCGTGAAGCGCACGGTGGTGCCGCCAGTCGCCGATGGTGTCAGCCAGAACTCGTTCGTCATCGAGCGGACGACGCCGCGGCGCATTTGGCGGTGGATGCGAAAGCGCTCGTTCTCGGTCCACTCGAACGGACGCTCTTCGTATTCGAGCGCAAAGCCAGCCGACACCGTGCGCACCACGTAGCGTGCAGCCGAGGCGTCTTCGTTTGGGCTCACTTCAAGGGGGCCGAGCCCGACCGCCCGATTCATGCGCTCTGTATCGCCGATCGCGCACCATAACTGGCTGCGTTCGCTGGCCAGTTCGACGACGCGCTCCACGGAAACGGGCATTGTGCCCGGTTTATCACGTTTTTGCCCGACCGCGCGGCGCGATGGTTGATGGCGCTCCGCTCCGCTTGCATTAGGCTCCGCGCGCGAGCATGCGATTTCGGGCAACTGCCAAAAGTAGCGAGCGCAGCAACGCGGCGGGTGCCGTGGAGCTCGAGTGCGCCGAACAGGGCCTGCTGCTCGGCTATCGAGGTGTATTTGCGCTGAGCGAGGGCTACGTGCCCGGCGCGGTCGCGACCGGTTCCGACCTCACTGTGCCGTGGACGAGCGTGCTTCAAACCGCGCTCGAAGGCGACGAGTTGTTCCTCGAGGTCGATTCGGGACTCACCCCGCTCAATCGTTTGTGCCTGACGGGGTTTAACGCGGGCGAAGAGCAGCTGCCGCCGGAAGACGCGCGGCGGCGGCGCCTCGTTGTGCGTATCGCCAGCGTGGGGCTCGCCGTGTCGGCAGCGTTGGCAGCTTTCGCGGGCGCGCGTGGTGCCGGCGCGACACCGTCGCTGTCGCTGTCGGTTTCCGCGTCGGTGCTGACGGCGCTCGCCGTGCTCGCGGTCGGCTTTTGGGCAGATCGCTTCGTTGCCACGCCGGTACCGCGCTTGACCGGTGACGTGGCGCGTGAGGTGTTTTTGGCGGAGCTTGCTGTGCATCGGCCGGCGCTGACCCGCGCGCCGCCGGCTCCGCCACCCGCACGGCCTCCGCTCGTCTTCTATTTCGAGCGGCTCTTGCCGCGCACCACGGCGGCAATCGTGATCACGCTCTCGGCGGCGCTGTTGGGCACGCTCTTGACCACGCGCGTGATCGTGCTCGACGAGGGCACGACGCGCCGCGCTGAACGCCCCGCTAACCGCGATCAAGACGCAGAGCGCGCGGCACCGCGTTCACGCGAGCAAGCGCCAGCCGCGGTGGCCCCGGCGGCCTTGGTCAGCAAGCCTGCCGCGCCTGCGACACCACCTAGCGGAGACGCGGTGCGGCTCGGCGAGCCTTGTCGGTGTGTGCGCTCCGATTCCGCGCTGTGGCAGACGCCGATCCCGCGGCTTAGTTTGCTGGTCTTGGCGCAGCGCACGCGCAAGGGTCACGGCGAAGACGAAAACAAGCGCAAGAAGTACCTCGAGGTGGAGCTCGGCATCGTGAACAACGGCAAGACCGACGTGCCCGAGGTTTCGCTGTTGGTCGAGTTCTTCGAGCGTGATCCGCCACCTTCGAACAAGCGCTACTCGGTGTCGACACGACCGCTCTTTTTCGAGGGGCCGCTGCGGCCGGCGCAGGCCATCAAGTGGAGCGTCGAGGCACAAGGCGTGGAATTCGAAGTGCACAACCCGGTGCTGGGCGATGTTGGCCCGTTCGGCGACGACGCCGCTCCTTCCAACCTGTTCGCCGAGCTCTTAACCGCGAATCACCGACCAGTGCGGCTACACGCGGCGATGATGCTCACGTTCTTGGGTGATCCGCGCGCGCGCGACGCGGTCTTGGAGCTGCGCGAAGCTTTGCGCGAAGACGAAGCGCCGTACCTGAATCGCCTGATTCAAGCCCAAGCGCCGGTAAAGGTCTGCAAGCTGCAAGTCGAGCCGGCACGCCAAGCCGGCAGGGCATGTCTGTTCAACGGCGGCAACGAGCCCAAGCAGGACTTGGGCCTGCGCGTGCGCGCCCTCGCGGACGAAGTCAGCCACGGTGATCCCGTCGGTCAGCCTCCCGAAGTGAAAGCCGAATCGAGCTACCACGTACCCGGTGAATTGCCGCCCAACGAAGGCCGAGAAGCCAGCTTCAGCTTCGATCTGCACGGCGAGCGCGCTGAAGCGTTCGAAGCCTTCTCCGATCGATTTGACCTCTTGCCTTAGGCGCGGCTAGGCCTTCCGTGGCGAGGGTGGCTCTCGGGGGATGGTCAAGGCGAGCAACGACTCCCAGCGCGCGGCGGCTAAGCGCGAAAAGAGCACGCTCCCTTTGACTTTGGGGCTGAGCGGAGCCCACCGTTGCGCATGGCAGTAGTGAAGTTCCCGACGCCCCCGCAGTTCTCGTTCCGGTGGATCACGACCGGTCTAGTCGCCTTGGGGGCCCTGTTCTTCGCGTGGACCGGCTTCTACACCGTCCCGGCGGAGTCCGAAGGCGTGGTGTTGCGGTTCGGGCGCTTCAGCCGCGTCGTGCCCTCCGGCCTGCATTTCAAGTTGCCGCTCGGCATCGACATTGCTGAAATCGTGCCGGTCAAACGCCAGCTGAAGGTCGAGTTCGGCTTCGCCACGCCCAACGCCACAGCGCCCGCGCAGGCCGGTCCAGAAGCGGAATTCGCTGAGGTCAAAGCGATGGTGACCGGGGACTTGAATGCGGCAATGGTCGAATGGGTGATTCAGTATCGCATCGAGCGCGCCGACTACTACCTGTTCAACGTGCGCAATCCGGACGAGACCTTGCGCGACGCCTCGGAGAGCGTGATGCGCGAGGTCGTGGGTGATCGCACAGTGGACGAGGTGATCACCATCGGACGCCAAGAAGTAGAAGACGAGGCGCTGCAGAAGCTGCGCACGCTCGTTACCAGCTATCACATGGGTCTCAAGGTGGACCAAGTCCAGTTGAAGAACGTCAACCCGCCGGAGAGGGTGCAGGCGTCTTTCAACGAGGTGAATCAGGCGCAACAGGAGCGGGAGCGCGCGATCAACATCGCCAATGGCGAGTACAACAAGGAAGTGCCGCGGGCGCGCGGGCGTGCAGCACAAACGATTCGTGCCGCCGAGGGCTACGCGCAACAGCGGGTAAACGAGGCGGAGGGCGAGGTGGCTGCGTTCAACGCGCTCTTGGCTGAGTACAGCAAGGCGCCGGAGGTGACGCGTCGCCGCCTCTATCTCGAAACCATGGCTGAGGTTCTTCCGAAGGTGAAAAACAAAGTGATTGTGGCCGACGAAGTGAAGGGCCTATTGCCGCTGCTCAACCTGAGCGCGCTGTCGTCCGCGGGGAAGGCACCATGAAACGACTATTCCTTGCGATCGTGCTGATCGCGGCGGCCTTCGCGGCGGCTGGCTCCTTCTACACGTTGCAGGAGACGGAGCAGGCCATCATCACCGAGTTCGGTAAGCCTGTAGGTCAGCCGGTCACGAACGCCGGTCTGCACTTCAAGATGCCGCTCACCCAAGAGGTGAACCTGATCGACAAACAAATCTTGGAGTGGGACGCCCAGCGCAGCGAGATGCCGACGCGCGACAAGCTCTACATCTCGGTCGGCATGTTCGCGCGTTGGCGCATCACCAAGCCGCTCGAGTACTTTCGGCGCTTGCGCGACGAACGCAGCGCGCAGTCGCGGCTCGACGACATCTTGGGCAGCGAAACTCGCAACGCCATCGCCAAGCACGACTTGATCGAGGTCATCCGTACGAGCAAGGATCGAAAACCGCTGGTGGACGAGACGCTCACGCCGCAGACAGGCGGCTACGGCACGATCGGTGTGCTGCAGCCGATTCAAAAGGGGCGTACCGCCATCGAGCACGAGATCCGCGATGCCGCCAAGGCCAAGCTGGCCGAGCTGGGCGTCGAGCTGATGGACGTGCGCTTCAAGCGCATCAACTACAACCCAAGCGTCGTCGACAAGATTTACGAACGAATGATCTCGGAGCGCCAGCAGATTGCGTCGCGCTTCCGCTCGGAAGGCGAGGGCGAGGCGGCGAAGATTCTTGGCGACCGTGAGCGCGACCTCAAGGTTATCGAATCGGAGGCCTACAAGAGTGTGCAGCAGGTCCGGGGCGGCGCCGACGCCAAGGCGACCAGCATCTACGCCGCCGCCTACTCGCAGAGTGCCGAAGCTCGTAGCCTGTACGCGTTCGTCAAGACGATGGACACCTACAAGAAGGTTCTGTCCGAAAACGACACGCTCGTGCTTTCCGGCCGCAGCGACCTCTACCGTTTCTTGAGCGATGCGTCGGGCGGCAACGCTAAGTAAGTTCCGGAGGCAGTCGCAGCAGGCTTCGCCGGCTTTGACGTTGAAGTCAGCGCTTGCTACCTGTGCCAACTCACCCTACGGAGGCTACATGTCTGTCGCAAAAACCACCGAGATTATCAGCAGCTCCACCATTTCGTTCGACGACGCAATGAAGCAAGGCATCGCTCGCGCTCACAAGACCCTAAAGAACGTGAGCGGGGCCTGGATTCAGGACCAAAAGGTCGTCATTGAAGGCGGCGTCGTTAGCGAGTACCGCGTCACGATGAAGCTCACGTTCGTGCTGGAGTGAGAGACGGGCGACCGCCAACGCAGCGAAGACCCGCCGAAAGCGGAGCCCTGGGCAAGCCGGGCGCAGCTCGCGCCCGGCTTTGGTTTGTAGGCCCAGGCAACGTCCTCAGACTGAGCTGTTCGGGGACAGCGTCGCGTTTTCTCGCAGGGCGTTCATGCGGCGCAGCTTCGGCCAGCTCACTGATTGACGCCGCTCGCCAGAAAGCCGCCGTCCACGACCAGGACGTGCCCGGTGACGAAGCTTGCGGCCGGCGACGCCAAGAACACGCCCGCCCCGGCAATCTCCTCCAGCCGCCCGAATCGCTGCATCGGCGAGCGCATCATCAGCTCTTGGCCGCGCGGCGCGCCGCTCAGCCAGGCTTCGTTCAGCCGGGTCTTAAAGACTCCAGGCGCGATGGCGTTGACGCACACGCCGTGGGCTGCCCACTCGACCGCCAGAGACTTGGTGAGCGCCACGATGCCAGCCTTGCTGACGCCGTAGGCCGTCACGTCCTTGAGCGCGACGAACGAGGTGAGCGACGCCACGTTGATGATGCGTCCCCAGCGCCGCTCTATCATGGCCGGCGCAAACAGCTGACAAGCGTGGAGCGCTCCGGTCAAGTTGGTGCGCAGGATGTCGTCCCAAGCCTCGTCGCTCAGCTCCAGGCTGGGCGTCCGCAGCAGCCGACCCGCGGCGTTCACCAAAATATCGACGTGCTGCCAGGCCGCGTACACGGACGAGCGCAGCGCCTCGAGGGAAGACTTTATAGTCACGTCGGTCGTGAGGCGCAGCGTGCGGCGCCCACACGCCTCGATCGCCGCGGCGGTCGCCTCGACCTCCGCCAGGCGCCGCCCCGTCGCCACCACGTCGGCGCCGGCCTGGGCAAGCCCGAGCGAAAGCTCGCGACCCAGCCCGGAGGTGCCGCCGATCACCAGCGCGACCTTGCCTTCGAGAGAGAGCGGCGCGTACGCCATGCTTACGCTCGTTCCGGTGGGGTTTGCTCGGCCACGACGCCGCGTGACAGGTAGTCTCGAATGTCTGCGTCGGAAAAGCCGAGCTCGCGCAGCACCTCGCTCGAGTGCTGGCCGACCAGCGGTGCCGGACGCCCGATGTGTGCGGGTGTTTCGCTCATCCTGATCGCGGGCGCGACGACCTGCACCTCGCCTGCGACTGGGTGCTGGTAGCTCGTGATGCAGCCCAGGTGCTTCACCTGCGGATCTTGGGCTACTTGGCGATGGGTCTTGACCTCGCCGCACCAGATGTCCGCGCCGAGCAGGGCCTCCATCAGCTCCGAAGTAGCGCGCTTTTCGGTGTAAGAAGCGAGCTTCTCCCAAATCGTGTCGCGATCTTCGAACAAGGTCTCCGGGTGATCGAAGGCCAGTAGCTCCTCGCAGCCCAGCACGGCCACGAGCTTCTTGAAGGGGCTCATGGCGATGGTGATGAAGCCGTCTGCGGTGGGATAGACGCCGAAGGGCGCGGCCATCCCCGGATGGCCGATACCCGAGCGAGGTCGTTTGAAGTCTTGGTCGAAATTCAAAGCGGACACCAGCTCTTGGGCCTGGTGCGCCAGCATGCCGCTTAGCAGGTCGATCTTGACCTCCTGTCCTACGCCGCTTTTTTCGCGGTAATAGAGCGCGGCCAAGATCGCGTACACCATGTTCATCGCCCCGAGCTGATCGGCCATGCCGGCGCCGACGGGCGTCGGTGGTCCATCGGCGCGACCGGTGTTGGCGGCCAGCCCCGTGAGCCCTTGCAGCAGCATGTCTTGCCCTGGGCGATTCACGTACGGGCCGCTGTCACCGTAGCCGGAGCCGGAGCAATAGATGATGCGCGGATTGAGAGTCCGAAAATCCTCGTAGCCAAAGCCGAGGCGGGCCAGCACGCCGGGCCGAAAGTTCTGGACCACCACGTCCGTGCGCGCGGCCAGCCGATGCAAGATGCCTTTGGCCTCGGGCGCCTTGAGATCGAGCGCAAGCGAGCGCTTGTTGCGGTTCCAGGCCAAGAAGTTGGGGCTCTCGCTGCCGCCCAGCCAACGATTGTTGAAGGTCATGGTCCGGAACATGTCGCCCGGACCAGGGCGCTCGATCTTGATCACGTTGGCGCCCAAGTCCCCCAGCATTTGCGTGGCAAACGGGCCCTGCAGGAGGTGACTGAAGTCGAGCACGGTCACGCCTTCGAGCGCCTGCTTCATGTTTTCTGCTCCTTGCTGCCGCGGCTCGCAAATTCCCGGATCTTGGCCTGCGCTTCAGTGCTCTCGAACAGGGACTGCAGCACCTCCGCCTCGCGATTCAGACCCTCGGCCAGCGGCAGCTGCTGCGAAAGACGCAGCAAGCGCTTGAGCTCCAGCACGGCCGCGACGGGTCGCTCGAGCACGGGCTCGAGGAAAGCCTCGGTCGCTGCCAGGACGTCGCGCTCGGCCAGGCGATTGACCAGACCCCATTGGTGAAGCTCCTCGGCGCTGCGCGCCTGACCCGTCACGAGCAGCTCGAGCGCGCGATTCGGTCCGATCTTTCGAGCCAGGCGCTGCGTACCACCACCGCCCGGCACCAGCCCCAGCTTGACCTCGGGCAGGCCCAGCTTGGCGCTGCGCTCGGCGACCACCAGATCTGCGGCAAGCACCATTTCGAAACCACCGCCTAGCGCGTAGCCGTTGACGGCCGCCACGACCAGCTTGCGATTCTGCTCGATGCGCTCGTACACGCGGCGGCCGCGCTCCTGAAAGGCACGGAAACCGACCTGATCGAGGGCCGCGTACTCCTTCAGATCGGCCCCGGCCATGAACGCGCGACCGTTGCCCGTCAGCACGATGGCGACGATGTTCGGGTCGGCCTCCGCTCGATCGAGCGCCTCGAGCAGGGCGACTTGCATTGCGGTCGTGATCGCGTTCATCTGCTCGGGTCGGTTGAAGCGTAAGGTGGCCAGTTGGCCTCGCACTTCGACCTCAAGCGGCGCATCTGTCATGGGGACCTCGCTTGCGCGTAAGCCAGCCGCAGCTCCTCGACGAGCGTCGCCTGGGCTTTGCCATCACTCAGATAACCCGAAACGAGTTCGCCTGCCCGACGCATGAAGGAGACGAAGCCGGGGAAGCGCGGCCTGCGATAAGCTTTCTGCAGTGTTTCGAGCGTGTCCGCAAAGAACCCGTTGGCCTCTCGGTTGAGGCGCTCGTCGCGCCACGCTGAGAGCAGCCCCGGTTGCCCACCGGCGTCGAAGTAGGCGCCGCGTTGGTGCTCCTCGGCGTGCACCAGCTGCAGGTATTCGAGTGCCAGCGGCACGTCGCGGCAGGCGCGGCTCAGCGCGCAGCCCGCACCGCCGAGCAGCGCGCCCGCGGTTGGGTCGGAACCTGGGCCAGCCACATTCGCGAAGCGCAGTGACCTGGGTCCGGCGTGGCGCGCGTAGTTCGAGTAGCCGAACGCGAACGGGACGTAGACGATCTCGTCCGTCGCTGTCATGGCCTCGAACGTCTGGATGGGGTTCCAAAGCGTGCACGAAGGATGAGACAGACTCCACAGCTCGAGCAGGCACTCGAGCGCCGCGCGCGTCGTTTGCGGGTCGAGGTCCGGGCCGTCGGCTTCTTCGCCCAGACGGCAACCCAAGCTCGCCAGCAGACTGAGCAGCACGCAGCTGGCATCGCCCGGGCAGAGCGGCAGCGCCAGTCGTAGCCCGCGGGTGTGCGCGCGTCGGCCGAGCGTGAGCACGTCCTCGAAGCGTCGCGGTAGCGTGGTCTCGAGTCGCGTCAAAAGGTCGGGCCGGTAGCAGGCTACCTGGGCGGCCGCGTCGGTCGGCAGCGCCCAGACCGCTCCGCGATAGCGATAAGACTCGGTCGAGGGGCCCACGCTGTCACGGCGCAGTCGCTCCAAGAAGGTGCTGGAAAGCAGGGTCGACAGATCCAGCAAACAGCCGCTTTCGGCTGCCTCGCCGCAGAATGGGTGATCGATGACGACCAGATCGAACTGCTCGGCGAGCTCGGCCAGCGGCTCGTCACCGAAACGCGACAAGCTGCGGCTCTGCCATTCGATGCGCGTCCCAGGGCGCAGCTCTTCGAAAAGCTTGGCCCCTGCCACCAGCGGATCGAAGCCGCGAGCGTGGTCCCAAGTGATGCCGCGCAGCGTTCGCAGCGTCACGCGAGCGGCCCCGGCTTGCTAGCGCGCTTGCGATGGCCAAGCGCACTCGAAAGGCGCCGGGACTGCGAAAGCAGCGCCTCCTCCGCAGCCTCCACCGGCGTCTGCGCATAGCGCTGAGCCAGATAGGGAACCGTGAGCGCCGCGACGGGCGCGCCGCGATGATCGAACACCGGCGCGCTCAAGTTGATGATTCCCGTCACGACACTGCTGGCCACACTCTCGCGACCCGTCTGGCGCACGCTTTCGAAGCGCCGCTGCAGCGTGCTGCGCGCCGGCCCGCTCACCTCTGAAAGCGTGCGGGTCACGAGCGAGCTTGGTGCATGGGCCAAAAGCACGATGCCCGAGCTCGCCTCCAAAATAGGAAATTGCGAGCCGACGCGCACGTTATATTGCATGGGCAGCGGGCTCTGCGCGGCGGCCAGGACCAGCACGGAGTTGGGCGTTAGCACCGCCAGGTGGCACGACTGCTCGATGCTGTGCGACAGCTCATCCATGATGGGCTGCGCCAGCTCCAGCAAGCGCTCGGTGGGCGGGTGGCGGTGCGCCAGCTCGAACAGGCGTAGCGACAGCGTGTAGCGGTCGTGTTCTTCGTCACGCAAGATCAGCTGATGACGCTCCAGCGCCACGACCAGCCGGTAGAGCTCGCCCATGGAACGTCCGGTGGTCGATACGATCTCGGCGATGGTCAGACCTTCGGCCGAATCGGCCAGCAGCTCGAGCACCTGAAGCGCCTTGTCGAGCGCCGGCACGGAGTAGGCGTCACGGGGGCCTTCTTGCCCACTGCCGGTGTTTTCAGCCGAGCCTTCTGCTTCGGCCACGCCACGTCGTGCGCGCGCCATCCCTCAAATCCCCGAGGCGTCGATGGCCGTGATGTGCCAGCGTCCGAGGTTGCTGGTGAACAAGGTGTCACCGCGGCGCGCGACGTTGGCCGGGTGCGCGAGCACCTGTGCATCCGGATCGTCGATCAAGAGCTCCAGGCTGCGATCGGCGCGCACGCGATACAGCCGCGACGGCTCGTAACTGGCGATGAGCAGGTTGCCCCGCGCGTCCCAGCCCAGCCCGTCGGGGATGCGGGGCGCGTGCTCGACCCAGGGCTCGATCTGGCCCGGGCCGCCATCTGCGTTGATCGGAATGCGGCGCACGCTGCGGCTAGCAGACTCGACCACGAACAGCGAGGCGCCATCGGCGCTGAGGGCGAGACCGTTGGCGAACGCGAGCGGTAGGTCGTACCAGAGACCGCCCCTGCCACTCGCGAGGTCGAAGCGAAAGATGCCCGGTCCTGGCTCACCGTACGCGTAGCTGTCCGAAACATAGAGCACGCCGCGACGAGCATCGACCAACGGCACATTCGGGATGCGAAAGCCACTCGCGAAACGGCTCAGCTCTCGGGTCGAAGCCGCTACCCGAAACACATCGCAGTGCTTCATGTCGCAGCCGTAAAGATTGCCTTCGGCGTCGAAATCGAGCCCGAGGATGAAACCGCCCGTACTTGCCACACGTTCGGCTCGTGCGCCGTCCGCGTCGATGCGGACGATGTCGCCGGTGCCCGTGCCGCACCAGACGCTGCCGTCCGGGTGCACCGCCACGCCCTCGGGATGCGTGACGCGGGGTTCGTTCACGACCCCGTCGTAGAAGACTCGTGCACGCGCCAGCGGCAGTGTGGGCTCTAACGTCATTTTTCCTGGGACTTTGCCGGCAATACGTTGCGCGTCTGCAGGATGACGCCGCCGTCGACCCGGAGGTCGACGCCGGTCACGAACGCCGCCTGCTCCGAGGCCAAAAAGACCGCGGCGCTGGCGACCTCGCTGGGCTCGCCGATGCGACCGAGCGGGTGCATGTGCTGCCAGACCTCGAGCAAGTGGCTGCCTTGCTCCTCCACGATCTTGGCGTTCATCGGCGTGTTGATGGCGCCGGGCGAAATCGAGTTTACGCGAATACCGAAGGGTGCGAACTCGACGGCCAGCTGCTGGGTCATGGCAATGGCCGCCCCTTTGGTGCCGGCGTACGCCGTCCAGCCCGGGATGCCGACGTGGGCCTGCATCGAGGCCAAATTGATGACGGCGCCGCGCTTGCGTTTCATCATGTGCGGTAGCGCAAACTTGAAGCCGTACAGCATCGACAGCTGATTGACGGAGATTTGCCGCTCCAGCTCCTGCTCGGTCATGTCGAAGATGGGCTTGGGCCCGACCGCGATGCCGGCATTGTTGACGAGCACGTCGAGCTGGCCGGTCTCTGCTATGGCTGCCTCGATCAGCCGGGCCATGTCCGCGGCCCGGCTCACATCGCACGGCACGAACACGACCTGGCCTTTCGTGCGCTCGGAAAGCTCGGCCCCGAGCTCGTGGTTCGAGTCACCCGCAAACACGCGAGCCCCCGCTTCCGCGAAAGCGAGCGCGATGGCACGGCCGATGCCGTCTGCTGCGCCCGTCACCACGGCTGTCTTGTTCGCCAGCGCTGCCATTACCGTCTTCCTTTCCTGACTTCTATATGAGAGAGTAAGCTTTCGCAAGCAAAAGTTAGAGTCGAGATCAGCGGTGATTGCCGCAGATATGTGGAATATGAGTTTTCTCCAATGGAATGTAACTCTGGCTGACAGAAACCGCGCCGGCGCGAAGGCCGGGCACGGCGGCACCTTAGTATTCCGGAAAAGCCTCCCTGCGCGGCTGGCAGAGGCCCACAGCGGCTTCGATCGACTGCCAGTCACGCAGAGCACCTCAGTTCGCTGGCTCGCGCTCTTGATGATGCTGCTTTGCGTGAGCGGTCTGTCTTGCAACAACAAGCAGTCGCCGGGCGCAGGACAGAGCGCTCCGCCTGACCAAGCAGGATCGCACGCCCTCAGTATCGCGTACTCATCGGTGGGCGACCCGAACCCTTGGTTTACGACGTTCGCTGCCAACATGGAGCAAGAAGCGAAAAAGCGTGGCCACAAGTTCATCGTGGTGCACGCGCAAGCCAAGATCGAAAAGCAGCTGGCGGACGTGGAGGATTTGGTCGCCCAGAAGCCCGACATCCTGATCCTCGGGCCGATCGACGTCAAAGGCTCTGCCGCGTGCCTGGGCGTCGCCAAGGAAGCAGGCGTCCCGGTCATCGTCGTCAATCGTGACATCGCCGGCAAGCCGGGTCAGGACTACGTGACGAGGCTGTATTCCGATTTCGCGTGGGTGGGAGCCAAGCAGGCGGAAATCATCCAGCGGGCGCTCGGCGCCGAGCAACCGATCAAGGTCGTGGAGCTCCATGGCACACCAGGCGCTGGCAACACGCTCGGGCTGAGCCAGGGCTTTCGGCAGCAGATGCAAAAATACCCGAACATGTCGATCGTGGCTTCGCAGCTGGGCGACTACAATCGCGCCACCGCGCTCAAAGCGATGGAGAACATCGTGCAAAGCATGAGCGGCAAGTTCAACGCGGTCTTTGCACACTCCGATGAGGAAGGGCTGGCAGCGATTCAGGCGCTCAAGGCCGCGGGAAAGAAGGTAGGCGACGGCAAAGACGGTTCGGTGGTCGTCGTCTCGAACGCGGGCTTCAAGGACGCGCTCGCGGCGATCAAATCCGGTGAGCTGTACGCCACCGTGACGATCAATCCCTACTACGCCGGGCAGGTGTTCGATGCTGCAGAGAAGCTGCAACGCAAGGAAAAGCTGCCCGACTACATTCGCGTCGAGGACTTCGTGATTGACGCCCAGAACGTGGCAGAGCACGCAGCGTTCGGTTACTGAACGAGGAAGGGGCGCCGGGATGCCGCTTTTCAACCGTAGCGACGCCGATGCTGCCCGGCCCGAGCCTGACCGGCTCTTGGAGATGGTCGGCATCAACAAGAGCTTTCCGGGCGTGAAGGCGCTCGACGGTGTGGACTTTCGGCTGCGTCAGGGCGAGGTGCACGCGCTGATCGGTGAAAATGGCGCAGGCAAGTCCACGCTGATTAAGATCTTGACCGGTGTCTACAGCAAGGACTCGGGCACGATCCGCCTGGGCGGAGCACTACTCGACCCACGCAGCAGTCTGCAAGCGCAACAGGCCGGCATCAGTTCGATCTACCAAGAGCTGAACCTGATCGGCTCGCTCAGCGTGGCGGAGAACATCTTCATCGGCCGCGAGCCCCGTGGCAGGTGGGGCTTCATCGACTGGCGCAGCATCGAACGCCGGGCTCGCGAGCTGCTGGAGACAGTTGGGGTGGGGCAGGAAGTAGACGTGACGCAGAAGTTGGCGCGCTACGGCGCTTCGATCCAGCAGATGGTGGCGATCGCGCGGGCCATCTCGATCGACGCCCGTGTCATCATCATGGACGAGTCCACCTCGTCGCTCAACGAGCGCGAGGTGAAGAAGCTGTTCGAGGTGGTCCGGCGCCTCAAAGAGCGCGGTATCGCAATCATTTTCATTTCACATCGTCTCGACGAGCTGTTCGAGATCTGCGACCGCATGACGGTGCTACGCGATGGCCGGTTGGTGGGTGAGTATGCGGTGGCAGATCTAACCAAGCTGAGCCTGGTCTCGGCGATGATCGGGCGCGACGCCGGCACCGTGATGGGCGCCCGCAAACGGTCGTTACGAGCACCCGCCGCGACCGGAGAGCCGGCACAGCCGGTGCTCGAGGCGCGATCGCTCAAAGGCGGCAGCAAGGTGAACGCTGTGAGCCTGGCCGTGAAGGCCGGGGAAGTGCTGGGCGTCGCGGGCTTGCTCGGCTCGGGCAGGACCGAAACGGCACAACTCTTGTTTGGTGACGAGGTGACGGAGTCCGGAGCCATCTTCGTCAATGGTCAAGCGCGGCACTTCCGCGGTCCCGACGACGCCATCCGGGCCGGCGTTGCCTATTGTCCAGAGGATCGCAAGCAGAGCGGCATCTTCCCGCACATGTCGGTGCTGGACAACATCACGATGGTTCTCTTGCCCGACCTGAGCGAGCGGGGCATCGTGGATCGCGGCAGGCAGCGCGAGGTCGCCGCGAGCTATGTAACGCAGCTGGGCATCAAGACGTCGGATCTGAACCAACCGATCCAAAATTTGAGCGGTGGTAACCAACAAAAGGTGCTGCTGGCGCGTTGGCTGTGCAAGAGCCCGTCACTGATGATCTTGGATGAGCCGACTCGCGGAATCGACGTCGGCGCCAAGGCGGAGATCGCCGCGGTCGTTGCCGAGTTGGCTGACCGCGGCATCGGCGTCGTCTTGATTTCGTCTGAGGTCGAGGAGCTGACGGAGCTTTCGGATCGCGTCGTCGTGCTGCGCGACGGCCGCGACGTCGGTGAGCTCTCAGGCAGGGACATCTCCGAACGCCGCATCACCGAGCTGATTGCCCACGGAGCCTGAGTCGATGGAGCACGCGCTTACCGAGCAGTCGCAACAAGCCAAGCCGGAGCTTCGCATCAGGCTCGAGCTGCTGCGAAGTCACGGCGGAACATTGATGCTGGCGCTCTTGCTGCTGCTCAACGCGGCGTTGACGCCGCATTTTCTAGAGGCAGGTACGCTCCGGAATTTTGTGCTGCAGGTCTACCCGACGTTACTGATCGCCGTCGGTGTGACGCTGGTGATCGCTACTTCAGGCATCGACATTTCGGTGGGTGCGGTGATGGCACTTTCAGCCAGCGTGGCAGGCCGACTGCAAAGTGGCGGAGCGGGTCTGGAGCTGGCGCTGCTGGGTGGTGTCGCCGCCGCCGCCGTGTGCGGGCTGTTCAACGGTATCTTGGTGGCGCGCCTGCGCATTCAGCCCATCATCGTCACGTTGATCCTGATGATCGGCGGGCGAGGCCTGGCGCAGGTCATTCTCGGTGAGCTGGCGCTTTCGACCTCCGGCAGCAGCCTGGCCACGCTCGGCAGCCTCACGCTCTTCGGATTCTTGCCAGTGCAGGTCCTGATCATGGCGGTGTGCGTCGCGCTCGCCGTGTTTGCGGTCGAAAAGAGCGTGTTTGGCCGGTACCTGGAGGCACTGGGCGACAATCCCAAGGCGGCGCGCCTCGTCGGCATTCGGATCCCGGCATACCTGACCCTGGTGTACGTGGTGTCGGCGGTGCTGAGCGGCACCGCCGGCATCATGGAGGGCGCCCGCATCAATGCCATCAATGCTGGCACGCTAGGCTCGCTGATCGAGCTCGACGCCATTGCGGCCGTCGCCATCGGGGGCACGGCGTTTCACGGTGGCAAACCGCGTATCTTGGGCAGCGTCGTCGGGGCCAGCATCGTGCAGCTCATCACCATGATGGTGAACATGAACGACATCCCGTTTCATTGGTCGCTCGTCGTCAAAGCCGCGATCGTGGTCGGCGCTCTCTACTTGCAACGGGAGCGGCTGCGCTGATGGTCCGAGTGCGAGCCAGCTCAGCGCTCCATGCTCTTGCGCGTCAAGCGCTGACGCACGTACGCGAGCAGAAGGCTTTGCCAGCGCTGCTGTTTCTGTTTGTCTTGGCGTCGTTTTGGTTCGAGCCGTTCTTCACGGCGCTCAACCTGAAGAACGTGCTGCGGCAAGTGAGCATGCTGGGCATGGTGTCGATCGGTATGACGTTGGTCATGCTTACCGGGGGCATCGACTTGTCGGTTGGTGCAGTGGCCGCAGTGGCCGCCATCGTCGCCGCGAAGCTCAGCGACGGCGCTCTACTGGTGGCGCTACTCGTGCCGCTGCTGGCTGGCTTGGCTTTCGGGCTGCTGAATGGCCTTTTGGTGACCCATCTGAAGATCCCGCCGTTCATCGCCACTCTGGCCACGATGCTCGGGGCGCGCGGCGGCGCCTTCTTGATCTCGGGCGGTGAGACGGTCCGTCCCCGCCAGCCGGTCGCCGGCTTCAGCGAGGTATCTCGGGGAGCCATCCTGGGCATCCCTTACCTGGGCCTGCTGTTCATTGTGGCAATTCTGGTCTTCGTCATCATGCTGAAGTATGCCGCGCTCGGGCGTCGCATCTACGCGGTGGGCGGTAACGAAGAAGCTGCGCGGATGATGGGCCTCGAGGTGAATCGAACCAAGCTCGTGACGTACGCGCTGAGCGGCTTGATGGCGGCGCTGGCGGGCGTGCTTTTGGCGTCGCGTCTGGGCTCGGGGCAGCCCTATGCGGGCTCAGGCTGGGAGCTCACAGCGATCGCCGCCGTAGTCATCGGTGGAACGCTCACGTCGGGTGGCGCCGGCAGCATGATCGGTACGTTGTACGGCGTGCTCATCGTCGGGGTCATCACCAACATGGTCAATTTGTTCGGCAATCTGCCTTATTGGTATTCGAATCTGGTGACTGCGCTGCTGCTCTTGGTCGTCATTCTGCTGCAGGCGGTTCGGGCCGCGCCTAAGTCGCGCGCCCAGGCGCCTTGATCGGCGTAGCGGTTTTTCGTGCGGCGGAACCGATTGGCGCTGAGGTATGCGCCTGGCGGCATACCGGCTGCCTGTGAGAAAGCGTCGTAGAAGCGCCTCAGCGTTGCGAAGCCGAGTCCTGGGCAATATCGGCAATTTTGCGATCGGTGGTTCTTGGCCTCCCTGTCGCTTTCAGTTTCACGGCGTTGGCTCGCAAGGTCGCGGGCCGCATAAGGTTTTTGCAAACGCCGTTCGCAGGGTTCGAATCCCTCCCTCTCTCTAAACACCCGGCATTTCCGGCAGTAAAACCGACACTGCCGGCACGCCGCCGCGGTCGCCGATTTCGACGGTGCCGCCGTGCAGCTCGACGACTGAGCGTGCCAGGCGTAGGCCCAGGGCCAACCCGCGATGCTGCGTCTCGGCGCGTCGCGGGTTCGGTTTGAGCAACGTCTCGAGATCGGGATCGGGGCGCGGCAATTCGATGTCGATGCGCACGCCGCCCGGGACCGCGCTGCCGTGCACGTGCAGCTCGCCGCCGGTGGTGCTGCGCAGCGAGTGCGCCACGAACGTCGCCAGCGCGCGCGGGATCCGCACTGGGTCCACGCGCACGAGCGGCAGGTTCGAATCCCACGACGCCACGACGATGGCTTCGACCATGCTCGCCAGATCTTTGCCCTTGATGCTTGCTTCCTCGAGCAGGGCCGGCACCTCGGCGGCGTCCAGCAGCAAGCTCAGTTGTCCGGCTTCGACTCGCGCAGCGTCCAAGATGGTTTCGATCAGCGCCAACAACTCGCGACCACGCCGGTCGATCAAGTCGAGGCTCTCGAGCTGACCCGGTGACAGCTCGGTTCGGCGCACCAACTCGGTGAAGCCCAAGATGGCGTTGAGCGGGCTCTTCAAGTCATGGCTTACGCTGGCGAAGAACAAGCCGCGCATGCGTGCGGCGGCTTGGCGGGCGTCGATTGAGCGCTCTTGCGCCTTCGCAAATACCCGAAAACGCTGAGCAAGTTGCTCGATGGCGCGCCCGAGTCGCGCCACCATTCGGAAGCGTGCGGCGCGCACCACGCGTGTGCCGCCGCTCAACACCGCCTCGGTACCCAGGTCACGCACGTCGCGGGTGGCGGCGCGTAGATCGCGTCCGAGCGCCGTGCCGAGCATCGTGCCCAGGTAGCCGGCCAGCGCCGTGACCATCAGCGCGACACCCACGAACGACAGCCCGAGCACGCCCTCGGTCGTGCCCAAGAAACGCACCTCGGCGCTGCCGTCGTCGAGCGGCGTGACCACCGTCACGATGCCGTCTTCGCCGCGCATGACCGCGTAGCCTTGGCTGTATTCGCGCACGCGTGCGTCGAAGCCGAGCGCGCGGCCTTGTTCGATCGCCGCCTCGAGCCCGGCGCCCGCGACCGGACCTGGTCGCTCTTCGAGCGCGGCTCGCGCCAACACGCGCGCGGTCTCTTCGCGGCTGCGCTCGTCGGCACGGCGCAAATGCGCGCCGACGATCAGCGCCGCACCGAGCGACAAGAACGCGACTGGGGTCGTGACCGCCGCGATCATGCGCCGCGAAACGCGCTCGACTATCAAGCCGCGCTTCTCCGCGTCTTCGACGACGTCGCGCATCTTGTCGGGTGGCGAGAGCTCGAGCGCTTGCGAAAACGCCGAGCGAAGCAGGCCAAACAGCGGCAAAGCCGCGGCAGCGACGATCACCGCGCCGAGCAGGCACAAAGTGACGCCGGTCGTCAGGTCGACCAGCTTGGGTCGAAAGAAGGTGGTTGAGACAAGCGCGGTCAGCAGCGACGGCGCGGTCCACCCAGCCAGCAATTGCTTCGGCTCGTCGCTCATTTCGAGCAGCTCTTGCGGTTCGACCGCCGAGGAGCCGACGGCCAGCGCGCGCAGCGCGAACCGCAGCCGACGCAGGCGCCAAGCGCTGCGTGCGATGCCGAACAGGCCACCGGCCGCGATGCCGAGGCTCAATGTCTCAATGCCGTCGGCCGCGACCGAGCCGTTGAGTAGTAGAAAGTGCGGCGCCAACGCCGCCAACAGCGCGATCGTGCCCAGCGTGAACGCGAGCTGCCAACCCAGCACGCGAGCGACCAACCGCGCGGCTGCCGGGTTCAAGTGACTGGCTCCGCGCGGGGTCGCGACTTGGCGGGCGGCGGTACCGGATCGGAGGGACGCGGCTCGGGCGGCGCCTGCGACGGCAGCACGATCGTGAACAGCGAGCCGCGCCCGAGCTGGCTCCGCAGATCGATGAAGCCGCGGTGCATTTGCACCAAACGCCGGGTGATCGCCAACCCCAGGCCGGTGCCGACGCGCTGCCGGCGTACGTCGCCGGTTTGAAAATACTCGCGGAAAATCGCCTCGTGGTCCTTGGGCGCGATACCAGGACCGGTGTCCGAGATGGCGATCGAGACGCCGCCGTCGCGCGGATCGACGCGCACGCTGACGCTGCCCTTGCTGGTGAACTTGATCGCGTTGCCGACGACGTTGCCGATGATTTGCCGCACGCGCCGCGGATCCGCCCACGCGAAGGCCGGCTTGCCGTTGAGGTCCAGCATCAAGCCCTTGGCGCTAGCGGCGATGGCGGCTTCGCGTACGACTTCCTGCGCGATCGGAAAGACGTCGACCGAGCGTGAGCTCAAGCGCAGCTCGCCCGACTCGAGCGCCGAAAGGTCGAGAATGTCGTCGATCAGCGCGCGCAAGTGCTCGCCGCTGCCGCGGATCACCGACAGGCTCTCGCGCGCGTCTTCGGTCAATGGACCGTCCACTTCCGCTAGCAAGACGTCGGCGAAACCCAAGATTGCGTTGAGCGGCGTGCGTAGCTCATGGCTCAGCGCTGCCAGGAACGCGCTGCGCTCGCGATCGTAGTTTTGCGCGCCGGTTAGATCCTGGCGGTACGCTTCTTCGGCGGCCGCGAAGCGGTCGACCAGCACGTTGAACGACGCCGCCAATAGGCCCACCTGGTCGACCGAGCGCACTGGCACGGGCTTTCCCGCAGGATCTGCGCCTTCCTGCGCCATCTCGGCGATTCGGCGTTCGACGAACGTGACGTCAGAATAGACGTCACGCGCCAACGCCAACGCCACCAGCGCTGCCGCGCCCACCAACAGCGTGGCCAACAGCGCGACCGACACCACCAAGGAACCGCCCGCGAATGGCACCTCGGGCGCGACCACGAACGCCAGCACGCTCAGCGGCTCGGCGGTGTCGACCGACGCCGCGAAGTAGCGCGAGCGCCCCAGCTTCGTCAGCGTCTCGCCGTCGCCGTTGACGAGCAGATTCAAGATTTGCGATTTCTTCTGAACGCCTTGCGAGCCGTCGACCACCACGTCGCCGTTCTGCTCGACCAGCAACAGCTCGGCGCCCGAACGCCGCGCCGCGCGCTCGACGAGCGCCGCGCGATCTTCCTCCGGCGTCGCGCGCAGCCGCTCGGACATCGTGGTCGCCAGCAGCTTGGCGCGAAGCGCTGCGGCTTGGTCACTCTGCAGGCCAAGCTCGCGCGTGCCAAGCGCGGCCATCAAGAACGCCGCCAGCACCCCGACCACCACCACTAGGCTCGGCGCCAGCACCAAGAACGGCACTTGCCTCCGCCGAGCCGCGAGATCGCTCATTCGTCCGAGGAAAGCTTGGCGAACACCGCGTGGTCGAGCCAGCGCGACTGCACCAGCTCGGCTTGGCGGGCGATACCTTCGAAGCGAAAGGCCAGCCGCTGAATCACGCGCAAGCTGGGGAAGTTATCGGTCGCGGCCGCGCAGCGGATGCGATGCATGGCCATGCGCGAAAACGCAAACTCGACCGACGCATTAGCGGCTTCGGTCATCAAACCCTTGCCGGTGGCGTCACGCCGCAGCCAATAGCCGAGCTCACACGAGCGATGCAGGTGCACGCACGAGTCGAGCCCAACGACGCCGAGCAGCTCGCGCGAATGCCGGTCGCGGATCGCAAATCGCACGGCGCGTCCGCCGTCCCAGTCAGCGACGCACGCTTCGGCGTAGCGCATGCTGGCCTCGCGCGTGCTGTTAAACGGCACCCACGGCAGCCAGCGCTCGAGGTGCCAGCGCGAGCCCTCGACGGCGTCCCACAACTCGTCACCGTCCGAAATTTCGATCGGCACCAGCAACAGCCGCGGCGTTTCGACGGGCAGGCGACGCATCTGTGCGCGCGCTGGGATCGACAAAAGATGCGGCACGGTGTGAGTTTCGTCTTGCTCGGCTCGGCTCATTTGCACTCCGCGCGTAGGCCAAAGGCCTCGAAATGAGCGGATTCGTAGTCGCGGAACCCGACCAGCCATTGCCCCGGCTTCTCGCCACGCGTGATGTCCGGCTCGGGCTGAAAGCCATTCACGCGCGCCAAGACGCTCGGCTTGCCGAGGCCGTCGCGACCCAGCTCGGCCAACTTTAGCCGCGAGTCTTCGTACCAGGCGATCAGCGTCTTGTCGGCCGTCGACACCAACGTGGGACGAATCCCTTTCGGCGAAAACTCGCGGTGCCACAGCGGCTCGATCTTGTCGCGTTCGAGATAGGCGGCGTAGGCGCCGGCGCTGTCGTCGTCCCAAACCACCATGCACGACTTCTCCAAGCACGCGATGCGTGGCGTCGTGTTCTTGGAGTTGGCACGCGAAAGCGGCGCCAGCACGCCGACGCTGACGTCGGTGCTGAGCTTCTTCTTCTTGTCGAGCACCAGACCTGTCGCGTAGGCCGCGTCGGCCAACGGCTCGCGCAGCAGCATGATCTGATGGTGCTCGGCACCGCGGTCGACAGAGAAGACGACCTGCAACGCGCCCTGCGCGATCACCGCGTCGGGGCTGGATGCGGTGTTGGGGTTGCGCGGCACACCAGCTACCTGCGCCAGCCGAATGATTTTACCCTTCGGCTCCAGCTTGTCGTCAAGCTGGCGGGCCATCACGTCGACACGCCCGCGCGCGCCGTCTTCCTCCCAAATTACCCAAAAACCACCGTCATGGCTGACGAACGTCGGGTGCAGCTCGCCGCGCTTGGCGTCGGAGACGCGCCGCGCAGGGCTCGCGATCTTACCGTCGGCTTCCAGCCTGCGGACGTACACGCCCGCGCCGTCAGCGGCGTCGTCCCAGTACAAGAGCGCCGCGCCGCTGTTCGCGCTGAGTAGCTGCAGCGAGCGCACCGAAACGGCTTCGGGCGTCACCGGGATCGGCTCCGACACGCGCCGCATGGCGTTGTCGAGCAAGACGGCGTGCCCCTGGCGACGCTTGGCGTCGACGTGGGCGTCGACCCAGGCATACACGATGCCGCGCTCGGTCTTGACCAACGTGGGACGCGAGCTGGGCTCGGCGATGCCGAACGGCCGCGGTCGCGCCAGCGCGTCGACGCGGCACGGGCCGGTGGCCTCTTCGACGATCACGGTGGCTTGCGACAGCATCGACCGCGCCGGCGGTTGCGAACCGAGCGCGAACGCGGCCTTGAAGCTCTCGAGCGCATCTTTGGCTGAGCCGTTCGTAAGCAAATCCTGGGCTTCGAACAGCAGCCTGGCGTACGCGTCCGAGTCGGGCGCATCCGCAGATTTTCCGCCGGATTTCGCCGCCTTGGCGGTCGTGGTTCCGCTCGACCCGGTCTTCGCGTTGCCGCTGGAGGCGGCGGTCGACTTGCCGGGGGGATGCAGCACGTACAACCACGCGGCGTAGCCACCCAGGCACACCAACGCAACGAACATTAGGATCGAAATGGCTTTGCCCGACGATGCGTCGGCGGCGGTTTGCCCATTCGGGGCGCGCGTGCTGACTGGCGCCGTCGCACCTTCGCGCACGGTCGGCGGCTGGGCGTCGGCGGCCGAACCACGACCACCTTCGAGCTTCGGCACGCGATCGCTCTTCTGGATCAGCTCGTCCACGACCATGCCTTCGTGGTCGCTCGACAGCGAAATCGCGCGCGCGGCGGGGGCAGTGGGTACCAGCGCCTTGGCTAGCGCATCGGCCAGCTCACGCGCCGTTTGATAGCGCTTGTCCGGATCGCGATCGAGCGCGCGCAGGTACCAAGCCTCGAACGCCGGCGGCAGGTCGGGGCGTAGCTTGTTCGGTCGCGGCAACGGCGCGCTGGCGATTTGCGCCAAGATCATCGCGACGCCTTGATCGACGCTCCACACGGTTTGCCCGGTCAGGCATTCGTAGACGATGCAGCCCAAGGCCCACAAATCAGCGCGATGATCGACCTCGCCTTTGCCTTTGGCTTGCTCCGGGCTCATGTAGGCCGGCGTGCCGAACAGCGCGCCTTCGCGGGTGAGCCGGACACTGACTTGATCAGGGCCCGAGGTCTGCTCGTAGAACTTGGCGAGCCCGAAGTCGACCAGCTTGGCGAGCAGGTTGCCTTCCTCGTCCTGGGTCAGGAAGATATTCTCGGGCTTCAGATCGCGGTGCACGATGTTCGAGTCGTGCGCCTTGCCGAGGCCGCGCGCCGAGTGCGTCGCGATGCGCAGCGTCGTTTCGAAGTCGAGCTGCCGCGCGCGCGTCAGCATGTCGTACAGGCTCTCGCCCTCGAGCAGCTCCATCACCAGGAACGGGCGCTCCTCGTACATGCCCGAATCGTAGACGTCACAGATGTAGGGACTGCGCACGGCCGCGGCCGCGCGCGCCTCGCGCAGGAACCGCTCGCGCACGATGCGCGAAGTGATCAGCTCAGCGGCGAGGATCTTCACCGCCACGCGTTTGCCGATGTCGATGTTCTCGGCCTCGTAGACGGCGGCCATTCCGCCCCGCCCGATTTCCCGCGTGACCCGGAACTTACCCTCGAGCAGGGTTCCGTCCGGGACCTTGGACTGGTTCTGTGTGACCATGAGGGCGAGGGGGGCGAAGACGCGACGGAGGCGAAGGAGGCGAAGGAGGCGGTAGGTAAAGCGGGGGCTAGCGGGAGGCGAGGGGACCCAGAGTGGGAACGCGCAGGGTAATACTACTGGCGACGGATTTCGGGCACTTTGGACACGGCCGCCCCCTAGCCGCTAGGGGAGCGAGCCACGCCGAGCGTCCGGCCGCTGGGGCCAGGGCCCGCCCCGGGAACCGATCGAGATTTTCGCCAAAGTAGCGCGTCGAGTGGCGAGACTTCTATGCGAAACATTCGCGAAACACGTAGCCCGCTACTCCCAAGGTCCGGGCTCGAGGTGCGAGCAGCAGGAACTCATTCGGCCGCTTCGGAGATCGAGAGCGGTTCAAGACGAAATGTCTGGGGCGATAAGCCCCCAACTGATGGAGAGCGAGATGAAGAAGGTCGAGGCAATCATCAAGCCTTTCAAGCTGGACGAAGTGAAGGACGCCCTGTCCGAAGTCGGCATTCAGGGCATGACCGTCACCGAGGTGAAGGGCTTTGGGCGAACCGGCGGTAAGAAAGAAGTTTACCGCGGCTCGGCGTACGTCGTCGATTTCGTGCCCAAGGTGAAGCTCGAGATCGTCGTTCCGGACAACATGGTGCATCAGGTCATCGACGCGATCGAGAAGAGCGCCAAGACTGGTCGCATCGGCGACGGCAAGATCTTCGTGATGCCGGTCGACGAAGCCGTGCGTATCCGCACCGGCGAGCGCGCCGAAGAAGCGATCTAGTCTTCCGAAGGGGTAGGCCCTGTCACCGGCCGCCCAGCTGGGCGGCCCAGTCTTTACGGAGTTGTAGCCAGCTCCGTAAAGGCTCGAGATTTTACAGGGAGGGTGGGAGGTCGGCGAGGGAAGAAGCGCATTTTTTGATTTGGAGGACCAAATCAAAAAATATTTCCTCGAGGTCCAAGCGGGCGACCGGGGCCCTGTTGCCCGCAGCAAACAGCGATTTTTCGTTCGGTCCCCCGAACGAAAAATGCCCTCCCGCACTCCCATCCTCCCTGTAAAATCAGGGAGCCGTAAGGTGACGGGGGGCTGCTGCAAGACGGTGTAGGCTCCGTTGGGCAACGAGGAGGCAGCGCATGGATCCCAAGCACGCTATCGATCTAGGCAAGAAGCACTCTGCCGTGATGGTCGACCTGAAGTTCGTCGACTTGATTGGCAAGTGGCAGCACACGTCCGTGCCGTTCCATCGCCTGAACGCCGAGGCGTTCGAAGATGGCTTCGGTTTCGACGGCTCATCGATCCGCGGCTTTCAGCCGATCAATCAGAGCGACATGCTGCTGATCCCGGACGCGGCTACGGCCGTGATGGATCCGTTCACCAAGCATCCGACGCTGTCCTTGATCTGCACGATTCAGGACACGATCACGCGCCAGAACTACTCGCGGGACCCGCGGCAGATCGCGCTCAAGGCCGAGGCTTACCTGAAGAGCACCGGCTACGCCGACACCGCGTATTTCGGCCCCGAGGCGGAGTTTTTCATCTTCGACGACGTGCGCTTCGACGTGAAGGGGCACGAGGCTTTCTACGCAATCGATTCGGTCGAGGCGCACTGGAACAACGGTCGCGCCGAAGGACCGAACCTGGCGCACAAGATTCGCCCCAAGGAAGGCTACTTCCCGGTTCCGCCGCAAGACACGCAGATGGATCTGCGCACCGAGATCTGCCTGGAGATGGAGAAGGTCGGGATCGAAGTCGAGGTCTCGCACCATGAGGTCGCGACAGCCGGCCAGGGCGAAATCGACATGCGCTACGACAGCTTGCTCAAGTGCGCGGACAAGCTGATGTGGTTTAAATCGATCGTGAAGAACGTGGCGTTCCGTAACGGCAAGACGGCCACGTTCATGCCCAAGCCAATGTTCGGTGACAACGGCAACGGCATGCATTGCCACCAGTCGCTGTGGAAAGACGGCAAGCCGCTGTTCGCTGGCGACGGCTATGCTGGCTTGTCGGAGATGGCGCTCTACTACATTGGCGGCATCCTCAAGCACGCCCACGCGCTGGCCGCGCTCACCAACCCGACGACGAACAGCTACCGGCGTTTGGTCCCGGGTTACGAAGCGCCCGTGAATTTGGCTTATTCGAGCCGCAACCGTTCAGCGGCGATTCGGATCTCGACCTACTCACCTTCGCCGAAATCACGGCGACTGGAGCTGCGCTTTCCGGATCCTGCGACCAACCCGTACTTGGCTTTCAGCGCGATGATGATGGCGGGGCTCGACGGGATTCAGAACAAGATCGATCCCGGGCAGCCGCTCGACAAGGACATCTACTCGTTGTCCGCCGAGGAGCTGAAGGACGTGCCGCGCATGCCGGCATCGCTCGAGCAATCGCTCGACGCGCTCGAAGCCGACCATGAATTTCTGCTCAAGGGCGACGTCTTCACCAAAGACGTGATCGAGATGTGGCTCGACTACAAGCGCGAGCAAGAGGTGCAAGCCTCGCGCTTGCGCCCGACGCCCTTCGAATACTTTTTGTACTACGACATTTGATTACATGTCGTGCGATAAACTACTAACGGCTCGCGGGTGAGCCGCTAGATGTCGCTAGAATGACTGAGGCGCTCGCCAGCGTGCTCAGACACCGCCAGCTGGAGACGGACTTTTGGTCATTCTGTTGGTGTGAGTTGGAAGGATCTCTGCGTTTGGTATGCTGACGAGCTATCGCGGCACTGCGCCGCGCGGCTTTCGCCTTGCCCGAACCCGACGACAACTACGAGTCAACGCTCGAGGTCACGATCTCGCGCGACATGGGGACGCTGATCCGCGTTGCGGCGGAGCAGCGCGCGCTGATGCTCGTGCTTTCCGGGCCGCGTTTGGGCCACAGGTTGGTGTTGGGCGACGCAGCGGTCGACGTGGGCCGCGGCTCTGCTGCTGGGCTGATTTTAGACGCCGACTCGGTCAGCCGTAAGCACGCGCGGATCGAGCGTTTTGGCGGCGGTCACAAGATCGTCGACATGGGCTCGACCAACGGCACCTACGTGAACGGCGTCAGGGTCAAAGAGCAGATCCTCAAAGACGGTGACCGCATCGGTATCGGCAAGGCGCTGCTCAAGTACATCGCCGGCGGTAACATCGAGGGTGCGTACCACGAAGAAGTGCAGCGGCTGATGCGCTTCGATCCGCTGACCAACATCTTCAACAAGCGGCACTTCGACGAGAGCCTGCGGCTGGCGGTGTTCACGGCTGCCGGCGGTGGCAAGCCGCTCAGCCTGATCGTTTTCGATCTGGACTACTTCAAGAAGGTGAACGACACGCACGGTCACATGGCGGGCGACGCCGTGCTGTGCGGCGCGACTGCCGCCGTCCAAGCCATCCTTTCGCCGACCGAGTTGTTCGGCCGCGTCGGCGGCGAAGAGTTCGCGATTTTGTGCGAAGACGCCGAGCTCGACGTGGCGCTCGAGCGTGCGGAGGCGATTCGCATCGCAATCTCTCGCGAGCCGTACAGCTTCGAAGAAAAGAAGCTCCCCGTCACGATCAGCGCCGGCGTTTCCCAACTCGCCGAGGCCGAAGAAGCCGAAGGCCTGTTCGACCGCGCGGACGCGCAGCTCTACGCCGCCAAAGGCTCCGGCCGCAACTGCGTCCGGCCCTTGCCTTAGCGGTATTTCGGCTGTGGGGACGCCCGCCGATCCTGGCTTCTGGCTTCGTTTTGGCTGCGGTCCGATGCTCACGTACGGGAGTACGTTCCGCTTCGGTCCTCGCCAAAGCCTCGCCAGAAGCCAGGCTTGGTGGGCGGGCAGTTGAAAGATTGCGCTAAAGGGCGCCTTCCAAGATGGTCAAGCGTGCTTGACGAGGTGGGCTGGGTGAGGCATATGGTCAAGTATGGTTGACCAATGTGAGACGGTGGCCCCAGGGTGGCTAGATCGAGAGCTGTTTCCGTTTCAGTCGAGGTTTTTTCAGACGCGGAGGGGGCGGGTTCACTACGTGGATGAGGGGCCGCGGGATGGGGAGGTGGTGTTGTTGGTGCATGGGACGCCGAGTTGGTCGTTCGAGTACCGGCATTTGATTCCGGTTTTGGCGCGAACGCGGCGAGTCATTGCCGTCGATCACTTGGGGTTTGGGCTGTCGGAGCGGCCGACGGGTTTTGCTTACACCCCGGACGCGCACACGGAGGTGCTGCGCGAGGTGATCGACGGCTTGGGGCTCACGCGCTTTGCACTGGCGGTGCACGACTACGGCGGACCGATTGCGCTACCAATCGCGGTGACGGAGCCGGAGCGCATCTCCAGCTTGGTGTTGTTGAATACATGGTTTTGGGACCTCCAAACGGATCGCGAATTTCTGCGCGTGGCGCGCTTTGCGGCCTCCTTCGTCGGACGGTTTCTGTATCGTTGGTTCAACGTTTCGCTGCGGCTAATTATG